>NZ_JBIRGP010000053.1:0-1202 GCF_044328075.1 Streptomyces sp. NPDC017991 | reverse complement strand
ACACAGTGGACGCGAGCAACTGAGGACAAGCCCTCGGCCTATTAGTACCGGTCAGCTTCACCCCTTACAGGGCTTCCACATCCGGCCTATCAACCCAGTCGTCTACTGGGAGCCTTAACCAATCTAGTTGGTGGGAGCCCTCATCTCGAAGCAGGCTTCCCGCTTAGATGCTTTCAGCGGTTATCCCTCCCGAACGTAGCCAACCAGCCATGCCCTTGGCAGGACAACTGGCACACCAGAGGTTCGTCCGTCCCGGTCCTCTCGTACTAGGGACAGCCCTTCTCAAGACTCCTACGCGCACAGCGGATAGGGACCGAACTGTCTCACGACGTTCTAAACCCAGCTCGCGTACCGCTTTAATGGGCGAACAGCCCAACCCTTGGGACCGACTCCAGCCCCAGGATGCGACGAGCCGACATCGAGGTGCCAAACCATCCCGTCGATATGGACTCTTGGGGAAGATCAGCCTGTTATCCCCGGGGTACCTTTTATCCGTTGAGCGACGGCGCTTCCACAAGCCACCGCCGGATCACTAGTCCCGACTTTCGTCCCTGCTCGACCCGTCGGTCTCACAGTCAAGCTCCCTTGTGCACTTACACTCAACACCTGATTGCCAACCAGGCTGAGGGAACCTTTGGGCGCCTCCGTTACTCTTTAGGAGGCAACCGCCCCAGTTAAACTACCCATCAGACACTGTCCCTGATCCGGATCACGGACCCAGGTTAGACATCCAGCACGACCAGACTGGTATTTCAACGACGACTCCACACTGGCTGGCGCCAATGCTTCACAGTCTCCCAGCTATCCTACACAAGCCGAACCGAACACCAATATCAAACTATAGTAAAGGTCCCGGGGTCTTTCCGTCCTGCTGCGCGAAACGAGCATCTTTACTCGTAGTGCAATTTCACCGGGCCTATGGTTGAGACAGTCGAGAAGTCGTTACGCCATTCGTGCAGGTCGGAACTTACCCGACAAGGAATTTCGCTACCTTAGGATGGTTATAGTTACCACCGCCGTTTACTGGCGCTTAAGTTCTCAGCTTCGCCAGACCGAAGTCTGACTAACCGGTCCCCTTAACGTTCCAGCACCGGGCAGGCGTCAGTCCGTATACATCGCCTTACGGCTTCGCACGGACCTGTGTTTTTAGTAAACAGTCGCTTCTCGCTGGTCTCTGCGGCCACCCCCAGCTCAAGCAGCAA
>NZ_JBIRGP010000051.1:0-1728 GCF_044328075.1 Streptomyces sp. NPDC017991 | reverse complement strand
ACACGGTTCTGGTGGTCGTGAACCTCGACCCCCACCACACCCAGGAAGCCACGGTCTCGTTGGACATGCCACGACTCGGCCTCGACCGGCACGCGTCGGTGCCGGTGCGCGACGAGCTCTCCGGCGAGATCTACCCCTGGGGCAGGACCAACTACGTACGCCTGACGCCCGGTCACCGGGCCGCGCACGTCTTCACCGTCCTGCGACCGTCCTCACCGCCCACCGGAGGGTCACCCACATGATCGTCAACGAACCCGTCGAAGACAAATTCGAGGACACCCCCGCCAAGGACCGGGACCCCGAATGGTTCAAACGCGCCGTCTTCTACGAAGTCCTCGTCCGCTCCTTCCAGGACAGCAACGGCGACGGCATCGGCGACCTCAAAGGCCTCACCGCCAAACTCGACTACCTCCAATGGCTCGGCGTCGACTGCCTGTGGCTGCCCCCCTTCTTCCAGTCCCCCCTGCGCGACGGCGGCTACGACGTCTCCGACTACACCGCCGTCCTGCCCGAATTCGGCGACCTCGCCGACTTCGTCGAATTCGTCGACGCCGCCCACCAGCGCGGCATGCGCGTCATCATCGACTTCGTCATGAACCACACCAGCGACCAGCACCCCTGGTTCCAGGCCTCCCGCAACGACCCGGAAGGGCCTTACGGCGACTACTACATGTGGGCCGACGACGACCAGCAATACGCCGACGCCCGCATCATCTTCGTCGACACCGAAGCCTCCAACTGGACCTTCGACCCCATCCGCAAGCAGTACTACTTCCACCGCTTCTTCTCCCACCAGCCCGACCTCAACTTCGAAAACCCCGCCGTCGTCGAAGAAATCGTCTCCGCCCTGCGCTTCTGGCTCGACCTCGGCATCGACGGCTTCCGCCTCGACGCCGTCCCCTACCTCTTCGCCGAAGAAGGAACCGACTGCGAAAACCTCCCCGCCACCCACCAGGTCCTCAAACAGGTACGCGCCGAGATCGACGCCCACTACCCCGACACCGTCCTGCTCGCCGAAGCCAACCAGTGGCCCGAGGACGTCGTCGACTACTTCGGCGACTACACCGCAGGCGGCGACGAATGCCACATGGCCTTCCACTTCCCCGTCATGCCCCGCATCTTCATGGCCGTCCGCCGCGAATCCCGCTACCCCGTCTCCGAAATCCTCGCGAAAACCCCCGCCATCCCCTCCGGCTGCCAATGGGGCATCTTCCTGCGCAACCACGACGAGCTCACCCTCGAAATGGTCACCGACGAAGAACGCGACTACATGTATGCCGAATACGCCAAAGACCCCCGCATGCGCGCCAACATCGGCATCCGCCGCCGCCTCGCCACCCTCCTCGACAACGACCGCAACCAGATCGAACTCTTCACCGCGTTGCTCCTGTCGCTGCCCGGCAGCCCGATCCTCTACTACGGCGACGAGATCGGCATGGGCGACAACATCTGGCTCGGCGACCGCGACGCCGTCCGCACCCCCATGCAGTGGACCCCCGACCGCAACGCCGGCTTCTCCTCCTGCGACCCCGGACGCCTCTACCTCCCCACGATCATGGACCCCGTCCACGGCTACCAGGTCACCAACGTCGAAGCCTCCATGAGCAACCCCTCCAGCCTGCTCCACTGGACCCGCCGCATGATCGAGATCCGCAAACAGAACCCCGCCTTCGGCCTCGGCACCTACACCGAACTCCCCTCCTCCAACCCCGCCGTCATCGCCTTCCT
>NZ_JBIRGP010000050.1:0-2047 GCF_044328075.1 Streptomyces sp. NPDC017991 | reverse complement strand
GCCGTCGCCGAGCAGCGCGGTCAAGGATGCCTCCAGCTTCTCGGTGATGTCCCGGTAGCGGTTCAGATCACCGCGGTCGAGCGCCACCGAACGGATCGCCTCCGGAGCGTCCTTGATGACCTTCACCAAGCCACCCAGCACCGGAACACACCCGCCACCGTTACGGCCGGGAAGTGACGTCTACGGCTCCCTGGTGCTCCCGGTGGTGGCAACACCGAAGCGGTCACTCAGCTCCATGGTCTCTGGCTCGCGTGGGCGGAGCCGACCGGCCCCGGCGCGGATATGTCCGGACCCGGCAAGTGGCACTAATTGAACGGCGAGCGCTCCGGGTACGTCTCGGTCACGTCGGTGAACTCTCACCCACAGGCGGACCACGCTCCTGGTCTCGTTCCTCACGTTCGTCTTGGCCACGCTGGCACCTCAACCAGTAACATGACTAAGCACCTTGACCGGTTCGGAGCCGAACAACCGATCAAGCCCATTGGTATGAACCGTGGAGTCGTTGAGTCCGTTCTCCTACTCGACCGGCACTCGCAAACTCGTGGGCAGAGTGCCACAAAACGAAACCTCTTGGAGGACCGGTGACTGATCTTACCGAGTCGGTCGAATCGCTTGGGCAACTCGTTTCGGTCTGGCGCGACATGGTACTTGACCGCGATGCGGCAGCAGACGTACGAGATCTCCCAGGCATCGCAGTTCGCTGGGCCGACTCCCGGTTCGAGTTCTGGAACTGCGTTACGTTGACCGACATTGGTACGGACGCCGAACTGACCGAGCGACGTATGTGCGAGGCAGCAGACCTCATGCGTGCAAAAGAGCATTCTGGATTTCTATGGATATTCGAAGACCTCCTCGACGACGGCGCACGCTCAGCGCTGGAAGTAATGGCCGAAAAGGCAGGACTCGAATACGCTTTCCCTAGCACAGGGATGGCCGGGGACATTCTCGGTATGCCCGAGCCAAGTCACCCCGATCTGACATTCGTGCGCGTGACCACAGACGAACAACTTCGGGCCTATGCAGACATCAACTCGCGCGCCTACGGTTTCGCCCTGGACGAGGGTCGCGACGGACTTGACGGTTCGACGCTTTGGAAGAATGAGGTGCACGCCTACCTGGGCCTCCGGGACGATGTTCCTGTGGTATGCGCCGGGGCGGTCGAAACGGAAAACAGTCTATTTCTCGCGCTTGTCGCCACGGCGCCTGAGTGGCAGCGCAGGGGTTACGGTGAGGCGGTGACACGGAAGGCACTGTACGAGGGCGCTCGGTCTACCGGACTGACCCGTGCCACCCTGCACGCGACTGCCGCCGGGAAACCGGTGTACACCCGTATTGGTTTCAGGCCGAACTCGCCGATGCGCTTCTACCGCCTCAAGGGTCATTAGGGCGCGCAGACCGTCGTCAGTGCGGACTCGGTCGAAAAGCTGGGTAAAGACCGCTCGCAACTTATGCTGGTAGGCCGTGATCACGCGCAGCTGACGGCTCGCAGTGGCCGACGGCCACAAGTCCCGTTCTAGCGGTGCTGCTCCTGGTCTTCACGCTGACGTTGCGCTCTCGCCTGCACTGCTGGATGGGCGGTTTCCAGGAGTCGTTGCGACACGTGATTGTATGTGTCAAGCCACATGGGGTGGAGGGCTGGGCTCGCTACTGGCGGGTCCGGGAAGTGGCTTGTCCGAAGAGTCGGCCGAGGCGATGGTGTGCGCGGTCCGTGCTGGCGATCCCAATGGGAGCAGTGCCGGAGTGCTGTCGGACGTCGGGGGCGGCGGTGCAGCCGCGCATCGCCGAGTGATGGTGGAGCGGTCGACGCCGAACCCGCAGGCCAGCACGTCATGGGTGGTGCCATTGCGAAGGCGGACGAGGGTGGCCAGCAGTCGATCGACCAGGACCGGTTTGTGTTTCGCCCCGGCACCAACGGCCCGGCGACGGGGTCGTGTCCGCAAGTTGGTTGGCGCGTTGGTCTGTTCGTGGTGCGTCGTCATGAGCTGACTGATCAGGCATGGGCAGTGATCGAGCCGCTGCTGGCTCCGTCTCGTATGGGACGACCGGT
>NZ_JBIRGP010000049.1:0-2250 GCF_044328075.1 Streptomyces sp. NPDC017991 | reverse complement strand
TCACCACGGCCTCGTTCAGCGCACTCACCCCCGACCAGCTCGACCAGCTCGGCGCCCTCCTCGACATCGCCCTCGGCCCCAACCCCACCGACTGACCCCGACCGCTTGACCCACCACCACCCGGAGTTCCGCCATTTGGTGACCAGGCCACGCACCCCCGGCCCGGCCGCGGCGAGCCGGGGTGAGCGCCTCCAGCGTCGCCTCACCGCCCGAGGGGACCGTGACTAGCGTGGTCAGGCCCCAGCCGTACGGGAATTGTGCTTGCGCTCCCTTCCTCGACTGTCAGACTCCGCGACCGGCGGAAACTCATCGGGAGTCCTGGCGCCGCGCCTGGTACAGGCGCCCGATCCCGGTTCCGACCGCCGTTACCAGCGGCTCACACCCAAGCTGGTAGGACAGAGGCCGAGGTGAGCGAGCCCCGTTATGTTCTTCGCGGCCCTGCAAGAGGGCCGCTGGCCTCCGGGCCCGGCATGACTTCCGCCCTCTGTCGAACGGATGACCCGGGGGAGTGGTGCCACCGGGCCCGGGAGGTGCCGTCGGAGACGCTGATCAGAGGTTCGGCCACCGTCCGGTCCGGCGCAATGCCGGACAGCCCGCGGGCGGCAGGTCTGCATAACGTAGATGCGCGAGTACGACACCGACGCCGAGGCCGGATCCGTACCGAAGGACTGGAGAACACCGTGTTCGACACCGGTGACGTGGGCGTGTTCCTGGGCCTGGACGTCGGCAAGAGCGCCCATCACGGTCACGGGCTGACCCCGGCGGGCCGACTTCGACAAGCTGACCGTGAAGTTCGGCACCGTGCTGGTGATCGTGGACCAGCCCGCCGCGATCGGTGCCCTCCCGCTGACGTGGCCCGGGACGCGGGCTGCCAGGTCGCCTACCTGCCGGGCCTGTCCATGCGGAGGATCGTCGGCCTCTACCCGGGCGAGGCTGAAACCGACGCGAAGGACGCGGCGGTCATCGCCGATGCCGCCCGCACGATGCTGCACACCCTGCGCTCGCTGGAACTGACCGACGAGATCACCGCCGAGCTGACCGTCCTGGTCGGCTTCGACCAGGACCTCGCAGCCGAGGCCACCCGCACCAGCAACCGGATCGCGGCCTGCTCACCCGGTCCACCCCTCGCTAGAGCCTGTCCTGGGCCCGCGCCTGGACCATAAGGCCGTGACCTGGCTGCTGGAGCGTTACGGTTCCCCGTCCGCTCTGCGCAAGGCCGGCCGCCGCAGACTCGTCGAACTGATCCGGCCCAAGGCCCCGCGCATGGCCCAGCGGCTGATCGACGATGTCTTCGACGCACTCGACGAGCAGACCGTCGCCGTTCCGGGCACCAGCAGCCTAGACATCGTGATCCCCTCCCTGGCCCGCCCGCATGGCCGTCCACGATCAACGCCAAGTCACAGAAGCCCAGATCAGCACCCTGCTGAAGGCACGCCCTCTTTCGAAGGTCCTGACGTCGCTGCCCGGTGGCGGCTTCAGGACCGCCGCCGTTCTGCTGGTCACCGCCGGCGACGGTACCGGCTTTCCCCCCGCCGCCCATCTCGCCTCTTACGCCGGCCTCGCCCCGGCCACGAAGTCGTCCGGGACATCGATCCACGGGGAACACGCTCCACGCGGCGGCAACCCGCAGCTCAAACGCGCGATGTTCCTGTCCGCGTTCGCCGCCCTGCACGATCCCGCCTCCCGCACCTACTACGACCGATGCCGAGTCCGAGGAAAGAACCACACACAGGCCCTCCTCCGCCTCGCCCGCCAGCGGATCAACGTCCTGTTCGCGATGCTCCGCGACGGCACCGTGGCACCCGCGGCGCGGCCTCCCTGCCGGTCAGCGACGCGCGCGCGGTGGTACGCCAGGAAGGGCACGTCGTCTGGGACGGCCGCCGTGCACGGACCTCTCAGGTGACGAAGGACGGCGACCGGGTCACCGTCTCCGGCCTGGGAGCAGGCCGCCACCGCTTCACCGTCGCCCAGTAGGGCCTGTGTGATGTCGTGATCAGCATTGCCCTACCGGATCCACGGGGAGGATGGATCCGGTTCCGGGGAGGCATTCGCCGCCGGGCCGCGATCGGGGACAGATATGCATCAAGTGGAAACTATGGACATCCGGCGAAACGGGGGCCGCGTCCACACGTAGCGTCCCTATGAGGACTCCGTTAGGTTTTTCTTGATCTTGTTGTTGGGTGGGTTGTGGTGGGGAGGGGTTGCTGGCAGCTGGTGCAGATGCCGGTTCAGCACCTCAGGGTGTCTTGG
>NZ_JBIRGP010000048.1:0-3074 GCF_044328075.1 Streptomyces sp. NPDC017991 | reverse complement strand
CAACACAACCCGGTTACTGGGGGGGCAAACCCCGGCCCCCCCCCCCCCCCCCCGCCGGGGGGGGGGGGCCCCCCCCGGGGGGGGGGGGGGGGGGGCCGCCCCCCCACCCCCTCGCCCCCCTCCCACCCCTACCCCCTCCCGTACAACTCCCCATGCGACAGCCACACTCCGCCCGGCCCCTCCACCGACTCGGCGGCCCATACGGCCCTCACGATCGCGCGTGTCACCAGGTCCGCGCCCGCGGCGAGGATCTCGTTCAGGGCGAGGGGGTCCTCGGCGGCGAGTGGGCGCGCGCCCGTGGCGAGGGCGAACACCGTGTCGCCGTCGTTCAGCAGATGGACCGGCCGGACGGCTCGCGCGATGCCGTCGTGTGCCGTGCCCGCCATCTTCTGGGCCTGTGCCTTCGACAGGTCGGCGTCGGTGGCGACCACCGCCAGCGTGGTGTTGAGCGGAGGGACCGAGTTCTTCGCCGCGGCCTCCGCCAGCCGCACCCGCGCCGCCCGGTGAACCTCCGCGGCCGGACAGCCCAGCTGCCCCTGGACCAACTCCCCGTACAGCGCCCCCCTCTCCGGCTCCAGCACCGACCCCGCCGCATTGGCCACGACGAGCGCGGCCACCGTGATCCCCGATTCGAGGACGGCACTCGCCGTGCCGACCCCGCCCTTCATCATTCCGACGGCCGCCCCGGTCCCGGCGCCCACGCACCCCTCCCGTACGGGCGCGCCCTGCTCGCTCGCCGCCGCGGCCTCCACGGCCTCGCGGCCCGTCGCCGCGTCCGGCCGGGCCCGGAAGTCGCCACCCCGGCCCAGATCGAAGACGCAGGCCGCCGGCACGACCGGCACGACATGGTGCGGATCGGGGCCGACCCGCACCCCGCGCCCCCGCTCCTCCAGCCAGGCCATCACGCCCGTCGCCGAGTCCAGCCCGAACGCACTGCCGCCGGTCAGTACGATCGCCTCGACCTTGCGCACCACATTGCGCGGGTCGAGCGCGTCGGTCTCCTTGGTACCGGGTCCGCCGCCGCGCACGTCCACGGCAGCGACCGCGCCACCCTCCGGGGCCAGGACGACCGTCGTTCCGGTGAGCCAGCCATCGCCGATCCGCGTGGCATGCCCCACACGCAGCCCGGTCACATCGGTCAGAGCGTCAACAGTCATGGGGCCAGTGTCGACCCCGGCCCCATCCTGAGAGGAGACCTCCGCGGACGCCCGGCCGCACGCGCGCCTGCGCGTACCCTGAAGGTATGAGCGAAGCCGGAGCGCCCACCCCAGAACCGCGTGAGCCCAAGGCCGCGCTGGTCTTCGACGACCCGCTGAGCCGGCCGTCCGAGGACGACACGGACCGCGGGTGGGGCGAGAGGCCGACCGGCGACAGTGCCGCGGACCTGGCCCGCTTCCTGGACGAGAAGCCGCCCCACCACATCTGATCCCGCCCGCGCCCCAGCCGACCGCCGGCCGTCCAGCGACCGGTCCGGACAGCGTCGGCCACCGCCCCGAAGCCCGCCCCTATCGCTCGCCCTGTCCGGAGCCGCGCTGGGCCACCAGGGCGTCGCGGATCTCCTTCAGGACCGCCAGCTCGGTGACCTCGATCACCTCCTGCGTGTTCTCCCGCGCCTTCTGGCGGGCCGCCTGCCGGGCGAGGTACTTGGACATCGGCAGCACCATCAGGAAGTAGACGACGGCGGCGGTGATCACGAAGGTCAGCGTCGCGCTGAGGACGGTTCCCCACATGATGGGAATGCCATTGGTCGCGGTCCCCGTCGCCTCGTCGAACTTGCAGGGGTGCTTCAGACACGAGCTGTACTTGTCGAGGTCCTTGGTGCCGAAGGCGCCGACCAGCGGGTTGATCACGCCCTTCACCACGGAGTTGACGATGTTGGTGAAGGCAGCGCCGATGACCACCGCGACAGCCAGGTCGACGACGTTCCCGCGCATCAGGAAGGCCTTGAAGCCGTCCCAGATGCTCGGGTCCTTCTTCTTCTCGCTCACCAGGGGGATCCTTCTCGGTTGCACAGACTGTGGAATGAACAGCTCCGCAACCTACGTCAGGGTGCGGCGGCCCTGTCCAATTCCCTACCTCCAACGAGCGACTTGACAGCCACACCACAACCCGCCTGATCATGCTCAGCACAAGGTCACCGCCAGCCGCGAGGTCACACCTGCCCCGGCCAACCGTGCGGCAGTCCTCCTGGGCACGGACAGAACGATCAACGCCCCGCCCTCGGACACGCTGTCCAAGGACTCCGGGACCTTCGTCACCCGCACCCCACGGGCCACCACCTGTGCGTCACCCGCCGCCGACTCCTCGGCCGCGACCACGTCCACCCGGTCACCGGGCCTGAGCAGCCGCACGGTCGCACCGTCGGCGATCCGCACGGGCGCCGTCACCATCTCGACCGGCCGCCGCTCCCGCACGGAGTCGACCACCGGCCGGGGCGGCCCCGCGCCCCGTGCCGCCACCTCCCTCGGCCCGGCCGCGACAAGGGCCGCCGCGGTCACGGCCAGCCCCGCCGCCAGAGCCCGTCTCCGGCACCGGACCAGCCGGCGCAACTGATACCGCCCACCCCGCACCCGTACAGGAGCGAAGTGCGGTACCTGGCACGTGCTGGGAACGTCCGTGCCCAACGGACGCGGGAAGGAGGACAACTGCGACACGAGTACCACCGCCTGCGGTCGGAGATCGCTTTCGAACCCCAGACTGCAGCCTCACCGAGATTCCCGCCGACACCCGTGGACAGCCCCCCACTTGTGGAAAACCCCACCACCCGAACGGGAGACTCCGCCCCGCGCAGGACGGGAAGGCGGCCCAGCGGTCACCCGGCGACGAGACCCGGGAGCGGGCCGTGCCGGTACGTCGAAAGTCCGCCGCGTAGGGCTCCTCCAGGAAGCGGCGCCCTCAGAACTCACAGCCGTACACCCGGGGGCGGCGGACTCGACGTACCGGCACGGCCCGCTCCCACCACCTCGGCCCGGGGGGGGGCCCCCCCCCCCCCCCCCCCCCCCCCCCCCCCCCCCCCCCCCCCCCCCCCCCCCCCCCCCCCCCCCCCCCCCCCCCCCCCCCCCCCCCCCCCCCCC
>NZ_JBIRGP010000047.1:0-3445 GCF_044328075.1 Streptomyces sp. NPDC017991 | reverse complement strand
GCCGCCGGCCAGTGCCAGGTCGACCTCGCCGGACCGCAGCGCCTGCGCGGCCAGATGCAGCGCCACCAGCGACGAGGAGCACGCGGTGTCCACCGAGATGGCGGGCCCCTTCAGACCGAGCGAGTAGGAGACCCGGCCGGACACCACGCTCGGGGCCGTGTTGACGAACTGGTACGCCTCGACACTGTCCGGGGTCGTCCGCAGCTGTGAGCCGTAGTCGCTGTACATCACACCGCAGAACACTCCGGTGCGGCTGCCGTGCAGGGCGGTCGGCGCGATGCCCGCGCTCTCGATGGTCTCCCAGCTGGTCTCCAGCAACAGCCGCTGCTGCGGGTCCATGCCGGCGGCCTCGCGCGGACTGATGCCGAAGAACTCGGCGTCGAACCGGTCGGCGTCGTACAGGAAACCCCCGTGCCGGGTGTACGACTTGCCCGGCCGGTCCGGGTCGGGGTCGTACAGGTCGTCGACCTGCCAGCCGCGGTTCTCGGGGAACGGGCCGATGGCGTCGACGCCATCGGCGACCAGCCGCCACAGATCGTCGGGCGTCCGGACGCCGCCCGGATAACGGCAGGCCATCCCGACGATCACGATGGGGTCGTCCTGTTCCCCGGGGGCGTTCACCGTCACCGTCGTCGTCCCGGCCGTGGAGACGGAGGGCGCCGCCGCGAGTCGCTCCATCAGGTGGTCGACGAGCGCCTGGGGACTGGGGTGGTCGAAGACCAGAGTGGTGGGCAGGGTGACGCCGGTCAGTGTGCCGAGCCGGTTGCGCAGTTCGAGGCCCGACAGCGAGTCCATGCCGAGGTCACGGAACGCGGCCGTCAGGTCGACGCTCCCGGCGCCGGGCAGCGCGAGCACCGCGGCGGCCGTGGTGCGGACCAGGTCGGTCACCGCACGGCGCCGTTCGGCCTCGGGCAGCCGCGCCTTCTGCTGGGCCCAGGAGGCACCACCGTCCTCGGCCGCGGCGCGGCGCCGGGTGGGGGGTGCCAGGGCGTGCAGCAGTGCGGGCGGCGTGGAGCCGGCGGCGCGCAGTGCTGCCTGGTCCACCACGACGGGCACGAGCAGGGGTTCGTCCGTGGACAGCGCCGCGTCGAACAGGCGCAGGCCGCGCTCGATGGACAGGGGTCGGATTCCGGCGCGGCTCCAGCGGGCGGTGTCCGATGCGCTCAGCCGGGCGGCCATGCCACCGGCCGTGGCGTCCCACATGCCCCAGGCCAGCGAGGTGGCGGGCAGGCCATGGGCATGGCGGTGCTGTGCGAGCGCGTCGAGGTGGGCGTTGGCCGCCGCGTAGGCACCCTGGCCGGGGGTGCCCAGCAACCCGGCGACGGAGGAGAAGACCACGAAGGCGGCGAGCGGCGCTCCGGCGGTGAGGTCGTGCAGCTGCCAGGCGCCGTCCGCCTTGGCGGACAGCACCCGGTCGGTGTCCTCGGCGCGGAGGTTGTCCAGCATGGCGTCGGCGAGGACGCCGGCGGTGTGCACCACCGCGGTCAGCGGCCGGTCCTCCGGCACGGCGGCCAGCACCTGGGCGAGCCGGTCACGGTCCGCGGTGTCACAGGCCTCGACGGTGGCTTCGGCACCCAACTCGGCCAGTTCGGCCACGAGTTCGGCGGCGCCCGGGGCGTCAGGGCCGCGCCGGCTGGTCAGCAGCAGATGCCGGCAGCCGTGCCGGGCGGCCAGGTGACGGGCGAGGTGCCGGCCGAGCCCGCCGGTTCCGCCGGTGATCAGGACGGTGCCGTTCGGGTCGAGGGCGGCGGGCCCGTCCGCGGTGGTCCGCCCGCGCGTCAGCCGCGGCGTCACCGTCCGGCCGTCCCGCAGCGCCAGTTCGAGCCCATCCGCGACGGCGGTGGCGGCGGCCACGCGCAGCCCGTGCGGGGCGGTGTCCCGGTCGGCCGCCGGGCCGGAACCCAGGTCGACGTCCAGGAGGGCGAAGCGGCCCGGGTGTTCGCTCGACGCGGTGCGTACCAGTCCGCGCACCGCGGCCATCGGCAGGTCGTGGACGTCCTCACCGGGGGCGGCGCTCACCGCACGACGGGTGAGGAGCAGATACCGGGTGGCCCCCAGCCGCTCCTCGGCAAGGCAGCGCTGGATCGTGGCGAGGAACTCCCGCACGGCGGACCGCACTGCCGCCGGGTCGCCGGTCCGGCTCGCCGGGTACGCCAGTACCAGCACGTCGGGAACCGGCTCGCCCGCGTCCAGGGCCGCGTCGAGGGCGTCCCCGTCCGCGTACGCGGCGGTGGTGAGGCCGGGGACGGCGGTACCGAGGGCCGCCCACCGCTCGGACCCGGGCGGGCCGTCCAGGGTCGGAACGGGCTGCCACTCCACGCGCAGCAGTCCGTCCGGGGAGCCCGCCCGTGCGGCGATCCGGTCGGCGGACACCGGCCGCAGGGTCAGGGAGTCGACGGTCAGCACCGGCTGTCCGGCGGGGTCGGTTGCCGTCAGGGCGAGACGGCCGGCCGGGACGTGGGTGAGCTTGACCCGAAGCCGGGTGGCGCCGGAGGCGTGCAGGGTCACACCGTCGTAGGCGAACGGCAGGCGCAGGGTGCCGTCCTCGCCGGGATCGGCGAGCAGCAGGGTGTGCAGCGCGGCGTCGAGGAGCGCGGGATGGATGCCGTACTCGGCGGCCTCCGGGTGCTGTGCCTCGGGCAGAGCCACCTCCGCGTACAGGTCGTCGCCCGACTGCCAGGCGGCCGTCAGCCCCTGGAAGGCGGCGCCGTAGGCGTAGCCGCGGTCGGCGAGCAGGTCGTAGAGCCCGTCGACGGGGAGCGACCGGGCGTCCGGCGGGAGCCAACTGTCCTGTTCGGCGGGCACGGACCGGTCGCGCGGGGCCAGCACGCCGGTGGCATGCCGGGTCCACTCGTCCTCGGTGCGGGAGGAGTGCAGCGAGATCGGGCGGGCGCCGTCCTCGGCCGGGGGGCCGACGGTGATCTGCAGGCGGACTCCGTCCTCGGGCAGCGACAGGGGCTCCTCAAGGACGAGTTCGCGCAGCGTGCCGGTGCCGACCCGGTCGCCGGCGGCGACGGCCAGTTCGACGAGCGCGGCGCCGGGCAGCAGCGTCGAACCGGCGATGACGTGCTGGCCGAGCCAGGGGTGGTGGTGCGGCGCGAGACGACCGGTGAGGAGCAGTCCGTCGCCGTCGGCGAGGCCGGTCATGCCGCCGAGGTGCGGATGGCCGGCAGGCGCGAGACCTAGGCCCGCGGCGTCGCTCGTGGGCACCGGCGTGTCCAGCCAGTAGCGGCGGCGCTGGTAGGGGTAGGTGGGCAGCACGGTCCGCCGGGCGTCGGGGAAGAGCTTCGCGGTGTCCAGCGGCACCCCGCGCAGGGCCAGTCGCGCGAGCGCGGTGCTGAACGTATGCGTCTCGGGGTGGTTGTGGTGGAGGAGGGGGATGGCGGTGGGGGGTGTGTTGTCGGGGGTGGTGGTGTGTTGGGTGAGGGGGGTGAGGACGGGGTCG
>NZ_JBIRGP010000046.1:0-4324 GCF_044328075.1 Streptomyces sp. NPDC017991 | reverse complement strand
TGAAAACGCTCACTGACTGCGACCTGGCAGTTCGCCCGTTTGCCGACCGCTCCGCAGTACTGGCGGGCCACCCCGACCGAGGTCTGCCGCACCTGGGAAACGATACGTCGTCGATCACCCACACCTCGGGCCTGACGACTTGGGACAGCCGCTCGGCGATCCGCTGCTTGGCCGGCAGCGGATCCCACGGCGACTGGTTCACGAACTGCTGCAGGGCCTGCATGTTCCCGTCCGGCAGACGCCCGGCCATCGGCTGGATCGACAGCGGGCGCGGCACGACCCCCTCGCCGAGCGAGGCGGTGTACATCTCCTTCGCGCATTCGACGGCCTTCTCGTCCCTGCTGACAGCACACGGCCGCGCATCGCGCGTGCCGGACGGCCCCTTTCGACGCCCGATTGGTCGGTGGTACTTGATCACGACCGGTGTTACTCGATCATGATTCGCGCGCCGCTGGCTACCGCTCTGCCTCCGGACGCCCCCCATCGTGTAGCGCGCCTTAGACGCTCACTGCCGATTAGGCACGAACCTGAACAGGGCCTTCGTCGTAGGCGGCTCGGCGTCGCCATGAGCCGGACACACATCACCATGTGAGATTTCGCGATTCACGCCCCGTGTGCCGGGGGCGGACGGTCTTTTGCATGGCCGCCACCGAGTGGCATGTTCGCCTGCGGAGTCAGTCTCCGGCATCGCAGAGGCGGAACTATGTTCGACGGCTTCCCAAGCTCGCGACGCGGAACGAGGAACGATGACACAGACGAGAACCAAAGGGGAAACGCAGTCCGCCGAGGAGGGGTGGTCTCTCGACGTCGCCGTTGTTGCAGGGCTCTTGGCCAAGGTCCGGCAGCTGAGCAGCCAGCCTGGACATGTGGTGAAGGCGCCCCCGAGCACCTACGCCTACAAGGCCGATCATCTGCGTTTCTCTGCCAAGCAGCCGACCTACGAGCAGAAGGTCACGTACGCCGAGTTCTCCCGGCTGGTCAATAGGCTGCCGGAAGGAACTCCTTCGGGGTGGAAGCACGCAGGGTTCCTCTGGGACATTTACGGAACCGTGCTCAACGCGAAGCTCGCCAAGAGCGACCTGACGCCACAGGAACAGACGAGTTACGACGAGGCCCGGAAGTACCTGTACACGGAATCGTCCGAACCCTCGGAGCACCTGAAGGACTACCGGAAGTACCGGGACGCCTACTTCCACGCGCGACTCGCCTACAGCCAAGGCGAGCAGGCCGCGAAGAACTCACACGACCCTAAAGCCATCAAGCAGTGGAAGGAGGTCGACGAACCCCGCCTGGCCGCCGCGCGTAACGACGCCCTCAGCAACTGGGAGAGTCTGGGCCACAAGGAGAAGGTCGAGGAATATCTGCAAACCCTTGCCTCCCTGGGCGCCAAGTCCCCGGCCCAGGAATGGGGGCGCTTCCGGAAGGCGTTCGACCCGGCGCGGCTGAATGACTGGTCCACAGCTCCCAACGGATCCAAGTACGCCGTCAGCCCCTTCTCGCCGGGGGACGAAGTGCTCGACAAGGAATGGCCCCGCCTGAGGGTGGGCCGTCAGGAGTTTCTCGAACTCCTCAAGTCCGGAGGCTCCGGCATCGATCCCAGTTCGGTGGACTTGCGGATCACCAGCTTCGCGTTCGACCACTGCCCCGTGGACGTCGTGCGGCCCTGGTTCGAACACCCCATGACGATGTTCGGCTCACGCGCCTGGAAGTGGTGGCGTCCGGAGGAGGAAGCTCCCCTCAGCGATGGCGGCGCACCACCCACGGGTCGCTGTCCGGCGTACGTCGAATCGGTTGCGCTGACCCGGAACATCACCGTGTACCGCACCGTGACCGGCAGAGAGAGTGACGCCGCCCACGCAGGTGTGCCGGAACTCCCGCTCTATTCGGCGCCGGTGGACGGCCGAGATGAGGAAGAGATCGACATCCGGCACACCGGCCGTCAGGAATGGGGCAACGGATACGCCCTTTCTATGGAGACGGGCCTCTACCAGCACCGGGACAACGGTTGGGAGACCAGAACCGACTGGTGGCTGCAGATCGAAAAAAGGGGAAACGAGCTGTGGTACACCGTGAATCTGGCGCCTAGCGTCCGCTGGGGATTCCTTCCCCCCGAGGCCAAGTATGAAGATGTCACCTACCAGGATCTTAAAAAGGTCCACTTCGGTAGGGACGAATTGCAGTTCGTGCAGGGCAGCGTCCTCAGCGAGGGATATCTTCTCGCAGCTACAACCCGCTCTGGCGACCTCGTCAAATGGGTGTTCTCTGCGACCGGTGAAGACTGGAACCCCAAAATCAGGTGGACCACCTATAGCAAGGCCAGCCACCAGTCCACCGCGCCCGAGACCATCTATCTCGCAGCCCTGAAGTGTCGGCTGCTACCCAAGAGTCCGGATCCCGATCCCAACCTCCCCTGGGGCTGACAGTGGCACATCGTCGCCCACCGCCTGAATCGACTGTCGGCCTTTAACCGCCCCTTCAACGCCCAGATCTGCGCGGTCATGGCCGGTGCAGTCTGACCCAAGCGACAGCCCCCCTCACGGAAAAGAGTTCACCATGGCGCCACACTCCCTCAAAGAAATCGGCGAGGCTCTGCAGAACCAGATCTTCTATGCAGTGGCGAAAGACAAGGACGCAAAAACCGACCCAGAATCATTCATCACTATGTGTATGCCCGGGCTCCCATATGAGGCGGCCGATTTCGACTTCGCCAGATTCGGATTCACAGGGAGCGCCGAAGAGATCAAAGCCCGCCAACAGGCGGCCTTCAATTTCGCCATGTTGGTCGACGTGGTGCCCAGCCACGAAGCGGTGTACGACGGTGTGGCCATCTGGAAGATCAACAGCGCCTCGCGTCTCAGTACCAAATACGAACTCATCCTGAGAAACTCCAAGGTGGCAGTAGACGAGCTCAGCCCGAACGACGAGGAGGCGCTGAAAAAAGCCCGCGCTGTGATCTTCACGGTAAAGAACGAGGGCAAGCCGAACGAGGAGATCGAGCCCACCACAAAGTACGAGAATTACCGGAAATACATGACGGCCTACGTGAAGTCCGTCATGGAGTACAACAGGAAGCGCCTTCGCCATCTCACCTGCCCCAAGGCTGAAGAGGCGCACTGGCTCCAGGACTGGCAATTCAACGGCGAGTCGTACCTCGAAGAGGTCAAAACCGC
Organism: Streptomyces sp. NPDC017991; assembly: GCF_044328075.1. Classification (NCBI taxonomy): domain Bacteria; kingdom Bacillati; phylum Actinomycetota; class Actinomycetes; order Kitasatosporales; family Streptomycetaceae; genus Streptomyces; species Streptomyces sp. NPDC017991. The sequence goes on along the minus strand of NZ_JBIRGP010000046.1, from coordinate 1,154 downwards.
GTGGAGTGACTGGATTAGCTTCGGCTACAAGGGAAAGATCGAAGAGGCGTTCGCCACCATTGAACAGTTCACCCAGCGATCCGCAAAACAGTGGAAGCGCGAACTGCAGAGCACTTACCGGGCGAACCAATTCACCGGTCCCGCCAAGTACCCCTTCACCACCCTCACTCCGGCGAACTTCGCCAAGGGCGGATGGACAACATACTCCCTTGTGAGCAAGCAGCTGGACGATAAAAAGGTCAAGAAGTACGAAGAGTGGCAGGTGGGTGCCAGTGGTAACTGGGGATTGTGGCATGCCTCCGGAGGGGCCAAGTCGTACTCCGAGACATACACCCACGACTACAAGCTCGATGAGTTCGAGGTTGAGTTCGAAATCACCCAGGCGCAGATCGTACGCCCCTGGTTCTACCCCGAATTCCTGGAGACTCGCGGCTGGAAGATGACTGAAGGGTGGGAGAACGGCAATCTCTCCGACGGGAAAAAGCCCCCAAAGGGATACATGGTCGCCTACCCGCTCCACGTCATCTTCATCAAGGACCTGAAAATCAAGTCCAAGTCACTGGTGACGGCTCTCAAAACGGAGATCAAGAAGGTTGGGGCCGATGCGACGGTGGGGTACGGCGCCATTACCTTCCAGGGAAAGTACAACGGGGGAAAGGAGGGCTCGCACTTCACGTCCAAGTTCACCGAGGACACAGTGACCGTCAAGGGAATGCAGATCATCGCCTTCCGGAACCATCTGTTCAACGGAAAGACTCCCAACCCATCCCCCAATGTCAAGAAGTGGGAATAACCCTTGCCGGACGCGGCGTACGGGAGGAAGCCGAGCGGGCTCTCACCCGGGCTCACGGACTCGCCGCGCGAGGACACCGTCACCATCCAGTCCCGCAACCAGGTGCGCCACCTCCTGATCCTGGACGTCGACCGCGGCAATGCCGTGAGGCGGTCGGGCCTGCACTCACCGTGGTGGGCGTCCAGTAGCTTCTCGAACAGGCGACGGCATGGAACTCGCTCGTCGCGTGGGAGCTGGACGTCCCCCCGAGATCGGGCCGCGAAGAGTGCGGCCAGCGAGCGCTGCATCGGCTCGGCCACCGGCAGTTCGGCAAAGTCGTACTTCTTGAAGCCGGCCTTGGTGACCACAGTGAGCGTTTTCG
>NZ_JBIRGP010000045.1:0-4401 GCF_044328075.1 Streptomyces sp. NPDC017991 | reverse complement strand
CAGCTCCGGGTGTTCCTGGAGGAACTGCAGAAGCCGGGCGGCCTGGGCCGTCGCCGCCTCCCGGTCACGTCCGGACACCAGCCAGGGCACCGGCGACGTCGTCCCGGTCGACCGTCCGTCGTCCTCGGCCGAAGCCGGAGCATGAGCCGGTGCGGGAGCCGGAGCCGGAGCCGCTGCGGGAGCCGCTGCGGGAGCCGCTGCGGGAGCCGCTTCGATGATGACGTGGGCGTTGGTGCCGCTGATCCCGAACGAGGAGACCCCCGCCCGCCGCGGACGACCCTCCACCTCCGGCCACTCACGCGCCTCAGTCAACAGCTCCACCCGCCCCGCCGACCAGTCCACCTGCGAGGACGGAGCATCCACATGCAGCGTGCGCGGCAGCACCCCATGGTGCATCGCCTGGACCATCTTGATGATGCCCGCGACTCCGGCGGCGGCCTGCGCGTGTCCCATGTTCGACTTGATGGACCCCAGCCACAACGGCGGGCTGTCCTGCGGACGATCCTGCCCGTACGTCGCCAGCAGCGCCTGCGCCTCGATCGGATCGCCCAGCGTCGTCCCCGTGCCGTGCGCCTCCACCGCGTCCACAACGCCCGTGCCGAGACCGGCGGTGGCCAACGCCTGCCGGATGACCCGCTGTTGGGACGGTCCGTTCGGTGCGGTCAGACCGTTCGAGGCACCGTCCTGGTTCACCGCGGAGCCACGGACGACCGCCAGCACCGGATGACCGTTGCGGCGGGCGTCCGACAGCCGCTCCACGAGCAGGACGCCCACCCCCTCGGCCCAACCCGCGCCGTCGGCGGCGTCCGAGAACGACTTGCAGCGGCCGTCCGCGGCAAGGCCCCGCTGTCGGCTGAACTCCACGAACATGTTCGGCGTACTCATCACCGTCACGCCGCCTGCCAGTGCCAGGGAGCACTCACCGGAGCGCAGTGCCTGCGCGGCCAGGTGCAGTGCCACCAGCGAGGACGAGCAGGCCGTGTCGATGGTCACCGCCGGCCCCTCCAGGCCGAACACGTAGGAGACCCGGCCGGAGACCAGGCTTCCGCCACTGGTGCTGGCGGTATCGGCCCGGAACCCGTAGTCGTGGTACATGAGGCCGGTGAAGACACCGGTCCGGCTGCCACGCATCGTGTGCGGATCGATCCCCGCACGCTCGAACACCTCCCACGACGCCTCCAACAACAACCGCTGCTGCGGATCAGTGTCCGCCGCCTCCCTCGGCGAAATGGCGAAGAAATCAGCGTCGAACTCCGCCGCGTCATAAAGGAACCCACCCTCCCGCGCGATGGTCTTCCCCGGCTTCCCCGGCTCAGGATGATAGATACCCTCCACATCCCAGCCCCGGTCCACCGGAAACGCCGACACCGCGTCAACACCGTCCGCCACCAACCGCCACAGATCATCAGGCGACGCCACACCACCCGGATAACGGCACGCCATCCCCACGATCACCACCGGATCGTCGTCAGCCGCCACCACTGCCGGGACCTCCGCGGCCGAGCCCGCCGCGACACCACCCGTTTCGCCCTGCAACTCGGTGTCCAGGTAGGCGGCCACAGCCCGGGCCGTCGGGTGGTCGAACACCAGCGTCGCCGGAAGAGCCAGACCGGTCTCGGCCCGCAACGCGTTCCGCAACTCCACCGCCGACAGGGAATCGAAACCCAGCTCCTTGAACGCCCGATCTGCCTCGACGGCCTTCGGCGAGGCATGACCGAGCACCCCCGCCACCTGGGTCCGTACGAGTGCGAGGAGGGTGGCGGCACGCTCCTCAGCGGTCGATCCGGTCAGGCGTATGCGCAGGGAGCTCTCCGTCCGGGCGCGGGCGGCACGGCGGGTTCCGCCGGTCAGCCCGCGCAGCAGAGCCGGAACGTCGTCGCCCCGGGCCCGCAACGCCGCCCGGTCCAGGCGGAGCGGCATCAGTACGGCGTCGTCCGTACGCAGCGCGGCATCGAACAGTTCCAGGCCCTTGTCGGCCGGCATCGCGGGCATGCCCAGGCGGGCCAGCCGGTCCGCGTCGGCCGGGTCCACGCCTGTGTCGACGTCCCAGAGGCCGAACGCCAACGACGTCCCCAGCAACCCCTCACCACGCCGATACACGGCCAACGCGTCCAAGAACACATTCGCCGCCGCATAACCACCCTGCCCCGCCGCCAGCAACGACCCACCCACCGACGAGAACAACACAAACGCCGACAACCCCATATCCCGCGTCAACTCATGCAAATACCAAGCCCCATCAACCTTCGCACCCAACACCCCATCCACCCGACCCGCAGACAACGAACCCACCAACCCGTTGTCCACCACACCCGCCGCATGCACCACACCCGACCACACACGACCCGACACCAGCGCCACCACCGCACCCCGGTCCGACACATCACAGGCCACCACCTCGACCTCAGCACCCAACCCCGTCAACTCCGCACACAACTCAGAAGCACCCGGCGCCCCCACACCCCGACGACCCACCAACACAAGACGCCGCACACCATGCACAACAACAAGATGCCGAGCCACCAACGCACCCAACCCACCCGTACCACCCGTCACCAACACCCACCCCGAACCCCACCCACCCCACACCGACGACACCACCGACGACACCACCGGCTCGACGCCGGGTGTGTTGGGTACGCGTGACGTGTCGGTCTCGACGAGCCGCGGTACCCGCAACTCCCCTTCGCGTACGGCCACTTCGGGCTCGCCCGACAGGATCGCCGCGGGCAGGATGTCGAGTGAGGCACCCAGGCCGTCCACGTCTGCGAGGACGAAGCGGCCGGGGTTCTCGGCCTGGGCCGCGCGCAGCAGCCCCTGAACCGGTGCCTGGACCAGCGTGGGTCCATAGGTGACCACCGCCAGGCGGGACGCGGCGAACCGCTCGTCGGCCAGCCATCCCTGGACGACGTCCAGTGCCTGGTGTGTCAGCGTGTGGACGGCCGCCGGGACGTCCCCGGTGCCTGTGGGCAGCGACCAGAGCACGACGTCGGGGACCTCCGCCGCGCCCAGCGCGGTCAGGTCCGCGTACGCGGGTACGTCGGCCGGCAGTCCTGCCCGGTCGGTACCCAGTACCGCCCAGCGGGCGGTGGCGGAGCGGTTCACCGGAAGCGGGGTCCACTCCGTCCGCAGCAGCACGTCGCCGCGCCCGCCCGCGCGGGCACCCGCATGGCCGGTCAGGTCGGACGACATCGGCCGGGATGCCAGCGACTCGACGGTGAGGACCGGATGTCCGCTCTCGTCGGTCACGGTCATGCGCGTGGGCCCGTCGTCGCGCCCCAGCCTGGTGTGCACCCGGATCGCGGACGCGCCGGAGGCATGCAGGGTCACGCCGGTCCACTCGAAGGGCAGCAGCGTCCGGCCGCCCCGCCGATCCGTGTCGAGCAGTTCGGCATGCATGCCGGCGTCGAGCAGAGCCGGGTGGAGACCGAACAGTGCCGCGTCGGCCCGCGCCTCATCGGGCAGGACGGCCTCGGTGTACAGGTCGTCCCCGCGCCGCCACGCCGCCCGCAGTCCCTGGAACACGGGTCCGTACGCGTAGCCCTCGTCGCGGAGGCGTTCGTATGCCTCGGCCAGATCCACCGGGGCGGCGCCCGCGGGCGGCCATGTGCTGAGGTCAGGCGCCAGGGACGGGGTCGGGGAGCCGGTGCCGACCGTGCCGTCGGCGTGCCGTGTCCAGTCCTCGCCGGACGGGGCGTCCTCGCGCCGGGAATGGACGCTCACCCGGCGGTCGCCGGACGCGTCGGCCGCGCCGACCACGACCCGTACCGCGACACCGCAGTGCTCCGGCAGCACCAGGGGCGCCCCGAGTGTCAGCTCCCGCAGGACGTCGCAGCCGACCTCGTCTCCGGCCCGGATCGCCAGTTCCACGAACGCGCTGCCCGGCAGCAGTACGGTGCCCAGCACCTCGTGGTCGGCCAGCCACGGCCGGGTGGCCGTCGACAGCCTGCCCGTCAGCACCACGCCACCGGAGTTCGGTGTCGTCACCACGGCGCCGAGGAGCGGGTGGTCCGCCGGGTCGAGCCCGACGGAGGAGACGTCGGAGTCCTGGACGGTGGAGTCGAGCCAGAACGTCTCGTGCCGGAACGCGTAGGTGGGCAGTTCGACCGGTCGCGCGTCCCGGTCCGCGAACACGGCCCGCCAGTCGACGGACACGCCCGCCGCGTGCAGCTGTCCGACGGCGAGGAGGAGCGCTTCGGGCTCCGGGCGGTCCTTCCGCTGCGTCGCCACCAGAACACTGGTGCCAGTGCCAATATCAATGCCACTGCCGGTGTCGACTTCGGCTTCGGCTTGTACGCACTGCCGCGCCATCGCGGTCAGTACGCCGTCGGGCCCCAGCTCCACGTACCGGGTGACACCCTCCGACTCCAAGTGCCGTACGCAGTCGGCGAATCGAACCGC
>NZ_JBIRGP010000044.1:0-4437 GCF_044328075.1 Streptomyces sp. NPDC017991 | reverse complement strand
CAGGCAGGGCGACGGGCGCACCTTCGGCCGCCCCGGGCGGGATCCGGTCGGGTGGCACGACAAACGGCCTCAGCGAGTCCAGTTCCTCGCGGCCGAAGCTCATTTCCCGCTGCTCGCCCGACTGCGGCTGCTTGCCCTTCCTACTGAAAAGACCCATGAGTCGCAGCGTAACCAAGGGAGTCGGGACCGGTGCCGATATCGCGAGGTCCGGTCGTACGTCGCAGGCGGTAGGGATGCACGAGCCGCGCCCGGCAGGCCGGCTCCGGTTCGTCGAGGTGCCTCCTACACCGTCAGGCCGCCAGGACCATCAGGATGTTGTACACGGTACTCGCGACGGCTTCGTGGGCCGGGCCGAGGTAAGTGCCTGGGTCCGTCAACGCCGGTTCCTGGGACGGGATTTCACGCACCACGCTGGTCAGCGCGATGTTGAGTGCCGTACCGACGTTGACCTTCGTCATGCCTGCCGGCACCGCAGCCTGAAGGTTCGCGTCGGGGACCCCGGATGATCCGTGCAGCACCAGCGGGACCGGAACTGTCTCCCAGTTGTGCGATGAGCGCGTGGTCCAGGGCCGCTACCCGTTCGGCCATGGTGTGGCTGCTGCCCACGGCGAGCGCCAGGGCGTCCACGCCGGTGCGTGCCACGTGGTCGGCTTTTCCGGCGGGTTTGTGCGCATGCTGGCGGTGTGGGCGCTGGCGGGGGGTTCGGGCTTGCCGCCGTCGTATCCCGGTTCGGCTTCGATCCGGGGGCCGGCGTTGTGTGCCCGGTGAGTCGCCGACACGGTCGTGGTGAGGTTGTCTGCGTAGGTCACAGTGCCCCTGTGTCGAATATCGCCGTGGAGAAGTTTGTGTCAGCCGCCTGGTGCAGCAGTTCGGTGTCGGTGAGGTGGTCCAGGTGCAGGGTCACGCCGACCGTTGCTGTCCGGGCCGTCGACGCCGCCGTCAGTGCGAGGGGAGTAAGTCGTCTACCGTGGTAGCGCATCGCGTTCTCGCTGATCTGGGGGTTCGCCGGCCTTCCGGTGGACTCGGTGCCCGTCACGGTGCCTTCTGCGTGCTCCGGGGTGGTGACGTTGAGGGCGGTGATGCAACCGCGTTCGGCGGCGGTCCGGGGAACAAGCTCTGGGGTGGGGGCCAGGGGCATGTGCGTACTCCTCAGACGGCGAGATCTGGCCGGTGGGGGACCCGGCCTGCCTTGCGGCGGGCCGGCTGGGAACGGTCGCGGGCCGGGTGTGAGGGGGCCGCGTGGGGTGGGCTTACGAGCCGGTGGTTGACGGTTGCGGCTGTCCGGGGGCTTCGTCGCGTTTCTCGTCGGCGTAGACCATCAGGGTGGAGCCGGCGAGGGCGAGCACGATGCCGATCGTTGCCCACACGGTCGGCAACGTCTGGTAGACCACCAGCGACAGCACGATGGTGAGGACGGGTGCCAAGGCGTTGGTGACCGGTGCTACGACACTGGCCTTGCCCCGGCTGAGCGCCATGACGAGGAACAGCGCGCCCACGGCGTTGAGGATCTGCGTGCCGGCGGTGAGCGCCGGAGCCTGCCAGGGGGCGTCGGGCAGCCCGCCCATCGTGAGGAGGGCGACGGGTACGAGGAGCAGGCCGCTGATGGTCATCCAGCCGAAGGTGGTCGCGTCGTTGACGTCCGCGAGGGCGGCCTTGCGCATGAAGAACGCCTGCGCTCCCCAGGCCACGCAGATCAGGATGGCCAGCACGAGCCAGGACCCGGTGCTGACCGAGCCGCCGGCCCCCGCCGGGATGCTGATCAGCACGATGGCGGTCAGCGCGGCGATCACACCGGTCACAGCGAGCCTCCCGATGCGTTCGCGCAGCAGAGCCACGGCCATCAGGACGGTGATCACCGGGGAGAGGGAGACCACGGGGAAGATCAGGTAGGCGGGTCCGTCGGACAGCGCCTGGAACAGCAGGAGTTGACCGCCCGCTCCGGTGAGCCCGGCCGCGAGCCCGTACACGGCCGCGATGGGGCGCCGGTCGAATCGCTCCCGGCGCAGCGCGACCACGGCGGGGACGAGCATGGTGAAGGCCCAGATGACGTAGATCATCTCGTCCGGATAGCCGTACCGCTCGGTCGGCTGACTCGAAAACGCCCCCCAGACCCCCCAGAACAGCACCAGCAGGCCCGCGTAGAGGATCCAGGTTCGCTTTTCACGCATCGCCGTCACTGCTCTCTGTAGGGGTGAGGTCCGAGCTGGAGCGCAGCGCGGCCAGCGCGTCGACGCCGAGGGGGGTGCCGGCGAGCCTGGCCGCATAGAGGGCTGCGCCCACCACCGGTTCGAAGAGGGGGTGACGCAACTCGTACCGGGCCGCGCCGCTTTGCAGCGCGGTGGTGAACGCGTCGAGCACCCGGGGCGAACGGAAGACACCGCCGGAGTAGGAGACGAGGACCGTCTCGTCGGGAGTGAAGCCCAGCCGGCGCCGGGCGCTGTCCACGAGCAGGGCCAGTTCCCCGCCGGCCTCGGCGAGGACGGCGTCGGCCTGTGTGTCGCCCGCCCGGGCCGCCTCGACCACCAGCGGGGTCAGCGAGGCGATCTCGCCCCGGTGCCCCTGCCAGCGCTTGAGGACGACGTCGATCACTTCAAGGTCCGAGGTCAGCTTCAGGTGCCGGCGCAGGAGTTTAGCGAAAGGCCCCTCGGGCAGCCGGCCGTCGCTCATCCGGGAAAAGAGGTTGAGTGCCCGGGCGGCGATCCAGTATGCCGAGCCCTCGTCGCTGAAGAGTTCGCTCCAGCCGCCGGTGCGCACGCCGCGGCCCTGGCGCTCGCCGTAGGTCATCGAGCCGGTGCCGCTGATGACGTTGATGCCGTCCGCCGCGCCGAGTGAGCCCGCCCAGCCGCAGATCATGTCGTTGTCGCTCGCGTAACGCTGGTGTCCCAGGACCCGGCCGGGGGCGGCGTCCAGCGCGGCGATGTCGCCGGGGACCTCGCCGTAGCCGGGCAGGCCCAAAAATGCGTGGTCGATGTCCGCGGGCGTGATGTCCGCGGTCTCGGTCACGGCCCGGATTCCCTGTTCGAGGACCTGCACCACGTGGTCGACGCCACCGGTGGCGTTGTCCGCGAAGTAGTAGGCGCCCTCACCGAGGGTTCGGGCCCGGATGGTGCCCGTGCTGTCGATCAGACAGAATGCCGTCTTGGTGCCTCCGCCGTCCACACCCAAAAACATCGTCGTTCCTTTGCTCGGCTTTCTCGGGACGTTGTTAGGCGACGTCGCCGCGTCGCTCAGGCAGGGGATGCACGGTCACGCCCTGCACCACGCGGTTCACCTCTCCCGAGGGGAACGGGTTGTCGGACGGGATACCGCGGGCCATGGAGGAACGCAGTGCGATGAGCTGCGCCGTCAGCACGGCGGGCAGGGCGAGAGCGGCGTCGTCGGCGTCCGTGAGGCCGGGCAGCAGCCAGGTGCCGTCCTCGGGCAGTCCGTCGGGGGACGCGGTGACGGCCACGACAGCGGCGGGGGCGGGGCCCGTGCGCAGTTCGGCGATGATGTCGAGGTCGTAGCGGCGCGTGTAGGGGTCGTTGGAGACGTACACGACCACGGCGGTGTGGTCGGTCAGCACCGATTTGGGGCCGTGGCGGAAGCCGAGAGAGGTCTCCGAGGACGCGACGAGCCCGCCTCCGGTCAGCTCCAGCAGTTTCAGCGCGGACTCTTGGGCCAGTCCCTTCAGCGCGCTGCTGCTGCCGAGGTAGACCAGCCGTTTGCAGTGGTGGGCCAGCAGGGTGTCGATGGCCTGGTCCAGGCCCCCTGCCGTGATGTGCTCGGCCGCCGCGGCCGGTGCCTCGATGCCGTCGGTGCCGAGCGCGCCGAAGGTGAGCAGGGATGCCAGCAGCATGCTGGTGAAGCTCGATGTCATGGCGAAGCCGCGGTCGTTGGCCGCGGCCGGCATGAGGAGGACGTAGGAGGTGGTGTTCTCGTGGTGTGCCTGGGCCAGGTGTCCGGAGCTGTTGCAGGTGATGACGAGGTGGCTCACGCGGGTGAGGACCTGCTCGGCGAGGCGGGTGGCTGCGACGCTCTCCGGGCTGTCCCCGGAACGTGCGAAGGACACGAGCAGTGTGGGGGTGTCGTCCGGGAAAGATGCGTGGGGGTCCGCGACGATGTCGGTGGTGGGGACCGCGTCCACCCGCCGGCCGGTGGCCCGTGCGAGCGCCGCGCGGACGACCTCCCCGGCGAAGGCCGAGGTGCCCGCTCCGGTCAGGACGATCCGCAGGTCCTCTTGGGCGAGCAGCGGTTTCAGGAACGTGTCCAGGCTGTCTCGGGCGCGGGAGACGATCGTACCGACCTCACGCCATACGCCGGGCTGCTGGGCGATCTCCGCGGCGGTGTGGTCGGCCCCGCGGCCCTGGGGCGTCATGGTGTGGGTGGGGGTGGTCACACGTACTCCTTGTCCTGGGCACGGCAGGCACGGCAGGCACGGCATGCGCGGTCGTGGTC
>NZ_JBIRGP010000043.1:0-4983 GCF_044328075.1 Streptomyces sp. NPDC017991 | reverse complement strand
GCCGTCGCCGAGCAGCGCGGTCAAGGATGCCTCCAGCTTCTCGGTGATGTCCCGGTAGCGGTTCAGATCACCGCGGTCGAGCGCCACCGAACGGACCGCCTCCGGAACGTCCTTGATGACCTTCACCAAGCCACCCAGCACCGGAACACACCCGCCACCGTTACGGTCATCGAGGACGTTGAGCGCGGCGGACAGGTTCGTCTCCTCGCGGTCGGGGGCGGTGCCGATCGCAGGATCGTGATCAGGGCGGAGACCATGTGCAGCCGACGGCCGTGGATGTCGGCCAGAAGACGCCGGCGCGCGCTTCCGGTGAGCCGGGCCGCGGCCCGCACGGACTCGCCCGCGTCCAGGACGTTGAGATTGCCGCGGCCCCTGCCCAGGGTGATGACCTGGCCGCCGATGGCCCGGATCAGGTCCGTGTAATCGGGAGGTCCCTGAAGATCAGCGGTTGGACGCCGTACGCGGACAGGCCGAGGGCCATACGGCGTACGATGGTCGACCTCCGAGGCCGGGGCGGCCCAGGACGAACATCGACGGATTGGCGAGCAGCCCGGTACGGGTGAACCAGGACACCGGGTCGCAGCACACTGTGGCTCCCGAGTCGAGGTCACGGCCGGGGGGGCACGCCCACCATGGGAGTGCCGGCGCCCGCTCCGAAGGGCCACAGGCCGCACACCTGGACCGTGGTGCCGCGCCACTCCGGGGCGGGCTCGACGTATCCGACCATGCCTCCGCCCGGACCGGGCCAGCCCCGCGGTGCGGGGCGCGCCGGCTGCCGTTCCTTGGTCCTGATCCTGATCCTGATCCTGATCCTGATCCTGATCCTGGTCCTGTTCCTGTTCCTGTGAGCCATCGTGTTCCCCTGCTTTGGTCCTGGAGAGCGCGGGGGCGACGGCCCGGGGCGTCAGGGATGACGACGAGACCGAGCAGGTCGACGCCTGGAACCAGGCCGGAAGCCCACTGCTGTGCCGCGTGCTGCGCCGCCCCGAGGCCACTGGCGCTGGAACGCGCCACCAGGACGACAGGCTGTGGCCGCGTCCCGGCCGGCCAGGCGCGGCCCGCGTCCCTGCCTCCGGGTACGGCCTGCTCCAGCGTGGTGACTCCCGCGCCGCCGTGTGTGCCGAGTCACCACCACCCCCCCTGCACGGTGTCCAGGCTCGGACGGGCTACCGGCAGCCCTCGTTCGGGCGGTGGAACTCCTGCTCCTTGGGGTGCAGTTGACCCGGCCAGCCGTACCGAGGCCCCTGAACCGATTGGGTCGGTTTCCCGTTGGTGCCACTGGCGGGGTGCGGGAGAGGCAACCAGGGATTGAGAGCCGACGCATTCGACACCATGGTCCCTCCTTCAGTTTCCGTAGCAACTCCCATAACAAGCAGTACTAAAAGGATATTTGGGCTGTCCTGACGCATGGGCGTCGTCGGAAGTCCCCTCTCGCGAACTCGCAAAGGAGTTGCACGTGGTCGTTCAGGCCGCGCAGGCACGTTCGCTGGCTCTGGTGACGAGCTGCGCCGTCGTCGGACTCGCCGGTTCACTGATCGGCCTGTCCGTGGTCGGTGCCCTCGGCCATGACCAGCGAGACAGATCCGTGGGCTTCACCGTCACACTCGACACAGGGCGCGTACCGGTTGACTTCGCACCCTGGATCCAACGCGCCGGCCAACTGTGCCCACAGGTCAGCGCCCCGCTTGTGGCCGCCCAGATCGAGGTCGAGTCAGGCTGGGATCCCGACGCGGTGAGTCCTGCCCACGCGCAGGGCCTGAGCCAGTTCATTCCCGGCACATGGGCCACCTGGGGTGTCGACGCCGCAGGCAAGAACGGCAGCACCCGGCCTGACGGCGTGGCCGACCCCTTCACCCCGGGCGACGCCATCATGACCCAGGCCCGCTACGACTGCTGGCTGGCCGACAAGGTCAAGGGCATGGCCAAGGGCGACAAGGTCACCCGGCTCGTGCTCGCGGCCTACAACGCGGGGCCGGCTGCCGTCCAGGACTTCGGCGGCGTGCCCCCATACCCCGAGACACAGGCGTACGTTGTCCGCGTCATCACCGCCATGGCCCGCTACACCGGCGCCCGTGATCAGGCAGATTTTTCCTTCGCCGAGGACACGAGCGCGTTCGGTGACCGTGTGGTGGCCGCGGCACGAGCATGGCTCGGCACACCGTATTCCTGGGGCGGGGGTGGTCCCAAGGGACCGGGACGCGGATTCGCCCAAGGTGCCGGCACGGTGGGCTTCGACTGCTCCAGCCTGGTCCAGTACGCCGTCTATCAGGCCAGCGACGGCCGCACCCTCATACCCCGCGTGTCCCAGGTCCCGGTCACCGCGGGCACTGCGGTGCAACCCGGCGACATCCGCCCCGGCGACGTCATCGGGTTCGCGCTGAACGGCAGTTACGACCACATCGGCATCTACATGGGCCGCAGACAGTTCATCCACGCGCCGAAAACCGGAGACGTGGTGAAGATCAGCGACCTCGACGACCCGTACTACGCCAACAAGCCCCAGCGAATAGAGAGGTTCGGATGACCCGCTTCAGGAGGTGGCCCGTCTCCGTCGCTTCGAACGCGGCACTCCTGCTTGCGGCCGGCTGCGGCCTTGCGGCCGGCGAGGAGCCTCACTCTCGTACGTCGTCCACCACGAAGTTCTCGGTACCCGGCGCCACTGGCGTAGGGCCGTATCCCACTCCGGCGGTCCCCGGGGGAGCACCGCCGCAAGGGACACCGCCGCAGGACAGGCGGTCGCCTCCCGCTCGCTCCCCCGACGCCCCTCGTCACGGCTCGGTACCGGCGCCAGGTGAGGTCGACCGGACGAAGGCCGACGCCGTGGGCAGAGCGGCGTTGAAGATCATGTGGACCTACGACACGGCCGTCGACGACGGTCCGTCCGCTGCTGGCCGCCGCACAGCGGACGGACACTGGCTGACGCCCAAGTACGCGGCACAGCTGCGTTCCGGCCGGGCCGCCGCCGTGGGCGACGCCCAGTGGCGGGAATGGACCAGTCACAGGGCCTACACCACCGTCGCGCTGAAGGCGGCCGACGACGGCGCCAGACCGGCTGACACAGCCACCGAGGCATGGCGCCAGTGGGCTGTCACGGACACTCCGTACGGACGTGACCACTGGAAGGGCGAACCCACCGGCTTCGCCGCCTATGTACAGCTGACTCGCACGGGCCCCGGTAGGAGTTGGCAGGTCACCCGCGTGATCGTGCAGTAGCCGTGCTGTCCGGACACCGCCACCACACAGTCCGAAGGAAACATGGTGAACCCGACCTACGAACCGGCAGATGTACCGGCCTGGCCCGTCTTCACACTCGCCATGCGCGACAGCGGACACGTCGACGTCGGCGGTCCGATGATGCCGTCCACCACACACCCGCACCGGTCAGCGGCCATCGACGCGGTGACGGCGGTCGCTTCGCGGCTCGGCCGACCGGTGCGGGCCGAAGCCGTCGAGACGGACGGTACGGTGTGGCAACTGGCCGTGGCCCCAAACGGCGCGGTGGGCGAATTCGTCGGTGAGCAGGGTACGCGGGCACCGGAACGGCGTGACACCGCCGCGCCGGCTCCAGCTCCGCCCACTCGTCACCGACCCCAGTCCCTGACGCAGCCCAGATCCCAGTCTCACGGCCAGTCCCACGATTTCGCGGATACGCTCATCCTCGTGACGGGCCACCTTGATGCGGGGCGCGTCGAAATGGCTGTTGAACTCGCCACCGAACTCGATGAACTGGCGGCTGATTCACTGGGGGTCTCCCACCCCGACGCACTGCGGATCCGGGAGATCCGGGCCCGCGCCACCGCCCTGGCCGGCGATCCGGAGGGGGGAGTACGGCTGTTCCGGGACGTCGCCGAGCGGTGGCACTACAAGAACGAGTCCGGCCTGGCCGAAGCAGCCGCACAGCACGCGGAGAGTCTGTGGCCGCGCATCACCGATCTGGAAACAGCGTTGTCCGCCGGACTCGGCCTGGTCCGCCTGCGTAACCAGATGCCAGGCCAGGACGGCGCGGCACTGGCTGCGGTCATCGAACACCTGTCATGGTTGGAGTGGTTGCGCCACACGGCGCACAGACCCGGTGGGACGGCGACCGGCCCAGTGCATGACTCGACGCCCGCGCCGCCTCCAGCCTCGGTACATACGTCCCAGCGAGCGTTACTGACCCGGCACGCACCGAGCACCGCGGCGCCTCCCCTACAGCCGTGAACCGATCGCCGATGAATCCCGTAGTGCTGCCGTGGGCGCCCGGAAACCGGTCCGCCCCTTCTGCGCCGGCTGATCCAACCGATCCGAGCGATCCAAGCCGTCCGGGGCACAAAGCGCCACGGCCAAGGGACGTTCCAGCCCGGGACCGGGAACGTCGCTCGACCAGGCCACCCCTACCGAGGCACCCCACACCCAGTTCACCGGCAGCGCGCCTCCGGAGATCCTCCATCCCACCGCTCCCGGCACCGGCGCTGTTCCATCGGCCGTTCTCGAACCCAGCCTGACGCGGTGAACATGCATGCGCTCCAGAAGGATTCGCGCAGTGGCTGCGCACCGACCAGGTCGATCTCGTCCCGGAGAGCACGGAGGGAGTGGAAGGACAACGCGGCCCTCGCCCGGGCCGGCCTCAGCAAAGAAGGGCCCGCCGACACTTCCGGCGGCCAGCAGAACACTGTCCGGTGGACGTGACGAGGTGTACCAACGAGCTCGTGCGTGGTTGGCGTCGGCATGTCGAGTGCGAAGCCAGTGGATCACGGGGCTGACGCCCGAAGCGATCGTCGAACTCGTTGCCGACGTCCGCCCGTTGTGGCACTAGCGACACCGGACTGGTCTCACATCACGTCCCCGGTCGTGTCCGTAATGTCAGGGGAGCCGGAGTCGTAGGGAGGCGATGGTGACCAGGGTTTGGTATTGGTGGGCGCGTTTGTCGTAGCGGGTGGCGAGGGCTTTGTTGTGCTTGAGCTTGTTGAAGCAGCGTTCGACGATGTTGTGGCGGCGGTAGGC
>NZ_JBIRGP010000042.1:0-5021 GCF_044328075.1 Streptomyces sp. NPDC017991 | reverse complement strand
GCGGTGGTCGAAGGGGTAGGTGGGCAGGTCGACGGTGGCGGCGGGGGTCCGGGTGAACCACGCCGGCCAGTCGACGTCCGTGCCTGTCACGTGGGAGCGGGCGAGTGCGCCCACCAGCCGGTGCGGGTCCGGTGTGACGCTTGCGACGGTCACGTCATCGGAGGCGGCGGGCAGGCTTTCGAGGGTCTCCTCGATCTGCTGGGCCACCGCCTGATGCCCGGCGACCTCCAGGAACGTCGTCACGCCTTCCTCGCGCAGGCACCGGACGGCGTCGGCGAAGCGGACGGTACGCCGGATGTGTCCGGCCCAGTAAGCAGGATCGGCCAGTTCCTCGGAGGAGGCCACTCGTCCCGTATCCGCGGAGACGACGGGGATGCGTGGCCGCTCGCATCGGACGGTCGATGCGACCTGCCGGAACTCCTCGAGCGCTCCGTCCATGTGGGCGGAGTGGAAGGCATGGCTGACCAGCAGCTGCTTCGTGCGGTGTCCCTGGGCCCGCCAGTGCTCCGCGACCCGTTCGACGTCGTCCGTGTCGCCGGAGATCACCGTCTGACGGGGACCGTTGACAGCCGCGACGGACACCGTGTCCACCACGCCCAGCGCTTCCAGGCCTGCACGGACCTCGGCCTCCGTCACGCGCAGGGAAACCATCGCCCCGCCGGAGGGCGCGGCCTGCATCAGCCGCCCCCGGGCCGCGACCAGCCGGGCCGCGTCCGGCAGCGACCACACCCCGGCCACATACGCGGCCACCAGCTCACCGACCGAATGACCGGCCACGAAGTCCGGGCGCACACCCACGGACTCCAGCAGCCGGAACAGCGCGACCTCCACCGCGAAGACGGCCGGCTGCGCGTACCGGGTCTGTGCCAGGGTCCCCTCGTCCGTCTCCGCACCCAGGATCAACTCCCGCAACGGACGATCGGCGTCCAGCAGTCCGTCGAACGCCGCGCACCCCTCGTCGAACGCCGCCGCGAACACCGGGCTCAGCGCATGCAGCTCACGGCCCATACCGACACGCTGACTGCCCTGCCCCGCGAACACCAACGCCGTCTTCCGGGCGCCGCCGGCACTTCCCACCAGGGCATCGGCGCTCGGCCGGCCGGCCGCCACGGACTCCAACCCGGCCAGCAGCTCTTCCCGGGTACGGCCCACCACCGCCGCACGGTGACCGAACACCGCCCGCCCCGTCGCCAGAGCATGCCCGACCCCGTACACCTCCAGGTCGGGCGCCGCCCGTACGAAGGCCGCCAGCTTCCGAGCCTGGTTGCGCAGTCCGCCCACGGAAGACGCGGACACGTTCCATACGACGGGTTCGGGGCCGGTGGTGGCCGACGGGGCGGGGGCCTCGACGGGCTGTTGTGCGGGTGCTTCTTCGAGGATGACGTGGGCGTTGGTGCCGCTGATCCCGAACGACGACACCGCCGCCCGCCGCGCCCGCTCGGGATCCGCGGGCCAGGCAACCGGCTCGGTCAGCAGCCGGACCGCCCCCTCACCCCAGTCGACGTGCGGAGTGGGCTCACTGACGTGCAGAGTGCGGGGCAGCGTCTCGTGATGCAGCGCCATCACCATCTTGATCACACCACCCACACCGGCCGCCGCCTGAGCGTGGCCGATGTTGGACTTCAACGACCCCAACCACAACGGCCGATCCGGATCATGCTCGGTGCCGTAGGTGTTCAAAACCGCCTGCGCCTCGATCGGATCCCCGAGCCGGGTGCCGGTTCCGTGCGCCTCGACCACGTCGATGTCCGTGCCGTTGAGACCGGCACTGGCCCACGCCTGGCGGATCACCCGCTGCTGCGACGGACCGTTCGGCGCGGTCAGGCCGTTGGACGCTCCGTCCTGGTTCACCGCGCTGCCCCGCACGACCGCCCACACACGGTGACCCCGACGCACCGCGTCCGACAACCGCTCCACCACCAGCAGACCCACACCCTCGGCCCATCCGGTGCCGTCCGCATCGGCGGAGAAGGCACGGCAACGGCCGTCCGGAGACAACCCCCGCTGCCGGCTGAACTCCACGAACGTCGACGGCGTCGACATCACCGTCACCCCGCCCGCCAACGCCAGATCGCACTCACCCAGCCGCAGCGCCTGACCCGCCAGATGCAACGCGACCAACGACGACGAACACGCCGTGTCCACACTCACCGCCGGGCCCTCGAACCCGAACACATACGCCAACCGACCCGAGGCCACACTGGTCGAGCGGCCGGTCAGCAGGTAGCCGTCGATGCCCTCGGTCGTGGACTCGCCTCGGCCGAGACCGGAGGCGTAGTCGTTGTACATGACCCCGGCGAACACGCCGGTGCGGCTGCCGTGCAGGTCGTGCGGGTTGATGCGGGCGTGCTCCAACGCCTCCCACGCCGTCTCCAGCAGCAACCGCTGCTGCGGATCCATCGCCAACGCCTCACGCGGGCTGATCCCGAAGAACTCCGCATCGAACCCCGCCGCCTCATGCAGGAAACCCCCCTCACGGGCATACGAGGTACCGGTGTGGTCGGGATCGGGATGGAACAGCTTCTCCAGGTCCCAGCCCCGGTCGGCCGGGAAGCCGCTGATTCCGTCCCGGCCCTCGACCACCAGCCGCCACAGATCCTCCGGACCCCCCACACCACCCGGGAACCGGCAGGCCATCCCCACGATCGCCAACGGCTCGTCCACAGCGAGCGCTTCCCCGATCACCGGGGCGGACGCGCCGGTGTCGCCCGTGAGCTCGACGATCAGGTACTCGGTCAGATCGCGGACGGTCGGCTGGTCGAAGACCAGGGAAGCCGGCAGCCTCCGATCCATCACGCTGCTCAGCCGGTTCCGCAGGTCCACACCCATGAGCGAGTCGAGGCCCAGTTCGGAGAACGCCCGGTCCACCGGCACGGCGTCCGCATCCGGACGCCCCAGCACCCCGGCCACCTGCCGGCGCACCTCACCGGCCACCAACCGCCGTCGCTCCTCGGCCCCCAGACCCCGCAACCGCTCCGCGAACCCCCCGCCACCGCCTGTGGTGGCCCGCCTGGCCGGCGTCCTCACCAGCCCGGCCAGCAACGGGGGAAGCTGCTCCGCCGCGATTGCGCCGCGCAGGGCGGCCGGGTCGAAGTGGGCAGTGACGACCGCCGGGGTCTCGGCGGTCAGTGCCGCGTCGAACAGGGCCAGGGCGTCGTCCGTGGCCAGCGGCGCGATGCCGAGGCGCGCGAGTCGGGCCCGGTCGGCTGTTGCGAGCCGGCCGGTCATGCCACTGCTCTCCTCCCACAGACCCCAGGCGAGGGAGTGAGCCGGCAGCCCCTGCGCACGCCGGTCGACGGCCAGCTGGTCCAGGAAGGCGTTGGCGGCCGCGTAGTTGGCCTGCCCCGGTGTGCCGATCACACCCGCCGCCGAGGAGAACAGCACGAAGGCGTCCAACGGCAGATCACGCGTCAGCTCGTGCAGGTGCCATGCGGCCTTCGCCTTCGGCTCCCACACCCTCGCCACACGCTCCGGGGTCAGGTTGGCCACCGTCGCGTCGTCCAGGACACCGGCCGCGTGCACCACACCCCGCAGCGTCGGAGCCACCTCGGCGATCACCCCGGCCAACGCCTCCCGATCGGCGACGTCACAGGCCACCGCCCGCAACCCCACACCCGTGAGATCACTCAGGTCTTCCGGAAGACGACCCGAACGGCTGACCAGCACCACGTCCCGCACCCCGTACCGCTCCACCAGATGCCGCACCACCACCCGGCCCAACGTCCCCGTCGCACCGGTCACCAACACCGTGCCTTCCGGACCGAACGCCGGGCCGGCAGCCACCATGGCTTCTTCGGCGACCCTCGTCAGACGCGGCGCCAGCAGCCCACCGTCGCGCACCCTCACATGAGGCTCACCGCTGGCGAGCGCAGCCCGCAGCACCTGCTCCCCACAGTCGGTTTCCGCCTCGACGAGCAGGACCCGCCCCGGGTACTCCGCCTGAACCGACCGCACCAACCCGCCGACCGCGGCTCCCGCCGCGTCACCGGAGGCCGTCACCACCACCACACGCCCGTCGCCGGCCAGCCGGTCCCGCAGCTGAGCCAACACCGTGGTCACGGCCTCCTCCACGGCATCACCCGCGGACACCCGCACCACCACCGGCTCCGGCAGCTGCGGGGTGTCCGGGGCGACGACCCCGAGCACGGGCTCCCACACCACATGGTGCAGCAGGCCGGCCGGGGCGAGATCGGCCGACGGCACGGCGGTGACGCCCATCGCGTCCACGGTCGCCACCAGCGCGTCGGACGCGTCGGTCACCGTCAGGCCGAACACGTCGGGTCCGGTCGGGGTGAGCCGTATGCGCAGGTCCCCCGCAAGTCGGGAGCCCGGGGCGTGCAGCCGCGCCCCGCGCCACGACGTCGGCAAGTGAACGGTGTCCGGGCGGGTGGTGTCGGGCAGGAGGGGACGCAGCGCGGCTTCCAGGGCGGCTGGGTGGAACGCGAAGCCGCCCTGGTCGGGCACGGTCACGTCGACGGCCCGCTCCGAAAGGTCGGAAGCACCGGTCGCGGTCGCCGGGGCGAGCAGGCCTCTGGCGTGCAGGGTCCAGGGTTCGCCCTCGCGGCGCGCGTGGACGCTGAGCGCCCGCAGCCCCGCGGAGTCGGGTCCCTCCAGGATCACCTGGAGGTCGACCGTGCCGTACGAGGGCAGCGGGAGCGGCTGCTCCAGGGCGAGGTCGTCGAGCCGCGGCACGCCTTCCCGCTCGCCTACGCGCAGGGCGAGTTCCAGGAGCGCGGTGCCGGGGAGCCGTGCGGTACCGGTGACCGGATCGGCGAGGTACGGGTGCGTCCGCGGTGACAGCCGACCCGAGTAGACCGTGCTGGTGCTGCCCGCGAGTTCCAGGCCCGGCCCGAGCAGGGGGTGCCAGGTGGCCTGGTCCGGTGTGGCGGACGCACCCCGGGTGCGGTCGTCGGCGAGCCAGTAAGAGCGGTGGTCGAAGGGGTAGGTGGGCAGGTCGACGGTGGCGGCGGGGGTCCGGGTGAACCACGCCGGCCAGTCGACGTCCGTGCCTGTCACGTGGG
>NZ_JBIRGP010000041.1:0-7383 GCF_044328075.1 Streptomyces sp. NPDC017991 | reverse complement strand
ACCGGTCGTCCCATACGAGACGGAGCCAGCAGCGGCTCGATCACTGCCCATGCCTGATCAGTCAGCTCATGACGACGCACCACGAACAGACCAACACGCCAACCACTTTGCGGACACGACCTAGCAGGTCCCAAACCAGACGGACTTTCAGGTACGGAGGCGAACGAGTCGGGTGACTGAGCATCCGCCCCGAGAAGGTCATTCGCCGCCTACGGGATGAAGGCCCTCAGAGCAGGGCAGGGATGATGGTCGCATATATGGCCTGACCTGTACAAAAGTCCTCTGAGACCCGCGCCGGGCCGAGGACGTCGATAGACTCCGGAGACTTGGAACGGCCGTGGGGGCGCCGGTGTCCGACCAAAGTTCGCGGACGTCACCGGACCCGCACGTGTCGCTCTGCCGCACGACTACGTTCGAGCTCGTTGGTGAAAGGAAACTCCTTGATCAACCGTCGTCAGTTCTCCGCACTGGGTGCATCCATCACGGCCGCCTCTCTCATGTCCGTTGCCGCCGCCCGGGCCGCGACGGGGAAGGGCACCGAGGCCGCGGCGAGCAACGTGGTCCTCGTGCACGGCGCCTACGCCGACGGCTCGTCCTGGTCGAAGGTCGTTCCGCTGCTGCAGGAGGCCGGACTGCGGGTGACCTCGGTGCAGAACCCGCTCACGTCGCTCGCGGACGATGTCGAGGCGGTCCGCTTCGCACTGTCCCGGCAGGACGGCCCCACTGTCCTGGTCGCCCACTCCTACGGAGGGGCGGTCATATCCGAAGTCGGGCTCGCGGAGAACGTGACCGGCCTCGTGTACGTCGCCGCGCGAGCTCCCGAGGCCGGGGAGGATTACGCCGCGCTCTCCGCCGCCTACCCCACGCCGCCCGTCACGTCCGGTGTCGTCAGCTCAGAGGGATTCAAGTGGCTGAGCCAGGACGCCTTCTTGCGCGACTTCGCCAATGGCGTGCCCCATAAGGAGGCCCTCGCCCTGTATGCCGCGCAGGGACTGCTGTCCACCGCCGCGCCGACCACGAGCACGGCCGCTTGGCGGGAAAAGCCCTCCTGGTACGCCGTCTCCCGCAACGACCGCACCATTGACCCCGGCCTGCAGCGGTTCATGGCCCAGCGCATGAAGGCCACGACCGTCGAAGTCGAGGCTGGCCACCTCTCCCTGATCACCCACCCCAGGCAGATCGCCCGGCTCATCCTCGCGGCCACCGCCGCCTGAGACATCGTGCAGGTCGGTCACTGATCGCAGGCTACCCCGGCCTGCGGCCGGACGAGCCCAGCCAGACGTGGACGTCCCGGTATAGCCGGGCGACCTCGTCCGGGCGGTCGTCGCCGTAGAGGTCGTCCGTGATGCCGTATCCCCGGCGCTCCAGCAGACAGGTCAGGAATCGATAGGGAGTCCGGTACTCCCTGACCTCATCCATGTCCAGGCGGAACTCCCTGCCGGGAGCGGCCGGGGTGTTGATGTGCAGGAGGAGATGCTGCGCGACTTCGTGCCCCAGGAAGACGTGGGTCCGGTGCGACTGCGCTCGGCCGCAGAGCTGCGACGTGCCCTGGCGGAGGTGCGCAGGGGCGGCTACGCCAGGGCACAACGCACCGGTTCTGAGGGTCTGGCCACCGTGGCGGCACCCGTCCGCGGCGAGGAGCGTGATGGCCGCCCTGTCCATCGTCGTCCAAGCAACCAGTTCACCCCCAATGCATAGGTGACTGCCGTACGGACCGGGGCCCTCGCCACTCCCGACAACTGGGAGGGCAGGAGCCGGGAGAACTGAGCCTGCGACCCCAGTGACGAGGGGCAACTTCGACGGCGCCGTCATCCGTCATCAGGCAGGCGGCGAGCGCCCTACCCCTCGGGGCGAGTTGAGCTGACAGAGCTGTTGTCGCCCAGCCAGATCGGACCGGCCCGCACGAGGATGTCCGCGGTCATCACCTGCTCGTACAGCGCGGGCCAGGTGTCCGTGGCGAAGCCGTTCTGGACCTCGCCGCAGTACCGCCGACCTCACCCTGGAATGGAGTTCTGGCGTCATCGAGGGCAACGTGAACAGAGTGAAAACGATCAAGAGGAGCATGTACAACCGGGCATCCTTCCGGTTCCTCCGGATCCGCGTCCTCACTCGACCATGAGCTTCACGGAACTGCGGCCAGAACCAAATCCAAAGAGCGCCATCAACCCGGGCAGGGAACACCATGTGCACTGGCACCGCGCTTCGATCAGCAGGCGTGACGCTGCGCCGCCCTGGGAGACCACCGCCATGGCGAGCCCCTGGACGAGGCGCTGAAGAAGTTCACCCAGCGCGTCGAAGAGCACCACAACGAACAGCGCCGCCGTCAGCAGCTGGACCAGCCCGCCAGCCAGCCAGCCGCCCGCCGCCTGAACGCGGGCGGCTTCAGCAACGTCGGCCGCCGTTGTCGCTGTAGTGGCGGGCGAGGATGTCCGGCCTCGCCTGGTGGGAGCCTGCGGGCAGGGCACACTCGGCATCCGGCTTGGCGTGGCACACAGGGCAGGAGATCTTCATCAGCCGGTTTCCGGGCGCCCTGCTCTCGCTCCTCCGCTGAGTGCGCCGGTCCTCACCGGCTCAGAGGTCGCGCGGGTAGGCGTGGGTTCACGGTCGGCGGTTCGGGCGTTCGTTCCAGCGGTGGGTCGTCCAGGCCTGCCGGCTCAGGCTACGCACGGTGATGGTCGTGTCGGCGAGATCGAAGAAGGCGCCGATGACGGTGGTCCGCCGCTCGTAGCAGCGGGCGAGCCGGTAGGCACCCAGAATTTTGGCGATGCGGCCAGCGGGGAACTGCAGGCAACCGGGCGCACGTTGGTCTTGACGTGACTGAACTTCGCACCCTCGGCTCGTCCGACCTCCTCGTTTCCCCCCTCTGTCTGGGCGGCAACGTCTTCGGCTGGACCGCCGACAAGACCCAGTCGTTTGAGGTGCTCGACGCCTACCTCGCCGCAGGCGGCAATTTCATCGACACCGCCGACTCGTACATGAACTATTTTCCCGAGCAGGGCAATGAGCCAGGACAGTCTGAGAGCATCATCGGCGACTGGCTCGCCACCCGCCGCAACCGCGACGACGTGGTCGTCGCAACCAAGGTCGGCGACCACCCGAAGTACATGGGCCTTGCACCCGCCAACATCAAGGCCGCTGCGGAGGAGTCCCTGCGGCGACTGCGTACCGACCACATCGATCTCTACTACACCCATTTCGACCGGGACGAATCCATCCCCGTGGACGAGATCATCACCGCTCTCGACGATCTCGTGAAGGCCGGCAAGGTGCGTGCCATCGCGACTTCCAACATCAGCCCCGAACGGCTTTCTGCATCGCTGGCCTTCTCCGATCGCGAAGGGCTGGCCCGCTACGTGGCTCTGCAGCCGCGGTACAACCTCGTCTCACGCGACACCTACGAGGGTGCTCGGCGGGAGGTCGTGCAGCGCGAAGGGCTGGCCTGCGTTCCGTACTTCGCGCTCGCCTCCGGCTTCCTCACCGGCAAGTACCGTCCCGGGAAGAGTATCGAGAACGTGCGCAACCTTCCCGGACTCGCCGGTGGCTACGCGGACACTGAACGCGGCGTGAAGGTGCTCGACGCGTTGGAGCAGATCGCGACGGCGCGGGGGGTGGAGATGGCCACTGTGGCGCTGGCCTGGCTCGCGCAGCAGCCGACCGTGACCGCGCTGATCGCCTCCGCACGCACCGTCGAGCAGTTGCCGGCGCTGTTCGCCGCGCAGGACCTGCACCTGTCGGACACCGAGCTACAGACTTTGACGACAGCTTCGTCCTGACCCGGAGGGCGGTTGGGGCCCCGGTCGCAGACCGGGCACAAGCCCTGGTGATCATGGAGTTGCGAAGCTCTGTCATCACTTGGGAGACCTGTGCCCGCGCTGCCATCATGGCTGACAGAACCGCTCTGGGACCAATTCGCGGTCCTGCTTCCTCAGCGGCCGGAGTTTCACCCGGACCATCCGCTCGGCTGCCACCGCCGACGTATCAGCGACCGGGGCATCTTCGTCAAGCTGCTGCAACTCTTGCGCTTCGGCTGCTCTTACGAAGCGATCGCCGACACAACTTGCTCGGCCACCACGATCCGCAGCCGCCGCGACGAGTGGATCCGACTCGGCGTCTTCGCCAGGCTCAAACAGATCGCGTTGGAGTCCTACGACCGGATCGTCGGCCTCGCCCTCGACCGCATCGCCGTGGACGGCTCCATCACCAAGGCGCCCGGAGGCAGCGAGGCCGCTGGCCGGTCGACCGCGGCAAACAGGGCCTGAAGCGCTCAGGTATGACGGATGGGTACGGCATTCCTCTGGCGTGTGTCCTGGCCGGCGCCAACCTCCACGACTCTTCCCTGCTTGCTCCCACGCTGGATCGCCTGGACGACCTCGGCCCGTTGCCCGATGACCTCACCGTGCGCTTGGACGCCGGCTACGACTCGGACAGGACCCGCGCGCCGCTCGAAGAGCGCGGCTTCCACGGCCGCATCGCGCGCACAGGTGAGAACGCACCAGTCCAGGCCAGTCGGCGTTGGTACGTGGAGCGTACCCACGCCTGGCAGAACGTCTTCTACCGGCTCGCCCGCTGCTACGAACGGCGGACCACCGTCATCGGCGCCTTCTTCGCTAGCTGTCCCCGCACCAGGCGGGCCGGATGCCGGCCAAGGTACTACCCGAGTCCGTCGCCGGGCTCCGGCCCCATGGTCGGTGTTCTCGGGTTCCCCTGCTCGTGCTTCGGGGCCCCGCACCCTGAACTGCCGAAGAACCACACTGACCTGGGTGTACGGACTTGGACACACTCGCGATCACCTTCTGTCACCTCATGTCCGCTCAACAGGGAGCATTCCTCTCTAGCGTCGTTGTAGCTTCAACGACAATCTGAAAGAGTTCTCATGTGCACTGATGGTGACAACCCGATCCGCGACTCGGCTGGACACAGTAGGCGAGGATTTCTGCGCAATGCGGCGCTGGCCGGTGCGGGGGCTGCAGTCACAGGGACCGGGGCATCCGTGATCGGCGCGTCGCCCGCGGCCGCCGCGGACGGCACCCTGCCCGGCAAGGTCGGCAAGTGGAACCCGGACCCGACTTCCCTCCAGTTCACCGTCGCGGTCATGCCGGACACCCAGTTCATGTACTGGGGAAGCCAGGACAGTGTGGACCGGACGCCGCAGGAGGAGTCTTTCCGCTACATCATCAACAACAGCGGTAATCCCGACCTAAACATCGTGTTCATGGCTCACCTCGGTGACATGACGCAGGACGCCGACCCGTCGTCGTTCGAGCAGGTCGACAAGGCGTTCGCGCTGCTGGACGCCCATGGCGCCGCGTACAGCGTCGTGGCCGGCAATCACGACCTGAGCGGTGACGACCACCCGCGGCGACACGACGTACCTCCGGACCATGGGACCGAGCCGGTTCAAGCACTCGAAGACGTTCGCCGGCGCGGACGCCACCGGCTACAACACCGCGCACATCTTCCGGGCCGCCGGCCGCTCCTGGCTGCTGCTCGCCCTGGACTGGCGGACGACCGACCAGGGTTTCGCATGGGCCGACGCGGTCATCAAGGCCCACCCGAAGATGCCTGTGATCCTCACGACGCACGACATGGTGTGGTCGAACTACGATGACAACGTTTTCCCGTACGAGTCCGGGGATCCCGAGGACAACGCGGGGCTGTCCGATCACGGCCAGACAGTCTGGGACAAGCTCGTAGAGGACAACGACCAGGTGTTCCTGACCGTCAACGGTCACTACTGGCCGCCCGGTCGTACCAAGAAGAAGAACGCCGCCGGGAACGACGTACACATGCACATCGCCAACTACCAGAACCGCTACTTCGGTGGTGGCGGCATGATCCGGCTCTACCACTTCGATCTGGTCCGCGACACGATCGACGTCGAGACGATCAACCCGTGGATCCTGGCCCAGGACCCCGAGTCCCGCAACGAGCTGGGGGCCGAACTGGCCCGGGTCAGCGGCCCGGTGGACAACTTCTCGGTGCCGATCGACTTCAAGGAGCGTTTCTCCGGTTTCGTCCCTGTTCCGGTGCGGCCGGCCCGGCCCGCGGCCCGGGAGCTGGTGAAGGGCACGCTGGCGTACTGGCGCTTCGATGGTCAGGGCGCGCCCGGTACGGCACTCACCGAGGGCCAGCGGATCCGCGATCTGTCGGGCAAGGGAAACGACCTGACGGTGGTGAGTGTCCCGGGCAGCGCGGCCGACGTGCTGACCTGGTCCGCGGATCACCATCCCGACCAGCCCGGCCACGCCAGCCTCCGGTTCGTGGGCGGCCGCAATCCCGTACACGGCACGTACCTGACCACCGGGGCGATGGCACCGCTGAACTCCGAGACGTTCCGGGGCGGCTACACGATCGAGACGTTCGTGCGGATGCCGCTGGACTGGGACGCCGGGAGGAACGGCAACGCGTCGTTCCTCAGCCGGCGGGGCTCCGCCGGGGCCGCGGGCAAGCACGGTAGGAACACGGACCTCAACGAGCCGCTGGTCCAGTTCGCCATCACGAACAACGGTCGTGAGCCGCAGTTCAACCACTACCCGACGAACGACACCTACCCGACGACCAATTGGGGTCATGGCCTGGTGGAGCTCAAGTGGTGGCATCTGGCGGTGGTCAACGACGGCCGTTTCACGCGCCTGTACGTCGAGGGTGCGCCGGTCGTCGACAATCCGAAGCGGCTCTCGGTCGGTCTCACCTCGCTCGGGCTGCCCTGGCTGGTGGGTGGCCACGAGTATGCGGGCGCCGTTGACGTCGTCTTCCACGGCAACGTCGGTGACATCCGCATCGTGAACCGCCCGCTGGCCCAGAGCGAGTTCCTGACGGCCAGGTAGGGGAGGCCTCCCGCCCCCGGTCCTGACACCGGCGGCGGGAGGCCCCGGCTGGACGCGATCCCTCGGGCAAACCAGCGCTTGGTGGCAGGCACGGCGGACGCGGGCGCACAGATCACTGCCGACGCCGACCTCGTGGTCGACGGACTCCTCATCGGCTTCGAGAGCGACAAGCACCCTCACCGCTCCCCGAGGCGAGCGCCTGGCAGCTGCTCGGCTACCTCTGCTCGACGCCGCCAACCGCTACCGGATCTACACCGTCGGCTGGGCGCAGCGTGACCAGCCTGAAGGTCTGTTCGGCTGTGCAAGCCCCAACAGGCGTGGTCGGCCACACCACTCGGCGGGACGCGATCCTTCTACAGCTCGATCGGCTGTAAAAAGTCGTTGCTCCGGTGGTGGCGTGGGTGGCCGGCTGGTCCCGGAAGGCGCGGGCATGGCTGGCGGCATGTACTGCTTGTCGGCGTTTACGGGACCTGCACGCGCTCGCCGGTGAGGACGATGCGGACCTCGATGTCGGGGGCGAGACGGGCGACGGCGTCGGCGTAGTGGCGGGGGTCGG
>NZ_JBIRGP010000040.1:0-9656 GCF_044328075.1 Streptomyces sp. NPDC017991 | reverse complement strand
GGCACCCGCCCGGTCGGCCGTCCGCCGGGGCGGGCGGCGCGCCCCCGCCCGTCACCACCCGCCACCCCACCGCCCCACCCCCACCAGCGGTACGCTGACCAGGCACATCCGCGCACCCTCACAACCCGCCACATCCGCACGGATCCACCCGAAGGGACAACCCCATGCCGCTCGAAGCCGGCCTCCTGGAGATCCTCGCCTGCCCCGCCTGCCACGCCCCCCTCAAGGAGCAGGACACCGAGTTGATCTGCACCGGCCAGGACTGCGGCCTGGCGTACCCCGTCCGCGACGGCATCCCCGTCCTCCTCGTCGACGAGGCCCGCCGCCCCGCCTGACGACCGCCGCCCGGCACCGTTCCCGGCCCCCGGGGTGACACGGACGGCCTCACGGGGAACAGCCCTCTCAGGGACCCCTTCCGTACCCCCGCCCCCCGGCGCCCGCACACCGACGACGACCCGGCGATCGGAGACCTGACGCCATGCTCGACGAATCGCTGCT
Source organism: Streptomyces sp. NPDC017991 (assembly GCF_044328075.1). NCBI lineage: Bacteria > Bacillati > Actinomycetota > Actinomycetes > Kitasatosporales > Streptomycetaceae > Streptomyces > Streptomyces sp. NPDC017991. The sequence continues at coordinate 9,158 of NZ_JBIRGP010000040.1, read as the reverse complement.
CGACACGCCGGAGGCCCTGGCCGAGGCAGACCACCGCGCCCTCCTGCGCGGAGCGGCCGAGGCCGGCGCCCGTGTCCGCACCGCGGCCCGGCACGCCCTCGAGGCCGGCGTCCACGACCTCGCCCCGGACGGCCGCCCCCGGGCGATCCTCATCGCGGGCCCCGGCGCCGCCGCCACGACCGTCGCCGACCTCCTCCGCACCCTCGCCGGCGCCTCCTGCCCCGTCATCCGCCTCGCCCCCACCGGCGTCGCCCCCGCCGGGGGCGCCCTGCGCTGGGACCTCCCCGGCTGGATCGGCTCCCTCGACCTCCTGCTGATCGCCACCCCCGACGGCAGCGAACCCGGCCTCGCCCTCCTCGCCGAGCAGGCCTACCGCCGAGGCTGCACCGTCGTCGCCGTGGCGCCCGCCCGCTCCCCGCTCACCGACGGCGTGGCCGCCACCCACGGTCTGTTCGTCCCCATGGCCACCGCGCCCTACGAACACGACGAGCAGCCCCCCGTCGCCGCCTCCGCCCCCGGCGTCCTGTGGGCCCTGTTCACCCCCCTCCTCGCGCTCCTCGACCGCATCGCGCTGCTCTCCGCCCCGCCGGACGCACTGGAGAAGGTCGCCGACCGCCTCGACCACGTCGCCGAACGCTGCGGCCCCGCCATCGCGACCTACAGCAACCCCGCCAAGACCCTGGCCGCCGAACTCGCCGACGCCCTCCCCGTGATCTGGACCGAGGGCGCCTCCGCCGGCCCCGCGGGCCGCCGCTTCGCCGACGCCCTCGCCGAACTCTCCGGCCGCCCCGCCCTCGTCTCCGAACTCCCCGAGGCCCTCGCCGCCCACAGCGCCCTGCTCGCCGGCCCCCTCGCCGCCAGCGCCGACCCGGACGACTTCTTCCGCGACCGCGTCGAGGAACCGCCCGCCCTGCACGCACGCGTGGTGCTGCTGCGCGACCGCCCGATCGGCGGCCTCACCGCCGCCCCGGCCGCCCGCGACCTGGCCCTCAGCCACGACACGCCCATCAGCGAACTCGAACCGGAGCCCGGCGACGAACTCGTCACCCTCGCCGAGCTCATCGCCGTCACGGACTTCGCCGCCGTTTACCTGGCGCTCGCCTCGGGAGCCTGAACCGGCGACCGGCCGCCCGCACACCCGCGACGGCCGTCGCCCGCCCCGCCCACGCGACCGACGGACCCACCGACAGGCAGGCAGAGACACCGCATGGACCGCCTCGACAACACCATCCGCCCCTACGCCTGGGGTTCCCCCACCGCGATCCCGCACCTCCTCGGCGCCGAACCGACCGGCGAACCGCAGGCGGAGATGTGGATGGGCGCCCACCCCGGCGCCCCCTCCCGCACCGGCCGGGGCACCCTCGCCGAGGTCATCGAGGCCGACCCGCACAAGGAACTCGGCGCGCCGGCCGTCGGCAAGTTCGGCCCCCGGCTCCCCTTCCTCCTCAAGATCCTCGCCGCCGGCGCCCCCCTCTCCCTCCAGGTCCACCCCGACCTGGCACAGGCCCGAGCGGGCTACGACGACGAGGAGCGCCGCGGCATCCCCGTGGACGCCCCCCACCGCAACTACAAGGACGCCAACCACAAGCCCGAACTCATCTGCGCGCTCACCGAGTTCGACGGCCTGTGCGGCTTCCGCGCCCCCGTCGAGGCCGCGGACCTCCTCGACGGCCTCGGCGTCGACTCCCTCAAGCCGTACGTCGACCTCCTGCACGCCCACCCCGAGGACGCCGCCCTGCGCGAAGTCCTCACCGCGATCCTCACCGCCGACCCCGCGGAGACGGCCCGCACCGTCACCGCCGCCGCAGCCGCCTGCGACCGCCTCGGCGGCGCCTACGCCCCCTACGCCGGCATCGCCCACCACCACCCCGGCGACCCCGGCGTCATCGCGGCCATGCTCCTCAACCACGTCCGCCTCCGGCCCGGCGAGGCACTCTTCCTCGGCGCCGGCATCCCGCACGCCTACCTCAGCGGCCTCGGCGTCGAGATCATGGCCAACTCCGACAACGTCCTGCGCTGCGGCCTCACCCCCAAGCACGTCGACGTCCCCGAACTCCTGCGCGTCGTCCGCTTCGAGCCCGCCGACCCCGCCGTCCTGCGCCCCGAAGCAGCCCCGGACGGCGAGGAGGTCTACGAGACCCCCACCGACGAGTTCCGCCTGTCCCGGTACGTCCTCCCCGAGGGCGCCGCCCCCCGCGACCTCACCCTCCCGACCCCACAGATCCTCCTGTGCACCGCGGGCGCCGTCCACGCCGACGGCCACACCCTGACCCCCGGCCACTCCGTCTTCGTCCCCGCGGGCGAAAAGGCCGAAGTGTCCGGAGCCGGCACGGTCTTCCGGGCCACCGTCGTCGCCTGACGCATCCCGTCCGTCCCACCGGGCACACGGATGGCGGACCGGGCTGCAACAATGACCCACCGCAAAGGACGGGCAAAGCCGACGACGGCACGAGCGCCCCGAGGACGACCCCCAGCACGAAGGGACCACGCGAACACATGAGCGCGTCAGGCGGCACCAAAGCGATCGTGGCGGCACTCGGCGCCAACCTCGCGATCGCGGCATCGAAGTTCGTGGCGTTCGCGTTCAGCGGCTCGTCGTCCATGCTCGCCGAGGGCGTCCACTCGCTCGCCGACTCCGGCAACCAGGCGCTCCTCCTCGTCGGCGGCAAGAAGGCCCAGCGCGAGGCCACCCCGCAACACCCCTTCGGCTACGGCCGCGAGCGCTACATCTACGCCTTCCTCGTCTCCATCATCCTGTTCTCGGTCGGCGGCATGTTCGCCCTCTACGAGGGCTACGAGAAGATCCAGCACCCGCACGAACTCGAACACTGGTACTGGCCCGTCGGCGTCCTCGTCTTCGCGATCCTGGCCGAGTCGTTCTCCTTCCGGACCGCCATCAAGGAGGCCGCCCCGCTGCGCGGCGGCCTCTCCTGGAAGGAGTTCGTGCGCCGCGCCAAGGCCCCCGAGCTCCCGGTCGTCCTCCTGGAGGACTTCGGCGCACTCGTCGGCCTGGTCCTCGCCCTCCTCGGCGTCGGCCTGTCCCTGGTCACCGGCGACGGCGTCTGGGACGGCATCGGCACGATCTGCATCGGCATCCTGCTCGTCCTCATCGCCGTCGTCCTGGCCATCGAGACCAAGTCCCTCCTCCTCGGCGAGGCCGCCGGCCCGGAGGAGTCCCTGAAGATCCAGGCCGCCATCGTCGACGGCGACACCGTCACCCGCGTCATCCACATGCGCACCCTCCACCTCGGCCCCGAGGAACTCCTCGTCGCCGCCAAGATCGCCGTCCAGCACGACGACACGGCCACCGAGGTCGCGCGCGCCATCGACGCCGCCGAGTCCCGCATCCGCGAGGCCGTCCCCATCGCCCGCGTCATCTACCTCGAGCCCGACATCTACAGCGAGAGCGAGGCCGCCAAGGGGCCGGACCCCAAGGCGACCCCGGGCGGACCGGCCCACCCCCCGGCCGACCACTGACCCACCACGCCGTCCGACGGGGCCCGCCGACCACCGGCGGGCCCCGCCCGTTTTCCCGCCACCCCACCCCTCACGCTCCGTGATCGGCGTGATCTGTTCGGAAGTGGACTGGGGTCGCCCGGCGCCACCGGTGTAGCTTGGAACGGAGCCAGACGTCGCTGCTGATGGCGGTCGGGCGGTCCCAGCACGGACCGACCGAGGGAGAGAGGGCCTCCGACGGACTGCGCTGCGCGCACGCGGGCATGCCTGTGTCCCCACAGGGCACCCCTGTGTCCGCCGCCGCGCAGACCAGCCGTACCCAGACCTCGACCCAACCCCGAGGAGCAGCTCGCAATGACGACTGTCGACAACCGACAGGACTTCAAGGTCGCCGACCTCTCCCTGGCCGAGTTCGGCCGCAAGGAGATCACCCTCGCCGAGCACGAGATGCCGGGCCTCATGGCGATCCGCAAGGAATACGCCGAGGCGCAGCCCCTCGCCGGCGCCCGCGTCACCGGCTCCCTGCACATGACCGTGCAGACCGCCGTCCTCATCGAGACCCTCGTCGCCCTCGGCGCGCAGGTCCGCTGGGCCTCCTGCAACATCTTCTCCACCCAGGACCACGCCGCCGCCGCCATCGCCGTCGGCCCCGACGGCACGCCCGACAACCCGCAGGGCGTCCCCGTCTTCGCCTGGAAGGGCGAAACGCTCGAAGAGTACTGGTGGTGCACCGAGCAGGCCCTGACCTGGCCGGACAGCCCCACCGGCGGCCCCAACATGATCCTGGACGACGGCGGCGACGCCACCCTCCTCGTCCACAAGGGCGTCGAGTACGAGAAGGACGGCAAGGTCCCCTCGCCCGACACCGCCGAGTCCGACGAGCACCGCGTCATCCTCGAACTCCTCACCCGCACCGTCGCCGAGACGCCCCAGAAGTGGACCCAGCTGGCGTCCGAGATCCGCGGCGTCACCGAGGAGACCACCACCGGCGTCCACCGCCTGTACGAGATGCAGCGCGACGGCCTCCTCCTCTTCCCCGCGATCAACGTCAACGACGCCGTCACCAAGTCGAAGTTCGACAACAAGTACGGCTGCCGCCACTCCCTCGTCGACGGCATCAACCGCGCCACCGACGTCCTCATCGGCGGCAAGACCGCCGTCGTCTGCGGCTACGGCGACGTCGGCAAGGGCTGCGCCGAGTCCCTCCGCGGCCAGGGCGCCCGCGTCATCGTCACCGAGATCGACCCGATCTGCGCCCTCCAGGCCGCGATGGACGGCTACCAGGTCACGACCCTCGACGAGGTCGTCGACAAGGCCGACATCTTCATCACCACGACCGGCAACAAGGACATCATCATGGCCTCGGACATGGCCAAGATGAAGCACCAGGCCATCGTCGGGAACATCGGCCACTTCGACAACGAGATCGACATGGCCGGCCTCGCCAAGACCCCCGGCATCGTCAAGGACGAAATCAAGCCGCAGGTCCACACCTGGACCTTCCCCGACGGCAAGAAGATCATCGTCCTCTCCGAGGGCCGCCTGCTGAACCTGGGCAACGCCACCGGCCATCCGTCGTTCGTGATGTCCAACTCCTTCGCGGACCAGACCCTGGCCCAGATCGAGCTGTTCACCAAGCCCGACGAGTACCCGACCGGCGTCTACACCCTGCCCAAGCACCTCGACGAGAAGGTCGCCCGCCTCCACCTGGACGCACTCGGCGTGAAGCTCACCCAGCTCCGCCCCGAGCAGGCCGCCTACATCGGCGTCGACGTCGACGGCCCCTACAAGCCGGACCACTACCGCTACTGAGTCCACCGCCCCACCCGCCGGGGAACGCACCCGCGCGCTGACGCGCTCACCGGCACCGGACAGGTCCTCCGAGGCAGGCCCCCGCACCCCCGTGTCGGGGGCCTGCCCCTTCGGTCCCGCACCGGCCCGGCCGTCACCCCGCCGGACCGGCTCGCCCGGATGACCGGACCAGCCCGTCAGACCCCAGGACCCCCATGCCCCGCGGCCGCTATTCGCTCCACGATCCGCACGATCACACCCCCCTCGCCCACGAGCACTTCCACTGCGCCCCCGGCCCCTCCGGCTGGCGCTACGTCTCCCAGCTGACCGCCCCCACCGGCGAACACGCCGGCTCCGTCGACCTCACCCTCGACGATCTCGGCCGCCCCCTCCGCCTCGAACTCCACGCGAGCGGCTGGCAGGTCCGCGGCGCGGCCCTCGACGGCGTCACCTGGGTCCGCACCGACCCCACCGGCGCCCACGCCACGGAAGGCAACGTCCGGGCCCACGCCTTCACCGGCACCTCCCCCGCCTTCCTCATCGCCACCACCCGTCTCCTGCGCCTCACCCCCTCCACGTCCGCGACCCGCGTACGCCTCGTAGCCTTCACCGACCCGGTCCTCGCCCCACGCACCGTCGACCAGTCCTGGGCGCTGGTGAACAGAGAAGCACACGCCACTGACAGCGGCCCCCTGACCGTGGACGAATACCAGGTCACAGCCCTGGACACCGGCGAACAGCACACCGTCCACATCGCCGGCGACATCGTCCTGGCGGCCCCCGGCATCGAGCTGGAAGACCTCGAATCACCCCCGTCGGCCCTCGACTGAAGCAAGGCGGGCGACGGCGGGTCGAGGACGACGCGCAGGGACGACGCGCCCGGCACCTACGCGGGTGGCACGAACCCCGTGGCCGGAAGCCCGGTCGGCCCCGCGTCAGCGGACGCCCCCGCCCCACCGCCGCTCCCGCCCTGCCGGGGAGACTCCGCCCCAGCCTCCGCAGGCCCCTCGACCACGGGGAAAGGGACGAGGGGACCGTGCCCGACAGGGGCCCGGCCGTCAGGGCCGGAGCCGGCGGGGCCGTACCCGTCAGCCGGGACCGCAGGCTGCTGCCCCCCACCCGCGAACGCCCGCCGCGCCTCCCGCACCTGCCGCTCCTGCACCACCGCGGCCAGATACGCACCCGGCGGCACCCCCGGAGGCACCGGAGCCCCCGTCCGCGCCGCGAGATCCCCGGCCAGCCGCTCCGCCATCGCCCGGCCGACCTGCGGATCCAACTGCTCCATCCGCCCCAGGTACTGCCGGACCGCCAACCACAGACCGTCCGGCACCGCCGACAGATCGAGTCCCGAGAACCGCCCGGCCAGCCACGGCGGGGGAGGCGGCAGGAAACCCGTCCGCGCCACCGGCACCCGCTCCCGCACCACCAGCGTCCCGGCGAACACATCCCCGAGCCGCCGCCCCCGCGCCGACACCAGTGAGGCGACACACGCCACCACCCCCGCCGTCAGCAGGATCTCGACCACGCCGAGCGCACCCCGCACCAACGCGTGCCGGAACCGGATCGGCCCGCCGTCGTCCCTCACCACACGCAACCCGCAGGCCACCTTCCCCAGCGACCGCCCGTGGCTGAGCACCTCCACCGCGATCGGCCCACCGGCCAGCACCAGCAGGAACGCGGCGATCGAGACCGCCGTCCGCGCCGCCTCGTCCAGGGACGCGGTGGCGGCCAGCAAGGCGATGCTCACGACGACATAGACCACCACGGCCACCGTCAGGTCCAGCAACGCGGCCACACCCCGGCTGGGCAGCCTGGCAGGCTGCAGCTCCAGCGCCACCGCCTCACCCGTCACCAGCTCACTCACGCCCGCCGCCCCTTCCCCGACCTGCCCCGGCAACGGTCAGTCTGCCAAGCTGAGGGCACACCGCGCCCCGGTACGACAAGCTGATCCCACGCCCGGCCGCCGACGAACAGCCGAGGAGCAGGCACCCGATGGACCTCGACGTCTTCGTCTCCGCCCACCGAGCCGAATGGGACCGCCTCGACGCCCTCCTGCGCCGCCGCCGCCTCACCGGCACCGAGGCGGACGAACTCGTCACCCTCTACCAGCGCACCGCCACCCACCTCTCGCTGATCCGGTCCAGCGCCCCCGACCCGCAGCTGACCGGCCGGCTGACCCACTTGGTGGCACGCGCGCGCAGCACCGTCACAGGCACCCGACGCGCCTCCTGGAGGGACGTCACCCGCTTCCTCACCCAGGACTTTCCCGCGGCGGTCTACCGGTCACGGCACTGGTGGGTCCCCACGGCCCTCGTCTCCACGGCCGTCGCCGCCCTCCTGGGCTGGTGGATCGGCTCCCACCAGGAAGTCCAGTCCTCCATAGCGGCGCCCGGCGCATTGCGCGAGCTGACCCGCCCCGGCGGCCAGTACGAGACGTACTACTCCAGCCACCCCGCCGCTTCCTTCGCCGCCCAGGTCTGGACGAACAACGCCCAGGCCGCCGCGATGTGCCTGGTCCTCGGCGTCTTCCTGGGCCTTCCCGTCCTCTGGATCCTCCTCCAGAACATGCTCAACCTGGGGATCGGCATCGGCCTCATGTCCTCAGCGGGCCGGCTCGACACCTTCCTCGGCCTGGTCCTCCCGCACGGCCTCCTGGAACTCACCGCCGTCTTCGTCGCCGCCGGCACCGGCCTGCGGCTCGGCTGGACTCTCGTCGACCCCGGTTCCCGCACCCGGCGCACCGCCCTCGCCGAGGAAGGCCGCGCCGCCGTCGGCATGGCCGTCGGCCTCGCCCTCGTCCTCTTCGTCTCGGGAGCCGTCGAAGGCTTCGTCACCCCCTCGGGCCTCCCCACCTGGGCCCGCATCGCCATCGGCGTCGCCGCGGAGCTCGCCTTCCTCGGCTACGTCTACGTCCTCGGCGCCAGAGCCGTCCGCGCCGGCTCCACGGGGGACGTGGAGGCATCCGAGCGCAGCGCCACGCTGCCGACGGCCGCCTGATGTGCATCTGGGCCCGTTCAACTGCTAGTCTCCTGCTCGCCCCACAAGAGCCGTTGACACGGGTCGCGTGGGGAGGTAGATTTGAACAGTTGCCTGGACTGGACAGGGTCCGGTCGGCAACGAGTGAAAATCTATACGGCTTCCCGGAACGCTGATTCCACAGAAGCCCCTCCCGATGAATCGGAACGAATGGCTGGTCAGACCGGCCGGAAACTTCTGATAAAGTCGGAACCGCCGGAAAGGAAACCGCGAGTCAAAAGCGGGAACCTGGAAAGCGCCGAGGAAATCGGATCGGAAAAAAGATCTGATAGAGTCGGAGACGCAAGACCGAAGGGAAGCGCCCGGAGGAAAGCCCGCGAGGGTGAGTACGAAGGAAGCGTCCGTTCCTTGAGAACTCAACAGCGTGCCAAAAATCAACGCCAGATATGTTGATACCCCGTCCCCGGCCGTGAACGCCGAGGATGAGGTTCCTTTGAAAAAACACAGCGAGGACGCTGTGTGCGAGGGGATCATTCCTCTCCTCGCACCGCTCTCGTGGTGTTCATCCCGATCACGGGAAAACATTCACGGAGAGTTTGATCCTGGCTCAGGACGAACGCTGGCGGCGTGCTTAACACATGCAAGTCGAACGATGAACCACTTCGGTGGGGATTAGTGGCGAACGGGTGAGTAACACGTGGGCAATCTGCCCTGCACTCTGGGACAAGCCCTGGAAACGGGGTCTAATACCGGATATCACTTCCACTCGCATGGGTGGAGGTCGAAAGCTCCGGCGGTGCAGGATGAGCCCGCGGCCTATCAGCTTGTTGGTGAGGTAACGGCTCACCAAGGCGACGACGGGTAGCCGGCCTGAGAGGGCGACCGGCCACACTGGGACTGAGACACGGCCCAGACTCCTACGGGAGGCAGCAGTG
>NZ_JBIRGP010000039.1:0-10133 GCF_044328075.1 Streptomyces sp. NPDC017991 | reverse complement strand
GACGGAGGAACTCCCACTCCTCATCGGACAGTTCATGTCGACGTATCACCCGACCATGATCCACTACTCAAGATCAATTGAAGACACGACCTAGGCCGCCCGCCCCTGCGAACCGCCCCTCGCCACACCCCGCGCCCACAGCACCAACGGCACCTGCAGCGGCAGCCGGGCCAGCGCCGCGGCCTTCTGGGGCGCCGGCCGGTGACGCCAGTCCACGGCCATCTGGACATTCGCGGGAAACACCCCGACGAAGAACGCGGTGGCGGCCAGCGCGGCCACCCGCCTCGTACGCGGCACCGCCACCCCGGCCGCCAGCGCCAGCTCGACGACACCGCTCGCGTACGTCCAGGTCCGCGGCGAACCCGGCAGCACGCGCGGGATGGTCGCGTCGAACTGCCGGGGCACCGCGAAGTGGGCGACGGCGGCGGAGGCCAACAGGCCTGCGAGCAACAGGGGCGAGCGTTCCGACCTTGGCACGGTTCCTCCTCCGAGAGCCCACCAGGGGCTGTGGCAGTGGCTGCCGTGCGAGGTTACTCGAAAGTAAGTAGGCGGGTGTCAGGAGGGCTCCGCCCCCGTGTACGCCGCGGTCGTCCGGTCCGCCCTCCCCCGGGCGACCTCCTCGGCCTCACCGCCAGCGACGGCAGCCGCGTACCACCCCTCGCTGCTCAGCCCGACGAACCGCAGCCCCTCCCCGGTCCCGAACCAGGCCATGGCCTCCTGGGGATCCACGGCCGCGCCGGAGGACAGGTGGAGGGTGAGCCCGATGAGCGCCATGTCCCAGCCCACGCCGACGGCCCCGGGCCCGAACTGCTGCCACTTCTCGTCGTCGTCGGGAGCGATGTGGTCCAGCTCGAAGCGCGTACCGCCGTCCGCCGCGGGGCTCAGCCGCAACTCGATCCAGCTGACGTTCCCGCCGAACTCCCAGGTCGCGGTGAAGCCCTTGGGCGGGTCGCAGCGCTCGACGGTGCCGCCGGCGTTGCCCTCCAGCTGGTACGTGCCGCCGGGACGCAGCTCGCCGGTGACGGGCAGGAACCAGCGCGGGATGCGCTCGGGATCGGTACAGGCCTCCCAGAGGTCCTCGACGGTCGTGTCGTACGTCTGACTCACGGTCACCACGTGGGCCTCGCCGGCCTCGATGACACGGCTGCCGACCTGGCGCCGTACGGCGTTGATCTGATGGCTGACGTCGATCATGCGCTGCTCCTTCACTAGGTTCTTCGCTGCGTCTGTCGCCGCGTCTGTCGCCGCGTCCGTCACTGCGTCCGTCACTGCGTCCGTCACTGCGGAGGGGATCCGTCGCCTGCACCGCCGTCGCCGGACCGCTCGCGGAGCCGGCGTTCACGCTTGCCGCGCGCCACCTCGGTGGAGAGGGCGTCGAGGTGGGGCGTCCAGAAGCGCCGGAAGCGGTCCAGCCAGGTGTCGATGTCGCGCAGGGGGTCGGAGTTCACGGCGTACAGCCGCCGGGCCCCCTCCGGTCTGACCGTGGCGAAGCCGTTCTCCCGCAGGACCTTGAGGTGCTGCGAGACACCGGGCTGCGATATCCCGAACTCGTCCCGCACGACCTCGCTCACCGCCCCGGAGCTCATCTCGCCGTCCGCGAGCAGCTCCAGGATCCGGCGGCGAACGGGGTCCCCGAGTACGTCGAATGCGTGCACAGGGGCAACGTATCACCGCACGCTTATATAAGCGTGCGGTGATGAAAAATGCCGGCAGCCGCCCCCACCCCCGCACACCCCGCCGCCCCGTCCGGGATAACCTGCACCACAACGAAACGGGGGGCGTCTACACACCAGGAGACGCACGACCCGGAGAACATCGGCACGACGGACCGGCGCACTCGGGACGGAGTCGGGCTCGATGGACGGGCGGAATCGGCCACCATCAGTTGGCGTTCGCGTAAGAGGGGCTAACGACGGAACCACACCACAGGTTCCGCATCTACTTCATTGCCCGGCGTGACCTGCCGTGATACACAGAGTGACGATACGCCTCCTCGTGTACGGTCCTTGCGCCCCCTGAAGGGTCCCGCGAGCTCCGGTGACAAGGGATTCGTACGAAACCCGCCAATCAATGACGCCAAGTCGACATGCGACAGCATCATTGTCAGCGACAATAGCCGTGACCTCTGCGCAGAGTGGCAGAGGAGGCAGAACAACCCACTAGGGGCGGTGACTTACATGCTTTTCGCAGCCGAAAAGGGCGACATCAACACGATCATCGGCGGAATCGCTCCGGACTGGGGCCCGTTCGGCACCCTGGGCAACGAAGCCCGCGTGATGATCGAGGTCGTGATGGCGGTCGCCATCCTCCTGTGCCTCGGCATCGCGATCTGGGGAGCGGCGAAACAACGTATCGGCGCGACCGCCCTCCGCGACACCTTCAGCGCGGAACAGGGCAAGGGTCTGATCATCGCGGGTCTCACCGGGGTCTTCATCATCGGTTCACTGGGCACGCTCTTCACCATCGTGTACGGCATGGCCGTCTAGGCGGCCGCCGGCCCGGCGTCCTCGGACCCGGCCGGGCACACCCGGTCCCTCCTCCACCCATCCGTCCGTCGTGCCCACCGGCTGAGGTTGCGTTTCCCTGATGTCCAGTCACCACACCGCGCCCGCGCGGAAACCAGCGGGGCTACCGTCGTATCACGCGGTTCAGCATGAGGTTGAGGGGGCGTACGCGGCATGAGTCTCGGCGACGAGCACGGAGCGCGCGGCGAGGACGGCGGATACGGAGGTACCGGCCAGACGCGCACGCGGCTCCCCGACAGTGCCGGTGACGCCTACGGAGGGGCGCGGCGCGGCGGCCGTTCGTCGTCCCGCAGCCTCGTCACGGTGGTGGGCGTCGTGGTCCTCCTCATCGCAGCCATCGCCTTCGCGAACCGCGGCGACGGAAGTCCCGACTCGGACGACGACGGGGGCGGGGGGAAGGCGGGGGCGGCACCCACGGCCCCCTCCGGGGAACAGCCGGTGAAGTCGAAGGCGGGCGGCATTCCGACCGGGTACGCCCAGGACGACCAGGGCGCACAGAGTGCGGCGGCCAACTACTCGGTGGCCTTGGGATCGACCGACATGTTCAACGCGGACCGGCGGCGCGAGATCGTCGCCACGGTGTACGCACCCGATGTCGCCGCCGACCGCCAAGCCGGGCTCGACCAGGCGTACTCCAGCGAGAAGTTCCTGAGCAACATCGGTCTGGGCAAGGACGGCACCGCGCCGGGCGGCCAGACCTTCGTGTCGCGCGTCATTCCGGTAGGCACGAAGGTCAAGTCCGCGACCTCCGGAAGCGCCTCCGTGCAGGTCTGGTACACCTCACTCTTCGGTCTCTCGGGCGACGGCTCCACGAACCCCGTGTCCGAGAGCTGGTACACGACGACGTACGAACTGAAATGGGTCGACGGTGACTGGAAGGTCACGGACTTCCAGCAGAAGGACGGGCCGGTGCCCGTCGGGCGCGACCAGACCGCGTCCACGGCCGACGACATGACGAAGGCCGTCGAGGAGTACGGAGGGTTCACCTATGCCCGTTAGTCGTCGCGTACTCACGATCGCCGGGGCCATGACGGCCGTGCAGACCACGGCGGTCCTGGCGGCCAGCCATGCCTTCGCCGCGCCCACTCCCACACCCAGCCCTGAGGGCAGCAACGATCCCTGCGATCTCATCCGCGGCCCCGCCAAGGACTACTGCGAACGCGGCAGCAACAACCGCACCGGCCCCTCCCTAAACGACCCCACCACAGCCCTCGACCCCCTCGCCTCCCTCGCCAAGGGCTGCGCGAAAGCCGCCTCCTGGACCATCGACAAGCTCAGCGACGCCGTCCAGAACACGGCGACGGTCGACTTCACGAACCCCACGTTCCTCCAGCAGTACGCAGTCGTCTTCGCCGCGTCGACCATCCTCACCCTCCTCCTGTGGCTCCTCGCCGTGGCGAAGAGGGCCGTCCGCGGCGTCCCCCTCAGCACGGCCATCGGCGAAGCCATCGGCTTCCTCTGGCTGACGGTGCTGGCCTCGGCCTTCACCCCGCTCATCCTCTACACCGTCGTCTCGGCGACCGACGGCATCGCCGAGGTCCTCGCCAAGACGACCGGCAACCAGACCGACACGTTCTTCGGCAACTTCTCCGGCGCCCTGAACAAGGGCACCGACATCGGCGGCGGCCCGATCATGCTGATCGTGGTCTCCCTCGTGTCGATCCTGGCCGCAGGCGTCCTCTGGCTCGAACTGGTGATCCGCGCCGCCCTCCTCTACGTGGGCGCCCTCCTCGGCACGGTCGTCTACGCCGGCCTCGTCGACAAGAACCTCTGGGGCCACGTCCGCCGCTGGGCCGGCATCATGATCGCCGTCATCCTCGTCAAACCCGTCATCGTGATCGTGCTGGGCCTCGCGGGAGCCCTCTCCGCCGAGGACGGCCCGGACTCCTTCTCCGCCGTCGTCTCCGGCCTCGCGATCATCCTGCTCGCCATCTTCGCCAGCGCGATGATCTACCGCTTCGTCCCCGGCTTCGGCGACGAGATCGCGGGCGGCCGCAACAACCGCATCATGCAGGGCGCCGAGGGCAAGGCCGCGGCCGCCATCAGCTCGCCCGCCCACCTCGTCGCCCAGGGCATCAAGACCCACAGCACCCGGGCCGACAACAACGGCGGCGGAGGCGGCGGCAACAGCGGCGCCCGCCCCTCGAACCCCATCTCCGGCGGCGTCGCGGCCCACAGCTCCCGCGGCTCCGGCTCCTCGGGCGGCGGCGGATCAGCCCCCTCCGCACCCCCGCCCCGCTCCAGCCCGATCAACACCCCTCACGCCGGAAACAACCGCAACAGCAACAGCAGCAACAACCGCACGGGAGGTGAAGGGCGTTGACGACTGATTCCCATGTGGCCCATACGTCCCATCCGGTCACGCCCCGCCGTACATATCTGATCGGCCGCGCCCGGCCGAGCGCGATCGTCGGCCGCAACCGCGAGTCCGGCGAGATCGGGCTCATCATCGTGGGCGCGTTCCTCGGCATGATGTGCGGCCTGGTCGTCCCCGTGCTCTCCCTGCGCATCGTGCTGCTCATGGGCTTCCCGATGCTCGCGCTGGCGGCGGTGTACGTCCCGTACAAGCGGCGGACCTTCTACAAGTGGTTCGAGATCAACCGCAGTTACAAGCGCAGCCTGCGCCGAGGCACCGCCTACCGCAGCAACGTCATGGAGTCGGGCACCCACGTCGACGGCCGCGAGGTCGAGATCGGCCCGCCCCCCGGCATCGGACGCATCTCCTGGCTCGCGGCCCCGTTCGGCCCGGACGAGATCGCCGTCCTCCTGCACGCCGACCGCAAGACCGTCACCGCCGCCATCGAGATCGAGGGCCCCGGCGTCGGCCTGCGCGACAGCGAGGACCAGGAAGCCCTCGTCGACCGCTTCGGCACCCTCCTCAAGCACGTCGCCAACGGAGACGGCTTCGTCACCCGCATCCAGATGCTCGCCCGCACCCTCCCCGCCGACCCGGACGCCCACGCCAAGGACGTCTCCGTACGCGGCGACGACCGGGCACCCGGCTGGCTCCAGGACTCGTACGAGCAGCTCTCGTCCATGGTGTCGACGAGCAGCGAACAGCACCGCGCCTACCTCGTCGCCTGCATGCACTACTCGCGCGAACTGGCCGCCGAGGCCCAGGCGATGGCCCGCGCGGCCCGTCCCAAGGGCGGCAAGAAGCTCGACAAGGACTCCGGACTCGCCGTCGTCATGGCCCGCGAGCTCACCGACATCTGCTCCCGCCTCCAGGAGGCCGACATCCGGGTGCGCCAGCCGCTCGGCCAGGGCAGACTCTCCTCACTCGTGCACTCGATGTACGACCCGGACCACCCCATCGACCACATCCAGGCCATGACCAAGCGCAACGCCTGGCCGGCCGAGCTGGACGCCATGGAGCCGACCTACCTCCAGGCCAAGACCCGCGAGTCCTCCACCCGCGCCCCCTGGTGCCACTCCACGGCCTGGGTGAAGGAGTGGCCGATGACCCCGGTGGGCGTCAACTTCCTCGCCCCGCTGCTCGTCCACACCCCGGACGTCATCCGCACGGTCGCCGTCACGATGGACCTCGAACCCACCGAGGTCGCCATCGAGCGGATGCTGACCGAGAAGACGAACGACGACGCCGAGGCCAGCCGCCAGGCCAAGATGAACCGCACCGTCGACCCGCGCGACGTCGCCTCCCACAACCGCGTCGACCAGCGCGGCCAGGACCTCGCGAGCGGCGCAGCCGGCGTCAACCTCGTCGGATACATCACCGTCTCGTCCCGCAACCCCGAGGCACTCGCCCGCGACAAGCGGACGATAAGGGCCTCGGCCGGCAAGTCGTACCTGAAGCTCGAATGGTGCGACCGCGAGCACCACCGCGCCTTCGTCAACACGCTCCCGTTCGCGACCGGCATCCGGAGGTAGGACTTCATGCGGGACCCGCTGTCCGTCCTCACGGAAAGCTTCACGTCCTTCCTCTTCGGCAAGGTCGAGACGACCCGCCCGCCGGTGCGCACCTCCACCGGCCAGGCCCAGGCCGTCTACCTGCCGACCGCGGCCCCCGGCCTCGGCGACTCCGGCGTCATCATCGGCCGCGAGGTCTACTCCGGGAAGGGCTACATCTACGACCCCTTCCAGCTGTACGGACAGCAGCTCCCGGCGCCGCACTGGTTGGTCCTCGGCGAGTCCGGCAACGGCAAGTCGGCGCTGGAGAAGACGTACGTCATGCGGCAGTTGCGGTTCAAGGACCGCCAGGTCGTCGTGCTGGACGCGCAGGGCGAGGACGGGGTGGGCGAGTGGAACCTCATCGCCCAGGCGCTGGGACTGACACCCATCCGCCTGGACCCGACCGCCGCCCTGGACATGGGGATCCGGCTCAACCCGCTCGACCCGGCGATCACGACGACCGGCCAGCTCGCGCTGCTCCGGACCATCATCGAGGTCGCGATGGGCCACAGCCTGGACGAGCGCTCCGGCTTCGCGCTGAAGGTCGCACACGCCTACGTCAACGAGACGATCATCGACCGCCAGCCCGTACTGACGGACATCGTCGAGCAGCTCCGCCACCCCGAACCGGAGTCGGCGGAGGCGATGAACGTCGCCATAGACGACGTACGCGCCTGGGGCCTCGACGTCGCCCTGGTCATCGACCGCCTGGTCGACGGTGACCTGCGCGGCATGTTCGACGGCCCGACGACGGTCGGCATCGACCTCGACGCCCCGCTCATCGTCTTCGACCTGTCCCACATCGACCGCAACTCCATCGCCATGCCCATCCTCATGGCGATCGTCGGCGTGTGGCTGGAGCACACCTGGATCCGCCCCGACCGGAAGAAGCGCATCTTCCTCGTCGAGGAGGCCTGGCACATCATCAACAGCCCGTTCGTGGCCCAGCTCTTCCAGCGCCTGCTGAAGTTCGGCCGCCGCCTCGGTCTGTCCTTCGTGGCCGTCGTCCACCACCTGTCCGACGTCGTGGACGGAGCCGCCGCGAAGGAGGCCGCGGCGATCCTGAAGATGGCCTCGACAAGGACGATCTACGCCCAGAAGGCCGACGAGGCCAGAATGACGGGCCGCGTCCTCGGCCTGCCACGCTGGGCGGTCGAGATCATCCCCTCCCTCACCCCCGGCATCGCCGTGTGGGACGTCAACGGCAACGTCCAGGTCGTCAAACATCTGATCTCCGAGACCGAGCGCCCCCTCGTCTTCACCGACCGCGCCATGACGGAGTCGTCGGCCGACCACCTCGCGGACGACGCCCTGCGCGCCGCCGAGCTGGAGGCCGAGGAACGGGCCGCGGCGTTCATGGAGCAACACCTGAGCGATCTCGACGACTCGTCCGAGTCCACAGTGGCTTAGGTCCACAGTGGCGTAAGTGGCGTAATAGGAGCGACCCGAGATGAGACCGGACGACCGCAGCCGCCGCGGCGATCAGCACCGCGGTGGCGAAGGGGGCATCCCCGACGGCCTGCTGCTCGGCATCCTGGCCTTCGTCCTCGGCATGACCGTCATGGTCTGGACGGCGACCGGCCTCGCCGGCCTCTTCTCCCACGGCTCCTGGCCGTCCGAGGTCACCTTCCGCCGTACGCCCCTGGCCATACGCCAACTCGTGGAAGCCCCCCACGACCTGCCGACCGCCTGGCCCGACACCCCACCGGCCCAGCTCTCCGGATACGGGCTCTTCTGGGGCCTGTTCATCGGCCAACTGATGGTCCTGGTCGTCCTCACGGTGTTCGTACTGGGCACGGTGGCGAGGTGGCGGGCAGGCCGGGCGGGACGCAGGACGCACGCCGCGGCGCCGGAGCCGGATCTCCTGACCAAGGAGGAGCCACCCGAGATCCCTCGAAGCCGGGCGGCGGAACGACCGGAGGCGGAACACGAGGTACCGGCACAGCAGCCGACGACGCACACTGCCCCGGTGCCCCTGAGGCGGCCGGCTGAGCCGCCGCTGGATTCGGCCCCGGTGGAAACCGCCGAACGGGCGAGTGGATGGGAAAACCCCCCACAAGCCCCGCAGGGCGTCGTGCTGGGTCCGCCCGAAACCCGCCACCCCCTCGCCGTCCAGGCGATCCGGGACGCGGACGGCCCCGCCCTCGTCATCACCTCCGACCCCGCCCTCTGGTCCAGCACGAAGGACGCCCGCGCGAAACTGGGCCCCGTCCTCCTCTACGACCCCTCCCACCTCTGCGACACCCCCGCCCGCCTCCACTGGTCCCCCTCCGCGGGCTGCGAGACCAAGGAGACCGCGAAGGCCCGAGCGGCAGCACTCCTCGCCCCGGTCCGCCCCACCGCCAGGATCGACCAGGCGGTCGCCGACACCGCGGAGACCCTCCTCCGCAGCTACCTCCACGCCGCGGCGGTGGACGGCCGCACCATCCGCCACGTCCACCGCTGGGCCCAGGGCGCCCAGGTCCAGGAAGCCGTACGCATCCTCCGTACGAACCCGAAGTCGGCCCCCGGCTCCGCGGGCGAACTCGAAGCGGCCCTCACCTCGCACCCGGAACGCCGGGACATCGCCCAGGAGTTGACGGCCCGAGCGCTCTCCGCCCTCTTCACGGTCAACGTCCGGGAAGCCTGCACTCCAAACCGAACCGACACCCTCACCTTGGATTCCTTCGTCAACGAAGGGGGCACGCTTTATGTGGTCGGTGAACCCATCGAGGACCCGAGGTCGAACCCCGGCGCCATGCCGCTCCTGACGGCCCTCGCCTCAAGCGTGGTCGAGCGCGGCCGGCGCATGGCCGAACGGTCATCCTCCGGTCGCCTCGACCCACCACTCACCCTCGTCCTGGACGACGTGGCCGCGGTGGCCCCGCTGCCCCAACTCCCGGACCTGCTCGCCGCGACCGGCGGCACAGCCCCGGACCGGGGCCTCCCTACCCTGGCCCTGCTCCGCTCCCAGGAACAGGCCCGCTCCCGCTGGCCGCACCAGGACCTCCCGGTGTGACCCGCGGCGCCTACGGTCGCTCGAACACGAACTCCAGCTCCCGCGCACCCGAATCCCCGGGTACCGGCACGCTCTCCCCCGTGGGCACGAACCCGAACTTCCGGTAGAAGGCCTGAGCCCGTCCGTTCCCCTCGTGCACGAACAACCGCGCCCGCTCCAAGCCGGCGTCCTCCCAGGCCCACCGCAGCGCATACGAGAAAAGCCGCTCGGTGAGCCCACTCCCCCGCACCTCGGGCCGCACATACACACCCACCAGATGCCCCTGCCGTACGTCGCTCACGGCACCCAGCGCCCCGACGGCCCCGGCCTCCTCGACCAGCACGACCACACACCCGACCCACCGTCCACCGGGCCCCTCAGCGACGATCTGCTGCCGTTCCCGCACGCCCTCCGCGGCTCCGGAGGCCCGCTCCTGCCAGAAACTGTCGGGCCGGCCCACCGCGACCTCGTACGTATCCAGAAAGGCCAGATGCGCCACCGGATCACTGAGAGCGGCCAGCGCGAGCTCCTTCACCGCGGGCCACTCGTCCCTGCCTATCGAACGGATCACGTACTCAGGATTCATGAGGATCACCGTAACGAAACCGAATGCGCCTGCATGGGTCGGAACGCAAAAAAGCCCCCGCACCGAAGTGCGGGGGCTTTCCTGTAATATTTGTTCGGCGGCGTCCTACTCTCCCACAGGGTCCCCCCTGCAGTAC
>NZ_JBIRGP010000038.1:0-11199 GCF_044328075.1 Streptomyces sp. NPDC017991 | reverse complement strand
CCACACCCACCCACGACATCACCACCTACATCATCCAGAACACCGACGGCACCACCCTCATCACCATCCCCAACCCCACCTGAACAACCACCCACAAGCACCCGCCGGCAGACGGCAATTGCCTTTCCTGCCTCGGGCCTTGTCCCTTCGGCGTCACATTGATCGGGCCGTGCGTGACGGTGGTGGCCATGCCGCAGCATGGTCGCCACGTCCGGTCCTTCAGGTTCGTGTCCGGATGTGCCGCGCCCTCAGCAGAACGCTGCCAGAGTGGAGGGTCCCTGGCCGTCCCTCATGCCCATGGTTCGCAGCCTGCGCTCGGGTGATTCCTCTCTTCGTCCGGCCATGACGGCTTCCACCGCGCGGCGTGCGACCGGATCGGACAACGGCGCTTCGAGCCCGTCGTCGCCGGCCGCCCGTCGTCGCACCCTCGCGGCGGTGCCCTCTCCTGCCGATCCCATCAGCTCCAGCACGAAGCTCGCGACGGCCTTGCGTCCCGGCTGTGTCCTCGGCCCGTTCCGCACGCGCAAGAAGAGATCCTCGGCGTCTTCGAAGCGCCCGTCGCGGAGCGTGACCACGCCTCTGAGGTTCATGGCGGCGGCTGACAGGTTGGGAGAGCTCAACTCCGAGGCAACCTGTTCCACTTCGTCCAGTCGGGTGTGGGCCGAGGCCACGTCCCCGTTCTTCTGATCCAGGTACGCCAGTCGCAGCAGGGCGTACGCATATCGCATGCGGGCACCGATCTCGCGCAGTGTGCGGCTCGCTTCCGTCCAGCTTTCCCGTGCGTCGGCGTCCTCGTGTTCGTACTCGTCCGCGTCACCGCGCAGTATCAGGGAGAACGCCAGGGCGAAGGCGTCCTCGCCGACCCGTGCGGCGTCCACCGCCATGCTCGCCTGCTGCCTGGCCCCAGCGGTGTCGTCCAGTCGCAGGCAGTGGGACGACCAGGAGCCGCGCAGCACCGACTCGGCCCAGTGCATGCCGGTTCCCGCGAGACCGGTCGCCGCCTTTTCGAACAGGACCTGGGCACGCGCGTCGCCCGCCAGCATGGCGTGCAGGGCATCGCCCACCGGTCCCACCAGGTCAAGGAGGGGGCTGTGTGACCGGATCCAGTGCTCGTGGTGACGCCGGCCGTACACCGCGGCATTGTCCGAATGCCCTGTCGTGTGCGACAGCCAGGGGATCCAGGACAGGACGAACGACAGGCCCTGCTCCGACTCGGGGGATGCCCGGCGGTCGCCGGGGGGAAGAGCGTCGTAGGCCTTCAACGTCTGCAGCATGAGGTCGAGGCCTTCTTCTTCCTTTCCGCTCACGAACCAGTAGTACGAGATTCCGCCCTGGAGGATGAGCGCCTCCGCAGCGCGACCGCTCCGGATCAGATGTTCCGTGGCTGCGCGCAGATTCGGCAGCTCCTCCGATATCACCGAGGTCCAGTACGCCTGCCGGGCGGAACTCAGGCCGATCGAGGCCTGTTTGACGATCTCCATGGCCCATGCGGTCAGGCGCTCGTACGCCTGGGAGATGCGGCCCTCCGTCGTGAGTCTGTCGAGTGCGTACTCGCGGATGGTCTCCAGCATGCGCAGTCTCGCCCCGTTGGGGCCGTGGGCCGGGATGAGGAGCGACTTGTCGACGAGCTGGCCCAGCACATGGATGTTCGGCGCACCCGGCTTTCCGCCGTTGCCGGACGACGAGAACTGTTCGGCCGCCTGGACGGATACACCGCCGGTGAACACGGCCAGCTCGGTCAGTGTCTGCTTCTCCCCGTCGTTGAGAAGGGCGTAACTCCAATCGAGGACCGCGAGCAGTGTTCGGTGCCGTTGCGGGGCTGTCCGCCCCCCGCGGGTGAGCAGGCGGAAGCGGTCGTCGAGCCGGCGGGAGATCTCGCCGACGGGGAGGAGCCGAGTGTGGGCGGCGGCCAGTTCGATGGCCAGCGGGAGGCCGTCCAGTCTGCGGCAGACTTCGCGAATGTCCCTCAAGGTGTCGTTGTCCGCGCGGAAGGACGGATCGACCGCGGTGGCGCGCAGCCTGAACAGCTGAGCGGCGTCCTCCGGTCCCAGGGGATCCAGGGGACAGAGGGATTCCCCCGGCACGGACAGCGGCTCACGGCTGGTGGTGAGGATGGTCAGGTGCGGACATCTGTTCAGCAGCCGGTTGACCAGAGGGGCGACGTCGGCGAGTAGGTGCTCGCAATTGTCCAGGGTGAGAAGGACGGCCCTGTCGCCGATGAAGGTGGCCAGGCGTTCCTCGTGAACGGAGTCCGGGTGAGCGTCGGCACCCTCGATGCCGGTGAGGCCGATCATGGAGGCCAGCGTCTGCGGTAGGCCGCTCTCGTGCACGGAGGCCAGTTCTGTCCACCACGCCCCGTCGTACGACTGCTGGATCTCCCGGCAGGCCTCCAGGGCCAGGCGTGTCTTACCGACCCCGCCGGGACCGACGATCGAGACGATGCGGTGGTGGGACATCGCGCGTATCAGTCCGGCCTGGACGCTCCGGCGCCCGACGAACGGGCCCAGGGGGCGAGGCAGGTTGCCGTCGGGGCGATGCGGCCAGGAGCCGGTGTTCTGCGGACCGTTGTGCGGAGGAGGATCCGACCGGCCCGCCGCGGAGAGACGTATGGTGGACTGCAGGTCGGTGAGTTCGGGGGATGGATCGAGGCCGAGTTCGGACAGCAGCAGATCCCTGCCCTGACCGTAGACTTCCAGGGCCTCGGCGTGCCGTTCGTCCGTTTCCAGGGCACGCATCAGCTGCCCGCGTGAGCGTTCGCGCAGCGGGTGTCTGGTGACCAGTGACCGGAGTTCGGGTATGAGTTCCTTCGCCCGCCCTGTCGCCAGGCCCGCGGTGATCGCGTCGTCCAGGGCTGTGGCCCGGAGCTCTTCGAGTCGCAACCGGTCCGCCTCGAACGCCTGCATGGGGATGTCGGCCAGGGCGTCGCCGTGCCACAGGGCCAGCGCGTCCCTCAGGGTCGTCTCGGCCGTGCCGTGACGCCCGGTCGCCAGGGCTTCCCTGCCGGCCGCGAGCAGATTCACGAAAAGACTGATGTCGCTGCTGTCGAGGGGGGACAGCCGCAGCCGGTATCCCGAGCCCTCCGTGACGATCCTTGTCCCGGCGCCGTCGGCCGACAGGCTCGCCCGCAGCTTGGTGACCTGTACCTGCAGAGCGTTGAGCGGGTTCTTGGCATCGCCCTCCTGCCACAGCTCCGCGATCAGAACGTCCCGGGCCACCGACTGCTCCTCGGCCAGCAGGAGCCGCCCCAGCACGGCCCGTGACCGTGCCCCGGGCAACGGGATCTCGGCGCCGTCGTCCGCGAACGCCCTTACGGGTCCGAGTAGTTGGAAGTGCATACGTGCAGTAAACCTCAGGGGCGGGACGTGCCTGTGCCGACGCTGGACGGCGGACACGGATCGGGTGCCCGGGTTCCGGCCGGGGCCGGTCAGCGGCAGGACAGAGGAACGACAGAAGCGCCGGTTGTAATCGGTGGCCGGGGAGGGCGCGCAGGACCGCCGAAGCGTCGTCTCGCATACCCACAGGAGTCTGGATGATCAATGAGGAAGCGCCCTGTCGGCCGGCAGCCGGCGCGGGGGAGATGACGCTTGCGCAGGCCGGCGTGGTGTTCATGCCACTGGTAAGCAGGCAGTACCTTCGGGACCTGGCACGGTTCCGCCTGCTGCTGGCCTCTGCGGGGGAGTTGTCCAGCGGGCGTGCGGCCACGCTGACGAAGTGGTGGCACAGACTCTCCGAGGTGATGACGCTTCACCAGCGCGCGATGAGTGATGTCTTCTGGAGCTGTCTGCACAGCAAGGGGCCGCAATTCGACTCGGTCGTCAACTCGATGCATCTGCGGTACGAGACGCTGGGTGTCTCCCGGATGGATGCGGGGCGTCGGCTCATCTCGGTGCTGAAACTGGGAGAGTCGCCACAACTGGCGCAGATTTCCTTCATCCGTTTTCAGGGGGAAGCCACAGATGTTTCGTTCTGGGAGGACAGAGAGGTGATTCCGCCGGCTCTCAGGTGTTTTACTCCCGGCGACTGGAGGCGGGTCGAGTCCTATGTCCTGGCCGTCCAGGCGGCGCAGGACAATCTGGGTCACGTGCTGCCGTGGTTGCTCGACGGAGTCGCCGAGACGGAGTCGCAGGAAATCCTTTCGGCCTTCCCGGCCGGGATGGCGCACATATACCACTCGGAATGGCTTCCCGAGTACCGTCGCTGCCTGCATGAAACCTGGCCGCATTCTTCGGACGGGTAGAAGCCCGCCGCGTGCCCGGGAGCGGGCACGCGAAAAACCCGTGCCCGCTCCCGCGAGGGAACGGGCACGGGCGGACTTGGCCGAAGTCTGTCACCCCGTGGCAGTGGAAAGGGGCGCTGCCGCACCCGGCGAGCATCACGGTGGAAGAAGCATCCGGAGAGGTCGCGGCCAGCCCCGCTCGTTACCGCCATGCTGATCTCCAGGGCAGCCGCAGAGATGAGGGCGGTCTTCTTCACTTAATACACCATCGTCCAGCTCTCTTTCGATTTCGGAGAGTTCTGTGATGATGCCGCAGGCTTGCAGTCGGCGTGTGCTTCCGTTCCGCCGACCGCAGGCAGGAAATCCTGGAGAGGCAGGGAATCAGATGAAGCGGATAGAGGCGATCTTGTTGTCGAACCCGATGGTCCCGAGGTCGAGAGTGTTCGTATTGATCACACGGACCTCGCCCTGGCAGTTGGCCTTGTCCCACACCCGGGCCGGACCGCTCATGTGAACGATCGCCGACGCCGAGCCCGGGGCGGGCACGTTGTTGCAGCCCGCGCCGCTCACGCCCCGTGCCACATTGTTCTCGGACTGGTCGTTCGGGTCGTCGAGAAGGATGGCGGATCCGGTTTTGGCGCCGCCGGTCGGACTGCTGCTGCCGCCGGTGGCGGGCTGCTCGGCCTTCGGGCCGAAGAACACAGAGGAAATCTTGTTGTCGAACCCGATGGTCCCGAGGTCGAGAATATTTCCCTGAACCTTCTTCGAGCTTCCGGTGCAGTTCGCTCCGGTCCAGATGATGATCGATCCCTGGGCCTGCAGAGAGGACGCGGCATTATCGAACTTGACGTTCTTGCAGCCGACTCCCTTCAGTCCTGAGGAACCGTTCTCGGCGAAGTTCTTGTCATGGATCAGGGTGACGGATGTGGCGAAACCGCCCTGACCTCCCGCTGCCTTCTGTACGCCGTCCGACGATCCCGAAGCATCGGAATCGCCGCCACCACACGCCGTGAGCAGCATGAGCGCCGCCGTGCCGGCAGTGACCAGTCCAAGGTGCTTGCGAAACATGAAATCTCCTTCAACGACCGCTCCCGGTTGTTCCAGGAGGCTTCGGTCCTGCAATACGGGGCGGCCGAGAAGGCGGTTCACAGGTGCGGGCGACGAGTTCGGCGGCCCGCGTGGGGACGGCGAAAAATTCCCGGGCGGAAGAACCGGCGGGCGTCGGGCCACGTAGGAAGGGGCAGTGCCACGGACCCTGGCATGCCGAATCGCGGACGAAGGAGAACTCTTTCACTTCCGAAGCCGGACGTCGGAAGCAGAAAGACGGTCCTCGGCCGTCGGCACGTCGAGAGGGACGATTCGCCACTCTGTCCGTCATGCCCGAGGACGACGCACCGGCCGTTCCCACGCCGGGGCCCTGTGCCCACCTGCCGGTCCTATGGCGGTTTCGTGCGGTACCGATGTCGATCCGAGATCTGTGAGGGCGAAAGGTTCCCACGTGGCACCCAACAGGCACATCCGGTTTGCTGTCGCATGAGGAGTGAAGTGAGCAATAGCGCCGTGAGGTTCACCGTGCTGGGCCCGGTCAGGGCCTGGCGGGGTTCGGCGGAGATAGGGCTGGGCAGCCCTCAACAACGTGTGGTCCTGGCGGCGTTGCTGCTGCGGCAGGGCCTGCCGGTGTCCGCGAAGGACCTGATCGACGCCGTGTGGGGGGACCGCCCGCCCGCATCGGCCACGAATGCCCTGCGCATCTACATTCACCGCCTGCGGCGGAGCATGGAACAGGCGGGCACCCCGCCGGAGCCGGTCATCGAGTCGGTGGGCAGCGGATACCGGGTACACCTCGCGTCCGACGTCCTCGACATGTCGGTGTTCCAGGACAACCTCGCCAAGGCGCAGCGCATGCGTCGCGAGGGAAACCTCGCGACCTCCCACACTCTGCTGCGGGACGCGCTCGCGCTGTGGCAGGGAAACGGACTCGCCGACCTCCCCGGCAGCTGGGCGCAGATGCAGCGGACCCGGCTCGACCAGCTGCGCCTCGACGCCTTGGAGGCGAAGTTTCAGACGGAACTGAGGATGGGGGCGCACCATGAGATCACGGCTGAACTGAACAGTGTTGTCGCCGATCATGCTCTCGACGAGCGCTTCCGGGAGATCCTGATGCTCGCCCTGTACCGCTCCGGGCGGCAGGCAGCGGCTCTGGAGGTGTATCAGGAGACCCATCTGCTGCTCGCGGCTGAACTCGGCGTCGGCCCGGGTCCCGGCCTGCGGCACCTGCACCAGAGGATTCTGCGCGGTGACCCGGCCCTGTTGCGTCCCGAACGGGAGCCCGGATCGCCATCGACCGGCCTGCCGCCCAGGGCCGGTGCCCTTTCGGTCGGACACGCCCCCACCGCCGCACCAGCACAGCTTCCGTACGATCTGCCGGTCTTCGCCGGACGCCACGAAGAAGTGACTGAGGTGGAATCCCTCGCCGAAGCCGGCCGTCGACGGGACGCCGGCACCACGCTGTGCGTGGTGGTGGGTTCGGCGGGCGTGGGCAAGACCACGTTCATCGTCCACGTCGCCCATCTTCTGGCGGCCCACTACCCCGACGGGCAGGTCTACCTCAACCTCCACGGATACGACGCGCAGGAGGCCCCCGTCTCCACACAGAGCGCCCTGCGCATCGTCCTGGAATCGTTGGGAGTGGCTGCGGACAGACTGCCGCCGGACATGGACGCCCAGGCGGCCCTGTACCGGAGCCTGATCGCCGGACGCCGTGTCCTCCTGGTGCTGGACAACGCGCGCAACGCCCATCAGATCCGCCCGCTGCTGCCGGCCGTACCGGGGTGCCTGACGATCGTCACGAGCCGGAACCAGCTGTCCGACCTGGTGGTCAAGGACGGAGCACATCACCTGAGACTGGGCGCGCTGTCGAAAGCCGAGGCCCGCGACGTCCTCGTCCGCCGTCTGGGCGCCGACAGGGTGAACGAGGACCCCACGGCGACCAGAAGGATCATCGACCGCAGTGCGCAACTCCCCTTGGCCCTCGCCCTGATCGCAGCCCGTGCCCGTACCCGGCCGGAGACGTCGCTCGCCGCCGTGGCCGACGAACTGTGCGGCGCGCCCAGTGTCATGGACGCCCTGAGCGATGCCGACAGCAGCCTCGACGTACGATCGGTCTTCTCCTGGTCCTTTGTCGGGCTGGCCCCGCAGACCGCCCGGCTGTTCCGGATGATGGCCGTTGCCCCGATTCCGGACTGCTCCCTCGCGACGGTCGCGGCCCTGGCGGCCCTCCCGGTCTCCCGGGCGCGGAGTCTGCTGGCCGAACTCACCGCCGCCCACCTCGTCGACGAGCCGACCCCCGGTCGCTTCGTCATGCACGACCTGCTGAGGGAGTACGCCGCGGAACTTCTGCGCGAGCAGGACGGTGCGGAGACCGGAGCCTTCGACCGGCTGCTCGCGTACTACCTGCACACCGCCTACACGGCGGCCCGGACCCTCGCGGTGAATCTGCCGTCGCTCGACCTCGAACCGGCCCCCGCCGGCGTCGATCCCGAGAACATCACCGACCCGGAACGGGCGGTTGCCTGGTTCGACAAGGAGAACGAGGCCCTGCTCCACGTCACCGAACGAGCGGGAGCCACTCCGGGCCGCGAGGCGCAGGCGTGGCAACTCGCCTGGTCGTTGATGGAATACCTGCAACGAACAGGGCGCTGGGAGGACCAGATCGCCCTGCAGAACATCGCACTGGCAGCGGTGCTGCGCGGTCGGGACCGCCTGGGACAGGCACACGTCCACCGCAATCTGGCCCGCGCCCACGCCCAGAGCGAACACGTCACGGAGGCCCGTCTCCACTTGCGGCAGGCCCTCGCGATCTTCGAGGAACTGGATGATCTCATCGGCCAGGCGCGCTGCCATGGGAACTTCGCCCTGATCCTCGCCCGTCAGGGCGACTACGCCGCGGCTCTGCCGCACGTCCACCGGGCCGTGGAGCAGTTCGAGCTGGCGGGCGATCCCACCGGTCAGGCGAGTGCCCTGAACAACCTCGGATGGACCTATGGGCAGACCGGCGACCACCGAAAGGCGCTCGGCTACTGCCGACGGGCACTCGAACTGCTCCGTGAGGTGGGTGACCGGGTCGCCCAGGCCGCCACCTGGGACAGTCTCGGCTACATCCATCACCAGCTCGGCAACCACCGGCAGGCTCTCGGCTGTTACCAGCGCGCCCTTCACCTCGACCGGCAACTGGGGGACACGTTCAACGAGGCCGAGACGATGGAGCATCTGGCCGAGACCTGCCTCGCCACGGGCGCGTGGGGTGCCGCTCGCGACGCATGGGGCTTTGCGCTGAAGGTCTTCGAAGAGCTCGATCCGCAGGCAGCGGAGCGGGTCCGGGCGCGACTGCGCGATCTCCGGAACCGGGTCGCCGCCCGGTCCGGGGCAGTGGACGGCGATCACGCGTGAGACGTCAGCGCCGCGCCGCCGCGACACGGTGCACCAGCCGTTCCACGGGCCCGTGCCCGTAGCGGCTCATGACCCGGGCGCTCACCCACACCTGAACGCCGTACAGACCGGCGCAGCCCGGCATGAGGACAGCGACATGCACGCGTCCGTACAGCCCCAGGCCGTAGCCGGTGAAGACCATCGTCAGAACCAGCGACTGCGCCAGGTAGTTGGTCAGGGACATCCGTCCCGCCGCGGCGAGCGCCACGCGGATCCTCTCGAACCGTCCGGTGCGCCACAGCAGGAGAAGAAGGCAGACATAGGACGCGGTGAGCGCGGGCGCGGTCACCGATCCCATGGCCTTGCCGAGGTAGAGCCACTCACGTCCCAGGGGACCGTTGCCGCAGGCTGTCATGAAGACACTTCCCGGGACGCCGATCAGGAGGCCGTACAGCGCGACGCGGCGCAGTCTGTCCGGCCTGTGGGTGCCTCGCTGCAGCAGCCGCGTCTTTCCGGCGGCCAGCCCGAACACCATCGCGGCGAAGATGTGCGGGGCGAAGACGATGTTCCCTCCGGCGGCCGCGCCGAGCGTGGCGGCTCGGGCGTGCAGCGCGTCGGCCGCGCTGCCCCGGTACAGGGACGAGGTGTCCGCGAAGGCGGCCGTGACCGCGTTCGCGTCCACCGCCGTGTAGGGCAACGACACGATGGCGAACACACCGACCGCTGTCAGAAAGGCACAGAACAGGACCAGCGTCACCGCGCCGATGCGTACCAGCGTGCGGGGCGGAAGGCCGCGGACGAAGTAGAGCGCGAAACCCAGCACGGCGTACGCGGTGAGGATGTCCCCGGAGAACAGGAACAGCGCGTGACAGGCACCGAGGACGAACAGGGCCAGCAGCCGACGGGCGTACCGGGCGGTGAAGGAGGAACCCGCCGGCACGGGCAGGCGCAGCTGCAGGGCCACGCTGTAGCCGAAGACGAAGGAGAAGAGGAGGTAGAACTTCATTTCGGCGACGACATCGACCAGCCCGGTGACGACCCAGTCGGTGGAGACGCCGGAGACATCCGTGTGTCCGAGGAAGTAGGCGCCGGAGATGAGTTGTGCGTTGACCACCAGGATGCCGAACAGGGCGAAGCCGCGCACGGCGTCGATCTCCTGGACGCGCTCCGGTGCGTCGCGGGAGGAAGACACGGTGCGGGAGAGCGTGTCGGTCATCGGCGCTGAACCTTTCCGCACCGCTAGAGCGCCAGTTCTTCCGCCACGGCCTTCCGCAGCTCCTCGATGTCGGTTTCCGTGCCCGGACACTCCGTCGACGTCCAGGTGCCGTGGCCGTTGAGGGGAGATGTCTTCCTGCGGGCGCCGCCGACGGGATTGACGTAGGTGATCTCTGACAGCGGGTCGAGGTCGTGGAGACCCGACAGCGTCGCCAGGAGCTGTGCCAGGGACCGCCGGGCCGCCGCGGAGGGTGCCTGCCTGCTCATGTCTCCCAGCAGGGCGACTCCGATGTTGCCGGTGTTGAAGCCCGCCGTGTGGAATCCGGTCACCACCTGGGCCGCCTCGTTGTGCGCGGGCAGCCCACTGTTCCCGGAGGCCCGTCCCTCGTAGACGCGGCCTGAGGAGTCGACAAGGAAGTGGTACCCGATGTCGCCCCAGTCGTTCTGTACGGCGTGCAGCTCGAAGATCGCTCGTATCGTCGAGGCCGGGTCCCGGTCGTCGTTCGTGGTGACCGTGTGATGCACGGTCAGCGCCTGGGCGTCGGAGAACGCCGGCCGGGCCGTCACCTTCGTCTCGTCGGCGCCCCACTCGGCGCGGCCGATCACACCGAGGTCGTCCAGGCCCGGGCGGCTCTTCCGCGACGGTTTCCGCCGGGAGGCGGCGGGGGTCGGCCGGGGACGCTCGGGCCCGTGGACGGTGTCCATCACGACGCCGCTGAGGATGTCGATGTCCTCGGGGTACTCCACCTGGTACGCCCGGGCGTCGTCGGCCGGCACCAGGGCGCGGGACACCGCGGTCCGCCTCTCACCCCGCGCCGCGTCACGTCCACAGGGGCACGCCGCCGCGACAGGAGTCCAGGAGGAGGAGGGGGTCCCGGACGCGTCCAGGAAGCGGATGCGGATGCCCTCCTCCGGCCCCGTCCAGCTGAGCCCGACCGAGGTCATCGGGAAGGGGGACCGCTGCGTCTCCCGGGATGTCGGCACTCCGCCGACGGCCCGGGTGTCAGGAATTCCCTTCCCGTCCGCGGCGGCCGAGGGCTTCTCTCGGGACTCTCCGCGTCTGTCGGAGCGCGTACACGCCGCCAGGACGGGGAGTGCGACCGTGGAGGCCAGCATGATGAGGGCCCCGCGCCGGGAGCGGACCGGACGGCGGACGCCGATTCCGGGCGTCTGATTCTTTGTCACGCAGTCCTCGCTCGGCGGTGTTCCAGGGGGCGGGATGGGCCGGTCCGTCGTCGGCTCATGGTGTGTATCCGCGGTTGGTGAGGGCTTGTCTGAGGGAGCGGAGGGCGAGGTGGGTGCGGGATTTGACGGTGCCGGGGGGTATGCCGAGGGTTTGG
>NZ_JBIRGP010000037.1:0-13387 GCF_044328075.1 Streptomyces sp. NPDC017991 | reverse complement strand
CGACCCGCTACGACAAGACCGCCGAGTCCTACCAAGCAGCCGTCACACTCGCCTCGCTCCTGATGTGGGCGTGACATTTGAAGACAACTCCTAGGACTGACCGCTCTCGAATCCCTCGAACCCTTCCACTCCCTCCACGAAGTGGTCGAACTCGCCAGCCTGTACGCCGAGTACGAAGGCGTCCCACTTCTTCCGGGTGGTCGTGACGACGGTCTCGGGGTCGCTGGTCTCGCGGATGTAGACGAGTTCGTTGTCGCCGAAGGCGAGCTCGATCCAGGGGCCGGGCCCGGTCGCCTCCGGCGGGGCGGCGCGTTCCCAGGTGAGGTTCGCGGGGATGTCAGACATGGGTCGGGCTCTCTTCGAGTACGTGGGTGAGGGCGTCGAAGGTCTTCGACGGCAACCGTATCCCCGTCCTGGGTCCGTGCGGTGGGGCGGCGGGGTGGAGGGGGCGCGGGGTGATCATTCCGTGGTGGGCCTTCCGCCTCTACACTGACGTTCGGATTACCGTGCGGCGAGGGGCGGTTGACGGTGCGTAAGGGCTGGATCTTGGCGACCGCCGCCGTGGGGGCGGGGCTCAGCTTCGTCATGGTGCTGGTGGTCGGCGTCTACATGGTGGCCGGGAACCTCGCCAACGGTGTGGGGCAGGGGGCTGTCGGCCTCGCCAAGGGGTCCGTGCCGGCGGCGTACCGGACGCTCGTGCAGAAGTGGGGCAATCTGTGCACCGCCATTAATCCGGCACTTCTCGCCGCGCAGCTGTATCAGGAGAGCGGGTTCAATCCCGACGCCAAGAGCCCGGCCGCCGCGCAGGGGATAGCGCAATTCATCCCCGGGACCTGGGCGACGCACGGAATCGACGGCGACGGTGACGGCGACCGCGACGTATGGGATCCGAATGACGCGATTCCATCGGCCGCGAAGTACGACTGCACGCTCGCGAAGTACGTCAAGGACGCGCCCGGGAACCCGACGGAGAACATGCTCGCCGCGTACAACGCGGGGGCGTACGCCGTCATCAAATACGGGGGCGTTCCGCCGTACAAGGAAACCCGGAACTACGTGAAGACGATCACGACGCTGCAGGAGAGCTTCGCCGCTCCTGTCGGTCGCGTGCAGCCCTCGCAGCAGGCCGCCGGCGCCATCTACTTCGCGCAGAAGAAGCTCGGCACGCTCTATCTCTGGGGCGGCAACGGCACCGCTGACCAGGGAGGACGCTTCGACTGCTCGGGGCTGACCAAGGCCGCGTACGAGACGGTGGGGATCACCCTGCCGCGGGTCGCCAACGACCAGTACAACGCCGGTCCGCACCCTGGGCGGGACGAGCTGCTGCCCGGGGACCTGGTCTTCTTCTCGGACGACCTCACCAACTCCCGGGCCATCCGGCACGTGGGCATCTATGTCGGCGGCGGGTACATGATCAACGCCCCTCGGACGGGTGCCGTGATCCGCTTCGACGCCATCGACACCCCTGACTACTTCGGGGCGACGCGGGTGACCGAAGATGGCGCGAAAGCATTGCCCACCTCTGTGTGAAATCCACCCCTGAGCTGCGGCGATGTATCTCTCTTCGATAACGTCTGCGTGATCATTCGGTGGAGGGTGGAACGTATTGAAGGGGAGTGTGCGTTCCTGTTCTTGTAGCCGACGACGGGGGTTGTGGCGCGACGCATCCGGTGGGTGCGTCGGAAAGATGACGACGAAGGAGCCGTTGCACCATGGCTGGACTCGCCGACTCCGGATCGAACCCCGACGTCGACTTGCTCTACGACATCAATGGTCTCGCCAAAGACGCGCCGCACTGGTTCGACCGCGTCATGGAGTTCGTGGGCGAGTGGGGACTCCTGCTCGTCATGGTTCTGCTGGTGCTGTGGTGCTGGTGGAACGTGCGGCGGCGGGGTGGGGACGAGGCCGCGTCCTCCGTGGCCTCACTGATCTGGGCGCCGTTGGCCGCCGGGGTCGCCGTACTCGTGAACGTGCCGATACGGGGATTCGTCGAACGGCCTCGGCCCTTTGTGGACCATGAGGGGCTTGATGTCCTCATCGGCGGCAAGAGCGACTATTCGTTTGTGAGCGACCACTCGACTCTCATGATGGCCATGGGGGTCGGGCTGTTTGTCGCGAACCGGAAGTTCGGGCTTGTCGGGATAGTGCTTGCGCTGCTCGGTGGGTTCTGCCGGATTTATATGGGCGTGCACTATCCGACTGACGTGGTCGGAGGGTTCGCGCTCGGGACGGCTGTTGTTCTGCTGCTTTCGCCGCTTGCCACCGCGTTGTTGACGCCTGTGGTCAAGGCTGTCGAGCGGTCTGGGCGGGTGGGGTGGTTGGTTCGGGCGGATCGCTCCGCCGGGGCGCGGGAGAAAGTGATTCCTGGGTCTCGTGGTGAGGTGGATGCTGCGGAGCGGGATCTTGCGGCGTAGGTAGGTAGGTAGGTAGTGGCTGGGTGGGCGGGTGTGTGGGGGGCTGGGGTGGGGGTGTCTGGTGCGGGTCCGCTGTGGCTGGTCGCGCAGTTCCCCGCGCCCCTGAAGGATTGCGCCGTTCCCCGCGCCCCTAAAGGCGAAAGACTGCGTCGTCCCCCGCCGTCTTGAAGGCAACGGATTGCGCCGTTCCCCGCGCCCCTGAGAAACTGCGCCGTTCCCCGCGCCCCTAAAGGCGAAAAGATTGCGCCGTTCCCCGCGCCCCCGGAAGGCAACGGACCGCGTCGCTCCCCGCGCCCCCGAAGGCAAAAGACTGCGCAGTTCCCCGCGCCCCTGGAAGGCGAAGGGCTGCGTCGTTTCTCGTGGGCCTGGGGAGTTGTGGGCTACAGCGACTGGGGGAAGTTGAAGAAGTTTTTGGGGTCGTACTGGGATTTCAGGGATTTTAGGTGGGGGGCCGCCTGGCCGTAGTACGCCTTGCGCCAGTTGCGGAGGGTGGGGTCCGTGTAGTTTTGGTAGGCCGCGCCCGAGGCGTGGGGGCGCATGGCCGTGTGGGTGGCCGTCAGCCAGGACTCCGACGTACTGCCGGAGGTGCCGGGGCGCCACGCCGCGATGTACTGGGCCAGCATGCGCGAGCGGCGGTGGACGAACGCCGTGGCCGTGGGGTCGACCCGGTTGATCGCGCCGCCGAGAGCGGTGAGGGCGATGCTGCCCGTGCCGCCCCGTACCCCGGACATGTGGGAGAGCAGGGTCCGGATGCCGGCCGCCGAGATCGAGCGGTCGAAGAAGTCCGAGCGGCCCGCGTACGTCTCGCGGCCCAGCGCGCCCTGCGGAGAGCGGCCCGGTGTCCCGCCCGGGAGATGGCACTGGGCGTCGGCCGAGAAGGACGAGCAGCCCGCGTACACCTCCATCGCCTCCTCGTAGGAACGGCGCCTGAGAGAGACGCTCCGTGCGGAGGCGCCGATGCGGTCGGCGAGGCGGTCCACCGCGTTCTGCAGGTCGCCGTACGTGCCGAGTGAGAACGCGGAGACGGAGATGGTGGGGGTGCCGCCGGCCGCGTTCTCGATGTGGAGCGACGACCAGATCTCGTCCGGCTGGTCGGGGCCCCACTCCTGCCAGGCCGCCAGGACCGCCGCCGCCCTCGACCACGGCCAGGACATGTTCGCCGCCACGCCCCGCGGGGCCGGGTGCGTGGTGAAGCGGAGTTCGGTGACGACGCCGAAATTGCCGTTGCCCGCGCCGCGCAGCGCCCAGAACAGGTCCTTGTTCTCGGTCGCGCTCGCGGTGAGCTGCTTGCCGTCCGCCGTGATCAGGGTCGCCCCCGTGAGGCTGTCGCACGTCAGGCCGTACGCCCTCGACACCACCCCGTGGCCGCCGCCCAGCGCCAGACCCGAGACGCCCACCGTCGGGCAGGAGCCCGCCGGGATGGTCACGTCCTTCGCGGCGAGCCCGCGGTAGACGTCGATCAGTTTGGCGCCCGCGCCGATCACCGCCTCGCCGCCGGACGCGCGTATCCGGGACAGTTTCGACACGTCGACGATCAGCCGGCCGTTCCCGGAGGACCAACCGGCGTACGAATGGCCGCCGTTGCGGATCGAGACGCGGACGCCGTGGGCGCGGGCGTACGCGAGGGCCGTACGGATGTCGTCGGGGTGGGCCACGTACGCGACCGCTGTCGGCTTCAGGGAGTCGAAGCGGGTGTTGTAGAGCTGGCGGGCCGCCGCCCAGTCCGCGTCGCCGGGGCGGACCAGGGGGCCGTCCAGGTCCGCGGCCAGCGCCCGCAGGTCGGCGGCCGGAGTGCCCGCCGGGGTGCCTTTGGCCGTCGTGGTCGCTCCCGTGCCCTTGGCCGGCGTGCCGGTCGTGCGCGTGGACCCGGCCGACCGCGGCCCCGAGCCCTTGCCGCTGCATGCCGCCGACGCCGCTGTCACCGCGACCGCCGCCGTGCCGCCTATGAACGTACGCCGTTGCATGTGCGCCTCCCGTTGCTCCCGTTGAACGAGACGGGTCAACCGCCCGGCGGGTTCCACAGGCGGCGTCCGGCAATCCCACGCGTAGGTGCACGAGTACGTAAAGCCGCGACGGCGGGTTTTGGCCAGGGGCGGGAGACGGGCGACAGAGCGAAGGGAGGGCTTCCGTTCGTCGGGACCCTCACGTGTTCTCCCCGTAAGCGTTCCGTGACCTCACCGCACTGACGGCAGGGGTTCACCCTGCGTTCACTCACGGCCATCGGCGGCTTCACCTGTTCTGCCTAATTTCGGCCTTACCCGGTGCGTGGTGCGGACGGAAGCGAGCGCCTGTACCGGTCGATGAACCAGCAGGCCCCATGACATCGCACGCCGCCGCACCGGCGGCTTCTGGAAGGAACTCACGAAAGTGAAGCTTCAGCGCAAGAACCGGCTTCGCGCCCTTTCCCTCGGTGCTGTCGCCGTCTCCGGCGCCCTTGCGCTGACGGCGTGCGGCTCGGACGACACCGGCAGCAGCAGCGACGGCAGCACGACCGCCGCCAACAGCTCCATCAAGTGTGACGACGCCAAGGGCCAGCTGCTGGCCAACGGCTCCTCCGCGCAGAAGAACGCGATCGACGCGTGGGTCAAGCAGTTCGTGACCGCCTGCAAGGACGTGCAGATCAACTACAAGTCCGAGGGTTCGGGCGCCGGCGTCACGGCGTTCACCCAGGGCCAGGTCGCCTTCGCCGGTTCCGACTCCGCGCTGAAGCCCGAAGAGGTCACCGCCTCCAAGGAGGTCTGCTCCGGCGGCCAGGGCATCGACCTGCCGATGGTCGGCGGCCCGATCGCCGTCGGTTACAACGTCCCGGGTGTCGAGGGCCTCGTCCTCGACGCGGAGACCCTTGCGAAGATCTTCGACAGCAAGATCACCAACTGGAACGACGCGGCGATCAAGAAGCTGAACCCGGACGCCGAGCTGCCCGACCTCAAGATCCAGGCGTTCCACCGCTCGGACGAGTCCGGCACCACGGACAACTTCACCAAGTACCTGATCGCGGCCGCGCCCGACCAGTGGAAGTACGAGGGCGGCAAGGCCTGGCAGGCCAAGGGCGGCCAGTCCGCGTCCGGCTCCTCCGGTGTCGCCCAGCAGGTCAAGCAGACCTCCGGCGCCATCAGCTACATGGAGCTGTCGTACGCCAAGGACGGCATCGCCGCGGCCAAGCTGAACACGGGCGCCAGCGAACCCGTCGAGGCCACCGTCGAGAACGCCACCACGGCCATCGCGGACGCCAAGGTCGTCGGCACCGGCAAGGACCTCGCGCTCGAACTGAACCGCGCGACCAAGGCCGACGGCGCCTACCCGATCACCCTGGTCACGTACGAGATCGTCTGCGACAAGGGCAACAAGGCCGACACCCTGGCCGCCACGAAGGCGTTCCTCACCTACATCGCCAGCGAGGACGGCCAGAAGATCCTGGCCGAGAACGACTACGCCCCGATCCCCGAGGAGATCATCGCGAAGGTCCGTACGACCGTCGCGGGCCTGAGCTGACCTGAGCGCGCGGTCCGGCCCCGGACGAGGGGCCGGACCGCGCGCCGTCCGGTGCACCGCCGCCTGGGGCCGCACACGGTGTGTGGCCCCGCAGACCGGAGAACCTCATGGATATATCCACCAAGAATTCCGCAGCGCCTCCCCCCGTCTCCCCACCCTCCGAGGCCGAGCAGAAGCGCGCGGCCCGCGGGGCCACCCGGCCCGGCGACCGCATCTTCCTCGGCCTGTCCCGCGGGTCGGGCATCTTCCTGCTCGTGATCATGGCCGCCATCGCGGCCTTCCTCACGTACCGCTCCGTGCTGGCGATCAGTAAGGACGAGAGCAACTTCCTCACGACCCTGGAGTGGAACCCGACCGCCGCGGAGCCGAGCTTCGGCATCGCGGTCCTGGTCTACGGCACGGTCATCTCGTCGATCATCGCGATGGTCATCGCGGTACCGATCGCGGTCGGCATCGCCCTGTTCATCACGCACTACGCCCCGCGCAAGCTCGGCGGTCCCCTCTCCTACGTGATCGACCTGCTCGCCGCCGTGCCGTCCATCGTGTACGGCCTGTGGGGCGCCCTGGTCCTCGCACCGCACATGATCGGTCTCTTCGGCTGGCTGGACGACTACTTCGGCTGGACCGGCATCCTCGACTGGCAGGGCGGCGCACCGCGCTCGCTGTTCACCGTGGGCGTCCTGCTCGCGATCATGATCCTGCCGATCATCACCAGCGTGAGCCGCGAGGTCTTCCGGCAGGCTCCGCTGATGCACCAGGAAGCCGCACTGGCCCTCGGCGCCACGCGCTGGGAGGTCATCCGCATGTCGGTGCTGCCCTTCGGCCGCTCCGGTGTCATCTCCGCCTCGATGCTCGGCCTCGGGCGCGCGCTCGGCGAGACGATGGCGGTGGCCACGGTCCTGTCCCCGAGTTTCGAGATCAACGCCAGCCTGCTCGACCCGGGCGGCGGCACCTTCGCCCAGAACATCGCCAGCAAGTTCAGCGAGGCCAGCGAGATGGGCCGGGACGCGCTCATCGCCTCCGGTCTGGTGCTGTTCGTCATCACCCTGCTGGTCAACGGTGGGGCCCGCATGATCATCGCCCGCCGCGCGGAGTACTCGGGGGCCAACGCATGAGCCAGACCGTGAACGACAGGCGTCCCAGCTCCCTGCAGGGCGCGACGCTGCCCAAGTGGAGCCCGTACGCGATCGCCGGCGGTTCGATCGCGCTGGGCCTCGGCATCAGCGCCGCGGCCGGACTGGACAGCGAGATCCAGTGGGGCCTGATGGCCGCGGTCTTCTTCGTGGTCGCGTCGTACGGCATCGCCGCGAAGGTCGAGGGCCGCCGGCAGGCCAAGGACCGGGTGGCGACCAGCCTCGTCTGGGTCGCGTTCCTCCTCGCCGTCATCCCGCTGGTCTCGCTCATCTGGGAGACCGTCAAGCGCGGGGTGAAGGTCCTCGACGTCTACTTCCTCAGCCACTCGATGGGTCTGGTGACCGACACCGAGCCCGGCGGAGGCATCTACCACGCGATCCTCGGCACCCTTGAGCAGGTCGGCATCGCCACGGTGATCTCCGTGCCGATCGGCATCCTGACCGCGATCTACCTCGTGGAGTACGGGCGGGGCAGGCTCGCCCAGGCCGTCACCTTCTTCGTCGACGTCATGACGGGCATCCCGTCGATCGTCGCGGGCCTGTTCGTCCTCAGCTTCTGGATCATCATCCTGGACATGGGCTACTCCGGGTTCGCCGGTGCGATGGCCCTGACCATCCTGATGCTGCCGGTGATCGTCCGCTCCACCGAGGAGATGCTCAAGCTCGTGCCGAACGAGCTGCGTGAGGCCTCGCTGGCGCTGGGAGTGCCGAAGTGGCGCACCATCATGAAGGTGGTGCTGCCGACCTCCATCGGCGGCATCACGACCGGCGTGATGCTCGCGGTCGCCCGCATCACGGGTGAGACCGCGCCGGTGCTCCTGCTGGTGTGGGGTTCGACCTTCATCAACACGGACCCCTTCGACGGCCCGCAGGCCTCGCTCCCCATGTACATCTACCAGCAGTACGCGAACAGCGGCGGCTCCGGTGCGGCGTACGACCGGGCCTGGGCGGCGGCGCTCACGCTGATCGCGTTCGTGATGATCCTCAACTTGGCGGCTCGCGGCATCGCCCGCTGGAAGGCCCCCAAGACCGGTCGCTGACGCGGCCAGACAGCGACCAGTCTTCCCCCTCGAAAGAAGCAGTGATCCCCATGGCCAAGCGAATCGACGTCAGCGGCCTCAGCGCCTACTACAGCTCGTTCCGAGCCATCGAGGACATCTCGATGGCCATCGAACCCCGATCGGTGACGGCCTTCATCGGCCCCTCCGGCTGCGGCAAGTCCACTTTCCTGCGCACCCTCAACCGGATGCACGAGGTGACGCCGGGCGGACGCGTCGAGGGCAAGGTCATGCTCGACGACGAGAACCTGTACGGCGCCGGGATCGACCCGGTGTCGGTGCGGCGCGAGGTCGGCATGGTTTTCCAGCGTCCGAACCCCTTCCCCACGATGTCGGTCTTCGACAACGTGGCGGCGGGGCTGCGACTCAACGGCAGCTACAAGAAGTCCGAGCTGGGCGACATCGTGGAGAAGTCGCTGAAGGGCGCGAACCTCTGGAACGAGGTCAAGGACCGGCTGAACAAGCCGGGCTCCGGCCTGTCCGGTGGTCAGCAGCAGCGTCTGTGCATCGCGCGGGCGATCGCTGTCGAGCCGAAGGTGCTGCTCATGGACGAGCCGTGCTCGGCCCTCGACCCGATCTCGACGCTGGCCATCGAGGACCTGATCGGTGAGCTGAAGGAGCGCTTCACGATCGTCATCGTGACGCACAACATGCAGCAGGCGGCGCGGGTTTCCGACCGGACGGCGTTCTTCAACCTGTCCGCGGTCGGGCAGCCCGGCAAGCTCATCGAGATCGATGACACCGAGCGGATCTTCTCCAACCCGTCCGTGCAGGCCACCGAGGACTACATCTCGGGACGCTTCGGCTGAGCCGACGCCTTTCGATCCGACGCCTTTCGATCCGGCGTCCTTCGACCTGACGTCCTTCGTTCTGACGTCCTTCGTTCTGATGTCTTTCGTACGTCTTCTGGACCCCTCGCGGTGCTGCATGGCGGTGCCACCGCGGGGACCGATAGGGCCCGCTTCCCGGTTCGCCGGGAGGCGGGCCCGTTGGCTTGCCGGTGACTTCGTCCGCGAGGTCGGTGGGGGCTGGTCGCGCCGTTCCCCGCGCCCCTGGCAAGCGGGGCTTCAGCCTGTCCGGCGTTTGAGGACGAGGGCGTCAGCCCGACAGGGGTTCTGGGGGCGGAGCCCCCAGGTACGTGACGGGAACGGGTAGGGGCGGCGGGGGCGAAAAAGGCGGCTACAGGAACGCCACGTCCACGAGCCAGAAGCTCGTCGCCGCCACCAGCGCAGCCGCCGGCATCGTGATGAACCAGCCCAGGATGATGTTCTTGGCGACACCCCACCGCACCGCGTTCACCCGCTTCGTCGCCCCGACACCCATGATCGCCGACGTGATGACATGAGTCGTGGAGATCGGCGCGTGGAAGATGAACGCCGTCGTGAACATCAGCGACGCACCCGTCGTCTCCGCCGCGAACCCCTGCGGAGGATCCAGCTCGATGATCTTCCGCCCCAGCGTGCGCATGATGCGCCACCCACCGGCGTACGTACCCAGCGACAGCATCACCGCGCACGCGATCTTGACCCAGACCGGAATCGGGTCGCCCGCTTCCTCGACGTCCGAGATGACCAGGGCCATCACCACGATGCCCATCGTCTTCTGGGCGTCCTGGAGGCCGTGCCCCAGAGCCATGCCGGCCGCCGACACGGTCTGCGCGATACGGAAACCGCGCTTCGCCTTGTGCGGGTTGGAACGGCGGAAGAGCCACATGATCGCGCACATCACCAGATAGCCGGCGATCAGGCCGACGACCGGGGAGATGAACATCGGGATGACGACCTTCTCCAGGACGCCGGACCAGATGACATCGATGCCGCCGGCGAGCGCCGCGCCCACCATGCCGCCGAACAGCGCGTGGGAGGAGGAGGACGGCAGGCCGAAGTACCAGGTGACGAGGTTCCACACGATCGCGCCCACCAGCGCGGCGAACAGGATCCACATGCCCCGGTTGCCGTGCGGTGTCTCGATCAGGCCCTCGCTGACGGTCTTGGCGACCCCGCTGCCCATGAAGGCGCCGGCGAGGTTCATCACGGCGGCCATCGCGAGTGCGGCACGCGGCGTCAGCGCGCGCGTGGACACGGAGGTGGCGATGGCGTTCGCGGAGTCGTGGAAGCCGTTGGTGTAGGTGAATCCGAGCGCGACACCGATGGTCACGATCAAGGCGAAGGTGTCCATGAAGGGGTCAGGACTCCTTGACCGCGATGGTCTCCACCGTGTTGGCCACGTGCTCGAACGCGTCGGCGGCCTCTTCGAGGACGTCCACGATCTGCTTGAGCTTCAGCACTTCGATGGCCTCGTACTTGCCGTTGAAGAGCATGGCCAGCAGTTTGCGGTGGATCTGGTCGGCCTGGTTCTCCAGACGGTTGACCTCGATCCAGTACTCGGTGAGGTTGTCCATCGTGCGCAGGTTCGGCATGGCCTCGGCGGTCAGCTCCGCCGCCCGTGCCAGTACCTCGATCTGCTGCTCGACGCCCTTGGGCAGTTCCTCCACGTTGTAGAGGACGACCAGGTCGACGGCCTCCTCCATGAAGTCCATGATGTCGTCGAGGGACGAGGCGAGGTTGTAGATGTCCTCGCGGTCGAACGGCGTGATGAACGAGGAGTTCAGCTGGTGGAAGATCGCGTGCGTCGCGTCGTCACCGGCGTGTTCCGCGGCCCGCATACGCTCTGCGATCTCGGCTCGGCCGGACGAGTCCGCCCCGAGCAGTTCCATCAGGAGCTTGGAGCCCGTGACGATGTTGTCCGCGGAAGCGGCGAACATGTCGTAGAAGCTCGTCTCCCTGGGGGTCAGACGAAATCGCACGTGGGGTCCTCGGATTGCTTCGGTGTCGGTCAGGCTGATGCTAGGCGCATCATCCGGCCACGGCTAACCGGCCGCCCCCCAGTGTCGCCCATCGGGCACAGTGATCAGCACGGGGTCCCGCGAGGGCATCTGCCAAGGGCCCTATACCCAGCAAAGTTCGTTACGATATACCCGGTAGGGGTATCAGTCAGCAGGAGGACGCGATGACGACCACCGAGGCCGGCGCCACGGCGCCCTCCGGGGAGACCGGTGCGGCGGAGGCGGGTGCCGCGGAGATCATGACCGACCACGATCGCGGGATCCACGGCTACCACGAACAGAAGGACGAGCACCTCAAGCGGCTGCGGCGGATCGAGGGGCAGGTGCGGGGGCTGCAGCGGATGGTCGACGAGGACGTCTACTGCATCGACATACTCACGCAGGTCTCCGCCTCCACGAAGGCGTTGCAGTCGTTCGCGCTGCAGTTGCTGGAGGAGCATCTGCGGCACTGTGTCGCTGACGCGGCGGTCAAGGGGGGTGCCGAGATCGACGCGAAGGTGGAGGAGGCTACGAAGGCGATTGCTCGGCTGTTGCGCACGTAGCCCTTGCCGGGCGGGGGGCCGGAAAAGATTGCGCCGTTCCCCGCGCCCCTGGAGGCAACGGACCGCGCCGTTCCCCGCGCCCCCTCAAGGCGACAAGATTGCGCCGTTCCGCGCGCCCCCTCAAGGCGACAAGATTGCGCCGTTCCCCGCGCCCCTGGAGGCAACGGACCGCGCCGTTGCCTGCGCCTCCTCAAGGCGGAAAGATTGCGCCGTTCCCCGCGCCCCTGAAAGTCAGAAGACTGCGCCGTTGCCCGCGGCCCTGGAGGCAAGCAGACCGTGCCGTTGCCTGCGGCCCTAGTGGGGGTGTGGGTTGGGTTGTTGGTGGGGGTAGCGTTCTTCGGCCACTTTTAGGACCTCGTCGATGCGGTCGGGGCTGAGACGGTCCTCTCGGGCGGCCGAGGCCGCGATGATCAAGTCGCCGCACAGCTCGATCTCGGCCAGGGCCACGTGGTCCTGAACTGCCGTACCGCGCGCCGGAGCCACGTGCATCACCTCTTCCTGCCGTTACCGACTTCCTAGAGTAGGGAGCGGCCCACGGACAGCGCATGGCACCAACGGACCATTTCCGGCCCCGTACGCCATCGTTCCCTCACTGGGCGATCCGCCCGGCGAAGATGTCCTTCGTCTTCGGCAGGCGTACGTCGACCGCGGCTCCGAAGTCGTACAGCAGTGTCGTGGAGGCCACCGCGACCGTGTCCTTCTGCCGCCCGTTCACGAAGCTGAACCGGTGGCGGACCTTGCGGATACGCCCCTGGTCGTCGAGGTAGACGTCGAAGGGGACCGTCGCCGTGGCGAAGCCTTTCGCCGCCGCCCGCAGCGCCTTCCGGTTGCCCGCCGAGGCATCGCGCGCGGCCACCGTGAGGTCGGCGGTGCCCCGGTAGTGCCGTACGGCTGTGCCCGCCACCGACGTCCTCCCCACGTACGTGGCCTCGCGCGCGCCCCGCAGCAGCTCCGCGGCGGCGAACGGATCGGTCGCACCGCCCGTGACCAGGTTCCCGTCGGAGAGCGTGGCCGTGTCGACCCGCACCCACTTGTCGGTGGGCACGCCCGCGCCGCGGTTCTTCATGTAGAGCGCGCCCGGTGCGAGCAGCTCGGTGATGGGGCGGTGGCCGTCGGCGCCGGCCGGGTCCTGCGGGAGGAGTACCTTCAGCCGGCCCACCTGGTCCGCGAAGTCGTAGACACCCTCGCCGCGGATGGTCACGCGGGTGCCGCCGGTCGCCATCTCCATGGACGTACGCGCCTTGGACGTACCGGCGCGGACCAGGTTTCCGGCCGCTCCGTGCAGCACCTCGACCGGGTCCTCGGCCGCCCGGGCGCCGTCGGACGCGGTGCCACCGCCCGAGCATCCGGTGGCGCAGAGCAGAAGCCCCGTCACCGCGGCGGCCAGGGCGACCGCCCCGTCCCCTCGTTTTCGCTGCCGCTCCACCATCGCCTGCTACCCCCAGCCGGGACGTCCCTGGGCGGGCCTCGTGTCGTCTCGCTTAACGACTGGTGGGAGGTGTTGTCACGC
This sequence comes from Streptomyces sp. NPDC017991, assembly GCF_044328075.1. Taxonomy (NCBI): domain Bacteria; kingdom Bacillati; phylum Actinomycetota; class Actinomycetes; order Kitasatosporales; family Streptomycetaceae; genus Streptomyces; species Streptomyces sp. NPDC017991. Next base: position 393 of record NZ_JBIRGP010000037.1, on the reverse strand, counting down.
GGGCGCCGGGCATGGGGAAGCGTTTACCCGGCATCGGTACGGTGGGGCGCGTGGCGCAGCAGGAAGAGATCACTCCCCCGGAACACCGGACGACGACGGTCGAGCAAGGCCCCTTCTGCCTGGCTCGATGCACCTGCGGCTGGCGAGGCCCGGCGAGAAGAGCCCGAAGCCTGGCCCGCTCGGACGTCGAGAACCATCTGACCGCGGTCCAGTGAGGCGCGCCCCTTCGGGGGCGCGAGGAACGGCGCAATCTTTCGGCTTTCAGGGGCGCGGGGAACGGCGCAATCTTTTGAGCCTTTAGGTCGTGTCTTCAATTGATCTTGAGTAGTGGATCATGGTCGGGTGATACGTCGACATGAACTGTCCGATGAGGAGTGGGAGTTCCTCCGTCCG
>NZ_JBIRGP010000036.1:0-13821 GCF_044328075.1 Streptomyces sp. NPDC017991 | reverse complement strand
GGCAGATCTTCCGCAGATCCCGCATCAGCCCCAACCGCATGAGCGTCATCACCAAAGCCGTCCTCACCCTGGAGAGGCACCGCTGAAAACGCTCAGTGACACCGACACCGTGAACAAGGCGTTCGACGGCGCCGACACCGTGTTCTGGCTCGTCCCGCCGAACCCGGCCGCCGAGGACCTGAACGGCTACTACCTCGGCTTCACCCGCCCGGCCGCGGAAGCCGTCAGGCAGCAGGGCGTACGGCGGGTGGTCGGCGTCTCCAGCCTGGGCCACGACTACGGCAGGAACGCCGGGAACCTCTCGGCCGCGTTCGCGATGGACGACCTGATCGAAGACACCGGCGTCGCCTACCGCTCGCTGCGCATGTCCTTCTTCATGGAGAACCTGCTCATGCAGGCACAAGGAATCAAGCAGGGCGTGTTCTCCCTGCCCAACAGCGCCGACCGGCTGCTGCGCCTGGTCGCCACCCCCGACATCGCGGCCGCCGCCGCCGATGTGCTGAGCGATGCCTCATGGAGCGGCCAGGCCAGCATTCCGGTGCTCAGCCCGGACGCTCTGACCCCGAACGACATGGCACACACCATGTCCGAGGTACTCGGCCGCCCCGTCGCCTTCCAGCAGACACCCCTCGGAGACTTCAAGGCCACCATGCTGCAGTACGGTTTGAGCGACAGCTGGGCGCAGGGCCTGGTCGACATGGCCACCGCCCAGAACGACGGCATCTACGAGCCCGAAGCGGCCACGGCCACGCCGTCGCCCACCACGTTCGCCCAGTGGTGCGAGCAGGTCCTCAAGCCCGCCACCGCCTGACCCGTCAACCCACAGCAGCACCGGCCGACTGTGAGGGAAGCAACCACGCGTGCTCGGGCTGGAACTGACCGTACTGCTCGGCCTGGCCGTACTCCTGTGCGGTGTCCTCGCCGGCCGACTGCGCATCAGCGAGCCCGTGCTACGGCTCGCGGCCGGTGCCCTGCTGGGATTCCTCCCCGCACTGCGGGCCCGTGGAGTTCCTGCCCGAGGTCGTCCTGCTGCTGTTCCTGCCGGTGCTGTTGCACTGGGAAAGTCTGCACACCTCACTGCGCGAGATCCGGCGCAGCCTGCGCAGCATCATCCTGTCCAGCACTTTCCTGGTGGTCGCCACCGCGGCTGCCGTCGCCGTCATCGCGCACAGCATCGGCATGCCCTGGAGACCCGCCTGAGTCCTGGGCGCGGCACCGGCTCCCACTGAGGCCACCGCGTTGGCCGCCTTGGACAGGATCCTGCCGCCGCACAACCGCACGGTCCTCAGAGCCGAAAGCCTGATCAACGACGGCACGGCGCCGGTCGTCCACGGAGTCGCCGTCGCGGTGACCATCGGCGAGATCACCTCAGTGTGGTTCAGTGTGTCCCTCCGGTTCGTGCTCGCCTACCTCGGCGGAGCCACGGTCGGAGCCGTCATCGCTTTCCTGGCCGTTCAGCTGTCGCGCCGTCTCACCGACCCGCTCCTGGTCAATGTGCTGACGCTGCTGATCCCGCTGTCCGCCTCCCTGCCGGCAGAATTCATCGAGGCGTCCGGCGTCCTCGCCGTCGTTACCGCCGGTCTCGTCGTCAGCCACGTCAGCCCTCGCCTGGTCGCCGCCACGTCCCGCCGCCAGGGTCACGCCTTCTGGGAGCTGACCTCCTACCTCCTCAACGGCGCCTTGTTCGTCCTGGTCGGCCTGCAACTGGCAGTCCACCGTGCGCGGTCTGAGCAGTATCGACATCGCCAGCGGGCTGCTCGACGGCGCTGTGCTGTCGGTCGTGCTCCTCGTAGTGCGGATCGCTTTCTCGTTCGCTTCCACGTACGTGATCCGCGCCCTGGACCGCCGCCCCAGCCAGCGGCTGCGCCGCCTCAGTCACCAGACCAGGATCGTCCAAGGCTTCGCCGGGTTCCGGGGCGCCGTCTCGCTGGCCGTCGCCCTGTCCGTCCCGGCCACTCTCGATGCGGGCGCCCCCTTCTCCGACCGCGACACCATCATCTACGGTCACGATGCGACAACGCCGCCTCCGGCCCCGCCCACAGCCCGGCCGACAACCCGCTCACAGACGCCCGCCCTTCCCACGCAGCGTCTGGTGTTCTCACAGGTCATCACAGGTCATCACAGGGTTCCGGTCATGGTCGGGGGCCCACATTCCCTGACGCCACCCACGACCGCCACGACCAGCAGGAGAAAAGCGAAGGGAGGTGGGGCGGAGTCGTGGGCGGCGGGCGCGGGGAACGGGCGCTGTTTTCGTCCTAGCGTGCGCCGGGGGGGCCGCGCGCGCCGGCCGGGCAGGCAAGCTGCTCGGCCGGAAGAACGCCCGGCACGCAGCAGGGCCACGCCGGCGTCCAAAGAAGCGATAGTTCATGGGTTGTGACGGGTTATGGCTGTTTCACCCGTCGCTCGTTTTGTGAGGTTGGAGATCATCGCGAGGCGGATCATGTTCTCGGAGTGCGCCGGTTTGGTCTCGTAGTCGCGGGCGAGGCGACGGTGCATCATGATCCACCCGAAACTCCGCTTCGCGACCCAGCGCGCGAAGGCCTCCGGCCTGCTGCCCTCGATGGGCTCCATAGGAGACTTCGTGGACAACGCGATGATGGAGTCCTTCTGGGCCCGGGTCCAGGCCGAACCGCTCAACCGCAGACGGTGGCGGACCCGACCGGAGCAGTCCACCGCGCTCTTCGAGCCCCTGGAAATCTTCCACAACCGCCAACGCAGACACTCTGCGCTGGGCATGCTCACCCTGGTGGAGTACGAACTGCGCACCCCACCAGTAGCCTGAAGCCAAGCACCCCGACTCCACCCAACTCGGGACAGTCCGGGGACTCCACGACAGGGGGTGCAGCGCAACCCGCGAACTGCAACTAATCCTCACGTTCTGGACCGGCGCCTGCCCCACCTGCCACCGCGACATGCCAGAGCCCATACCGACATGACCCAGCACCACCAGGCGGACAGCTCACGTCGGCGGAGCGTCACCGGGTGAGGTCGACACCGGTCGTCGTCGCCATGTAGCGGGCGATCTCGGACTGATCCGGGTTCTCCCCGTCGAGGCCGGCGAGGGCCGCTTGGCAGAACCGGACGCATGCCTGCGACACCTCCGGTGACAGGTCAAGTGACGTCGACAAGTCCAGGGCGGTGGTGATGTCCTTGACGGTCAGCGGGAGCGAGAACCCGACCTGGAACCGTCCGTCCAGCACCTCCGGCCCGATCTTGACCTCGGTCGACTGGTTGCGACCGGTGGACCGGTTGATGACGTCGAGCATGATCCGGGGGTCCAGGCCGAATTTGGTTCCCGCGGTGAGCACCTCAAGCGCCCCGACCAGGCCGATGGCCGACAGCAGGTTGTTGAGCGCCTTCAATGCGTGCGCGGACCCGGTGGCGCCGACGTGGGTCACTGACGTGCCCATCGCGCGCAGGAGCGGCAGGGCCCGCTCGTAGTCGTCGACCGGCCCACCCGCCATGATCGTCAGCTCGGCCGTCGCGGCTTTGCGCGGGCCACCGGATACCGGCGCGTCGACCATCCCCACTTCTCGTTCCCGGAGCCGCTCGGCCAGCTGCTGAGTGGCCCGGGGCGCCGACGAGCCCATGTCGACGACGAGTGCGCCCGGACGCAAGCGGCCGGCGAAGCTGTCGGGGTCTTCCGGATCGCCGAGCACACGCTCGACGACCGTGCTGTTGGGGAGCATGAGGATCACAACGGCGGCGCCGACCCCACCGTTGAGACTCGTCAATGCCGTCACGCCGTCGTTCCGGGCGGCGACGGCGATCGCCTCGGGGTCGGCGTCGTAGACCGCTACCGACACGGATCCCGCGAGGTTGCGGACCATGGGCTGCCCCATCGTGCCCAAGCCGATGAAAGTGACGGTGTCCGTCATGCCTGTCCTACTTTCCTTTTGGGTCCTGGACGGGAGGGAAATCTGGCCGCCAGGAGCTGTCTGGCCACTCGACCGCAGGCGGGAATTCACGACGCGATCACTGCGGGCGTCGGCGAGGGCCTACAAGGAGCCAGGCGCAGCGTGGTGATCGACGCAGGTGACCGTGGATTCCAGGACGTCAGGCGGCTCCCGACCCTCCCTGGAAAGCCTCCACGGCCGGCTCCAGACCATCAGCTCCCACGACCTCACGCCAGGCCTCGAAGCCAGTCTGAAAGGCTACGACGCCGGCCTCGGGCAGGCTGATCTCAATCGCTTCGAGGATCTCCTGCGGAGTGATTCCCAAGTCGAGCGCGACCCTGATGTGACTCTGGATGTGCCCCTTCGAGGCACGCATCACAGTGAGACTGACGATAAAGATGAGTTCCTTCGTCTTACGGTCCAGCGCCCGCTGGTCGAGATACGCGGCACCGACGAGACCGTTGGCAGCCTGCAGCACGGCGAAGTCATGCCTGGCCATCACCTTGTGATAGTCGAGAACATAGCCCCGCTTGCGCGCCATCTCGTCGATGTACTGCTGCGGATCATCAGCCGTGGTCATGCGTGCTCCTTCGTTCGGCGACCTCGATTACCGTAATACAGTATTATTAGATGCGCTAGAGCTCCCGGCCCCGGCGATGACAGGGCGACGCCAGACACGGTTGCCCGCCCGGCGACGGCTCGATCGAGTTGCAGAGAGGGAGGCAGATCGCCCCGAGGAAGGGGGTGCCAAGACCAAGTGAAGCGGCAGTCACCCAACCGCAACGACGTCGCGCGGCTCATCCCCCGCCGCAGATGGTGTCGTCACCGCACCGAAAGGGCAGGCCTCACTGCCGGCCGGATGCGGTTCCCGCGGCCTGCAGCTACGGCCACGCCACGTACCGGCGTCTGGCGCGCGGGCAGCGGCGTCCGTACGCGGGATCTCGTTCTCGGATGACGGGTCGCTGGGTGGCGGCGCCATGGGCTGCCGATGGTGAGGATGCCGTCAGTCCGGGAGCAGGCGGGACACGAGGGCGCGTGTCCATTCGGGGTCGAGGGGGAGGTTCGTGAAGACGGCGCGGTAGTACAGAGGGGCGAGCACGGCGTCTGCGGTGTGTTCGAGGGTCGGGGTCTGATTGCCCCGGGCCTGTTCCCGTCCGAGTACGGCTTCGAGCTGTTGTTGGCGTTCTCCGCGACATGCGGCGGCGCCTTGTTCTCCGCCCGTGCCGATGGTGGCGCGCACCAGGGCGAGGGTGTCGGGGTCACTGAGGTCCTTGGCGAGGTCGGACGCGTAGCGTTCCAGATCCCCGCGAAGGGTGCCGGTGTCCGGCACCACGATATCGCCGGAGAAACGGCTGGTCATGACATCGGCGAGGAGGTCGGCGACGGAGCCCCAGCGGCGGTAGACCGTGGTGGCGTGCACTCCTGCGCGGGCTGCTACGACCGGGATGGTGAGTTGTTCGCCGGCCTCCTCGGCGACCAGTTCCTGGACGGCCCGGTGGACGGCTGCGCGCACTCGGGCGGAGCGGCCGCCTGGACGGCTGCCGACATGGGGCGGTGGGGAAGCCATAGCGGTCATGCGACCAGTATCGCACTGATCACTGCTTTTTTGTTGCAGTGATGACTGCATTAACTTTGCAGCGATCACTGCGTTTGTGCTACTTTCAAGTCACTAACGCAACAATCACTGCGAGGCCAAACGTGTCTGTGCAATCTGCTGCCCCCACGCCACCAGCTCTCGGCGACCTGCATCGTGTGCCGCCCAAGGGCGCCTTCCCCGCGGTGGCCGCCCTTCTCGTCCTCTTCCTGGCCGCATCCAGTGCGCCATCCCCGCTCTATGCGCTCTACCAGCAGCAATGGCAGTTCACGGCGTGGGTGCTGACCGTCGTCTTCGCCCTTTACGTGGTCGGCCTGCTGGGCTCGCTGCTCGTCATCGGGGCGCTGTCGGACCACCTGGGCCGCCGCCCGGTGCTCGCCGCGGCGATCGGACTGGAAATGGTGGCGCTGATTTTGTTCCTTTCCGCCGGGAACGTGTTCGTACTGGCCATCGCCCGGGTACTGCAGGGCATCGCGACCGGAGCGGCGACGACCACCCTGAGTGCCACCATCGTCGATCTCGAACCGTCGCATGCCCGCGGGCGCGCAGGCGTCATCACGTCGGTGGCCCCCCTGACCGGGCTCGCTCTCGGAGCCCTCGGCTCCGGAGCGCTGGTGCAGTTCGGTCCCGCCCCCACCCGGCTGATCTACGCGCTGCTGCTCGGCGCAATGGTGCTGGCGGCAGTGGTCGTCGCCCTGATACCGGAGACGTCGCCGCGCCGGCCGGGAGCCGTCGCCTCCCTGCGCCCACGGGTCGCGATGCCGGCGTATCTGCGCGCAGACATCGTCCCGGTGGTGCCGGCGATGATCGCCGGATGGGGTCTGGCCGGGCTCTACCTCTCACTCGGCCCGTCCGTCGCGGCCGAGTTGCTGGGGCTGCACAGCCATCTGGTCGGCGGCGTCGTCGTGATGCTCCTGGCAGGCACGGGAGCGCTCGCGATCGCCCTGCTCCGTTCCCGTCCCACGACCTCGTTGCTGGCTCCTTCGTCCGCGCTGCTGGGGCTCGGCACCCTGATATCGCTTGCCGGTACGGCGGGGAACCTCACCTGGCTGGCCGCCGTCGGCACCGTCGTCGCAGGTCTCGGCTTCGGCGCATCGGTACTGGCAACGTTCGGTACCTTCGCCCGGATCGCCAAGCCGCACGAGCGCAGCGCCATCTTCGCCCTGGCCAACATCATCGGCTACCTCGGAAACAGCGTGCCCGCCGTACTCGGAGGTATCGCGGTCACCACCCTGGGCCTGAGGACCGCCACCGAGATCTCCGGGCTGGCGATCGTGGTACTCACCTTCTCCGCCCTCGCACTGCGCCTGAACCAGATGCGGGTGCAGCGCCGTGCCGTCGTGACCCCGTCCCGGTGACGCGCCGACCACGACAGAGGCCCAGGCCGGCCACGCTTCTTATCAGACCAGCTCAGACCCGACATTCCACCAATGCGGAACAGAAACGTAAGAACTACGGAGACATCCTGATGCCTGCAAGCAGGAACAAGAAGAACCTTGAGGTCCAGCGATCTGACCACACGACGATCCGGTACACGGTCAGCGGTCCGGCCGAAGGCCCGACCCTGGTCCTCATCCACGGCTGGGCGTGCAACCGCGGCGACTTCGACGCGCTGACCGACCATCTGCCCGCGAACTACCGCGTCCTGGCGGTCGACCTCGCCGAGCATGGCGAGTCACGGTCGACGCGAGACGTCTGGACCATGGAAGAGTTCGCTCGTGACGTGGCGGCAGTGCTGGAAGCCGAGTCGGTGGACACATCTGTCGTAGCCGGGCACTCCCTCGGCGGGGCGGTCGCCGTCGAAGTCGGCCGACTCCTCCCCGACAACGTCTCACATGTGGTTGCACTCGACTCGCTCACCTATCTGTCCCTCTTCCCGGCGCAGAGCCAAGAGCAGACCGCCGCGATGGTGCATATGTTCCGCGAGGACTTCGCTGCAGGAGTGCGAGGCCTCGTCGAAGGAGGCTCGCCGGCAGGCTTCGACTCAGCTCTCAAGAACTCGTACTTCGAGAAGATGGTCGCGGTGCGACAGCCCGCTGGTCTGCGTTCCATCGAGGGCTTGGTCCACTGGGACATGGACGCAGCACTGCGTGAGACAAAGCAGCCGATCACCGTGTTCGCGATACGCCCCTTCGCGACGCAGGAAGCGATCGACCGCTACGGGGACCGATTTGACATCGTCCTCGTCGACCTGGGCAGCCACCACTTCCCGGTGGAAGCACCCGAGAGCACGGCGAAGCTCCTGGCCAGCGTGACAACCGAGTAGGGACCGACGCGATTCGGCTCACCCACCTCCGGCACCGGAATCCCCAGCGGAGACCCGATGAGACGACAGTGCCGAGATGGGAGAGCCGTCCTTCATGCCTGTTTCGAGAGAGGTTCTGCGAACGGGTGCGCAGGGCTAAAGGGGGGGGCGAACACACAGGTCCGAGCCCCGTGGACCGGGCAAGCCCGGCTCCAGGATGCACATCCTGTCGGACGCTGACGGGCTGCCCCTCCTCGTCGGCATCTCGGCCGGCAATACCCACGACAGCGAAGGTCTGAAGCCCATGATCGGGGGCCACCAAACGAGACACGACCCTCACCGCGGCCGGTACTTCAAGCCTCAGCGTCTGCACGCCGCCAAAGCATACGACCGAGCCGACCTGCGCAGATGGCTCCACTGGAAGCGGATCGGAGGCTACCGGCGCCTATGCCCTCGCTACGAGCGCCATCCCCGCAACTACCTGGCCTTTCTCGGTCTCGCCGCCGCCCTCTGCTGCTACAAGCGACTCGTCCGCCTCACCACGTAGGACACGGTCTTAGACCGTGTCCTACATGGTCAGTTGACGGTTGTGCTGGGTATGGGGAGTGGGCGGTGGGGATGGATCGTTCCGGACGGCTTGTGGGAGCTGGCAAGGCCGTTGCTGCCGCCGGCACGGGTGCGTCCGCAGGGCGGTGGGGTCGCGAACATCGATGATGAGGCGGTGTTTGCCGCGATCATCTACGGTCTCGTCAGTGGCTGTGCATGGCGTGCGTTGCCGCCGTGCTTCGGAGCGTCGAAGTCGACTGTGCACCGCCGCTCGCAGAGTCGAGGACCGCACGGGACAGGTCGACCAGGTCCTGCTCGTCCAGGAGCTGGAGAACCTTCTGGTGCAGTCGGCCCCAGACCCCGGCGCGAGACCAGATGGTGAAGGGCAGTCCGTTCGCGTCGGACAGGACGTGCATCTTGGAACCTGGCTTGCCCCGGTCCACGGGGCCCGGACCTGTGTGTTCGCCCCCTTTTTAGCCCTCACGTGCTACGCGTCGGACTCTCCGCGGCCAACACCCATGACATCCTCGCCCTGAAGCCGATGCTGTCCCATTTCCACATGGGACACGAACTCCACCCGTCCGACTCCAAATCTGTACGCCTCCATGCAGACAAGGCGTACGACGTCCTTCACCTGCGGCGATGGTTATGGGGTAAGCGAATCGGTGTCCGTATCGCTCGCAAGGGCATCGACTCCAGCGAGCGGCTCGGCCGTCGTAGGTGGGTCATCGAACGCACCATGTCCTGGCTGACCGGCTACCGACGGCTCAACCACCGTTATGAGCGGCAACCAGGCAACTACCTGGCCTTTCTTGGACTGGCATCCGCTCGCTGCTGCTACAAGCGGTTCCTCAAACTGACCACATAGGACACGGTCTTAGAGGTCGCGCAGATAGGCGCGATAAGGGGACTTCGGTAGCAGAACGGGAACAGGTCCTGGTGATCGTGGAGTTGCGACGTTCTGTGATCACGGAGAAGCCCAGTGACCGCGCTTCCGACGTGGCTGACCGAACCGCTCTCACAAGAACCAGCCGTGCTGGTGTACTGGCGCTGCACACCGAATCTGTGCGTGCCCTTCTTCAGGTCACCGGTCTCGTCGACTACCGGGACGACGACGTCAGTGCCGAGGTGGTCGACGACGAAGCTGCGCAGGTCGTCGAGGACGGCGACCCTGGACGGCCCGCCGACGACCCCGTCGTCTGACCTCCGTTCGGGGAGGGTGGAAGAGCACGGCGTAACGTACTGCCATGACGAATTCATCCCTGCAGTTGCTTCCCGATGCCATCAACCGCTTCAGCGCACGAGTGCACGCCGTCGACAGCCACCAATGGAACGATTCGACGCCGTGCACCGAGTGGACCGTTCGGGACCTCGTCAACCACCTGGTCGGCGAGCACTTGTGGGTACCACACCTGCTCGCCGGAGAGTCTCTGGAGCAGGTGGGCGACCGCTACGATGGCGACATGGTCGGCGCAGATCCCGTGCGCGCGTGGGACGAGGCCGCAGAGCGCTCCCTCGTGGCATGGAAGGGCGCCGATCTTTCCGGGACAGCTCGGTTCTCCTTCGGGGAGGCCCCGTTGACCATGTACGCGGACCAGATGCTCGTCGACCTGACCATCCACGAGTGGGACCTGGCCCGCGGGTGCGGCCAGCCCGAGTGGCTCGACCCGGCCGCGGTCGACCATAGCCTGGCCTACGCGCGTGCCAACGCCGAGAGAGTGGCAGGCCTGGGAATCTTCGCTGCTCCGGTGCGCACCACCAGCACCGATCCCGCCGTTCAGCTTCTTTCCATGCTGGGGCGCGCCGTATGACGGGTCCGATGCACGTAGGTCGGAAGTGCTCGCGGTTGCCTGGAACGGGCTGCAGTGCAGCTTCGTGATCTTTAGAGGTCGCGCGAACAGGCGCCGTTGGGAGCAGCAGAACGGGCACAAGCCCTTGTGTTCATGGAGTCATGAAACTCTGTGATCACTGGGGGCCCGGCCAGGCTTCCTCGTCGACATCTCGGTCGGCAATACCCACGACAGCGAAGGTCTCCTTGGAGGCGGGCCGACGAACCTGGCCCGACGCCGCTTCCTGGGCAAGGGGCGGATGTACGAGAGCTCCAGCGCCGAGGAATTCGGGCACATCGTGGTGGCGCGGGCTGCGCCGGGCCGCGGACCGCTACCCGCATGACCCGCAACTGGCCGCGCTGCACGCCAGCAGTGAGGAGTTCCGACAGATCTGGGAGGCGCGTCAGGACCCCGGCCGATCTCTTCCTTAAGTACCTCCGCGTCGGCACGGGTGCCCGACACCACCAGGCACCAGTCGTCGGCGTAACGGATAAGCCGGTGATTCGGCAGTCCGCGACGACGGCGCTTGCACCGGTCGTTGAAGGTACTCGCCGGCCCTCCCGGACCCCTGGCCACGTGCTCGTCCAGGACTGAGAGAGCCACGTTGCTGCGCAACGGGGAAAGGATCGACCTCTGCGGGGTTCCGGTGTTGTTCTCCCGGAGGACGCGCTCCTCACCGAGGATTCCGGACTGTAGGTACGCCTTCACCAGGGCCAAGACGCGTTTGTCCCGACGCGATTACGCACCCGTTCCATCAGGGCCGTGTGTGAGATTTCGTCGAGGCAGGCTTTGAGATCGCCTTCCATGATCCACTCATAGGAGTGGGAGGTGAGGTGGCGGACCTCGGCCACCGCGTCATGAGCCCGGTGGTTCGGACGGAACCCGTAGGAGCACGGGAGGAACTCCGCCTCGAAGATCGGCTCCAGCACCAGCTTCAGGGACGTCTGCACCACCGGGTCGGTCACGGTCGCGATCCCAAGACGGCGTAACTCACCGCCCGCCTTGGGGATCATCCGTTCCCGGACTGGAGGGGGGCAGAAACTACGGTCCTTGATCGAGACCCGCAGGTGCTTGATCTTCTCCAGTGCCTGGCGAAGTGAGGTGACCTGAGGTTCGGCACGACGGCCGGCGGACTTGATACCCCGTTTGCCGCCACCACCGTTCCCGCCGCGTCTTCGAGAACGTCCGTTGCCGTTGCCGTCGCCGTCGCTGTCCTCGTCGTCCTTGGGGGCGGGCCAGAACTCGCCGGGGTCGGGCTCACGGTTCCTGTCGCCCCACAGGCCGCGTTTTTCCAGCGCTGATCTCGTGGTCGGTGAGCCGGTTGACCTCGTCGGGGAAGATGTCGGCGAGGTCGGTGTCGAAGTCCGCGAACAGGCCGCGCATGAGGAGGGCGCGCCCGTTGTCCAGGACGATGACCGCGACGCCGCCGGTGCTGACACCGTTTCGCGGTCGGCCTCGCCTTTCATGGCGCGTTCGGCTCTGGCGGTGCTCGGGCAGTACCGGATGGCGACGACCGAGCAGCTGCATCTGCTCACCGCCCCGCAGATGCGGATCGAGCAGACGCGGCGCCGGCCGATGAAGCTGCGCGGTGAAGGGTTGGTGGACCGGGTCACGTTGGCGCAGGCGGGGCGGACGCGGGTGTGGTTCGCCACCGGGTACGGGGCGCGGCGGCCACCGGGCCGGAGTTACGCGACCTCCCCACGCGGCGGTATGCCGGTGACCGGACGGCGGTGCGGCTGAAGACCGGACACGGCCTGACGGCTGTCGCCGTCAACATCCACTGCGTCGGTGGTGCCTGCGTTCGCAGGCAGGCTTCCGTCCCGGCTATCGGCTGCCTTCTCAGACTTGCCCGGCAACAGCGCCCTTGGGCATGTGAGGCCGAAGGTTCGCGGCGGCGACACGGTCCAGTGCGCGGTCGGTGAGCAGCCGGACCAGGCGGGTCATGAGAGCGGCGTCACGCCCGATGGTGTAGCGGGTTCGGGGCTTGGAGGCGGTGGCGGCCCTGGCGATGATCAGGGCGGCCGTCTCAGCCGTTACGCCCAGCGCGGTGAACTCGGTTGCCTGGTTGATTATCGCCTGCATGAGAGCGCCGTAGCGCTGACGCTGCACGGGCGTCATGTCCTTCACGAACCTCTGCGCCCGCTCGATGCCGTGCCCGGTCATCTCTGTCTTGACTCCGCCGGGTTCCACGATCACCAATCGCACCCCGTGCGGGGCCAGTTCGCGCCGGAGGGCGTCACTGACTGCCTCAAGCGCGAATTTCGCCCCGGCGTACGCTCCATACGTCGCCATGGCGACCTTGCCGCCCAGCGAGCTGATATTGACGATGCGGCCGCGGCTTTCGTGAAGAAACGGCAGCAACGCCTGTGTCACGGCGATGTGGCCGAACAGGTTGCCTTCGAACTGCTGCCGCCACTGCTCAACGGGAAGGGTCTAGACCGGGGCGTTCACGGCGATGCCGGCGTTGTTGACGAGTGTGACAAGCTTCCGGCGCTGCGGGTCGTCGGCGATCCTCACGGCGAGGTCCTTGATGTGCCCGGGATTCGTGACGTCCAGGAGGGCGGGTTCGATACGGGCGTCCCGGATGGCGTCCGCGTCGCCTTGACTGCGGACACCGGCGAGCACGTGGTAACCACGGCGCGCCAGTTCCCGCGCGGTCGCCGCGCCCATGCCCGTAGAGGTTCGGGAGATGAAGACCATCTCTTTCTCATGTGACGTTGTCATCTGCAGTGAGGGCATGGTGACCCGTGCAGAGTCCGCAGCCGCGACGCGCGATTCCTTGCTTCGCGCGGCGTCAGACCTCCTGGATGACGGCGGACCCGACGCCGTGACCCTGCGCGCCGTGGGTACGCGCGCCGGTGTGTCCCGGGGGGCGCCGTACGGGCATTTCGCCGACAAGGAACACCTGCTCACCCAGTTGGCGATCGACGCCTGGCTTGCACTCGCTGGGAAACTGCGGCGCCTGCAGGACGACAAGCAGCTCACAGCGGCCACCAGACTCAAACGCTCGCTGCTGGCGCTCATCGAGATCGGGCGGGAACGGCCCCACCTGTACGCGCTGATGTTCCGCACGCCGGAGGGCGACCCCGACGCCTTGCTCGACGCGGTGTCAAAGTCGCACGGCTGCTTCCTGGGCATGGTCGCCGACGTCGTCGGCGACCGGGAAGTGCGCCGGTACGGCGCACTCCTCCTGTCGAGCGCTCACGGGATCGCGGGCATGGAGCTGAGCGGACATCTCGCCAAGGAGAAGTGGGACACCAGCGGCGAGGAACTCATCGACATCCTCATCAGCTCCTTCCGTACACCGCCTGGCTGATCACACAGATCACCGGAGGGACTTTGGCCGCGCCAGTGCGGTACGGCGTACCGGGAGGTCTCGCGCCAGCCGCTGTCCGCTGTCCGCGCGATGTGGGTCATGCCTGGAGGCAGGCGAGGAAGGCCCAGCATCTGGAGGTTGCCCTCCTTCGGCTGCTGGGGGCCGTGGCGGTGCTGCGGAAGGCGGACACCAGGCCCAGCCGTGGCCTGCTCTCGCGGGGCCCGGCCGGCACCCCGATACCCCGGCCGCACGCCTGGCACTCCGGCCCACTTCTTCTCCTGCTCTTTCTTCCTGCCTTTTTATTGGTGGGCGCGTTTGTCGTAGCGGGTGGCGAGGGCTTTGTTGTGCTTGAGCTTGTTGAAGCAGCGTTCGACGATGTTGTGGCGGCGGTAGGC
>NZ_JBIRGP010000035.1:0-17424 GCF_044328075.1 Streptomyces sp. NPDC017991 | reverse complement strand
CGGGACTGCCGCCCGCCGAGATACCCCAGCTCAGTCAGGTCGTCGAACCCACCGAAACCGAGAGGCGACTGCTGGTCGACTGATCCACCCCGCCCACCCGGGACAGTGCCGGCGGCCGGCACAGCACCCCGCCCGGCCTCGGCAACTCCCTCATCGAGGTCGGCAACCGACCCGGCATCCCGCCGCACGTCGACCTCACACCCGTCGAACCGGCCGTGGACGACACCAACAAACGCTGGAACCACGAAACCTGAGCGGGCGCTACCACCTCCGACCAAGTGAACCGTTCACAGGAGGGAAACGTCGCATCACCTGTGAACATGACCCACTGACGTCGACTCCCTAAGTCTGTCCGGGGGAAAAGAACAAGAAAGGAAACATCGGAAAATGGAGAATGTATCCGAGTCGAACACCCGAGTATGGTCAGACGCGCCGAGTTCTGCCGATCAAGCTGTCACTATCAGACTGGATGACGAGTCACCGCACGGTTTCACCGTTTCCAGTGGAACGCTCGGCCCCGTGCACGACAACGCCGAATATGTGAGTGGACTTTCGAATAGTCCTGAGTTCTGGCGGAACCTTGGAAAAATCCTGGATGGCGAGAAGGGGAGTATACGGGCGCAGTTGTCGGCCCATCAAGGGACCACTATAACTATCATTTCTGGGGGTGATGAGGATGTGCCTGAAGTCGGCGTCATACAGGGCTCCCACGATCCGAACGTTCCTGCCGCAAATTGGTCTACTGTGGGCCGTGGATCCTATAAGAAAAATATGGAGAGATTGATTGCTCTAACTGGACAAATTGCAGAAAGCAAGGCGTCATCGGGAATAAAGGTCACTAGTGAAGTGGAGGTTACAAGTGAGCCTTCCTTGGATTCTTCCGAAAAATTTAGGTCGGATGTTATGCCCTGGGGACCCGGTAGTGGTGACACCGCCAGTATACGTCCCGGCTCGGTTCACTCCGACTCCAGTCGAAAAAGCGAGGCGCCTGGGTATGCGGCTGAGTGGAGCAGTGCGATATACGCCAGCTTTATCACTGCCTTGGGTAGGCTAACTTCCAGTATCGGACTGACAGCACGCAAAGAAGAAGCCTCGGGCGAAGCGAGTCACGCCGACGTGATATGGGAGAGGGGGGCTTCCGACGCGCACGATAGAATAAGGCAAGAGATAGCCGCCCACTCCAAGGATAAGGTAGCCGATGCCGAATTTTCGGCGAATTCCTCATCCCTGCGAAACAATGACGCGAATGTCACGTCGCACTTCCCTTCCTCCCCGCTCGGTATCGCGCCCGCTGAGATACCCGATCCGCGTACATCCCAGGCGGAGGCGGTGTCCAATGAAGGAGTGTTGCAGCAAGCGGCGGAAAACATAGTAACCGCCGATGCGATGCAGCACGCGATATACCGCGCAAAAGATGAGGGCGCCCGGCGGGCGGATGCCTCGGGCACCGCTTCCGGTTCCGATGCAGGTAGCGGACTCGCGCAAGAATCTGTACCCGCCGTGCCCAGGCAGACTTCGGAATATCTGCGCCAACAGAATGGCGAAGACAATGCAGACGGTCGGACGAGTGGAACGGCCTCATACGCACCCGCCGCGGTGAGTAGGCGACAGAGCGGTACGAACAGGACGTCTCATAGCCGCTGATCCGGCAACCATCGACCGGTGACGGTGCACAGTTCACGGCCGCCTGTACACCGCGTCAGACCACCTCGCCTGCACCTGAAGTTCCCGTTCAGGGCCAGGGCATAGGACAGGCCTCGCTCCTTCAGGCCGAGCCGCAACGGAGTGCTGACGCCGTAGCCGGCGTCGGCGACCGGGGCCGTCAGCCGCCATTGGGCGAGTGTGTCCAGGAGGCCGAGCGCGAGACGCCCCTTCTCCTGGTGCAGCATGTCGTCGGGAACGCCTGCCCTGCGGCACCGGTCCGGCTCGTCCGGCCACTCACGGGGCAGATACAACTGCCACTCCAACGGCACGATGCGTTGTCGGTGGCGGCATGGGCACTGACCGCGACCTGGCAGTTCGCCCCTGACCGGCAGCGGATCCTACGGCGACTGGTTCATGAACTACTGGTTCACGAACTGCGGCAGAGCCTGCATGTTCCCGTCCGGCAGACGCTCGGCCAGCGGCTGGATCGACTTGCGCCGACCATCGAGCTACCTTGACCCACCACGACGGCCGCACCTTCGCCTGCCAGCTTACTCTGATGCGGAATTAATGCCTTCCTGTCTCTCATGGGCCATGTGGTTCGCTGTCACTCGCAGTGCCGCGCCTTGCATCGCAGTTGACAGGATCATGCTGCATGCCATAAGTGCTCCAACAAACAAGACAGCACGCAGCTTCGAAGTTTGCCCATCCGAAGTCAATCTCTCTAGCAATTGGGCACTGCATGGCAGCCGCTGCCCACTCGTCAACCATGGATTGCGCAATTTCGGTGCGCTTTACAGCTTCTGCTGCTTCCTTGCGTGCTTGATTTCGCTCCTCGCGCACAATCTCAAGGAAGATCGCCTGAAAGACACCGATGACGGCGACCGCACTGCTTGCGACGCATACCGTAGAAGCGATGTCGGCGTTCAGGAATGCCGACTGAGCCATGCACCAGCCGAGCCAGACCAGAGGTGCCCCCCGCGCCGCGACGAGCATGAGCTCGATGTGGACGCCTCTCACTGCTCACCCCTGGGACTGGGATGGACAAGACTGATGTACCCACAGGTGAGGCAACCCGAGCAGCTGCCGTCTGGATTTACAGCGTCGCAAACTCGCCCAGATGCGGTCATACTGAACTTGATCATAACCATACGGCTTCCTGTGAGTGGTTAGCAGCTTGGGAAAGCCGCGGGTCGCTGGACCGACTCAGTCATTGAGTTCCTTCGCTATATCAAATGTGCGAGGGCGAGGGCGGTGGTGTGCGCGGGTCCTCGGTCACAGGGCACGGTCGTAAGTTGCCGAAGCGGCGTTCGATTCGTGCAGTGTGACCGAGATGCTCGTAAGGGTCTTGGATTTCTCGCCCAGTGCGCCAACTTGGACGCGTCCGGCCAGAAGATCTGTTAGTTCTCTGGCCAGCAACTCGATGGAATTATTGATGCTCTTTATTTCCGGCTCAGAATTGAGGTTACGGAGAGTCAAATCATTGACGACAGAGCTCACTTCCTGGCTGGCGAGTTCAATGTCGACCACTACATTGTCGTCGTCCAACTGCTCACGTCGAAAGGTGGCATCCACCACAAACATCGCTCTGTGCAGGCGCTGCGCGGAACCAGAAACTTCACCGGGTGAGTTGTGAGTGATCGCGATGTGATCGCGGACGGTGACACTGAACAACGGGCAGTCCTCCATGATCTAGCGCGTCTGAACGACGGCCAGTTTTTGCCGACACATCGATCAGTGCAACGGCTAAGCAGCTTCAAGGGTTCATTGCGCGTTTTCAGCGTTGGTGCTGCAAGGTGAGGGACGGCGAGAGGGAATGATGACGGGCGGTTGGGGCTGCAACGGGTCCGGCGGAGGATGTGCCAGGATTTCAGTTGCGTCACGCTTCGTTCGCCCGGTGCTTGCGCAGCTGACAGAGTTCGGCTGATCGTTCGTTGCGACGGATCGAGGTCCTGGTGCGGTTATCCGGCCACTGTCTGATCCACGGGTCCGGTCGACCGACCGGCCCTGTCCGCCCGCCCGATGCCGCGACCATCCGTCTCGTCCTGGCCGCCGCGGACGGCGACGCCCTCGACCGCGTTATCGGCGCCTTCCTCCAGGAACGCAAGGCCCCGGCCTCGGAACGAAAGGTCATTGCCGTCGACGGCAAGACACTCCGCGGCCCCGCACCACCGAGGGGACGGCCACTGCCCTGACTCGCGGCGGACGGGTCCTGCACCAACGACAGATCAACGGCGAGAGCAACGAGGTTCCGGCCTTCGCCCCGCTCATGTACAGCATCGACCTGACCGGAGCCGTCATCACGGCGGACGCCCGCACACCCAGCACAACCACGCCACCTACCTGCACGAACGCGGAGCCCACTACCTTGCCGTCGTGAAGCGGAACCGCCCCGCTCTCCACGAGAAGCCTCGCCGTCTGCCCTGGCGCGATGTCCGCCTGGACCATTACGAATGCGGACGGGGCCACCAGCGCGACGAGATCCGCCGCCCGAAGACGGCCTCGTTCGCCCACTTCGACTACCCGCACGCACGCCAGGTCCTCCAGTCGTCCGCCGGAGACGGGACCTGGGCACGGGCACGGGAACGCCGACGATCGAACGGATCTACCTGGTCACGAGCCTGCCGCCCGGAGAGGCCGAAGGCAGCGAACTCGCGGTCTGGGTCCGCGGCCACTGGCGCATCGAGAACCAGTTGCACCACGTCCGCGACCGCACCTTCCACAAGGACGCATCGAAGGTCCGCACCCGCGACCTTCCCCGCGTCATGGCCGGCCTGCGCAACCTCGCCATCAGTATCCATCGGCAGGATGGCCACACCAACATCGCCGCTGCCCTCCGCCGTCCTGCCCGCGACCACTTGCGGCCTCTCACCGCCCTCGGACTCACCCGGCAACCCCGGACACAAGATCACTTCTCAAAGTCCCTGAAGTGGAGTGCATATCGCGCGCTACCCCGAGACCTGCGAGGAACAGCGGCCGAAACCGTAGTGCACGTCGACACCACGATTGCGCCGGTCCAGGACGGCCGGCTCACCGAGCAGATCCATGACGACCTGGACCGGGCAGCCCTCGCCGGCCGAGCACGGTTGATGCCACCTACATCACCCCGGCTCACGTCCTACGCGCCCAGCAGCTCCACGGCATCACGCTGCTCGGCCCAATCGTCATTGACCACAATCGCCAGGCCAAGAACGGCGAGGGCTTCGGGACGTTCACCTTCGCCATCAACCGGGGGAAACAGCAGGCCACCTGCCTGGCCCGCCCCGTCCGCTCCCGGTGCACCCGGATCGTGCTCGCAGCGACATCCTGTCGGCAGCGTCAACACAGGAAGTCACTGCCGCAGAGCGGGTGTTGACGCGTGTTCTGGCGAGTCGACACCTCGAATTCAAGCACCATCATCGGTGCCACTGGCGAGACGTCTCGCGCACTCCCTGTCGCCGCAGGTGCCCCGTCATCGGCGATTTGCGGGAACTGAAGCACGCGGTGAGGAGATCGCCGGTTCCCGTAGTTGGTCTCCGCATCGGTTTACGTCTACGCAGTCAATCCGGGGGTACTCATCCGGCGCCGCCGTCCCGCGCTGTACCGCATGCCCTGCCCAGGGTGCCTGCTCGGTCCCGCCCTGGTGACTGCCGCGCTGTCGGCCACAGCTTCCACACCGTTCGCCGACGCGGCAACGGCTGCCCCGCCGCCCGCGACATATCCTTCGTCGGCGGAACCCGACGCGTCGAACTGCTCACACCGACCTCTCGCACCCTCAAGCCGACCGCCGACCGCCGTCCACGACACGTCCGGCACTGTCGCGAACGCGCAGAACTCGCCTCTCCGACAGTTGACGCTGATTTCCCGCTCGCAGTCGGCCGCATCCTGAACTTCGGTAAGGCCGGAGCTCCGGCAACCGCGTCTTTCGATGACACCAACGACAACAGGGAATGGGTCGTCCTCACATCTGCCGACGGCGCAAATGGCCACTTCACCCACCAGGTCACCGGAGTGGCCACGTCGTGCTACCCGCCGACCGCCGCAGGCTCATCCGGCGGCCGGACCGGCTCCGCGAGCGGGTTCCCACGTGCTTCGCACCGGAGCACTGGAAAGACCGTACGGCCCCGTCTCCCTACTAACCGGGAAACGGGGCCGCACGGCTGCAACGATGTCACGCAATCAACAGGCGGACATCATCCTCAGCGCGCTGAGCGATGTGATGCCGTACCCTGCGTCGCATTCTGTCCCGCACGTCGGCGGGCTCGCGCTTCGGCAGCATAATCAACACTGCCGCTGGAGTATGGCCTTGACGAGGCGCCATAATTGGGATTGTTTGCGGCATATTCCTGGTTCGTCCGATGGTATTCAGCCGCCGCACGCGTCTCGACAGATGCATCCGCCCTATGCTCCGTTGTACCAGATTCCACATACCAGCGCGCGTAGTCCTGGGTGTAACGAGTCTGGCCATCGAGCGCTATGTCCGCGTGCCAGGGCGGTGCTGCGCTCTGGCTTGGCACGGCAGAGGCGTACTGGCTCTGGCTTGACTCGGCAGAGGCGTACTGGCTCTGGTTTGACTGGCTCGGGGCGTACTGGCTCGGGGTGGCGTACTGGCTCTGGTTTGACTGGCTCGGGGCGTACTGGCTCGGGGTGGCGTACTGGCTCTGGTTTGACTGGCTCGGGTAGTCAGACAATTCGGCAACCCGTGTAGCCAGTGAGGCCATAGAGAAGGGCCCCAGCTCAGGATCTCCTTGCTGCTGACGCGCGGGTTTCGTGTGCATGTCGTGCACAAGATCAGCGCCTGTCGCCGCCATAGCCGTCCCGGTCCCAACTCCGCCAAGCGTTTTGGCTATTTGGGATTCCGAGTCGAGGCTGGCGGCGGCCGCGTTGGTCGCTACGGACGCGAGTCGACCCAGACCTGCGAACAGCTTGACGCCGTCGATGTTTTCCCCGCCGAGACGCCTCTTGATCTGCTCGCCAATTTCTACGGCGGCTTTGGTTCCCTGCAGGGAGATTCCTGCGACGTTGAGCCACTTGTCCGCAGGCACTGGCATGAATGGAGCAATGCCCTGTATGGCGCTGGGGGCGATATCGCTGATGGCCTGCAGGACCAGGTCCTTGTGTTCTACCACCCATGCGGCACGCCTGCTGCTCCAGCGGGCGATGTCGTTGTTGGTGTGCGAATAGAACTCGCGGCTGTTCGCGTCGTACACGCCGACCGTGGCGTTTTGCGGAAGAGGGGGAGCTGACTGCGGGATTGGCTGATTCGAGCTAGCTATCCTGGAGTTTTCCGAGTTCCTTCGTCCGTCGGAGGAAATACGGACTGCGGCATAGCTGCTAGCCGTCGACTGAGCGCTGTGCCAGGATTGGTCGCTGGAATTCGAAACAGGCGAACCTGTTGACCCTGTTTGATATGCCGGTGTGGTCATTTCACCGTTCCTTCTGGATGGTGATGTCTCCTTGCGGAGTTTGTGTCGGCACGCTCCTTTGTGTGCCGCCGACCGGATCTATTGCCGGTCTGCCAGTACGACGTTTTGTTCAGAGCTCCGGTTCACTTTCGTTCTCCGGCTGCCATATCCGCGACGGCGACAGTGCTCAGACCGTGTTTGCGATCTGCCGTACCCCGTTGCTGGAGTGGTCGTTGAGCATGCTGTGAGCGGTGCTAGGGCAGATGGCCATCCGGGGCGCCAAGCGGCTCGGCGCGGGGTGGGTTGTCGGCGCAGGCCGTGACCGGGCCCGGCTGGCGACCCTGCCGGGGATCGGCGCCGACGCGACCGTCGCGCTCATCGACGACGCCGAGGCCACCGCGGCGGCGCCGGCCGAGACGGCCGCCGAGATCGATCTGGTCGTGGACTACCTCTGGGACAGGCCCGCCGGTGACGCGATCACGGCGCTGCCACGGGCCCGCGCCGACCGCAGCCGCACGCTGGACTGGATCCAGATCGGCTCCATGGCAGGACCGACCATCGAACTGCCGTCGGTGGCACTGCGTTCGGCGAACTTCCGGTTGCCGGGCAACGGCCAGGGCGCCGTGTCCACCAGGGCGTAACTGGCCGAACTGCCGTCCCTCATCGCAGAGATCGAGGGCGGCGGCATCGCGGTCACCGCCAGGACGATGCCCCTGGCCGAGATCGGGACCGCGTGGACCGAGCCCGAGGTACCGGGCGTACGCACCGTGCTGACGCCCTTAACCACCGTGGTCAGCGGGGTAGTCGGATGGTGAAGACCGTCTCGGTTCCGGGGGAGCTGGTGACGCTGATGCTGCCGCCGTGGGCCTCGGTGAACCGGCGGGCGATGGAGAGGCCGAGGCCGCTGCCGCCGGTGTGCCGGCTGCGGGACTTCTCGGCGCGCCAGAACCGGTCGAAGACATGCGGCAGGTCCTCCGGACCGATGCCGGAACCGGTGTCGCTGACCTGGATCAGGACGGTGTTCGCGGTGCGGCGGGACCGCACGGTGACACTGCCGCCGGGGGGAGTGTGACGTACGGCGTTGGACACCAGGTTGCCGACGGCCTGGCGCAGCCGCATGGGGTCCGCGTACAGCTCGGTGTCACCGTCGGTGCGGACGTCCAGGGTGATGCGCGCGCTCTGGGCCTGGCCGCCGTGGGCGGTGGCGACGTGGTGCAGGAGGTCGCCCGCGTCCAGGAGCTCACGGTGCAGCTGGAGCGTGCCGGCCTCGGCCGCCGCCAGGTCCCGGAGGTCGTCGATGATG
The DNA here is from genome assembly GCF_044328075.1 of Streptomyces sp. NPDC017991. Lineage (NCBI taxonomy): Bacteria > Bacillati > Actinomycetota > Actinomycetes > Kitasatosporales > Streptomycetaceae > Streptomyces > Streptomyces sp. NPDC017991. Next base: position 9,093 of record NZ_JBIRGP010000035.1, on the reverse strand, counting down.
TGCTGGAGCAGCAGGGTCTCCTCCAGCAGCACCGAGGTCACGTCGTCGTCCGGGGTGAGCACACCGTCCTGGGTGGCTTCCAGCCAGCTGCGGATGGTGCTCAGCGGTGTCCGCAGTTCGTGGGCGATGTCGCTGACCATGGCCTTGCGCTGCGCTTCGGTGCGTTCCCGGTGCTCGGAGAGGTCGTTGAAGGCGGCGGTGAGGCGGCCGATCTCGTCGCTGGTGGTCACCGGGACGCGGAGCTGCGGGCGGTCCGGGTTCCGTACGGCGCTGGTGAGCGCGCGCAGCGGTCTGACCAGGCGGACGCCGATCACCACGGTCACGGTCATGGTGAGCACGAGGACGAGGGCGACGACCCCGATGATGCGGATGGTGTTGGCCTGCGACAGGTCGAAGCCCGGAATCGCCGATCCGGCCGGTTCACTGACGAACAGCTGTGCCGCCGGGGCGACGTAGGCGGCGAGCTGTTCCCGGCGGCTGGAGTTGACACAGTTCTGCGCGGCCGGAGTGTCGGCGTCGCCCGGCTTGTAAGAGAGCGTGAGGTCGAGTACCACGGCGGGCCGGCCCTGATGTGTCAGGCAGTTCCTGATCAGCTTGTTGAGGCTGTCGAGAGCCTTCAACTCGCCCCGTGTCGTGAGTGCGAGCTGGAGCGTGGATTCGCATTTTGCCAGGGCATAGGCCTCCTTGGTGCCGTCGTCGGTCTCGATGCTGGGGTGACCGCTGAGCGAGACGGAGACCTTGGCGGGGAAGCCGAGCTTGCGGATACAGTCCCTGAGCGTGTTCGCGCTCCTGAGGAGATCCTGGCGCTGTGCGGCGGAAAGCCGGAACGGGCCGAGGGCACGGGGGGCGATACGGTCGGCGCCGGCGTCGGGGAACAACGCGGGGTCGACCTGGAGCGGGTCGATGACCGCAAACGCACGGTCGGGCAGCGGCGACGTGCCGGGCGCGGAGTCCGCGATCGTCCGGCGGCCGTGGTCCTGGGCGGTGAGGGTGATACGCCGGTTGGTCCGGTCGGCGAGCTGGTTGATCGTCCGTGTGACTCCGTCCCAACTCGGGTGGACGGCGGCGTACTCGGTGAGCATCTTGTAGATGTCCGTGTCGTCGGAGAGGACCTGCCCCTGCTCCTGGCGGATCGCGCTGGTGGTGGTCCGTACCGCAAGCCAGGCGGTGGCGGTGATCGCGCAGAGGGCGACGAGAAGCGAGGAAGCCAGCAGCCTGACCAGCAGACTCCTGCGCAGTGGCACCCTGGTCTCGGGGGTCTCGGGGGTCTCGGGGGTCTCGGGGGTCTCGGCGTGCACCGCGGGCTCAGTGCGCATGGTGGCTTTCGGGGCCGTCAGCCATCTTGTAGCCGACCCCGAAGACGGTCAGCAGGAGGACCGGCTGCTTCGGGTCGGCTTCGAGCTTCTTGCGCAGGTTCAGGATGTGCACGTCGATGGAGCGCTCGGTGATGAAGCGGTCGGACCCGCGGGTCCGGGTCAGCAACTGCTGCCGGGTGAAGACCCGTTCGGGCTCGGCGGCCATGACCGCCAGGACCTCGAACTCCCCGGGGGTGCATTCCACCTGCCGCCCGCCGAGGTGGACGGTGTGCCGGACCGGATCCACCGAGAGGGCGCCGGCCCGCAGGACCGGGTCGGTCGGCCGGCGGTCGTCCGGGACGGCGATGGCGCCGGTACGCCGGCTGCGCCTCAGCAGGGTGCGGATACGGGCCATCAGCTCACGGGGGCTGTAGGGCTTGGTCATGTAGTCGTCGGCGCCGAGGTCGAGGCCGAGCAGCAGGTCCTCCTCGGTGGCGCGGGCGGTCAGTATCAGTACCGGGAGGCCGGACGACTCCCCCCGCAGAATGCGGCAGACGTCCAGGCCGTCGACCACCGGCATCATCACGTCGAGGACGAGCAGATCGGGCGGTCGGCGGCGGGCCTCGTCGATCGCGGCACGCCCGTCGTGCACCACAAGGGCGGTGTGACCCTCGCGTTCCAGATAGCGCCGGATCACCGTGGCCTGTCTGACGTCGTCCTCGGCCACCAGGACATGTGCGCACATGCTGCCGACCTTAGGGCGGAGCGCTGCGATTCAGACAGGTTTTTGATGGCAGCCTGACAAGATCCTCATATCGCTCGGCCATGGTGGCCGCCATGCCGAACATCAATGACCGGCCAGGCCTTGATGCTGTGGCCGCAGACCTGTCCCGGGTCCGTCCGGTAGCCGGTTCGTCCTCGATCGCCGCCGGACGGCCCCTGTGCCTTGTCCTCGATCGCCGGACGGGCTGCAATCAGCCCGTCCGGCGATCGAGGACACAGCGCGGCCGAAGACTGTGCAACCCGGCGAACCAATGCGGCCACAGCACCAGGTCCCAATCCGTCGCGTTGGCCGCCCTCCGGGTGGTGGCGATTTTCGCGCTCAAGGCGTGCGGTGGCGGCTCCTCCGGTGCGGGCAAGACCGGTGACACCGACGTGGCCTCGATCTCCAGCCCGGCCGCGAGCGCCGGATCGGCCGGGTCGAGCGCCGACCCCGGCTCCGGCCGCCCTCAACCGCCCCTCGACGGCTGCGAGGAGGAAACCCGCATGACGCGGATGACTTCCGCGAATGGATCAGGTGCATGAACTCCAAAGGGCTCCAGGTTGGCGGGCTGCCCGACAACGCGGGCTGGCACTACGCCTCCAACAACCAGCCGGCCGATTCGGACGAAATCGCGTGCAGTTGCCGGCTGGAGGCATTCAGTGCGAAGAAGTGAGCAGGCTCAGGCCGACGAGCCGCCCGGCAGCGCGGCGCCGGGAAAAGCGCGGAAACGGGTCGTCATCGCGGTGGCCGCACTGCTCACGGCAGGCGTGGTGGGGGTCAGCCTGGCCGGCATGAGGAGTGATGGGAAGCCGTCGGGCGCCGCGGCGAGCGGTGCGCCCCGGGTGAGCACCGTCGCGGTGGTCAGGACCGACCTGTCCAGCACCCTTTCGCTGAACGGAACCCTGGGCTACGGCAGGACCGTATCGGTGAAGGGCGGCAAGGACGGCCTGGTCACCCAGCTGCCGGCGGTGGGGGCCAAGGTGTCCAGGGGCAGGTCCCTGTACCGGCTGGACGATCGTCCGGTGCCGGTGTTCTACGGGACCACACCGCTGTTCCGCCCCCTGGACACCAGGGGTCTCATGGGCAGGGACGTCAAGGTGGTCGCGGACAACCTCAGGGCGCTCGGCTACGACATCGGGGCCCAGCCGGCGTCTGGCAGTTGGGTCGCGCAGCGGCCGGAGCGGACCGGCGCCGCGAGCGCATCGCCGTCCCCGTCGCCCTTGCCCTCGCCCTCGCCCTCGCCGTCCTACGTCCGGGTCAAGCCCGGCGAGGGGGTGCTCACCGCCTCCCTGATCGCGGTGGTCAAGCGGTGGCAGACCCAGGTCGGTATGCCCTCCACCGGGGTCCTCGGCGCCGGCGACGTGGCGGTGCTGCCGGGCGAGGTACGGGTCGGTGCCGTACAGGCGCAGCCCGGCGACCCGGCCACCGGGACGCTGATGTCGGTCACCGGTACCGCCAAGTCGGTGTCGGTGGCGCTGGACGCGACCGACGTCGACTCGGTCCAGCAGGGTGACAAGGCGACCGTGACGCTGCCCGACAACTCCGAGGCCCATGGCGCCGTCTCTGCCATCAGCTCGGATGCCCAGGCCTCCTCCGACCAGGCAGGCGGTGACTCCGGCGGCACACCGCAGCTGGTGGTGACCGTCTCGCTGGACAGCACGGCGGCGGTGCGCCGCCTCAACTCCGCACCCGTACGAGTGCAGTTCACCGGGCAGACCAAGAAGGGCGTACTGGCCGTGCCGGTCGGCGCGCTGCTCGCGCTGAGCGGCGGCGGTTACGCGCTCCAGCTCCCCGGCGGCCGTCTGCTGGCCGTCGAGACGGGGATGTTCGCCAAGGGACTGGTGGAAGTGAGCGGCACCGGCATCACCGCGGGCACCAAGGTGGCAACGGCCTCATGACCGACCGCACACGTCCGGTACTCACCGTCCGCAACGCGAGCATGGCGTATCCCGGCGGGGTCAACGCGCTGGACGATGTCTCGCTGGCCATCGAGACCGGTGAACTGCTGGCCATCGTCGGACCTTCCGGGTCCGGCAAGTCCACTCTGCTGAACATCATGGGCACCCTGGACCGGCCGACGAGCGGCACCGTGGAGATCGGCGGCCGGGACGTTTCCTCGCTCTCCGACCGGCGGCTGTCTGCGCTGCGCGGCCGCTGGCTCGGCTTCGTCTTCCAGCAGTTCCATCTCACCGAGGGGCTGACCGCAGCCGAGAACGTCGCCACCGGTCTGCTCTACGCGGGTGTGCCGCGTGGCCGGCGCCGTCCGCTGGCGCTGGAGGCGCTGGCCCGGGTCGGCCTGGCGCACCGGGCCGGACACCTCTCGCACCAGCTCTCCGGCGGTGAACGCCAGCGCGTCGCCATCGCCCGGGCCCTGGTCAACAGCCCCGCGCTGGTACTCGCCGACGAGCCCACCGGCGCGCTGGACACCGCCAACGGACGGGCCGTCCTTGAACTGCTGACCGAGCTGAACGACGAGGGCACCACCATCGCGATCATCACCCACGACCGGGACATCGCCGAGCGGCTGCCCCGCCGGGTGGAGATCCTCGACGGGCGTCTCGTCGCCGACACGTATGAGGAGTCATGAACACCACCGTCACCGAGGCGAACAGCAGGCCGGTACGGCTGGCCCCGCTGGACCTCCTGGGGCTGGGTCTGCTCGGCATCCGTACCCGGAAGATGCGAGCCGCGCTGTCGGCCCTTGGCATCTCGATCGGCATCGCCACCATGATCGTCGTCACCGGCATCCCGGCCTCCAGCCAGAAGGCGCTGCTGAACGAGCTCTCGGCGATGGGCACCAACATGCTCCAGGCGCAGCCGGTCCCCAATCCGAAATCACCGGTCCTGCTCCCGTCGGAATCGGTGGACATGGTCCGCCGTATCGGTCCGGTCACCATGGCCAGTGCCGTCGCCAACACCCATGCCACCGTGCGCCGTTCGGACCGTGTCGACCCCAGCGACTACGCCGGACTGACCATCCTGGCCAGCGAGGTCAACCTGCTCCCGGCCATCAACGCCGAGGTACGGTCGGGCCGCTTCCTCAACACGGCCACCGAGAGGTTCCCCACCGCGGTGCTCGGTTCGGTCGCCGCCACCCGGCTCGGCTTCGCGAAGCTGAACGACCGGGGACCCGCCCCGCAGATCTACATCAACGACCGCTGGTTCACGGTCATCGGCATCCTTGCCCGGACCCCGCTCTCCCCCGACATCGACCGCTCGGTACTCGTCGGATGGGACGCCGCCAGCGCCCAGTTGAAGTTCGACGGACACCCCACGGTGATCTACATCAAGGCCAGGGAATCCGCCATGGAGGCGGTCCGGGGCGTGCTGCCCGCCACGGTCTACCCGCAACTGCCCGGCATGGTCCAGATCAGCCGCCCGTCCGACGCGCTGGCCGCGAAGCGCGCCACCCAGACCACCTTCTCCGCCCTCTTCCTGGGACTCGCCGGAGTCGCGCTGCTGGTCGGCGGTATCGGAGTGGCCAACACCATGGTCATCTCGGTCCTCGAACGCCGCCGTGAGATCGGCCTGCGCCGCGCGCTGGGCGCCAACCGGGGCCAGATCCGCGGCCAGTTCCTCACCGAGTCCGTCGTACTGTCCGCGCTCGGCGGCGTGGCCGGTACGGTCCTCGGCGTCCTGGCCACCGTCGGCTACGCCACCTACCAGCACTGGCCGCCGGTCGTCCCGCTCACCTCGGTGGCGGAAGGGTTCGGTGGCGCCGTACTCGTCGGTATGGTCGCCGGTGTCTACCCGTCCATCAGGGCCGCCCGCCTCACTCCCACCGAGGCCCTCGCGTCAGCATGAACGACATGAACGAAGGGCGTTGGGCCGTTGGACGGCCCAACGCCCTTGCGTACACGCCTACTTCTGGAAGGCCTTCACCTGGCAGGCGATTTCGTTCTCCGCGAAGTGCGGAGGATTCGGCTGGCTCTGGTCGAAGGAGTAGTCGGAGCCGCCGGGGGCCATGGTGGCCCTGATGCCGTGGGCGTTGAGGCACTTCACCATGACCCGCAGGTTGTCGGAGTAGTCCGGATTCTTGGCCGGGTCCAGCTCCGGCGGCGTAATCGGCTCCTTGGACGCGCAGGCCTTTGCTCCGGCCTTCTCGGCCGGGGTGGTCGGCGCCCCCTTCAGGGGCCCGCCCTTCGCCTTCAGGCAGGCGTACCAGCTGTCCCACATCCGGTCGCTCTCCTCGGCGGAGCTGTCCAGCCGGATAACGGGGCGGCCGGCGTCGGGGTCCGTCGTCCGCGTCGGTGTCACATCTGCCTTGCTCGGGCTCGCGATCGAGGCGACATCGCTGTCGCCGGCACCGCTTCTGTCACTCCCGCTGCCCGAGCCGCCGCCACCGCACGCGGTGAGGACGACAAGGCCCGTTGCGCCGATGGCGGTGAACAGGGCTGCCCGCGCGGAGCGGCCGGGAACCGGCCAACTGCGATGAGAGGGGTTCGTCATGGCGGCCACTGTGGCCGAACCATATGAGGATCCTGTCAGATTGCTGACAAGGGCCTGTCTGAAACCGATCGGGCAGCCGGCCCCGGGCCCCCGTACGAATAGTCGGTTGCCGACAGGCAGGGTGCCCGGCAACGGCGTAGCCACCGCGATCGGTCGTGGGCCGCCCACGACCGATGGGACAGAACTGATGTCGGCTTTCGCGGCGGCTGTGCTCTTGGGCATCGCCTTCATCATCCACGCCACCGAAACGTCGACCGACGCGTTCTTCAGTTCGACGAGCCTGCTGATTTACGACGACCTCGCCACCTGTCGCCTCGCTCCGGCCGAGCACGTGGTGGATACTGCCTACCTCGCTCCCGCCCACATTGAGTGGGCCCAGCGCGTCCACGGCATCACCCTGCTCGGCCCGCTCCTCGCCGACAACAGCCGCCAGGCCAAAGCAGCGTCGGGCCTCGACAAGGCCGCCTTCACCATCGACTGGAACAACGAGCAGGCCATCTGTCCGCGCGGCGCGACGAGTGCGTCCTGGACCAAGCTGAGTATCTCCGGCCATACATACCTGCAGGCCCGCTTCGCCGAGAGTGACTGCCGACTCCGCCCGGACCGCGCCCGGTGCACTTCATCCGCACTCGCCCCCGCTCCGTCGCAGTCCTGCCACGGACACTGCACGCCATCCAGACACGCGCGACCGGCTCGACCAGCAGACCGAACAGTGGCAGCGTCGGTACGCGATCCGCGCCGGCATCGAGGCAACCCTCTCGCAGAACGTACGAGCTCATCGGGACGCCGGGCATCACACTTCCGAAGTCTGTGCAACACAGCCGGATTCGCCAGCACCTGACCGCCCAAGATCAGCAATAGAGTCATGCCGCTGCTTTTGCCGTATTCGTAGGCTGCTTAGGAACTGGTGCCGGGGTGGTGCGGTGTCGAAGTGGTGACATTCAGCGGGTCGGCCGTGGTGTCTGCCGCTCGAAGGACCGGGTGTTGCTGGTGGCGACGTACTGGCGTACGAACCTCACGTTGCGGCAGGTGGCGCCCTTGTTCGAAAGTCTCGAAGTCCGCAGCGGACAGAAAACTGGACGACCTCGTACCGCTGCCGGCCATCTCCTCGGCCGACCGGCCACGCAAGGACACCGCCTACATGTCGATGGCACCCTGGCCACCATCGCCTTCACCGGCGACGACCACCTCGAACGCACCCTCCGCCGCATCCAACACCACCTACTACAACTGAGCCACCATCCGACAACCTCCCGAAAAAATCAGTAGGGAACAGCGGCTGCCGTCTTGGGAGCGGTGGCCAGCCGCAGTCCGACCTCCACGAGGGTCCAGCCGAGGCGGATCCGAATGTCCCGGGGACGCCGGGCCGCAGCGGCAAGACGGTGAGCGTCGGCTTCGGCACGGAGTTCGGCGACGCGGGCGTGGTGCATCTCGGGGTACATCGGGCGGTGACTTCTCGGTCCGTCGTGAGGGGAATGCGCGTGTGTGGATGCATACCTGAGCGGTGTCTGCGGCGCTTTCGTCGGTGGCTCGGTCGCGGTAGGTGTCGATGAGTGCGCTTCTCGACGAGTCCTTTAGTGCGTTCGGGCGTCAGCCGTAGCATCGCGCTACTCATGTCCCAGGTGCGGTTCAACTCTTCGGGGCATCCGTGGCGATTGCCGAGCCAGGTCGACAGGTTTCGGGTCTGGGTGGCCACGACCTCATCGAGGTATGCGTCGGCGGCTCCGCGAACGCCGGGGTTGGTGTCTATCAGTAGCGCGTCGTCGAGACGCAGGCCCTGGTGAGCCGCCTTCCCGCACCGTTCCCGGCCTTTACCCCGCTCGGGGGCGTCTTCGATGAAACGGTGGGCAGCGAGCTGTCCCAGGTGTTAGCTGGTAGCGCCGCTTGACTCACTTGTTTTCTCAGCGACCGTGTGCAGGGTTCGTTGCAACGCGTTGTGTGTAGACCAGGCTTCCGGCAATCCGGCTGAAGTAACCTCATATCCACCCGACATGAAACCCGCGACCGCAGACCCGGCGAACCTGAGTGGTCACAGCACTAGCGATGCTGTGACCAACCGTGACGTCGTTTGCGCGCATAGGATGACGGTACGCAGGCAGGGTTGGCAGTCATGACCGCGACTGCCAACCCCCTACAGGTCCCGCTGCGATCGGTGCCGCTGCCGGATCGTCTTTCTACGGGAGGTTGACACCTGCGGTGTACGTACCGGCGCTGTCGGCGGTGACCTGCACCTGATAACCGCTGACCGGTCCCACGTAGGAGAGCGTCTTGTCGGACCCACCGCTCGGTGCGGTGGCGACGGTTTCCTGGCCGCCGGGGACGAGTCGTACCAGCTTCAGGCCGTAGTCGGTGCCGTCCGGACCGTCGAGGCAGACGTCGATCGTGCCCGTCTGCAGGGATATGACGTATCGCCAGGGCAGTGACGTTTCGCCGGCTGCCGCTGGGCGGGTCCGGACGTGCTCGTATCCGGAGCAGTCGGACGTCGATGCGGCAGCCGGCTGTGCGAGAGCAACCGTTCCGGCCAGGATTCCTGCGGTCATGGCCATGGCCATGACGGGGTGCTTCTTCATTTCGTGCCTCCATACC
>NZ_JBIRGP010000034.1:0-22445 GCF_044328075.1 Streptomyces sp. NPDC017991 | reverse complement strand
TCCCACCCTCCGCGTCGGCACTTACCGCTCGCTTAACAAAGCCTTGCTCCCCGTCCCGCCCACCACGACAGCCCCACGACAGAAACCAACCGGCCGAGCTCGCTCTACCCGCGTCAGCCAGTGGATTCCTCCCGGCACAGGGCAGCCCGCCCATTCCGGCGCTGTCGCTGCCGATGGGGCGGGGCGGTCGATGGGAGGCGCCAGAACTTCCTTCCCCAGCAGGGACGCCGGTCAATCCCCGTGCGGCGAGACCGTGAACATCTCCTGCGGAGCGGCCGCTTCGGGACGGCCGTGGTCCCGCACACCCCAGGGGAGTCGCGCGGCCTTGCGTGGCGGTCCGCAGCAACCGCCGCCCTCGACCGCGCAGTTACGGCCGACGTGACGCGTACATCCGGTGCTCGCGCGATACGTGGTGGCCGAAGGACGGAACCGTAACCCCCCGGGCAGGTCCGTCCTGGGCCTCGATTCCCCGCCGACGCCGATAGGTCATGTCCCTGCGGAGGACGTGCGTGCAGGTGCCTTCGCCACGGGCGAACGTCGGAATGCGCCGGGGACACAACCGGTCCTCCCTCGGACGCGACCTTGGCGACCACTCCGGCGCGGGGTGGCAGCGGTTCCAGCACGCTCCGGTACACATCCATGACGTCTTCGGCCGAGTCCGTGCCGACGGTTCGTGACCCGAACGTCCGAGCGCACCGTATAGCGAGGCAGAGGACCCGTCAGTCAGGGCACGGGTACGAGGGAGAGGGACGGACACACTGTTCAGGAAAACGCTACCGGTGGCGCTGCTCGCCGTTGTCGCTGTCATGGGACTCTGCTCCTGCGGCAGCAGTTCCGCCGGCCCGCCCTCCGAGGCCGCCGCAACACGATCGAACTCCAGCACAGACTTCGACGGCTCGTTCCTGGCGGGCACCGCCAAGGACAACGGAGCCTCTCCCGAGACAGGTGACTTCGCCCCAGCGGCGCAGCGGGACTCCCCGGTCGCACGCCGCTGGGTCCAGATAGGCGCCGACACAACAGATCCGGTCCAGGGTCCCTTGACCGACGCCGCCGGACGAACCCTCTACCACTTCGAACAGGACACCCCCGGCGTCGGTACGTCGGCCTGCGACGAACGCTGCGCCGAGGAATGGCCGCCGGTGACGATCCTGCCCGAAGGAACCGTCTTCCTGTCCGGGGTGCTGGAGGGCGACATCGGAAACTTCACCCGCGATGACGGACTCGTCCAACTCACCATCAAGGGCAGGCCGCTCTACCGGTACTCCGGCGACACCGCTGCGGGTGACGCCGAGGGACATGGCGCCTCGGGCCTGTGGTTCGCCACGAACCCCGCAGGCGGACGGGCATTGCTTCCACAAGGAGTCGACCAGTGACGCGAACCAAGCTCACCCTGGTGGCTGTTGTCTGCGTGGCGGCCGTCCTCACGGCCGTCTCCGTGCTGACCGACCTCCCCGGTCGTCTCACCGGTAACGCCGGTGCTTCCGACGGATGGCGGGACTGGAACCCGTCCACCTGGGCACGAGGCACCGATGAGTTCGACAACCCTGTGATCGACGGTTTGTGGAACCAGGAGCGGATGCGCAGCGCCACCAGCGCCGACCAACCCGTCGCCCAGGACATCGGCGTGGACGAGAGAGGGCTCTCGGACCCCGAGCCCGCGCCTGTCGCCGCCGAACCGGTCCCGCTGAGTTATCGGAAGAACGCCCCGATCATCGGGAAGCTCTTCTTCGACACCCCTGCCGGGCCGTCGGTCTGTTCCGCCACCGTGGTGGCGGATCCCGCGCATCCTGGTGCGTCGGATCTCGTATGGACAGCCGGTCACTGTGTCCATGCCGGTGCTGAGGGAGGCTGGTTCCGGAACGTCGTCTTCGTGCCCTCGTACAACGACGAGGGCACGAAGACGGCCACCGGGCAGGACGGGAACGCCGTAGCGGCCGCCCCCTTCGGGACCTGGTGGGCCGACGGAGCCGAGACGTCGCAACAGTGGATAGCCCAGGGAACACCCGAAGGCGGCGACGGGGCGGCGTTCGACTTCGCCGTGATGCACGTCAAGAGGAAGGGGGGCGACAGCTCCGTTTCCCTGGAGGAGACCGTGGGTGCGGCAGCACGCGTCAACTTCCGCGCGCCCGGAACACAGGACATCTCCACCATCGGAATCTGGGGCTACCCGGCGGCTCCGCCCTTCGACGGCGAGCTGATGTACAACTGCCGCGCCCGCCCCGGACGCCTGTCCATCGCACCCGACCAGCCCTCCCTCTACAGGGTCGGCTGCACCATGACGGGCGGTTCCTCCGGAGGCGGCTGGTTCAGCGAGGACGCCGACGGTGAGCCCGTCCTGATCAGCAACACCTCCATCGGCCCCACCACCTCGACCTGGCTCGCCGGCCCTCGCCTCGGCCCGGAAGCCCGGCAGGTGTACGAGTCCGTGAGCGGCGAGTTCGACTGACAGCGCAAGGCCGGCCAACGACTGATGACGCGAGGCTGATCCGACGGCAAGGGAGGGAAGAGCGCGGAACAGCCTGCCGGGCGGGTCGCGCCATGAGCGGCCCTTCTCCTCCGGCGTGACACTCACAACAGATCTCGTCGGAACTGATATCGCGTCAGAGAGCTCGGGCTCAGGCGCCGGTCAACGCCGCGTCCGGCGTCGAGCAACGCATGGCAACGGACAGGCTGAGGACAGAGCAGACGTACATGAGGCGGCAGCAGGGCCCATCGCGAGTCAACTCGGCGTGTACTCAAGGAGGTTCGACGACGCCGATGAGGCGGCTCATGACCAGTGCGAGCGGGTGCTGGGCGACGACCAGAGGCCTCAGCAGGACATCCGGACCTTCGACAGGATGGCTACGAGTATCGAGGCGACCGGTAGGACGCCCGACGAGCTGAGCCGCACCCGGCAGGGTCTGTCACGGACACTCGACGCGAACATCGCTCATGCGGCGCGCGCCCGACAGGGACCACTTCCCGCGCCCGCGTCGGCGCAGGCGCAAGGAAAACAGGGACAGGTGGGGCCTGCGCAGCCCGAGGCCAACCAGGCTGCCAGGCGTACTGATAGCAGTACACAGGGCTCAAGGCGCCTGTGACTCGCGGCAGCCGATGGAACAGTGGGGCCGACAGCGGGGCCGGGTCGCACGTGGCGACCCGGCCCCGCTGTTCGCCGGTCGCGACCGCCGTCACCGCTCTCCCCGCCGTCCTCGTCCTGTGAACCCCGTGTCAGCCCGTTGCGTAGTTGCCCTGTGTCGGTCGTCCCCGCCGAGGCGTCGGGACGACGCGGCTCCACAGGCACTCGGGCAGGACTGCGGGAAGGCAGGCGAAAGAGTCCATGGCTGACGAAGGCGGCGGTCAGGCACAACGCGGCACCACCACCGTGATCATGGCCGCGGTCGGTGGCTGCGGATGTCTGGCGCTTCCGGCGGGCTTCGCGCTCACCGCGATCGTCGTCATCATCATCGGAGGGCTGGCCGTCCTGCTCCTTCCCCTCGTCGTCGTCGTTCTGTTCTTCCTGGGGTTGCCGACGGGCGGTGGTGGCCAGGACGACCTCTCACCGGCCGAGCGGCGATGCGACATCGCGGAGAGAGCTCTGGGGTCCGAACCGGAGGCCCAGGCGGACAGGGTTCAGAGCATCTTCCTCGGTGACGGGAAGGGCAACCTGGAACTCTCACTGGGCGGGGCGGGTGAAGTCACCCAGCCATGCACCGTTCCCTTCGACCTTCTGGAGTCCATCAACACCGCAGGATCCGTCTGCGACACCATCGGACCGGTCACCGTGGCGGCGCAGATCCAGTACGAAACAGCCTTCGACGCCGGCTTCGTCGGACCCAACGGCGCCGAGGGCATCTCGCAGGTCCCCGCCGACGTCTTCGCCGAACTGAAGGCCGACGGCGACCCCCTCGACGCGGAACAGTCGATCGAGGTGCAGGGGCAGTACCTGTGCAACCTGGCGGACGAGGCGCAGGAGTTGCTCGACAGCGGACAGGCGACGGGCAGTGCGCTCGACCTGGCACTCGCCGCCTACGACGTGGGCATGGACGCCGTACGGGAAGCGGGGGGCGTCCCGGCGACCGAGGACTCGCAGAGCTATGTCATCGGTGTCAGGACCTGGTTCGCGCCGATGGAGGGTGTCGGTCCGCCACCCCGGACGATTCCTCCGCAGGGCGGTCTCCTCGACGTCGGACCCGACCCCGAGGAGACCGACCCCGAGGCCGGTCCTGGCCCCGAAGAGGTCGGGACCGACGTCACCGCGCCCTGATGGGTGATCCGCGCCGGGCGATCCTTTTCTTTATGTGCAGAGAAAGTGATCCACTCCGGCATCCGGTCCGTAGGGAGAAGTAGCCGCTTCCCGGCGGTAGGGAATGGTCAAGAAAGGACCTGAGAAGTGCGACAGCGTATCTTTGCCCTTGCGACTGCCACGGTCGCCTTTGGCGTCGTGAGTGCCAGTCCTGTTTTCGCGGACGGGACAGCAGATTCTCATTCCGGGCACGGCAGCACGACCACAACCACGTCCACGTCCACCAAGAACAGTGGCCCCAAGAACCCGGCGAAGGGAAAGGCATTCTCCTTCCGCGCCGCGCTCTCCGGCGACCAGGAGGTTCCTGTCGTAGGCGGCCCCGCCGTGGGGGACACCGACGGCGTCGGAGAGGCGCGAGTGGAGGTCAAGGGCGACCGGGTCACCTTCTCGCTGCGCTGGGAGGGCATCACCGCCCCGACCCTCGGCCACATCCATGAGGGTCGGGCCGGTGCCAACGGCGATGTGAGGGTTCCGCTCTTCACCACCGCCATGCCTGACAGTGTCAGCGCGGCCGCGGGTGCCGTCGCCGTGAACGACGCCGCACTGGCCCGGAGGATCCGGACCGATCCCTCGGGCTTCTACGTGAACCTGCACAGCAAGGACTTTCCGGGCGGCGCGATCCGCGGTCAGCTCAAGGGAGACCGGCAGAGGGTGAACGCGCTGGGCATCTTCGACGCCCAAGGTCTGCGGGCCTGGTCCGACGGCAACCAGGAAGTGCCGAAGGACGCGTCCAGCAAGGTCGGTGACCCGGACGGGCACGCCGTGACCTTCCTGCGTCCCAGCGGGACGACCGTGGGCTACTCCATGGCGTGGATGAACATCACGCCGCCCACTCTGGGACACATCCACAAGGGCAAGCTCGGCCAGAACGGTGACGTGCAGTTCCCGCTGTTCACCACTGCGGTTCCGGCGAACATCTTCGCCGTCACCGGCTCCGTCCAGGGCCAGAACGCGGACACGGTCACCAGGGTCCGGCAGACTCCGGGTAATTACTACTCCAACATCCACACGACCGCGTTCGCTGACGGCGCTGTCCGAGGCCAGCTCTTCGGCAAGGCCGCCCCGGAGGCGCCCACCGGCGGAGGCCAGACAGGCGGCGCCGGCACCGGTGGCGCCAGTACCGGTGACACCGGCACCGGCGGCGCTGGGGGAGCGACGCCTACGCCCGCGCGTGGCAGCGCGCTCCTTTTCGACGACCCCGGCACGTTCTCCGAGGCCAACGCGACGCAGGGTGTCGCCGGCACGGGCTGCACCGACGTCGCCCGCCCGAAGGCGGCGTCCGCGCTGCGGAAGACCGCCTCGATAAAGGTCTGGTCCGGACCGGGCTGTACCGGTGAGTCCCTGGTGATCGACGACGACGTCATCGATCTGGGCAAGGTGAATTTCGACAACAAGATCACTTCGATCTTCTTCGGCAGCAGCTCGTAAAAAGTCCGTCCGAAAAAGCCCGACGGCCGACGAGGTCCTCCTCGTCGGCCGTTCTGATTTGCGTACCGAATGTGGTTGTGAACCTCTTCCGTCCGACCCGCGTAGGGAGAGATGCAGGCTGTTTCTGTTTGCAGGAAAATTTACGGTCCAGTTATTCAAATGGGTGGGGAAAAATGAGTTCTGACGGTGCGCGGGACCAAAGGAACACGGGAACGGTCACCCTTGGCCCGCATCCGACGGGGCCGTCGGATCGCCCCTGGGGTGAGACCGCTCTCACCCGGCACTACGTCACCGCGCAGGGCCGGAACGCCCGGCGGTGGGTACCGCGTGGCCGACTCGTCCGGTCGGTGGTGGTGATCGGTATCGCGGCTACGGCCGTCGTGGGTGCCACTGCCGCGTTCACGGCGTTCAGCGCACCCGCGCGGTCCGCGCCCGCCGCGGGCACCGGTACGCAGCCGGGGTCCGGTGACGGACAACAGCCTGCCGCTGAACAACCGGTGTCCTCCGCGCCCGAGGCGGCGGGAGGCCGGGACGAGGCATCCCTCGTCGGCGTGCCGTCGATTCTCCCGGACGCGGATGCGGCGCAGGCGCTGGGCAACACCGTGCGGGAACAGGCCGAGGAGCAGGAGATGCTGGCGGATGACGCCGCGCGCTGGGCGGACGCACTCGCAGCGGCCGACAGAGCCACCGAGCGACGGAGGACCGTCGATGCGGCGCGGGCCGCACGGAACCGGGCGGAGGTGGAACGGAAGAAGGAGGCCGAACAGAGGGAAAGGGGCGAAAGGCCGTCCGGGCGGACGGGCGACTTCGTCCTCCCGGTCACCTCGTACACCGTCACCTCGGGGTTCGGCGACAAGGGCAGACTGTGGTCGTCCGGCAAGCACACCGGACTGGATTTCGCGGCACCCTCCGGAAGCCCGATCATGGCCGTGCACAGCGGCACGGTGGTGGCTGTCACCACACAGGGCGCCTACGGCAACCGGACTGTCCTCCAGCTCGCCGACGGTACCGAAGTGTGGTTCTGCCACCAGGATTCCGTGGCGGTGAAGGAAGGGCAGGAGGTCCGCGCCGGAGAGGTGATCGGTGCGGTCGGGGCCACCGGGAACACCACAGGCCCGCACCTGCATCTGGAAGTGCACGCCCTCGGCGGCAAGGGCATCGACCCGATGACCTGGCTGACCGACAACGGGGTGTCCGTATGACCCCCGAACCGGCATTCTTCCCGGTTCCGGTCCAACGAGAACACTGCGTGAGCAGGTCGGCGGATCGCCGGCGACACCAGGCCCGCTGACAGCTGACAGAGTGCCGACGTCGAACCGGCCCGACCCGTTGTGACGGGTCGGGCCGGTTCGACGTCGGCACGACAGGGTCGTCGTGCCGTGTCGGACGGTTCAGCTCTTGACCAGAGAACCATCCGCAGCGACGGCGAACCAGGTGCCACCGACGCCCTGACCGTCGGTGTCGCCGGGCTGCTTGTCTCCGGTGAACCAGTACAACGGCCAGCAGTCGAGAGTCTGCTGCTTGATCCCGTCCGGACGGTTGAAGGGAATCACCAGCTTGGAGGCGATGCCCTCGACGTCGTTCTTGCCGACCAGGGCTGCGGGCTTCCACTTTTCGAGGCACGCGCCCGTGCACGCCGTCGTCATGGGCCAGTCCGTGTCCTTGGTGAACCGGTAGAGCGTACGGCCCTTGGCATCGACGACGATCGCACCGAGTTCGGGGTCCTGGGCGACCGAGAGTCCCGGCTGATCGGCCGTGGTCTCGCTCTCACCCGTGGCACCCGTGCCCCCCGTCGTGTCGCCGCCCGCGCCCGCGGTGTCCGGCGAGCCGCCCGCGGCCTCGTCCGGAGAGGGAATCGTGTTCTCGGGGAGAGAGGCGAACCACGCGCCGTCGATGCCGTCACCACTGATCTGCCCCGGCTTGGCATCCTTGGCATAGCGGTACAGGGGCAGGCCCGCCAGCGTCAGCTGGCTGATGCCGTCCGCACGCTTCACCGAACCCATCAGAGCGGCGTCGATCCCGGTCGGCAGGGTCACGCTGTCGGAGGGGACGGGCGGCCACACCTTCGCGCAGGCGGCCGAACACGCGGACACGGCGGGATTGGCGCTGTCCTTGGTGAATCGATACAGGGTGAAGCCCGTGGCGTCCGACACGATCGTTCCGAGATTGGGGTCGTCGGCCAAGGTCAGCTGACCGGCCGGACCGCTGCGGGAATCCGCTGCGGGTGCCGCACCGGCGAGGCTTTCCTGGGCGGCCGGAGCCGACGGTGCCGCCTTGTCGGCCTTGCCTCCTGAGCCGGAGCCCCCGCAGCCGGCCGTCAACATGATCGCGGCAGCGGTCAGTGCCACTGTCCTGGAGCGCCAAGTCGCCATGATTTCCCTTCCTGCTCAGCGCACTGCGACGCAGCGCTGTCTACAAGGGTGGCTACGGCGGGTGTCTCGGGCGGGTTCACAGTCGGCAGCCGGTTCCGTCCGAATCCGCCCGAGCCGCGCGATGCCTCGACCGGTTCCTCCGCTCACCCGGGAAATGGTGTGAACCGCCCGCCGGGACCGCCCGTATCACGTGATGCAGCCTGAAACAGACTCTCTGTCACAGGCTGTTCCGGGCCCGGTCTGCTCCCCCCGGCAATGAGCCGGGCCCGGGTAATCCCCATGGCGGTCATCAGGGCAGGATCGCCGGCCAGTTGCAGCCGTCGACGGCGGTACGCGCGGGCATCCGTCATACGGCGCACCGTCTCTTCGGGTGAGACGTCCCGTTCTCCACGTCGAGTGGAACGGTTGAGGCCTTCCGTGCGGCCACGTGCCCCGGTACAGGAAGAAGTACATGATGAAGGCGAGTTCGGCCCCTGTCGAAAACCTCCCACAGCAGTACGGCAGGAGAAGTACAGCGTGTGCAGCGGGAGAAGAGCCGGGACAGGTGCCCTTGGCGGTCCAGCAGACGCCGAGTCGTGTCGTCCCGGTGACCGTGCACGCCACGAGCGCGATCGACCTGGCTGACGTCACCGGCCGGCTCCGGATGCATCCGTCGCTTCATGTCGAGGCCGATGCGGCCGTCAACTCCGACGCGGTGGCAGTGCTGGTCCATCAGGACATGGACGCCGTGCTCCTCCGACTGCGCTCCCTGACGCCCGGTCACACCCGAGCGGTACTGATCACCGGTGAATCGCAGGACGTCGCGCTTCTCCATGCGATCAATCGTGGAGTCGGTGCCATTCTCTGGCGGCATGAACTCACCACCCGACGGCTCCACCGAGCGGTGCACACGGTGTCCCGAGGTGGGCAGGACCTGCCTCGCGGACTGTTGTCCCACCTTGTGGCGCAGGTCGTGGAGCCGCGAGGACAGACAGCCGGCCGAGTGGCCTCACCGGCGAGAATGTCCACGCGGGAGACCGACATCCTGCGGCTCGTCGCCGATGGAATGGACAACAGCGAGATCGCGGAACGGCTTGGCTGCCCGGAGTTCACCGTCCGGACCGTCCTGTACGACATGGCCGCTCGCCTCCACCTTCGCAGCCGTGCGCACGCCGTGGCTTACGCACTGCGCGGGGGTCACATCTGAGAGCCCTTCTCCAGGGCGGGGTGTGGAATTCGGCTTGGTGGAGCATCGCGTCATCGAGAGCGAATTGTGGGGCCCGGACGGTCAACCGTCCGGGCCCCACAGGCTTAGCAGCGAAAGATGTGCTCAGCGGTTCCTCTGCCGACCGGGATCACTCTGGGTGGGGCCTTCACTTCGAACCACGCGATACGTCGTCTCCCCGCTGGCGGTGGGAATGTGCGGCGGGGGAGCGACTGTGCTGCGCATTCCACTTGCACTGGCCAGCGAGTATTGTGATTGCCCCGGTGCCATCCGCTCGGCGTTGCTGGAGCCGGCGTTCGCGCTCCGCCGTGTGGGCTGATCCTGGCGAGAACGCAGAGCGCTGCTCTCGGCGAGGGATGGTGCGTGATGTGTACCGTGCGAGTGATTGGAGGGACGCATCGAATGCATAGGGAGTAGCGGTCCTGCTGCTTGCTCCCGTTGCTCGGCCCTGCGTGTACTGACAGCATCGACAAATTGGCCGACAGTTTTTGCGCCCGCAAATAGATTCCCGACGCCACTCATTCGGGCTGCCCTCGTTTCATCCTTCGCCGCCAGGTTGCTTGACTCGGTGTTCAGTGCTGCTGCAATGATTCCGGAGCCGGCCGCGATGACATTCCCGGGACTGACGTGTGCTCCCTCCCTCCATTTATATATCTCGTGTCCTGCTTCAAAAACCGGGTACACGAACTGGAGACCCGCTGCGACCTTGGCCGCCTTCCTCCCCGGCTCTCCCGTCCAGTTCGCTATGCCCTGCACTATCGTAGGGGCGGCGTCAAGCAGGGCTACAGCCAGAAGATCCTTGTTCGTGTAGGTCCACTCCTTGGCGCCCCTCAGGCACTGCATTACCAATCTCTGTGCAGCGTTGATGGCGTAAAAGTTTCCGGTGTTCGCATCGTAGGCCCCATGGGTCCCCCGGGGTAGCTCAGGGGCGTCGTCGGGGACTACGGCCGTGGACGATACGGGCTCCACGGCACCGGTGTCGGTGACGTGGATTCGGATCGAGTTGTAGGAGCTGGAGTGGGAATCGCTGCTCCCGGCTGATGAAGGGCGAGGCATGATGGAAAGCCTTTCCTGGAGTCGATCGAGGGATTTGTTCGGTCTCCGCGCCTTCTGATGCTTGCACTGTTTGGTCCATGGAGACTTTCTGCAATTTAGCACCCCTGAATTAATGATTCCTTGCTGTCGAGTCACTGAACCTTTTACATCTTGATCAGTTGGCGGATTCGAGGGCGCCGACGGCTCGGACGACGGCGGTGATCCGGGATCGCGGGACCAGTCCCCGATAAGCCCTGTCGGCCCGGCACTTGATGTCATCGGCGGTGAGGACAGCGGGAACGCCATGGGTCCGGGCCGCGGTCAGGTCGTGCGTGGCTCCCGGCAACGCGTCCGCAGCCCGGACCAGGCGCCCGGCTGGATGGGCGAGGACCTGCACGTTCATCCGTGGTGCTTCTTCTTTCCCGAGGAGAACGGGCGGTCGGCGGCGATAGGGTCGATCGGCAGCACGGTGCCGTCGAGGATCACGTACGCCTTCTTTCGTACGGTCGCCATGGCCTGCTCCGGCGTGGACGCGAGAGCGGGCAGGAGGTCGACGGCCTCGCGTATGCAGCGGTAGGCCGTGGCGATCCCGATGCGGAACCCCGCGCCGAGGCGGGCGTAGGTGTCACCGCGGCGCAGGTGGGCCAGGACGAGCAGGGCCCGCCGGCTGCGGGTGGGGCGACGCCACCCGAACCGATGCGGCGTCGGTGAACTGCACTTCTGTCCCTCGCCCTGCGACTGCACAGGGCGGCGGTGCTTCTCGACGTGTGGAAGACGGCGACCGCGAAGTCCGGGGGCGTCGACGCGAGTTCGCCGCGCAGAGCACTGCTCGCCGTGCGCCGCTCCGTCGAGGGGCACCCGGACGATGCCGGAGTCCGGAGCCAGGAAGGGACGTCGTCCGACATCGATCCCGCCTCGCACGGGGGCGGGACCGGCGAGTCCTCGGAACCGATGCCCGGACGCGGTCACGGCTCATCACGCTCGGCACGTCCCCGCACACGACGGTGAACGACCGCCGAGGCCCTCCTCACGACGCAGAGGCGCGGCCCGCCGGCCCGGAGTCCGTCGGGCCGGCACCGGTCACCGACCTCCCGTGCCCGGCCTCGTACACCGCACCTGGTGTCGGCACTCCGGGGCCGCCGGATCTGCCCCGGAGTGCCTACCGACGCGGAAGCTGTTTCGCGGTACGCCCCCGGCCGGCGCCCGTCAGGAGGCGGGCAGGGCGGCCCAGTATGTGCTGCGGTGCGGCTGGGTCCGGGAACCGTGCGAACTGGCGAGGGCCTCGACGATGCCCAGGCCGCGGCCGCGTTCACAGGCGTCGGAGGAAGAGGCCCAGGCCCCCGGCCGGGAGGCGGGACCCCCGTCGCTGACCTCGATCCGTACACCGCCGTGTCTGTGGCCGGACAGGTGTCGCAGGAGGAGCGTCAGGGGCGGCTGACCATGCTCGACAGCGTTGGTGACCAGTTCCGACACCACCAGGATCACCGCTTCCGCCGCGTCGTCGACGACCTGCCAGTCGGCAAGGACAACCGCGGTGGCACGCCGCGCGGCACCGACCGCCTCCGCCCGATGGCACAGAGACATCGTGACGTCCCTGCCGGGCGAGGGCGGCGGTACATGAACGTATCCATCGGATGCCGAAGAGGGCTTTCGTCCCGCTCCTCTCGGCGCTGCCTCATGCCCCGGTGCCGTGTCGGGTGCCATCACTGTTCACTCCTTCGCAGGGATCGAGGCGTTGTTCCACGCGGCACCGGCCCGCCGGCATGCCCTTCCGTCCACCTTCAGGCCCCCTTAGTAAGGGGGAGCCCTGAACTGCCGAACGGGTGTGGCCGCCGTCACCGGCCACCGGGTGCGCAACGCGCTGAGTGTCCATGGCCACCGAACTACGGGGTGGTCCGGAGGACGGGCGTCAACAGCTTCGCGACGAGCCGCTGGATGTCCTCCTGGACACGGTTCAGCAGTTCGGCCTGAGCCTCGGGCGGTGGTCCGTACTGCCAGAGCTCCTTCCACAGCGCGAGCAGAGTCCGGCCGTGGTGGATCAGGCGAGGCCGGCCGTCGTCGATGGCCTGCCACGCCCGAGCGGCCCGGCCCAGTTCCTCCCATGCCTGAGGGTCCCTGTTCCGGTGACGCGTCTGTGCCAGTTGCAAGGACAGGGAAAGGGCCTCCTCGAAGTCGCGTGCGAGGTAGGCGACGTAGGCGCCCATGCCCTGGGCTTCCAAGGTGTAGGCATGGTCGGCGCCGTAGTCTCCCTCCGCCGTGCGGCGGAGCTCACGGGCTGTCGCCACAGCCGTGTGCAACTCACCGGCCGCGATGGCCCCGTTGATGCGCAGGACCGTGTCCAGGAACGCCTGCGGTATGGGAATCCTCTGCGAGGTGCCGGCCTCCTTCCCAGCGTCCTCCCCCGAAGGAGTGGCGGGATCCTGCGAGACGGGTGCCGGACCGGCGGGAGCCCGCTGTACGGGTGTCGGTGGGGTCGGGGCGGTTGCCTCCGGTAGGTGCGTCCCGGGCTCCGTCTCGGCCTGTTCCACCAGTCGGCTCGATCCGTCGGGGGCGACCTCCAGCAGCGCGGTGTAGCCCTCCTGTCTGTGCTCGATCCGTCCCCGAACAGGGCCGTTCTGCGCCTGGGCGTGCTGGTGCAGGGCGTCGAGCACCGCGGACTGCACCGTGCCCGCCGACGGCACGCGAACCCGCTTGCTGTCGAGGAAGGGCGTCCCGGCGGACGTCACGATGACGAAGAACTCAGGAGCCGCTGGGCGGCTGTCCTCATGACGCACGAGATGGTCAGGGTCACGCTTCTTCGGGGGCCGCATAATCCTCGCTCGTTCTCTGCTCGGGAGGCCATGGAGGCCTGTGTCTCCTGCTCCTACGGACCGGGCGGTGCAAACGGCCCACCCGGTGCCGCGGAAGTCCGCCGCACGGCACGGAAGTCCGCCGGACGGCGCGCCGAACTGCTTCGATCGCCTGCCTCCGACCTGTGAACCGCCCCCGGGGAGCGACCGTAAATGCAGTCTGTGGGCGGTCGACCGTCCACGGTGAAGAAAGGGGAACCGTGTCTGTCTCTTCCGCGGCACCGGGTCCGCAGAGCTGGATCAGAGGGCCTGTCGCCAAGGTTCCCGGCACCCATCCCGTCGTCGATGCCCCGGTCGGCCCGGTGGAGACGAGGGCAGCCCTGACGCCGATGGAGGCACGCCCGAACAGCCTCGGCGTCACCTGGGTGGCCGCTCACGGGGGCGCCGGCGCGACCAGTCTGGCCCGAGCTCTTGGCGGGGCCGATGTCGGGATCCGGTGGCCCGACGCGGCCCGGGGCGAACCGAACCGCATCCTGGTGGTGGCTCGCACGCATGCCGCGGGGATACAGGCCGCGTCATCCGTCCTCAACTCACTGCGCACCGGAAGTCATCCGGCGCGGCTGGAACTTGTGGCCGTGGTTCTCGTCGCCGACGCGCCGGGACGCCTTCCGCTGCAACTCGCCCGCCGTGTGCGGGTGCTCCGCTCGGCCGTCAGGATCCACCGGATCCCCTGGATCCCCTCCTGGCGCGTGGGCGGGCGGACAGCACACATCCCCAAGGAAGTGCTCGCCATCGCCGACCTCGTCGGCCACCACCGTCCATATCCGTCCCGCTGATTCTGCGCGACTTGCCGAGAACGGACACGACCATGCTTGCCGCGACTTTTGATCCCGGGCCCGACGCGGACTTCATTTTGGGATTGCTGGCCTGGTGCGGTACCGCTGCGGGCGTCGGCGGCGTCATCGTCGTCGGCACCATGATGGCTCTGCAACTTCGCCAAGGACTTCCGGGTGAGAAAGCCGAACACGTTCGTGGGCTTTTCTTCGTCCTGATGTCATGCGTTTTGGTCTCCACCGCCGGCCCGATCGTGGCATTCCTCGGTCCGCTCGGCATCTAGGTCCCAACCACATAATTCACAGGGGAATACATAACATGGCCATCAACGTGCCGATCATCCTTGCCGCAGTTCCGGACCCGGGACGCGGCGCACCCCAGGAACTGCAGGAGAAGGTCAATCTCGTCCTCGGTATAGCCGCGTGGGCCGGCACGGCCGCAGGCGTCGCCGGTGTCCTGGTGACAGGCGCGATGATGGCCATATCGGTCAAGCGCGGTGAGAGCTCCGAGCACATGAGCCGGCTCGGAATGGTACTGGGAGGCTGTGTTCTCGTCGCCACGGCCGGACCTCTGATCACCTTCGTCTTCGCGTGAAGTGGCTCGTTGCCCGACGGCTGCTTCCCGGTCGGGCGCCACAGGGGGAAGCCCTTCCTTTCTGGCAGCAGCCCGGCTGGCGTGTCTCTGCCGGTTTCATCGCGATCGCGCTCGCCACCGGCCTGCTGGCCGTCGTCACGCAGGGCGTCGGTGATGCCGGTACGAGCGCGGACCGGGTGGAGCTGGGGCGTTCGCAGTCGCTGGTCAAGAACGCCGCGGGACCGGACCGCCGGGCGACACCGGGGCGGAAGACGGGATGCCGGACAGCCGATCTGGAAACGTCCCTTCCGAGGTCCGCCCCGCAGGACGTCCAGTGGCGCGAACTCGTCGGTACGAAGGTGCCGACGAGCACCTCGGCAGGGCCGCTGCTCGCCAGCGGCCCTCTGTGGTGGTGCTTCGCCCGGACCCCGATGGGCGCGGTGATGGCGGCTCATGTCATTCCCACGCAGATCGGCGGGCCGGACTGGCGCGCGGTCGCGGACCAGCAGGTCGTCACCGGGCCGCGGAGAGACTTCTTCGTGGCCATGCGGTCCACGTCCTCCGATGCCGTGTCCGGAACCCCCTCCGCGTCCTACGCGGGCTTTTCCGTCTCCTCGTACTCGGCGGACAGGGCAGGCGTCAAGTTACTGATCAAGGGCAATCAGGGCACCTACTTCTGGACATCCGTCTCGGTGCGCTGGGAGGACGGGGACTGGAAGGCCGTTCCGCAGCGGAACGGGTCGCTCTTCCAGCCGCTCTCGGCCACGAGTGGTACCGGCGGATTCCTTCTCTGGAGGCCGTGACATGGCGTGCCCCACATCTCCTGTCCAAAATCCCGTCGTCGGCTTCTTCTCTTTCCTCGGTGACCCGATCGGCACCATCGTGGATGGAATCGGCAGAGCGATCCTGGCCGCCGCGGTATCGGTGTTCGGCGCTCTGGTGCAAGCGGTTCCGACACTTTCCACCGGGTCCGCCCCGACGGAGATCAACGCACAGACGCAGTGGATCGTCGTCTACGTAGCGGTCGGATCACTTATCTTCGCCGCCATCCGCATGGCACTGGAAAGGCGTGGCGAAGCGGGCCAGGTGGCGCTGAAAGGACTCCTGCGGGTCGTTTTCGTCGCCGGAGCGGGCACGGCGTTGGTCGGAGCCTTCGGCAGCCTTTCCGACCGTTTCGCCGACCACCTGTTCAGGCAGGGCGCACAAGCGCAGATAGCAGCCATCGGCTGCGGTGACGCGAGTTCACTGCGAGGGTTTCTCCTTCTCATCCTCGCTCTTCTGCTACTGGTCGCCGGAATTGTTCACACCATTCTTCTGTACATCCGTCTCGGAGTCATGATCATCCTTCTGGGCACCCTGCCCATCGCCGCCGCGGCGTCCATGACGGACTGGGGAGGCGGCTGGTGGCGCAAACACATCGGATGGATGATCGCCTGGCTCCTCTACAAGCCCGCTGCCGCCCTCGTGATCTTCGCGGGATCGGAGATGACGGCCGCTGACGGGATCGACGCCGTGCACGTACAGATCGCCGGCATCGGTGTGATGCTCCTGTCGGCCATCGCCCTGCCGGCTCTGCTGCGGGTGGTGGTGCCGGCGACCGCGGCGCTGGGCGGAGGGGCCGCCATGCAGAAGGGGACGACGGCGGCCGTAGGCGCGCTCGCGTCCGGGGCCAAGTCGATCGGCTCCTCCGGCGGTGCTGGGCAGTCGAGCGGGCCGGGGCCGTCGGGCGCATCGGGCGTCTCGGGCGGCGGCCAGGGGCCGGGAGGCGCCGGAGGGGCACGCGGCGCGGGAACGGCCGGCGCCGCGGGAGCCGCGGGAGCCGCAGGTGCGGCGCTGGGCGCCGCGGCGAGCGTGGCCAAGGGAGTCGGCCAGGTCGCGGCCGGATCGCTGGACGGGGCCGACGGCGACGCCGGACACAACCGGTAGCCACCCGTGCGGACCGTCAACACATCAGGAAAGGAAACACAGTGGCGATCTCTGCCGCACCGGTAACACACCCCACCTACGGAAACTGGCGCCGGCCCCGGAGGCCGGGCCTCGGCCCCTTCGGCATGGTCGGCACCCTGGGCGTCTTCGGCGGCCTGGTCCTCGCTCTTCTCGTCTCACTGGTCTCGCTGGTGGCCGCGATCGTCGTGATCGTGTCGGTCGTCGTCCTCCTGGTTCCCCTGATGGTGCGTACCCAGGACGGGCGCAATCTCTACCAGCTCATCGCCCTGCGCATCGGGTGGCTGCGCCGCAAGGCCAAGGGCTCGCACGTCTACGTGTCCGGGCCGCTCTCCCAGCGCCCGGGCGGCCGGTTCCACCCTCCGGGTCTGCTCAGCAAGGTGACGGCGTCGGAGGGCCACGACGCCTACGGCAGGCCGTTCGGAGTCCTCCACCACAAGAACCGCAACCTGTACACCATCGTGCTGGGCTGCGAGCCGGACGGCGGCTCGCTCGTCGACCCGGACCAGGTCGACGTGTGGGTCGCCTCCTGGGGCGACTGGCTGGCCCGGCTGTCCCACGAACCGCAGCTCAAGGGTGCGACCGTCGTCGTCGAGACCGCCCCCGACCCCGGGACCCGGCTGGCCCTGGAGGTGCTGCCGCGCATCACGGACGACGCCCCGGCGGTCGCCCGGGCGGTGATGGAGGAGGTGGTGGAGCGGTATCCGTCGGCGTCGTCGGAGATGCACACCTACATCTCTCTCACCTACGGAATGCCTACCGGACAGAAGCGCAGTGCCGAGGAGGTCATCACCGACCTGGCCATCCGCATCCCCGGCCTGCTCGCCGGACTGGTCGGCGCGGGCGGCGGCTCGGCGGCACCGCTGTCGGCGGAACGCATCGCCGAGATCACCAGGGTCGCCTACGACCCCGCGGTGGCCCCGGACGTGCTGAACGCCCGGGCCGCGGAAGGCGGAACCGGCCTGGAATGGGATGACGCCGGACCCGCGGCCGCCGAGGAGACGGTGAACGCCTACCACCACGACTCGGGCGTCTCACGCACCTGGCTGCTGACCCTCGCACCGCGCGGCACCGTACGTTCGAGTGTCCTGCGCGACATGCTGGCACCCGCTGCCGGCACCCGCCGCAAGCGGGTGGCGCTGCTCTACCGGCCCATCGATCCCGCGACGTCGGCCCGCATCGTGGAGGCCGACCGCCGGGCAGCCCAGTTCATGGCCACCTCCGGCAAGGGCATGGTCCAGGCGCGCGCCGCGTCCGAGATACGCGCGGCGGAGCAGACCGCGGCCGAAGAGGCTTCCGGAGCCGGGCTGGTCGAGTTCTCCCTGATGCTCACCGTGACCGTCGACTCCGCCGCCCAACTCTCCGACGCCGCGGTGACCGTACGCAACCTGCAGGCCGCCGCGCGGATCTCCATGCGGCCGGCAGACCGGATGCAGGCCGCTGCCTTCACCTGCACGCTGCCTGTCGGCGTCCTGCCATGGGAGCACGTGATGATCCCTCGCGAACTGCAGGAGGCGCTGTGAGCTTCGACGAACCACGGCACGGCGGGCGTGACACAGGCGGACGCGGCGGCTCCCGGGCCGCCCGCCCGCCGATGTCTCCGGCCCGCGGCTGGCCCGGACCCGGTGGGGGACAGGTCGGATACCTCGATCCCCCCACCATGTGGCGGGCCACCACCGTCCAGGCGTGCGGCCTGTGGCCCTTCGCCGCCGGTTCCGGTGCGCCGATGACCGGAGTGCCCCTGGGACAGCACCTGTTCACCGGGGCCACGGTGTGCGGCGATCCGCTGTCGTGGTTCACCAGGGCCCGGTACATCTCCAACCCCTCGCTGTTCATGCTGGGCATGCCGGGGCTGGGCAAGTCCACCTTGATCAACCGCATGCTCATCGGGCTCGCGGCGACAGGTGTGGTCCCTCTGGTCCTGGGCGATCTGAAGCCCGACTACGCGGACACCGTCCGTGCGCTCGGCGGCCAGGTCATCTCCATCGGCCGCGGTACGGGCGGCATCAACGTCCTCGATCCGGGGGCCATGGGCGCGGCCGCCGCCAGGATCGGCGGCGAAGCGGGCCAGGCCCTGCTGGCGGAGGCCCACGGACGGGTCCTGAACATGGTCGCCGCCCTCATCACGATCGTGCGCGGCCGACCCATGGACGACCACGAGCAGTCCATACTCTCCGCCGCGCTGCACCTGTTGCGCGAACGGACACCGAAGGACCGGGTGGTTCTGCTTCCGGACCTCCTGGCGCTCCTGACCGAAGGCCCCGACCGGGTGCGGGCCGTCACCCTCGACCGCGGCGACACCGACCGCTACCGGGACGCGGTCGACCCGCTCCACCGTTCGCTGATGGGTCTGCTGGACGGACCGCTGGGCAGCACCTTCGCGTCGGCGACCTCCACCCGGATCGACCCGAGCGCGCCCGCGGTGTGTATCGACATCTCCCGTATCGGCGAGGCCGACACACAGCTGACCGCCGCCGCGATGCTCGCGGCCTGGTCCGACGGGCTCGGCACCGTGGCAGCGTCCCACGCCCTCGCCGACGCCGGACTGGCACCCCGGCGCTGGTTCTTCACCGTGCTGGACGAACTGTGGCGGCCGTTGCGCGCGGCGACGGGCATCGTGGACCGCATCGACGCCCTGACCCGGCTGAACCGTTCTCTCGGTCTGGGCGACGCCAAGATCACCCACACGCTCAAGGACGCGGAGGCGCTGGGCAGCGACGCCGACCGCGCCAAGGCACGCGGGTTCGTCGAGCGGGCCGGCATGGTGGTGTGCGCCGGTCTGCCCCGGTCGGAGATGGAGGAACTCGGAAAGATCGTAGGTCTGTCGGAAAGGGAGATCTCCCTCGTCTCCTCCTGGTCCTCGCCTCCCGGCTGGGCCACGAGCGGTGAGCACGAGGAGCCTCCTGGCCGGGGCAGATTCCTCATCAAGGTCGGCGGGCGACCGGGCATCCCGATCAGAGTGGCGATCACGGACGTCGAACGGGAACTGCACAACACCAACACCCGGTGGATCCCGAACCCGCCCGTCGCCGCGCCGAACGGCGGGTGAGGCAGCCATGGGCGGTGCTCCGCGCGGCACAGGCATGCACGGGGACCAGACGCAGTGGGCGATCGTCGCCGTCGCGGGCACCTCGTTCCTCGCCTTCTGCGGGATGTGGCTCGGAGGAACCCTCGGAGCGGCTCTCACGGGTGCGGGGTGGAATCCACCACCGTTCGTTCTGTCCACCTTCCTCCGGCTGGTGGACGAGGGACCGAGGGCGTTGTGGCCCGAGGCGTCACCGGTGGCGGTCTTCGCCGGCATCACGGGGGTGTTCACCGCGGTGGTCGTGCTGGGCGTGCTGGCCGCGCGGAAGGTCACCGGTTCGCGGGACGGACAGAAGGGGATGGCCGGGCGACGGGAGATGGCCACCCTGCTTCCCAAGGAGGCGGCGGAGAAAGCCCGTCAACTGCGCCCTTCGCTGAAGGGTGTGGAGAGCGTCCAGCCGGACGACCGGGGCAATCTGCTCGGTGACCTGGAACCCTCCGGTCCGGAACTGCGCTCCTCCTACGAGGACGTGGAGCTGGACCTGATGGCACCGCGAGCGGGCAAGTCGACCGGCATCGCCATTCCGCGGGTACTGCGGGCGCGCGGGGCTGTGCTGCTGACGTCCAACAAGTCCGACGTCTATTCCGTCACCCGCGCGGAGCGCGCCAAGGTCGGCACGGTGTGGACCTTCGACCCTCAGGGCATCGCCCACGTCCCGCGCGGGATGTGGTGGGACATGCTGGCGGAATGCGTCACGATCGAAGGAGCCCGGCGTCTCGCGGGGCACTTCGTCGCGTCCGTCAACGACGACACGGCCAAGAAGGACTTCTGGATCTCCGCCGCGCA
Organism: Streptomyces sp. NPDC017991; assembly: GCF_044328075.1. NCBI lineage: Bacteria > Bacillati > Actinomycetota > Actinomycetes > Kitasatosporales > Streptomycetaceae > Streptomyces > Streptomyces sp. NPDC017991. The sequence goes on along the minus strand of NZ_JBIRGP010000034.1, from coordinate 2,110 downwards.
GAACACGCTCACGGCGCTGTTCCTCGCCGCGGCCCGGGGCAAGGCGTCGGTGCTGGACCTGTTGGCCTGGCTCGCAGACCCCGCGGACCGCGCCCCCATCGACCTTCTGCGTGATGCCGGACTGGCCACGATGGCCGAGCAGTTGCAGGGAACGATCCGCGGCGCGGTCGAGACCCGTGACGGCATCTACGAGACCGCGCGGCAGTGTGTGTCGTGCCTGCTGGATCCCGAGATCGCCGCATGGGTCATGCCGGATCCCGATCTGCCGCAGTTCGAGCCCCACCGGCATGTGCTGGGCAGGGACACGCTCTATCTGCTGTCCAAGGACGGCGGCGGTTCGGCCGCCGGGGTCATAGCCGGACTGGCCGACACGGCGATGCGCGCGGGCGTCGTCGCGGCGGAGCGGATGGGCGGCCGGCTCGACCCCCCGATGACCGCGGTCCTGGACGAGGCCGCCAACGTATGCAGGATCTCGGACCTTCCGGACCTCTACAGCCACCTCGGATCCCGTGGCATCAACGTGGTCACGCTCCTGCAGAGTTACCGCCAGGGCAGCCGGGTGTGGGGCGAGGCGGGGATGGACGCCCTGTGGAGCGCCGCCACGATCAAGTTGCTCGGCGCGGGGCTGGACGACGCGGACTTCGTCGAGAAGGTCTCCAGGCTTGTCGGCCAGCACGACGTGAAGACACCGAGCATCTCCAGGAGCAAGGACGGTTCGTCCCGCTCCGTTTCCTACCGGCAGGAGAGCATCATGCCCGCCGACAAGATCCGGGCCCTGCCGAAGGGGACCGCTCTGCTGCTGGCGACAGGTGTCCGGCCCGCCCTGATCCGGCTCAGGCCCTGGTACCGGGAGGCCGATGCCGGCCCCATCTCGGTCGCGGCACAGGCAGAGGTGGCGGCCATCACCGAGCGTGCGGCGGCGAAATGGGCCGCCCTGCACCCTCCGGCCATGGACGAGCCGACGCCGGTCGAATTCTCCGAACAGCGCGACTGAGGCAGCCGGCCCCGGCCGTACAACCGTGTGTGCACAGCGACCGGCGGCCGCTGTGCACACGGCCACCGGCGCCGCAGCCGCCGCGGCACAGAACGGAGCAGATGGTGAGCGAGAACACGGACGTGGCAGAACGCGACCGGAGCGTGGAGAGCACGGATGCGGTGGAGTCCGACGAGAGCCAGGACGGCGTTGCGGACGATGCCCGGCAGCCCGCTCCGGAACCACAGTTCATCCTCTACATGAGCGGTGAACGTTACGGGGAGGCCATGCATGGACTGACGATGTGGGTACACCACCTGCTGCTTCCCGTCTACGGCAGAGAGGTGACGTCGTCCATGCCGTGGTGTCCCCGGTGGTGGGAGCACATCGAGGCCGTCGCGCAACTCCACGGACTGTGGATGGCATGGCAGAAGCTGACGGACGCCACCGCCGACATGGTCGGACCGGCCGCCTGGCACCGCGACTACCTGGGGCCCACGATGCAGTCCCTGCGCGATCCGACAGGCCCCTTCGCGGGCTGCAAACAAGGCAGCCACCGGGCCAAGGACGCCCCGCGGTGCGAGGACCCGCTGGACTGACCGCGGCGGCGTCCACGGCGTCCGTGACACACCCGAGTGCGGAACTCGCCCGAACCCGGCGGGGAGTCCCGCCGACATCGCGAGGCTGTGAGCCGAGCCGAGCCGGCCGGGTCCGGGTCCGGGCCGGCCGGGTCCGGACCAGTTGCTTCCAGACGTGCGCAATCTGCTCCTGCGAGTGGAGTCACTCCCACTCGGAGCAGTGGAACCCGGTGGCCACCCGATGCCACACCCGGGCCGCCGACCTGTCCGGCACCAGCCGCCGCGAGTGAAACGGTCCGCCGACAAAGACGGCGGACCGTCAGGAAGGACCGCGTCCAGGTGCCGGACGCCGCGGTACGCCGCCACAGCATGAACCCCAACTCCCTCTGCGTCACCAGAGACATCGCTGACCGACTCGTCACGGGACAAGATTTCACCGCTGTGGAGCGGTTCACACCACGGGGGTGGGTGGTTGTTCAGGTGGGGTTGGGGATGGTGATGAGGGTGGTGCCGTCGGTGTTCTGGATGATGTAGGTGGTGATGTCGTGGGTGGGTGTGG
>NZ_JBIRGP010000033.1:0-25238 GCF_044328075.1 Streptomyces sp. NPDC017991 | reverse complement strand
AGTACGAGGCCCTGCGCCCGGCACGCCGAGAGCACGCGCCTGACGCCGCGAGGCCGCCCTCCGGGCGACGACGGGAATTGCCAGACAGGCCCTAGCCGGCGCTACCCCGCTCGGACAGCCGCTCCCTCTCTACGCCCTCCGATGGGCCGTCCGAGGGGCCGTCCGCGCCGCGCACGCCGTGTGCCACCGGGGCCTGCGACCCCTTCGCGGGCGCGGACGTCTGCGCGATGAAGGCACCGCACAGCACCACCACTCCGCCGATGATCTGGGGCGCCGACAGATGCTCCCCGAGCAGGACCCAGGCAAGCACGGTCGCGATGACCGCCTCCAGGCACGCCACGACTCCGGCCACCTGGGGCGAGAGCCTGCGCACCGCGAGGACGCCGGTCACGTAGGCGAGGACCGTCGCGATCAACACGATCCACCCCAGGAGCAGCGAGGCGGCCACGGTCGTCCCGTCCATGTCCGCACCGCCCCCGAGGACCGCCCAGTCCATGCCCCACGGCCGCGCCACCAGCGTCAGGACGAGCGCGCCGACGAGCAGCCCGTACGCGATCACGCCGAGCGGGGCCGGCGCCTCCTCCCCCGCGTCGCCGCCCTGGTCGGACAGGATGAAGTAGCCGACCTGGCAGCACGCGGCGCCGAGCGCCAGCAGCAGCCCCAGGACGTCGAAGCTCAGCCCCGCCCACACTTCGACGACACAGGCGAGACCGCCGACGGCCAGGACGACTCCGAGGGCCGCGGCACGGGTGACGGGCCTGCGCTGCACGAACCGCACCCACCCGAGGACCAGCGCGGGCGCGAGGTACTCGACGAGCAGCGCGACGCCGACGGGTATCCGGGAGATGGAGGCGAAGTAGCAGGCCTGGACACCGGCGACGGCCAGCAGTCCGAACCCCGCGAGCAGCGCGGGGCGCTCACGCACCAGGTTCCGGTGGCGTACGGCCAGCGGCAGCATGACCAGCGCGGCACCCGCGACACGCAGCCACACCACGTGCAAGGGGTCCAGGCCTGCCTCGATCAACGGTTTGGCGGCGACGCCGGAGCCCCCGAAGGCGACCGCCGACCCGAGCGCGAGCCCCAGGCCGACGCCTCTGCCACGGTGTCCCCGACTGATCTCCGACGTATGCACCGGCACATGATGACAGGCGACGACATGAGCGTCACCCCCGTTGACACCTGTCTCAACGAATGGACACGCGCCCGGACGCGCCAAGATCACGAGCGGCTCGGACTCAGGCCTCCGGACCCCGGACCCGTTACGCCACGCCGTAGACCCCGCCCGGCCCCGCTACGCCACGCCGTCGAGGCGCGCCAGCAGCTCCCGCACATCGACCCCCGCGCGTCCCAGCACTTCCACGGCCCGTGACTCGGGTTCGGCGACGAGCGCGGCGAGCAGGTCGACGCCGTCCGCGAACGGTTCACCCCGCCGCACGGCTCGTTCGTACGCGTCCGCCATGACGCCGGCCGCCACCGGCGACCACCCGTCACCGGTCACCGTCGGTACGGCACCGGAGTCCTCGACGGAACTCTGCCAGCGGAGGCCGTAGCCGATGCTGCGCTGGACGAGGTAGCCGAGCAGCCGGGCGACCTGCGGGCCGCTCTCGAAGGCCTCGCGCACCTCGGGGTCCGACTCCAGGAGCGTATGCAGCAGGTGAGCCGTGTCGATCTGCCGGTCACCGTCCCGCAACGCCCTTCTGCGCGCACTCGCGACCATCGCCGCCAGCTCGGCACTGAGGTGGGCCTCGACGTCGGGGCCCACCGGGCCGCGCTCGGCGGCCTGCTGGTGGGGACTGTGGGGAATACGGTGTTGCACGTCTCCCACCTCATCAGCCCGCCGGCATCCGGTCATCCTCGTAAGGAAGCATTTCCGCGTCCGACACAGGGTGGGCACCGGTGTCCGGCTCCTCCTCCTTACGGATGACATCACGCTGTTTTCCCAGCGGCAGCGCGCGCCGCCTCGCTACGCGCCCCTGGCGCAACCGTGTCGCTCCGGCGCTCGTCCACACCGGCATGGAGAGCAGGTGCTGGCTGGTGGCCCTGCCGTCGGTGGACGGCAGACAGTACGTGTACCGGGTCTACGCGCCAGAGGACGCGCTGCTCGCCGACCTGTTCTGGGAGGCGTGGCACTGCCACGACGAAGGGCCCTTCCCGCGCGCGTGGGACCTGTTCGACGCGGCGGTGATATGGCGGACGGGCTGAGCCGAGCCCCCGCCCCCGTCCCTGCCGCCGGCACGGGGCAACAGAGCCGCAGGAGCGCGGAACCATGTCTCCGCAGTCCCTGAACTCTTCCAGTACCTGCCCCTCCAGTCCCTGAACTCCTCCAGTACCTGACGGTTCATCAGTATTGAATGTTCACGTCTCTACGGCTACGTTCCGCGACACCGTAGCCAGCTGCGCCCGGCGCAGCGCCCGAGACCAGGGGGGTGGCCGCATGGCCGAAGTCAGCGCGGAAGCACGGATCGAGGCGCCCGCCGAGAAGGTCTGGGCGCAGCTCATGGACTTCTCCTCGTACGGCGAGTGGAACTCCACCCACACCAGTTTCCCCAAGGGCGGCCCCGAGACCCTCGAAGTCGGCGGCACCTTCGAGGAGAACATGAGGCTCATGGGCTTTCCCGCCGAGGTCACCTGGACCATCGAGGAACTGGAGACGGCCCGCACGCTCGCGATCCGCGGCAAGGGGCCCATGTCCGTGACGGTCGCCACGCGCTACACCCTGATCCCGGAGGGGGGAGCCACCACGGTCCGTATAGACGGCGAGTTCACGGGCGCCGCCGTCTCACTGATGGCGGGCAAGCTCAAGGACTCGGCGACCGCGGCCCTCAACGAGTCCCTGCGCAAACTGAGCGGGCTCGTCTCCTGAAGGACCCCCCGCCACCCCCACACACATTTCCACACGCACGCAGCCCCCACTCGGTCCCCCAGCCACACGGGGGGTACCTCGAAACCGAGGTACCCCCCTTGCCACGGCCCGTTCGGCCGGGCGCGCCATCAGTCCTCGTCGGCGAGGATCAGATACAGCTTCTTGCGTGATTCGTTGATGACCGCCAGCGCCTTCTCGCGCTGCTCCTTGCTGCCGGTCTTCCAGACCTGCCCGAACGCCTCCATCAGACCGAAGCCGGCCTGCCGGATGTCGCTCAGCGCCTCCCAGTCGACCCCGCGCCCCGCGTCCTCCCAGGGTGCTTCCGGGCCCTCGTCAGCCGCGGCGCGACCCTCCTCGGTCAGCGAGAACAGCTTCTTGCCGCCCTCGGTCGCACTGCTGATCAGACCTTCGTCCTCCAGCAGCTGCAGGGTGGGGTACACCGAGCCGGGGCTGGGCTTCCACGCCCCGCCGCTGCGCTCGGCGATCTCCTGGATCATCTCGTAGCCGTGCATGGGCCGGTCCTTGAGCAGGGCCAGGATCGACGCGCGCACATCACCGCGCCGCGCCCTGCCGCGCGGGCCGCCCCGGCCTCCGCGCCCGCCCCAGGGGCCCGGACCGAAGCCGGGACCACCGAAGCCGGGCCCGAAGGGACCGAAAGCCCCGCGTCGGCCTTCGAAGCCGCCCTCACCGGGACCGCCAGGACCGCCGGGGCCACCCCGGCCGCGTCCACGGCCATGTCCATGACCGGGGCCGAAGCCCGGTCCGTATTCCTCTCCATGGGAACGCATCGCAATCACTCCATTCCATCGTTGATCTGTCGCGATGCGTCAACGATATATCGGAATAGCTCGCCCGGCAAGACCGGAGCGACACCAGGCCGACAGGACGACCGCAGAAGAGAGCCGCCGACTCCGAATTGGCCTTGGCCCGCGCCCGTGAGCAGCGCCTACCGTCTGGCGCATGCGGATTCGTATCGTCGACGCCTTCACCGACCGCCCCTTCGCCGGCAACCCGGCCGGGGTCCTCCTCCTCGACACCTCGGCGTCCTTCCCGGACGACGCCTGGCTGCAGAACGTGGCCCTGGAGGTCAACCACGCCGAGACGGCGTTCGCCCACCCCCTCCCGGAGGGAGGCGAGGCCGACTGGGCGCTTCGCTGGTTCACCCCGGCCGCCGAGGTCGCGATGTGCGGCCACGCGACACTCGCCACCGCTCATGTGCTGGCCACCACAGGAGCCGTACAAGGGCCCGTACGGTTCGCGACGAGGAGCGGCGTGCTCATCGCCACCCCGGGGGACGACGGCTCCATCACACTGGACTTCCCGACCGCCCCGCTCACCGCGGTCGAGACCCCGGCGGGCGTGGCCGAGGCCCTGGGCGCCGAGCCGCTCACCACCCAGGACACCGGCCCGAACATCGGCGACCTGCTCGTCGAACTCGCCGACGAGAAGACGGTCCTGGGCCTGAACCCGGACACCGTGGCCCTGGGGCGCTACTCCGAGCGCGGCATCATCGCCACGGCCCGTGCCGAAGATCCCTCCCGAGGCTACGACTTCGTGTCCCGCTGCTTCTTCCCGAACATCGGCATCGACGAGGATCCGGTCACCGGCAGTGCCCACACGGCCCTCGCCCCGTTCTGGTCCGAGCGCCTGGGCCGGACCGAACTCACCGGCCTCCAGGCCTCGGCCCGCTCCGGGCGCGTCCGTACGGAACTCCGGGGGGAGCGCACCCTGCTCTCGGGCCGCGCGGTCACCGTGATCGAGGGCGACCTGCTCGTGTGAGCAGCGCGAATCGCCCCCGGAACGGACGGAGGGGCGTACGACTCACCCGTACGCCCCTCCGCGTGCCCCACATGGGCCGCGTGCCCCGCATGAGCCACGTGCCCCGTGTGGGCACACTCGCCGCTCACCCGGTGGGCAGCCACCCGACCTTGCCCGCCAGCAGCGCGTATCCCACGAACGCCCCGATGTCGAGGAGCGAGTGGGCGACCACCAGCGGCCCGATCCGCCCCCATCGGCGGTAGAGGTAGACGAAGACCACCCCCATCACCATGTTGCCGATGAACCCGCCGATGCCCTGGTAGAGGTGGTACGAGCCGCGCAGCACCGAGCTGGCCACCAGGGCGGTGACCGGGGTCCAGCCCAGCTGGCCGAGTCTGCGCAGCAGGTACCCGACGACGATGACCTCTTCCAGGATCGAGTTCTGCAGCGCGGAGAGGATCAGCACCGGGTACTTCCACCACACCTCGGGCAGCGCCTCCGGCACCACAGTGAGGTTGAACCCGAGTCCGCGCGCCGCCAGATAGAAGGCGATGCCCGTGCTGCCGATGACGGCGGCGACCCCCGCTCCGCGGGCGAGGTCGAACCACGGGCGCGTGCGGTCGAACCCGAGCGTGCGCAGCCCCTTGCCCTCACGGATCAGGAAGTGCGCGACGAGGGCGACCGGCACCAGCGCGGACGCGATCCCGAACAGCTGCCAGGCCAGATCGAGCCAGGGACGGCCCGGGGCGGCCGAGGCGTTGAGCGTGGCCGCCTGGTCCTTCAGGCCTCCCGGCCTGGTGACCGAGCCCACAAAGCTGATCAGCGCCGAGACCCCGCTGGCCCCGAGCGAGACTCCCAGTACGAGCAGCGTCTCGTCGCGGAGAATCCGCCGTCCGGGCTGTCCCTCGGCAAAAGAATCAGCCACCGGCTCCTGCCCCACCTGCACTCATGCCTCCAGTTGCGTAATCCCGCCTCATCCCCGTCCTCGCCCCGCTAGGGTCTCGAAAGAAGTTGCGAAGATCGGGCGTGACAGGCCGTCAAGGGACGGACGCCATGTGGGGTGCACTTTCCTTGTGCCATACCATTCGGCCATTTCACCGTTTCAACGGCTCCGGGCTCGATCAGGGAGGGGCACCACCGCCATGGGACGTCACAGCTTGCCCGACGGGTTGCGCAGAGGCGGCACCGGCCCCCGGTCACGGCCGCGGCACCGCAATGTGGCGCTCGCGACCGCCATGGTGACGATCCTCGCCGGCGGGACCGTCGCCGCGATCGACGGCGGCCTGCTCTCCTTCGGCTCGTCCTGCTGGGACAGCACCGTACGGCTGAGGATCGCCGCGGCTCCCGGCATCGCGCCCGCGCTCAAGGACGCGGCCGACTACGCCCGGGACAACGACGTGACGTCCGACGGCAGCTGCCTCGACGTCCGTGTGACCGCCCAGGACACCTACGAGTTCGCCGACGCCCTCCGGTCCAAGCGGAAGAGCGCGGGCGACTTCGAGGCGTGGGTGCCGGACTCGGGCGTGTGGGTGGACAGGGTCGTCGCGGACAACCAGTCGCTCTCGGTGACACCGGCGGGCAATGTCGCCTCCTCACCCATCGGTGTCGCCATGGTCCCGTCGGCCGCGAAATCCCTCGGCTGGCCCAGGAAGACGTACTCCTGGACCGAGCTGGCCGGGGTCACCATGACGAGCGACCGCCTCAAGCTCGGCGCGGGCGACCCCTCGCGGAGCGCCACGGGCCTGCTCGCGCTGACCCAACTGGCGCAGACGGCCGGCAAGTCGAAGGACGGCGGCACCTTGGCGGCGGCCACCGCCAAGGCCCTCTCGCAGCGCACCTCCGACAGCGACGGCCAGGTCCTGGACACCCTGCCGCGCGACCTCTCCGGCACCGAGCAGGGCAACCCGAAGCGCAACCAGGCGCTGATCCTCTCCGAGCAGGCCGCGTTCGCGTACAACGAGTCCGCGGACAGCGGCGACGATCTCGACCTCTTCTATCCCAAGGACGGCGCACCCCGGCTCGACCATCCGTTCGCGCTGGTCGACGAGCCCAACCTGACCACGGACGAGAGCCGGGCCGCGCTGCGGTTCATGACGCTTCTCGGCGAGCCCGACGGGCGCAGGATCCTGGAAAAACACGGCTTCCGTACGGACGAGGACGAGACCCCGGCCGCGCTGGTGGCCGAAGCCGGCGGCCGTGCCCCGCAGCCGTACCGGGAGGTGCCCGAGAAGCCGGCCACGGACAAGGAGATCGAGGAAGCCCTCGGCATGTGGACCATCACGGTGCAGAGTGCCCGTCTCACCACGGTCGTCGACGCTTCCTCGTCCATGTCGGACCCGGTGCCGGGCACCAGCGAGTCCCGGATGGACGTGACCAGGGCGGCGCTGCTCCAGGCCCTCGCCACGTTCACCCCGGAGGACGAGATCGGGCTGTGGAAGTTCTCCAGGAGGATCGACGGCAAACGCGACTACCGCGTCCTCGTACCGACCGACCGGCTCGGCGACCAGGTGGGCGGCAGCAGCCAGCGCGAGCGGCTGTCGGCGGCCTTCAGCGACCTCAAGCCGGTCAAGGACGGCGCGACCGGCCTGTACGACACCACGCTGGCCGCGTACAAGGAGGCCGTGGCCTCCTACACGAAGGGCAAGTTCAACGCGTTGGTGCTGCTGACCGACGGGGTGAACCAGGATGCCGGGAGCATCTCGCGCGCCGGTCTGGTCGCCGAACTCCGCAAGATCGCCGACCCGGAGCGCCCGGTGCCCCTGATCGCGATCGCCGTGGGCCCGGAGGCCGACAAGAAGGAGCTGAACGAGATCGCGGAGGCGACCGGCGGCTCGGGACACCTGGTCACCGACCCGTCCCAGATCCACGCGGTGATCCTGAAGGCCGTGGTGAAGGCGGGCAACACGGGCTGACCCGCCCTCGTCCGCTGACCCGCCCTCACGCCGAGGGGCCTCACCCCAGTGGAACCGCCGGCTCCGGCAGCCCGACCGGCCAGGTGTGCACCGGCTCACCGAGGTGCATCAGCTCGCTGTACCGCTTCGTCGTGGCGGCCAGCGCCGCATCCCGCCCCATGTTGCTCTCCAGAGCCCGGTGGAACGTACGGGACTGCCAGGAAGCGCCGTTGACCCCTCGCTTGCACCGCTCCTCGATCACCCCGAGGTAGAGGTCGCGGTCGGCCGGCTCGATGCCCCACGCGTCCAGCCCCGCCGCCGCGAGCGGCAGCAGTTCGTCGCGCACCAGCTGCACCCCGGGCACGCGCGTGACACCGCCGTACCTGCCGCGCCGCGGCCACTCCAACTGCGCGTCGATGCCGTACCGGCAGGCCTGTTCGAAGTTGGCTGCCGCGGCCTCGAAGGGCAGCCGCGTCCAGACCGGCCGCGCCTCCGCCGCGAGGGCGCGCACGAGCCCGTAGTAGAAGACCGTGTTGGCGACGACGTCGATCACCGTGGGGCCCGCGGGCAGCACACGGTTCTCGACCCGCAGATGCGGGACGCCGTCGTCGATGCCGTACACCGGGCGGTTCCAGCGGTAGACGGTGCCGTTGTGGAGCACGAGTTCGGCGAGGCTCGGGATGCCGCCCTCGTCGAGGACGCGCATCGGATCCTCTTCGTCCCGCAGCGGCAACAGGGGAGGGAAGAAGCGCAGGTTCTCCTCGAAGAGGTCGTACGCCGAGGAGATCCACCGTTCGCCGAACCAGGTGCGCGGTCGCACCCCCTGTGCCTGGAGCTCGGGCGGGCGGGTGTCCGTGGACTGCTGGAACAGCGGCGGCCGGGACTCGCGCCACAGCTCGCGGCCGAAGAGGAACGGTGAGTTGGCGCCCACGACGATCTGCGCCGCGGCGGCGATCTGCGCGGCGTTCCACACGTCGGCGAACCGGTCCGGTGTGACCTGCAGATGCAACTGCACAGAAGTGCAGGCCGCTTCGGGCGCGATGGACGCCGAGGTGCACTTGAGACGTTCCACGCCCTCGATGTCCAGGGTGAAGTCCTCACCGCGGGCCGCGACGATCTGGTCGTTGAGTAGCGTGTAGCGGTCCACGTCCGAAAGGTTCGCGGAGACCAGGTCGTCACGGGCGAGGGTCGGCAGAATACCGATCATCACGATTCCGGCATCGACCTCGTTCGCCTTCCGGTGGGCGTACGCGAGAGAGGTGCGCAGTTCCTCGGCGAGCCGGTCGAATACCCGGCCTTCGAGCCGGTGGGGAGCAATGTTGACTTCCAGATTGAACATGGCGAGTTCTGTTTGGAAATCGCGGCTCGCGATGCGTTCGAGTACTTGCGCATTCATCATTCTCGGCATGCCGTCGGCACCGGCGAGATTCAGCTCGACCTCCAGGCCCATGAGATTCTTGGGACGGTCGAACCGCTCCTCCGCCAGCAACCGCGCCAGCCCCTCCAGGCACTGCTGAAGCTTTTCTCGGTACCGTCGGCGGTCGGACAGACCGATCGTCCCCGCCACGACCTTCTCCCCCATCGAAGCTTCCCTTCCCTCCTCGACCGGGCCGCCCGAAGAACCGGCCACCGGTGTTCCGGGTCACGGGGGATGATGCCCAGGCAATGTGATCGATAACGCCCCGGACCTGCCCCCCGGGCACTACTCTGAAACTCGGCTCTCGTCGGGCACATTCACTAGGCATGAGGCACCGCGTTTTCCTAGACGGTCGACCCTGTCGTGAAAAACGCCGACGAGAACCGGCCGTCCACTTCGGAAGAGTATTCCGAGGTCATCGACGGGTACCCGCCGAGAACCAGGATCAAACACACGTATCGGCGACCTAATTGCCTCTTGCACTTAATGCGCGGAACAGGTAGCTGAAACACGGCCTGAACACGTGTCGTATAAACTCCGCGAACGAGGCAGAGAGTTGGCGCTCGTGGTCGCAGGGCCTGTCGTCGAGGTGACGGCGTTAACCCGAAGGGCGGCCCGTGCGGCGTCCTGTGCGTGCGATCGCAAAGTCGCCGGAAGGATCCTGTAGCGGAGCGAGGCTACCGGAGCCTTCCGGCCTCTCGGCGAGCACGCGTGCCGGACACCGCGCGGCAGGCATCACTTCGGCGACAGGCCCTATGCCCCCGCCCCTTTGACCCCGAGAGCTGACAGCGCCGTCCGCCCCCGCCCCCGCGCCACCATGCCTGTCGAATGAGAGGCGACCCACCATGCCGCTGCACGTCCCTCCGGCTCCCGCGCCGGCATTGCGCACCGTCCTCACGGCCCTCGGTTCCCCGACCGCGGTCCGTGAAGCCCGTACCCCGTCCCTCCGCGACACCCAGGGACCCCTCACCGCCGAACTGCCGCTGCCCGTCCACGTACTCGACCGCATCACCCCCGCGGGTACCTCGGCCACCCGGCTCGCCGGATGGCGCTTCCTCATCCGGTGCCACGAACGCGCGGTGGCGGGCGCGGAAACCAGGCTGACCCCGGACGGCTGGGCCTTCTCCCACTTCTTCGAGGGCCCGTACGTCACCGCGACCGAACGCGCCCTGCGCCAGGCGGAGACGATGCAGGGGGCGTACCAGCCACGTCTGCTCTCGGTACCCGGGCTCTACATGCTCACACTCTGGCTGCACGGCGACCTCGCAGCCGACGGCACGGAGGGTCACCTCGCCGCCACCGACCTGCTGGTGCCGCTGGCACCCGCCCCACCCGGTATCGCCGCCCACCGGCCGCACCGCGTGGCCGAACTGCTGCCCGTCCTGACGCACCGGCTGGCACCCGCGGCCACTCCCCTGCTCGGCTCACCCGCCTGAGCCCACCTTGGTTCCACTGCCCCGCGGCCACCACCCCGGCCGCGGGGCACATCTCTGTGCGCCCACCGATGAAGAGGGCAGAGGGAAGAACTTGGGGAGGGTGTCGCTCGGAGTGACACGTGCGAAACGCAGCGCACTCCCGGCCCGTCCGGACTAGCCCCATCCGACCATTGCGAACCACCCGAAGGGACACCCCAGTTGGGATGAACCGTCCGCACGGGTGATGCGTCATCAACCTGTGAGGAGCGCTGGCGTCAAATCCCTGCGGATTGACGCCCATAGGGCAACACTGGGTTCCGGACCATCTGACAAACGGGGGGCGGCAATGGACACCAGTTCGAGCCGCGTAACAGACAACACATCGAGCACCGACCTCACACCGAAGCGAAAGATCCCATCAATGTGCCAGCACCAGCGACCGTGCCCGACAGCCGACTCCGCCGACCGGGAGGCAGCGCTCCTCGTGGCGCACCACCCGGAACAGGGTTGGAGCCTGCTGTGCAACGGCGTCCTGCTCTTCGAGGACACCGGTGAGCTCTTGCCGGACGGCCGGATCATCGCGCCGCACCGGCCTCTGGCCCTTGATGTGATGACCGCCGCCTGAACGGCACGGCGCAGCACGGGCGACGGGAACGGGCGGCGAGGCAGACCGTCCGGAAGCAGGCCCGCAACAAGACGCACAAGGTCGGAACAGAACGCGGAACAAGACGCACACCAAGAGGGGCCGGCCCCGGGAAGCACTCCCGGAACCGGCCCCGACGCATGTCCGGGCGCGACTACTCCTCGTAGGCGTCCAGCGGCGGGCAGGAGCAGACCAGGTTCCGGTCGCCGTACGCCTGGTCGATCCGCCGCACCGGCGGCCAGTACTTGTCGGCGGCCGAGACCCCGGCCGGGAACACGGCCTCCTCGCGGCTGTACCCGTGCTCCCACGTGTCGCCGAGCGCGCCCGCCGTGTGCGGGGCGTTGCGCAGCGGGTTGTCGTCCGCCGCCCACTCCCCCGAGCCGACCTTCTCGATCTCCGCGCGAACGGCGATCATCGCGTCGCAGAACCGGTCGAGTTCGGCCAGGTCCTCGCTCTCGGTGGGCTCGATCATCAGCGTGCCGGCCACCGGGAACGACATCGTCGGCGCGTGGAACCCGTAGTCGATGAGCCGCTTGGCGACGTCGTCGACGCTCACACCGGTCGCCTTCGTGAGCGGCCGCAGGTCGATGATGCACTCGTGCGCCACGAGCCCGCCGGGACCGGTGTAGAGGACCGGGAAGTGCGGCTCCAGGCGCTTGGCCACGTAGTTGGCGCTGAGCACGGCGACCTGCGTGGCCCGCTTGAGCCCTTCCCCGCCCATGAGCCTGACGTACGCCCACGAAATGGGCAGGATGCCCGCGGAGCCCCAGGGAGCGGCGGAGACCGGGCCCACGCCCGTCTCCGGCCCCGCGGCGGGCTGCAGCGGGTGGTTCGGCAGATGCGGCGCCAGGTGCGCGCGCACGCCGACGGGGCCGACGCCCGGCCCGCCGCCGCCGTGCGGGATGCAGAAGGTCTTGTGCAGGTTGAGGTGCGAGACGTCGCCGCCGAAGTGCCCCGGCTTGGCGAGCCCCACCAGCGCGTTGAGGTTGGCGCCGTCCACGTAGACCTGCCCGCCCGCCTCGTGCACCTGCGCGCAGATGTCGGCGACGTGCTCCTCGAACACCCCATGGGTCGAGGGGTACGTGATCATCAGCACGGACAGCTCGTCACGGTGCTGCTCGATCTTGGCCCGCAGGTCCTCGACGTCGATCTCGCCGTCCCCTGCGGTCTTCACGACGACGACCTTCATCCCGGCCATCACCGCACTCGCGGCGTTCGTGCCGTGCGCGGACGACGGGATGAGGCAGACCGTGCGCTGCTCGTCACCGTTGGCCCGGTGGTAGCCGCGGACGGCCAGCAGACCGGCCAGCTCGCCCTGCGAACCGGCGTTGGGCTGGAGCGACACCTTGTCGTAGCCCGTCACCTCGGCGAGCCGCTCCTCCAGCTCACGGATGAGCGTGAGATAGCCCTGCGCCTGCTCGGCGGGCGCGAAGGGGTGCAGCTGACCGAACTCGGGCCAGGTGACCGGCTCCATCTCGGTGGTCGCGTTGAGCTTCATGGTGCACGAACCGAGCGGGATCATGCCCCGGTCGAGCGCGTAGTCGCGGTCGGCGAGGCGGCGCAGGTAGCGCAGCATCGCGGTCTCCGAGCGGTACTGGTGGAAGACCGGGTGCGTGAGGTACTCGTCGGTGCGCAGCAGCGGGGCCGGCAGCGTGTCCTCGGCCGTCCCGTCCAGTGCGGCCACATCGCCGTCGACGCCGAACGCCGACCAGACGACACTCAGTTGGGCCCGTGTGGTCGTCTCGTCGCAGGACAGGGACAGATGGTCCGCGTCCACCAGGTGAAGGTTGACCCCGCCCTGGCGGGCGGCGGCCAGCACCTCGGCGGCCCGGCCCGGCACCCGCACGGTGAGGGTGTCGAAGTACGCCTCGTGGACGACCTCGACCCCGCCCGCCCGCAGACCGGCGGCAAGGATCGTGGCGTACCGGTGAGTACGCCGAGCGATGCCCTTCAGACCCTCGGGACCGTGGTAGACGGCGTACATCCCCGCCATCACCGCGAGCAGCACCTGGGCCGTACAGATGTTGCTGGTCGCCTTCTCACGGCGGATGTGCTGCTCACGCGTCTGCAGGGCCAGGCGGTACGCCTTGTTGCCGTCCGCGTCGACCGAGACGCCGACGAGCCGCCCGGGCAGGCTGCGCGCGAACTTCTCTCGTACGGCCATGTATCCGGCGTGCGGTCCACCGAAGCCCATCGGCACACCGAAGCGCTGTGTCGTACCGACGGCGATGTCGGCGCCCAGCTCACCGGGCGGGGTGAGCAGCGTCAGGGCGAGCAGGTCGGCGGCGACGGTGACGACCGCGCCCAGCTCGTGCGCCTGCTCGACGACGGGCCCCAGGTCCCGCACGGCGCCGGAGGCGCCGGGGTACTGCAGGAGTACGCCGTTGATCTCACGCTCCGCGAGCCCTGCGGGGATGCCGTCGCTCAGGTCGGCGACGACGACCTCGACGCCGGTGGGCTCGGCGCGGGTCTCTATCACCGCGATCGTCTGCGGCATGGTGTCCGCGTCGATGAGGAAGAGACCCTTCTTGTTCTTCCCCATGCGCCGCGACAGCGCCATGGCCTCGGCGGCCGCCGTACCCTCGTCGAGCAGCGAGGCCCCGGAGGTCGGCAGTCCGGTCAGCTCGGCCACCACGGTCTGGAAGTTCAGCAGAGCCTCAAGCCGCCCCTGCGAGATCTCCGGCTGGTACGGCGTGTAAGCCGTGTACCAGGCCGGGCTCTCCATGACGTTGCGCAAGATGACGGGCGGCGTGAACGTCCCGTAATAACCGAGCCCGATCATCGAGTCCAGCACCTGATTGCGATCCGCGAGGGAACGCAGCTCGGCCTGTACCTCGGCCTCGGTGCGCGCGCCCGGCAGTTCGAGCGCGTCGGCGTTCTTGATCACATCCGGCACCGCGGCGGCCGTCAGCTCGTCGAGCGAGCCGTACCCCACCTGCGCGAGCATCTTGGCGCGGGCCTCGGAGTCGGGCCCGATGTGACGCTGCTCGAAGGGGATTCCCTGTTCGAGCTCGGAGAGCGGAATACGTTGGGCGGTCATTGCGGAGGCCTCCTGGTCTGACGACCTTCGAGGGGCACCACTGTGCGGGTGCCCGAACGGCCTCCCCCTCTGTCATCACAACCTGAGAGCTTCACCGGCTCGCCGCGAGGGCGCACCGGCTTTCACCGTCGGTGAGAGCGGAGCCCGTCGAAAACTCGAACACCGCTCTGCTTTCCAGAGTGACCTCGTCCATGCGGTACGTGTGCCTGAGAGATTCCGGGGAGGATTTGCTCCTTCGGCGCCTCCGTTGAAGCCTGGAGGACTCTCCCGCACGGGGTCAGCAGCCGTCGCCCAGCCTACCAGCGGGGTTCCCTCAAGTGGCCGTCCACCTCAAAGTGCTCTTTCGTAGTGCTTACGGATGAGTTGCGAGCAGCTGGAGGGCCCGTGCAGACCGACATCGATCCGCGCAACCTGATAGGCCGCAAGGCGTTCGACCGCACCGGCACGAGGATCGGCACCGTCGACGAGGTCTACCTCGACGACGCGACCGGCGCACCGGAGTGGGCGGCCATACGCACCGGCCTGTTCAGCCGGGACGCCTTCGTCCCCCTGGAGCCCAGCGAAGTGGTCGACGAATCCCTGCACGTCCCCTTCGAGCGCTCCCTGATCAGGGACGCCCCCGACTTCGATGTAGGCCGCCACCTCTCCCCCGAACAAGAACTACAGCTCTACCACCACTACGGCCTGGACGTATCCCCCCCACCCCCCTTCCCAGACCGAAACTTCGGCCACACAGCCACCAAAAAAAACCCCACCTGACAACCCAGTCCTCCAGGACCTTCAGGGGCGCGGGAAACGGCGCGACCAGCCACAACGAACCCGCACCCTCAAACGCACCCTCACCCCTCCCCCTCCCCAAGCGCCGCAGGCAACCGCACAGGCGCAACCAGCGGCAACGGCTCCGCCCTCTCCAGCCCAGGGTCATCGACCCGAAACGTCTTCACCCGCCCCGGCGCGGAATCCGGCGTCTCGAACCGCACAGTCACCCTCCCCAGCCCACTCCCCTGCACCCACCCGTGTCCGAACTCGACATGCCGAACATCGTGACCCGCCCGCCACTGCCGCTCAGCCGGCGGCTCCGGCTCGGGTTCCGCAGCCACCTCGTCCCCAGGCTCCGGTTCCGACTCCGGCCCGAGCACCGCCGACCCCCCCGCGGCAGCGCCCTGCGCCCCAGCCTGGGCCTGGGCCTGGGCTTGAGCCTGCGCCTGCGCCTGCGCCTGCGCCTGCGCGAACAGATCCTCCTGCGTGTAGTCGGCAAGCCCGGTCACCCCGACCCCCAGCAACCGCACACCCCCCGTGGTGTCCACCGCCTCCAGCAACCGCGCGGCAGCCTCCCGCACCACGGCCGGGTCGTCCGTAGGCCCCCGCAACGTCTCGGACCGCGTCAGCGTCGAGAAGTCGTACCGCCGCACCTTCAGCACGATGGTCCGCCCCGAAAGATGCGCACCGCGCAGCCGCTGAACGCACCGGTCCGCAAGCCGCTGCACCTCCATCCGTACGCGCACCCGGTCATGGATGTCCACGTCGTACGTGTCCTCGACGGACACCGACTTGGTGTCCCGCTCGGCCACCACGGGCCGCTCGTCGCGGGCCAGCGCCATCGCGTACAGGGCGAGGCCGTGGGCCTTCCCCAGGAGCCGTACGAGTTCGTCCTCACCCGCCTCCGCGATCTCCCCGACCGTGCTGATCCCGCCCCGCCGCAGATGGTCGCCCGTGGCGGGCCCCACGCCCGGCAGGATGCGTACCGGCATCGGCGCGAGCAGCGCCCGCTCGGTGCCCGGCTCTATCAGTACGAGCCCGTCCGGCTTGGCCTGCTCGGAGGCGATCTTCGCGAGCATCTTGCAGGCCGCAAGACCCACGGAGCCGGTCAGCCCCGTGACGGCCCGGATGTCGTCGCGCAGCTTCTTCCCGGCGAGCAGTGCCGATCCCTCGTTCCAGGCCGTCCCCCCGGCCTCCAGATCGACGAACGCCTCGTCCAGGCTCAGCGGCTCCACCAGCGGCGACAGCTCCCGCAGCAGCCTCATCACCTGCTCGCTGATCTGCCGGTAGAGACCGAAGCGCGGCACGAGATACGCGGCGTTCGGTGCCAGGCGGCGGGCCTGCGCCATGGGCATCGCCGAATGCACCCCGAAGACCCGCGCCTCGTACGAACAGGTGGAGACCACGCCACGCGGACCGAGGCCACCCACGATGACCGCTTTCCCGCGCAGGCTCGGCTTGGACGCCTGCTCGGCCGAGGCGAAGAAGGCATCCATGTCGAGATGCAGGATGGTGGGCGTGGTTCTCACAGATCCGATGCTGCCCTACGCCACTGACAATGGCCCCGGCCCATCGCCCGCCGAGCGCGGCGGGACCGCCGGCACGCCCGCCTCAGACCGCCCGGTTGCGGCGCCGGGCCAGCTCGTCCGCCGGATTGACCCCGACGAGCGTCTCACCCGTGTCCACACGCTCTCCGTGCAGCTGTGAGAGCGCGCTCTCCACGTCCCGCCACACCACGCCCACAGCGATGCCGAAGATGCCCTGGCCGCCCTGCAGCAGGGCGTGGACCTCGGCGGGCGAGGAACACTCGTAGACCGTCGCGCCGTCGCTCATCAGCGTCATCCGCTCCAGGTCGCAGGCCCCCCGCTCCTTGAGGTGCTGAACCGTGGTGCGGATGTTCTGCAGCGAGACCCCCGTGTCGAGGAACCGCTTGACGATCTTCAGGACGACCACGTCCCGGAAGCTGTAGAGCCGCTGCGTCCCCGACCCGTGGGCGGGCCGCACGCTCGGCTCGACCAGCCCGGTCCGGGCCCAGTAGTCCAACTGCCGATAGGTGATCCCCGCGGCCGCGCAGGCCGTGGGCCCGCGATAACCGATCTCCTCGGACGCCACCTCGGCGCCCCCCGGCACCACCGTCGGCCGCTGTACGTGATCGGCCGCGCTGCTGTGAAGCGGGTACGGGCCGCTGTCCCCCAGACCGCGTCCGGGAGCACCCCCAGCCGTACCGTCGCCGCTGCTTCTCACGCCGACCTCCGTCCTTGACCTGCCTTCTCGACGTTAGGCAGTCACCAGGGGCTCGTCAACGATCGCCACACTCGGCACGCCGGGTGATAATCACCCTAGGAGTGGTTTCCCGTGCCCCACCGCGGGGAAAGGCTAGCCGAATGCTCTCGTGGCGGCCGTCGCACGGCCCGTCGCCCGACGGTCCCGGAGGGTCACCGACCGGTCTTTCGCACCGTCACTGGCTGTTGGTCCCGAAGTCCTCGGGCGAGATCTGGTCGAGGAACTCGCGGAACTTCTCCACCTCGTCCTCCTGCTCGTCCGGAATCGCGATGCCGGCGTCGTCCAGGACACCGTCGCTGCCGTAGATGGGCGTCCCGGTCCGCAGCGCCAGCGCTATGGCGTCGGACGGCCGCGCGCTGACCTCCACTCCGCTGGCGAACACCAGCTCCGCGTAGAAGACGCCCTCCCGCAGGTCCGTGATGCGCACTTCGGTCAGCTCCTGGCCGACGGCCTCCAGCACGTCCTTGAACAGGTCGTGGGTCAGCGGTCGCGCGGGGGCCATGCCCTGCTGCGCGAAGGCGATCGCCGTCGCCTCCCCCGGCCCGATCCAGATGGGGAGGTAACGGTCGCCTCCCACTTCACGCAGGAGCACGATCGGTTGGTTGGAGGGCATTTCGACCCGGACACCTACGACGTCGAGCTCGTTCACACAGCAACCCTAGGCCGTGCCCGGCACCTTTGGGTAGTCGAGCACGGAATGGGTGCCCTATCCCACGTTCCGTGTCCGGCGTCCGCGCGGGTCGCCGGGTCAGGGAAGCCGCACCCCGAGGGCCGACTGCACCAGGGCGGCGTGCAGCTTCACCGCGAGTCCCGCCAGTTCCTTGGTGCGCGCCTGGGCGTGTGCCCTGGTCTGCGGGTTGCGGTGGAGCCGCAGGGGTGCCACGACCTGGTCCACCAGACCGGCCTCGCGGTCGGCGGCGGCCTTCACGGCGCGCAGATGCCGCGGCTCGATCCCGAACCGCCCGAGCTCCAGGACCAGTCCGGCGACGGTCACCGCCTCCGCGTCGTACGCCCCGTCCGGCAGCGGAGCGATGAGCCCGTACGACTCCCACTCCGCGAGCTCCTGCTCACCGATCTCGGCGGCGGCCAGCAGCTCGGCCCGCCCGATGCGGGCGACGACGGGCTCCTCCGGCTCGCTCAGTGGCTCTCCGTCGCGCTGACGCCCCACGGAGGGCAGCGGGGCCGCCTCTCCGCGTCCCATGGCGTCCAGGTGCTCACGGATGACCTTCAGGGGCAGATAGTGGTCCCGCTGCATCCTCAGGACGTGTCCGAGGCGCTCGACGTCGTCCTCGCTGAACTTGCGGTATCCCGAGGGGGTGCGCTGCGGCTCGATGAGGCCCTCGGACTCCAGGAAACGAATCTTGGAGACGGTGACCTCGGGAAATTCGTCACGCAGCACGTTCAGCACCGTGCCGATGCTCATCAGCCCGTGGTCCGTGGCGGCGGCGCCGTGTCCGGCACCGCCGCTCGGTGTTCGAAGCATGGACCTTCCCTGGGGGTCTCCCCGGACAAAGTCTGGGGGAGGGTCAGATGCCCCGCTGGCTCGCGTAGAAGACCAGCCGGTACTTGCCGATCTGCACCTCGTCACCGTTCGACAGGGGTACCCGGTCGATGCGCTCCCGGTTGACGTACGTGCCGTTGAGGCTGCCGACGTCCGCCACCGTGAACGAACCGTCGGGCTCACGGCGGAACTCGACATGGCGCCGCGACACGGTCACGTCGTCCAGGAAGATGTCGCTCTGCGGATGACGGCCGGCGGTTGTCAGATCGCCGTCCAGCAGGAAGCGGCTGCCCGAGTTGGGCCCCCGCCGCACCACCAGGAGCGCCGAGCCGAGCGGAAGGGCGTCGACGGCGGCCTGCGCCTCCGGAGACAGCATCGGCATCTGCGTCTGACCGGTGGCCTCGGCGTCGTACGCCTCAAGACCGGAGATGGAGATCGTCGAGGTGGTCTCCGACGGTCGCTCCGGGGTCGCCCCGGCCCGCAACGGCGCACCACAGTTGGAGCAGAAGCGGCTCGCCTCCGCGTTGCGGTTACCGCACCTCGTACACACCAGGGCCGACATGGACGGATCCTCCTGCCGCGGCTGCCCCGCCGGGGTATTGGACGCGTACGGGTCGGAGCCGAAACCTCCACCCGCACCTGAGGTTGACGGATCCCCGAAACCTATGCGCCCCGCCTGGGCAGGGTCAACAGACGGCGCGCCCTGACCACCGGAAATGTCACCGGGCGGCCCACCGACCTGGTCCCGGAACAGCGGGCGGTCTCCCTGCTCCTCGGCTTCCGAGGGGCGCGGTGCGCGATGCCGGGCAGTGGCGTTGTCGCTGCCCTCTCGTGCGCTCTTGCCGAACAACTTCGCAAACAACTTCACGGGCGATTCCCCTTGACCGAAACAGACCCGCCCGTGGGGCAGGACGAACCCTGATTGCACACACCGGTCGAGCCGGACACCCTCACAACGTCCGTATCCACCAGACAGTTTCCACCACGCACCACCCATTCGGTGCGTCGACCCCCCGCAAGCTCATGCCCTCGGAGAGCCACCTCCAAGCGCCCCCGGTTCACTGGGAGGACGACTGAGCGTAGTCAGGCCGCTCGGCGGGTCGCAAGGCGTCCACGACGATCTTGTCCGAGCGGTCCACCGTGACAGTGGCCTGCTCCTTCTCCAAAGTCTGCACCACTCCGCCAGGGATGTTGAGCGCCGGTTCGAGGTCCTGGGGTTTGCCGATGACCTTGAAACGATACGGGGAGCTGATCTTGTTCCCGTCCACGGCGACTCCCCCGCTCACATCCGTCAGATAGGTGCCTGCGACGATTCGTACGCCGTTGACCTGGATCGCCTCCGCACCCGCCGCACGGAGTTCCTGGACCGCGTCGAGCAGCATGTCCGCCTCGACCGCCCCCTTCCCGTCATCGATCGTCAGCGTGATGCCGGGGCCCTGCGCCGCCACGGTGCCCGCGAGGATGCCGAGTTGTTTCTCCTTCTCGACCGTCTGCTTGCGGGCCTCCTCGGCCTGGTCCGAGCTGTTCTCCAGCTCGGTGCGCTGATCCTCCAGCCCCTGCTTCTCCTCTTCCAGACGCTGGGTACGGTCGTCGAGTTCATCGAGGATGCGTACGAGGTCCTCCTGGCGTGCGCCGCGCAGGGCGCCGTCGCTGTCGCTGTTGGACGCGACCTGGACGGCGAGGCCGAATCCGAGGCCGAACAGCAGCAGCGCGACGATGAGTTGCGCGCGGGACACCCGCGGCGGCCACAGCCCCATCACCAGCCGCTGACGGCCGGTGGGGCCGGCCGGCCTGCTCGGTTCCTGCTCGGCACGCTCGGCGCCGGGCTCCGACGCCTTCTCCGGAGCCTTGGCCGACACCTCGTCGGGCAGTTCCTCGCGCAGCGGGTTCTCGCGGGTTCCCGGCGTCTCGTCGTTGCTGCTCATCCGCCTCACGCCCGGAAGACGTGCCGGCGGATCGCCGCGGCGTTGGAGAAGATGCGGATGCCCAGGACGACCACGACACCTGTGGACAGCTGGGCGCCCACGCCCAACTTGTCGCCCAGGAAGACGATCAGCGCCGCCACCACGACGTTGGACAGGAACGACACCACGAAGACCTTGTCGTCGAAGATGCCGTCGAGCATCGCCCGCAGACCTCCGAACACGGCGTCGAGCGCCGCGACGACGGCGATCGGAAGATAGGGCTCGACCATCGCCGGAACCTCGGGCCGGACCAACAATCCAGCCACGACTCCCACAACGAGGCCCAGTACGGCGATCACGATGTGCCTTTCTCTGTGCTCGGTTGCGCTGTTCGTACAATCACACTCGGCGCTGCGGGCAGCCGGACCTCGTCCTCGGCGGAGATACTGGTCCTGATCCCGAAGTTCTTGTGCAGGGCCTGCAGATACTGCCCGTCCCCGCTGTTCTGGAACTTGGTGCGCAGCCGGTCCCCGTCCCCCACGGCCAACACCGTGTACGGGGGCACCAGCGGCTTGTTGTCGACCAGTATCGCGTCACCCGCGGCCCTGATCGCGGACAGGGCCGTCAGCCGCTGTCCGTTGATGGTGACGGCCTCGGCGCCCGACTCCCACAGCCCGTTGATGACACGCTGCATGTCCCGGTCACGTACGCGTCCGGTGTCGGAGAAACCCGAGGTCTCACGCGCGTCCCCGTCACCGGCGTGGTCGGCTTCCTTCGCGTCGTCCACGACGAGTTTCACACCGGGACCGTGCACTTCGAGGGCTCCGGACAGGATGCCCACCAGTTCGCCCTGGTCACCGCCGTGCTTCTTCAACGCCTCCCGCTGCCGGGCCCCGACATCGTCGCGGAGCTCGTCGATGGCGTCCTCAAGGTCCTCGGCCGCCGACGTCTCGCTGTCGATGCGGTCGATGAGTTCCTCGCGCTCCTTGGCGACGACCGGAGCCGCTATCCGCGCCTGCGCCGCGCCCACGGTCACCAGCAGCGCCGCGAGCACCAGACCGCCCGCGAGACCGAGCTTCGCCGACAGCTTCTTGGGCATCCCGCCCGCGCCTTCGGCCTTCCGCCGGGCAGCGGCCTCGGCGTACCCCTCGTCGAGACTGTGGTCCATGACGTTGGTGAGCAGCGACATGGACGCGTCCGGGCGCGGGGGGCGCGTGGGGGTGCTCCGAACGGGGGGCTGCTGCGGCATGCCGCACATCGTCGCACGTCGCGACCTGTAGCTCCGAACGGCCCCACCGGCGTGCCGGACAGGCCCGATTCGGGGCACTGTCCGGCACGCGCGTGTGCTGCTCAGCGACCGGCGCTGTCCACCACGGTCGACCACTCGTCGAGCAGTGCCTGCGCCGAGGCGTCGTCGGGCCCTTCGGCCCACAGGTGAGTGACCGCCTCCGCCGGATCGGGCAGAACCATCACCCAGCGTCCGTCGGTCTCCACGACACGCACCCCGTCGGTCGTGTCGACGAACCGGTCACCGGCCGCTTCGACCACGCGCCGCATCACAAGACCCTTGACGGCCCAGGGAGTCGCGAGATCGCGCTTGAGGACATGAGCCCGCGGAATCCGCGCGTCGATCTGACTGAGCGTGAGCTGCGTCCGTGCCACCAGACCGAGGAGCCGGACGAAGGCAGCCGTGCCGTCGAACACGCTGCTGAACTCGGGCACGATGAACCCGCCGCGCCCGTCGCCGCCGAAGATCGTCGACTCCTCGCGCCCGACGCGCGTCAGATCGTCCGGAGACGTCGTCGTCCAGTCGACCTGCGTCCCGTGGTACGCCGCCACCTGCTCGGCGATCCTCGTGGTGGTCACCGGCAGCGCCACGCGCCCGCTGCGCCGTTCGGCCGCCACCAGGTCGAGCATGACGAGCAGCGCCCGGTCGTCCTCGATGATCCGGCCCTTCTCGTCGACGAGCGACAGACGCTCGCCGACCGGGTCGAACCGCACGCCGAACGCGGCCCGCGCGGAAGCCACGATCTCACCGAGCCGCACCATCCCGGACCGACGGGTGTCCGCCGTCTCGGTGGGACGCGACTCGTCGAGCCCCGGGTTGATGGTCAGCGCGTCGACCCCGAGCTTGCCCAGGAGGCTGGGCAGCACCAGTCCGGCACTGCCGTTCGACGCGTCCACCACCACCTTGAGTCCGGCGTCGGCGATCCCGGTCGTATCGACATTCCTGAGCAGGGAGCCGGTGTACGAGTCGAAGACGCTGGCCGGGAAGTGCAGATCCCCGATCTCACCGGGGAACGCACGCCGGTACTCCTGCCGGGCGAACACCCGGTCGAGCTTGCGCTGGCTTCCCTGGGACAGGTCCGCCCCGTTCCCGTCGAAGAACATGATGTCGACCGAGTCGGGCACCCCGGGCGTCGTACGGATCATGATTCCGCCGGCACTGCCCCGCGCGGTCTGCTGCCGCGCCACCGGCAGCGGCACGTTCTCCAGGTCCCGTACGTCCATGGCGCTGGCCTGCAGAGCGGAGATGACCGCCCTCTTGAGCGCGCGCGCACCTCGGGAGTGGTCACGGGCCGTCGTGACGGTGGACCCCTTCTTGAGAGTCGTCGCGTACGCCCCGGCCAGCCGCACGGCCAGCTCGGGCGTGATCTCCACGTTGAGGATCCCGGTCACGCCACGGGCTCCGAAGAGATGGGCCTGGCCGCGGGACTCCCAGATGACCGAGGTATTGACGAAGGCGCCGGCCTCGACGGTCTTGAACGGGTACACCCGCACGTTGCCCTGGACGATCGATTCCTCGCCGACGAGGCACTCGTCCCCGATGACGGCGCCGTCCTCGATACGCGCCGCCCGCATGATGTCGGTGTTCTTGCCGATGACACAGCCACGCAGGTTGCTGTGCTGGCCGATGTACACGTTGTCGTGCAGTACGGCCTTGTGCAGGAACGCGCCGGTCTTCACGACGACGTTGGAGCCCACCACGGTGTGCTCGCGGATCTCGACGTCGGCCTCGACCTTGGCGTAGTCCCCGATGTAGAGCGGCCCTCGCAGCACGGCGTCAGGGTGGACCTCGGCGCCCTCGGCGACCCAGACTCCGGGCGATATCTCGAAGCCGTCCAGCTCGACGTCGACCTTGCCCTCCAGGACATCGGCCTGCGCCTTGACGTAGCTCTCGTGTGTGCCGACATCTTCCCAATAGCCCTCGGCGACATAGCCGTAGATCGGCTTGCCCTCCTTCATCAGCTGAGGGAAGACATCGCCGGACCAGTCGACGGAGACATCGGCCTCGACATAGTCGAAGACCTCGGGCTCCATGACATAGATGCCGGTGTTCACCGTGTCCGAGAAGACCTGACCCCAGGTCGGCTTCTCAAGAAAGCGCTCGACCTTTCCCTCGTCGTCGACGATGGTGATGCCGAATTCGAGAGGATTGGGAACGCGGGTCAAACAGACCGTTACCAGCCCACCCTTTTCCTTGTGGAAGTTGATGAGGTCGGTGAGGTCGAAGTCGGTCAGAGCATCGCCGGAGATCACGAGGAACGTGTCGTCCTTCAGTGCCTCTTCGGCGTTCTTGACACTGCCGGCAGTACCGAGTGGCTTCTCCTCGTTGGCATAGGTGAGCTCCATACCAAGCTCTTCACCGTCACCGAAGTAGTTCTTGACCAGCGAGGCCAGGAACTGGACGGTGACGACGGTTTCGTTGAGCCCATGCCGCTTGAGCAGCCGTAGCACATGCTCCATGATCGGGCGATTGGCCACAGGCAGGAGCGGCTTGGGCATGCTTGAGGTCATGGGGCGAAGGCGTGTGCCCTCGCCGCCGGCCATCACGACGGCCTTCATGTCGGAAGCGTCCTCCTTGAAGAGACGGTCTAGCCGACTTCACCCGTCAGATTGTCCCGCACATTCTCGCTGCGGGCCATCGGAGACCTCTACGGCCGCCCATTGGGCGGGCTCAGTCGGCCATGGTTGTCCGCACGAACAAGGCGGCGGACCTGAACCACGTAGAGGATCCCTGCCCACCAATACAGAGTTGTACCCCATCCGGCGAACGCCCATCCGAAAATCGCAGCGAGTGACGCAAGCCATCCACTTCCGTCACTGAGCAGCAACAACGGGAAGGCGTACATCAAGTTGAACGTCGCAGCCTTCCCGAGGAAGTTCACCTGTGGCGGCGGATAGCCGTGCCGCCTGAGGATGCCCACCATGACGAGCAGAACGAGCTCGCGCGCCAGCAGCACACTGGTCAGCCACAGCGGCAGGATCTCGCGCCAGGTGAGCCCGAGCAGGGTCGAGAGGATGTAGAGGCGGTCGGCCGCGGGGTCCAGCAGCCGGCCGAGGCCGCTGATCTGGTTCCAGCGCCGGGCGAGCTTGCCGTCCAGATAGTCGCTGATACCGCTCAGCATGAGCACCAGAAGCGCCCAGCCGTCGCTGTTGGGCCCACCGAACTCCGGCCTGAGGATCAGCCACAGGAAGAGCGGTACGCCCGCGAGGCGCGCCATGCTGAGGATGTTCGGGATGGTGAGGACCCGGTCTGTCTGGACGCGGGTCTCCTGGACCTCCACCCGGAGCCTCCTGTGGGAACGAGCCAACGTTGCCCCCTGACCTTACCCTCAGGCATCTGCCCGCAGCGCCAAGGGGTTCCGGGTAATCCTGCCCCACAAAACAAAAAAGCCCCCGCACCGAAGTGCGGGGGCTTTCCTGTAATATTTGTTCGGCGGCGTCCTACTCTCCCACAGGGTCCCCCCTGCAGTACCATCG
>NZ_JBIRGP010000032.1:0-30896 GCF_044328075.1 Streptomyces sp. NPDC017991 | reverse complement strand
TCGAAAGGGGAATTGTGTTCCCGCTTCGCGGCTATGCGCGTGCGCCCGGCCGGAAAAGCCGTCGAACGCCCGATCAAAGCAGCGGCCCCGGCCGAGCAGGGCTGGTGGGACGGGATCCTGCCCGAGTGCTGGCTGCTCGCCGAGTGGCCTGTCGGTGCCGAGGCACCGACCGAATACTGGCTGTCCAGCTCCCGTCCGACACCCCGTCCGCCGATCTGGTCCGCCTGGCCAAGGTCCGCTGGCGCACCGAGCACGACTACCGAGAGCTCAAGCACGGCCTCGGCCTGGACCACTTCGAAGGCCGATCCTGACCCGGCCGGCACCACCACATCACCCTCGCGACCGCCGCCCACGCCTTCCTCACCGAACAGCGCCTGGCCCCAAAAGCACCGGAACCAGCATCACCCTCTACCAGATCCTCGACGCTCACCAAGACACCCTGAGGTGCTGAACCGGCATCTGCACCAGCTGCCAGCAACCCCTCCCCACCACAACCCACCCAACAACAAGATCAAGAAAAACCTGACGGAGTCCTATTAAGAACTCCTATCGGAATGACTTCAGGCGTCTCCAGCAGATGAGTGCACATCCGAGCGTGAGGAACGCTTCGTGGATGTCGTCGCGGATCTCCCATCGGATCCGCAGACGGCGAAACCAGTGCAGGTGGGCGAAGGCGCGCTCTACGACCCAGCGTTGGGTCCCCAAGCCGGAGCCGTGCTCGGTGCCGCGGCGGGCGATCTGCGGCTTCACGCCGAGCGTGCGGACGAGTCGGCGGTAGTTGTCGTGGTCGTAGCCGCGGTCGCCCAGCACCACATCGGGGCGGCGCCGGGGCCGGCCGCGCTTGCCCCGCACCGGCGGCACGGCCTCAAGGAGTGGGATCAGCTGGGTGACGTCGTTGCGGTTACCGCCGATCAAAGTCGCGGCGAGCGGAATGCCCGTGGCGTCCGTGATCAGGTGATGCTTGCTGCCCGTCCTGCCCCGGCCGACGGGGCTTCGTCCGGTCTTGGCTCCCCCTTTTACGCCCAGATGTGGGAGCCGTCCACGGCTGCCTGGGAGAAGTCCAGAGCGCTCGCGCCGCGGAGCTCGGCCAGGAGGACTTCGTGCAGCCGGGGCCACACCCCGACCTATGTCCACTCCGCGAGGCGCCGCCAGCAGGTCATGCCCGAGCCGAAGCCGAGTTCCTGCGGCAGGTGTTCCCAGGCGATCCCGGTGGGCAGCACGAACAGGATGCCCTGGAACACCAGTCGGTCCGGATGCCGCTTGCGCCCCGGATGCAGGGCCCGACGCTCCACCTTCGGCAACAGCGGCTCGATCACCGCCCACAACTCGTCATCGACGTCCCACGGCTTCGACCGAGCCACCGCACACCCCCAGGTCATCAGTCTCGGAGCGATCCAACCACCTCAAAGATCATTTCGTTAGGAGTTCTAAGCGCGGCAGCCACTCCCTCCACCACGTACCCGCGGTCGACGCCAAGGAGGACGACTCGGTGCTGCGCACGGCAGACCTCATCGCTGTGCACGATTGAGGGGCCGCCTGACGGCTGTGGACGGACGCCGCCGAGCGCGATCGCCAGGCAGTGACTCCCCTGCCCGACCTAGGCACGCTGTGCCGCAGGGCCTCCGGCCACCCGGAGCCTCGCGGCACCCCGGGTGGGAATCACCTGAACGCACCAGCCTGCTGACGGTGCCCACCAGGATGGGTCGGGGTGATCCGCACCGCAGACCTCTGGCATCACTACGGCGGCACCCGCAACGCCACCGACCGCGCCATACCTGGCCGCTTGGCCTGGAGTTGGGGACAGGACGGCGGGCCCGGAGCTGAAGCCCTCGGCGACGTAACTGATCGGTCCGCTGGCGACCTCGGCGCCGGGGTGACACGGCACGCAACCCACCTGACCGGCCACCGCCAGCCCGCCCGCATCACCGCCATCGACGCCTCGCCCGCCCAACATGCCATGGCCACCGCCTTGTACGGCTACCCCGCCCCTCGCCCGGGCCTGGCCCACTGCAACGTGATCCAGCACCAGTGCACCCGCGCCGAAACCTACGACACGCTCTACAGCGTCCTCGGCGCCGTCGACCTCACCGAGCAGCACGACCTGCTGCCCGCGGCGGCAACAGCGACCCGGAGCGGGGCCGGAGCCTCCTGTGCAATGGCGCCGTGGTCTTCGACGGCACCGGCGATCTGCTGCTCGCCGGCCGGACAGTCCCCTCCCCTGGCTAATCCATGCGGGCGGGGCGCGACGGCTGCCCTGTCACTTCGCGTCGGTCGTTGAACCACCGGCGGCCGAGACGGGTTGTGACAGGGAGCCGGACAGCACGGACGGCCTGAGAGGAATGGTCATGCGCGGAAGCCGTATCAAGCTCATCACCGACATCGAGGCGCTCGGTGCCCGGCACCGTGCCGGAGATCTGGGAACCGTTGAAGAGGTTCACACCGGTGGTTACTTGACGGTCCGGATGGATGACGGCCGCCCTAACTTCCCTACCCGGGACGAAGTGAGTCTCGAACCGACCTGAGCAAACTGCCAGTTACCTGACCACGGGAGCGGGACGGCTCGACCAATGCGATGGCGGCAGTGCTCTGCGCGGTGCTCGCCTTCCTGTTGTCGTGACTGTACTTCGGGTACCTGAGCCACTATGACCTCAGCTACTACGACCTCAGCAACAACCCCCGACAGCGTTCATTTGAGGATTCGGGCACTACTTCGTGTTCGCGTCACCGACGGCGGCGGGCGAGGCTTTGGGGGCGTTCAATGACGCCATCGCCGAGACGGAGTCGGCGCTGCCGAGGTGGGCTGTCGGGCTGACGCTGGACGCACCGGTCAGCGTGTTCCTCCTCATCGCCTCATGGAGGCTCGCGGCGGTCGGGGCGGGGCTGCGGAGTTGGTGGTTGTAAGCCGCTGCCGTGGTGCTCGCGGCGGGGACGGGCGCGGGTTCATGGGGCCGGTGTGGGCGCTGGCAGCAGTCTGCGGCGTGCTCGCCGTGCAGCCTGCGGCACAGATCATCGACCGGACTTCCGGTTCTCGCGCCGACTGAGCAGACGGCGGGCGCCACGCCCCCAGGGGGCAATCTGCCCCCCTGCTCGACCTCACCCTGGGCGGATTGAAACCCGTGCCGCCGCGGCTGCCTCAGCTTCCCGAAAACCGACGGCAGAACCCGGACGTGACTGAAGCTGCTGTTCAGCGGCCTGTTCCAGTAGTGCTCGTGCGGAGTCCAAATAGCGCATCGCAGTCTTCTCATCTAGCCCGAACACCTCCGGGAGGTGGGGCGGATCAGACCCGTAGATGAAGGCCCCTTCGAGTTGCCGGTCAATGCGGAGCCGCTCCAACATCACGTCCCGTACTCGCAACGGCGAGGGCAAGGATGAGTCGTGTCGCCGGGTGGTGGCTGCCTCAACGGACCAGTCGACCTGGGCAGGAACGAGCGGTTGAATCACGCCGTACTCGTACTGACCGACCTTGCTCCGGCTCGTGGGGTTGCGGAAGATGAGGGGACTACATCGGTGTGCTGCTGCCCTGGAGGTCAGTTCTGTGTAGTGCGCGCAGTGGCGCTGCTGCAGTGGGACTTCCTGGTTGTGTTCGTGCAGCCTGTCCCTTCTCCGAACTAGTACTGCAACGGTGCTTGCCGTGGCTGCTGGCCAGCTCGGTCGTTGGTGTGGTCATGGGTGGGGACCTTGTTGATATCAGGTTTGGGCAGGTGAACTCGGGGCGGCGCATGAGCAGTTCATGCACCAGTTCAACTGGGAGGAGCCGCGACAGTCCGCGCTTGCCTATATGCGGGGGCTGGTTGCTCCGCTGGAGCGAAAGAACGGCCGGACGCTGGTGGATGAGGCCGGGCATGCCTGCCCCGGTCTCATCCACCGGCTGCTGAACCGCATCGAGTGGGACGCCGACGCGGTCCTGGACGACGTACGCGACGTCGTCGTCGAACACCTCGGAAACCCAGATGCCGTCCTGATCGTCGATGACACCGGGTTTCTGAAGAAGGGCATTCATTCGGCCGGAGTGCAGCGTTAGTACTCCGGAACCACCGGCCGCGCCGAGAACAGCCAGGTCGGTGTGTTCCTCGCCTACGCCACCGGCCGTGGACGCACTCTGATCGACCGGCGAATGTATCTGCCCTCCTCCTGGACGGACGACCGGGAACGCTGCCGCCGGGCCGGCATCGACGACACAGTCCACTTCGAGACGAAGGTGGCCATGGCCAAGGCGACGGTCCGCCGCGCCATCGCCGACAAGGTCCCGTTCGGCCGGGTGACAGCGGACGCCGCCTATCGCTTCACCGAGGGCCGACGATTCGAACTTGAGCAAGCAGACATCTTCCACGTCATAGCCACAACGAGACACGACACGGTCGTCACCCACTGGGCACTCAACCACCCCGTCCACAATCTGTTCCCCGGCCTCCCACGGCACAAATAGAAACGCCGTCCCTGTAGGGAGAGGGCCCACACCCGTCGCATCTACGACCGGACCCGCGTCGAGGTCCGGCCTTGGCACCGCGAGGACCGCCGTCACTGGGTCCTCGCCCGCCGCAGCGTCAGCAGACCCGACGAGATCTCCTACTACATCGCCTACTGCCCCGCCGACACCACGCCGGACGAGCTGATCCGCATCTCGGGCAGCGGCTGGGCGCTGGGCGCTGGGCGCTGGAGGAATGCTTCCTAAAGAGCCAAGCAGGGGTGCGGCCTGGACGACTACCGGCTCCGCCGGCATCCCTGCTGGCATCGCCACATCACCCTGACCATGAACGCCCACGCCTGCCTGACCCTCCTGCGAGCCCGACAACTGGACACGGATACAGCAGAAACGGATCTTACCGGCTCATCCACCTCAGCCCCGCCGAAATCAGACGCCTGATCGCCCGGCTCACCGGCCGCCGTCCCACCCCGAAGGACTGTTTCTCGAATGCCGACCCCTTGCACATCGACACCATGCTGTTGCTATTGACGATCTCTTGTCAGCCGGTGGAAACGCCGTGGGGCAGGGCGCCATCGGAGGTGCTCACAGTTCAGGCCATCGAAAATCTAGGCTTCAAACGGGCCTGAGGGGGGCGGGGCGGAGTCTGGTTCAGTCCGTCGGCCCCTCAGCCCTTCTAAGAATCCACAGGTCAGAGCGGCCTCAAAGGCCTGACAGGGGCGGGAGGGGCTGAACTTTCCAGTTGCCAACCGTCTTGCGTGCAGGGGTATGCAGGCGCGCGCGAATAAAACCTCCAAAAAGGACATACGCTTGAGGTGAGTTCCCGGGACACTGATAACTGGAAAGTTCAGCCCCTCCCGCCCCTGTGGCGCAGGGGTATACGACGTTTGACCTGCTCAAATGTGTCGGATATGCAAGAGGGCCCAGCCACTCTCTGCCCCTGAGGGAGAGCGTTCCGACCCTTCCGCCCCTTCCCGGCCTTCCTGCAGGGTTCACGACAGCCCACAGAGGAGAACCGCGCAGGATCTTGTCCCAGGCCCTGGGAAAGGTGGTGCCCTGCGCCGCAGTTCAGGGGCTGGAGGGGCAGAACTCCAGGGATGGCGAAGAGAGAGCGTGCCGGGATACACGTGACCGAAGCCGTGCGGTAGGGTCACGGAAATTCAGCCCCTACCGACCCTCCTAAAAGGGTCATAAGCAATCAAATAAGCCCCTCCAGGCTTCTATTGGTCCACAGTGACCGCAGAACGCCGCCCAAGGGCAGGGGCTGAAGGTCTGCCACTCCTACCGAGGTGGGCTCCAAGACCGCTTCGGCGGTACCAGAGCTGGGCCCCTTTCACCCCTCGACTGAGACGAACCCAGGGGCGGAAGGGGCTGAAGTTGAGGCATGTCCATGAACTTGGGCCCTGCGTCCTATGCACCAAGGATCCCTGCGCTAGGCTCGCGCCAAACAGACAAGAGACTTCAGCCCCTCCAGCCCCTCAACTTCAACCTGCTTCTCAGTGACCTGCATATTTCAACCGGCTGTGCGGTTTGCCCGCACCCTGAGCAAGGACCGGCAGAGTGCTCCGCCACCCCAAACTCTTCACCGCGCCGTCGGAGCCCCTGCCGGTGGACACGGCGATCTGGTGTGCTCGGAAGGGCTGGCCCGTGCATCCGCTGGTTCCCGGACGCAAGATTCCTGCTGCCAACTGCTCCGATTGCCGACTCCAGGACCATTCCCCTGAAGAGTGCTCCTGTCATGCGGCAGGCCGGTGGTGCCACGGCTTTCACGCTGCCACGACGGATGTCGAACGCATCCGCACCTGGTGGGCGGCACACCCCGACTTCGGTGTCGCCGTCTCATGCGGTCCAGCTCGCTTGGTAGTGCTCGACATCGACGCGCACACGCAAGAACAGCCTTCACGGGAACGACTGTTGCCGGGCATTCCCGTGCATCCGTCGATCGATCTGGCAGGTCTCGAGAACGGCTTCCATACCCTCGGCCTGCTCGCCGCCTATCGTGGGCAGCAAAGCCCCTGTTCCGACGAGACGACTCTGAGGGTGCGGACGGCGTCTGGGGGCATCCATGTGTGGTATTCCCTGCCCCAGGGCAGCCGCATGCGGTCTTCCTCCGGGGCTGGGGTTACCGCAGCCCTGGCTTGGCAGGTCGATGTTCGTGCGGAAAAGGGCTACGTTGTGGCGCCCTTCACGCGAACGAAGTCAGGCACCTACCGGCCTGTGGGGCCAGTCCTGGAACCTGCTCCCTTGCCGGCCTGGCTGGCCGCAGAGTTGAACCGCACCGGGCATGCGGTCACCTCCTCCCCCGTTCCGCAGCAGGCCGCCCCGGTTCTGACACGCCGATCAGGAGCAGTCGACGGGCTCAGCAGGTTGCTCGAAGCGGTCGAGGCCTGCGCCACGGCGTCGGAAGGAACCGGGTTCACCGACAAGCTGAACAGGGCCGCATTCACCGCTGGCGGGCTTGTTGCTGCTGGACGCCTGTCACATGCGGAGGCAGTGGACCGTCTTACGCGGGCGGCTGAAGTGGCACGGCCTGCGCAGTCAGCCAAGAACAACCGGACCATTCGTGACGGACTCGGTGCGGGGGTCCGCCGCCCGCTCCACCTCAAAGGACGCTCATGAGCACCTCCAGCGACCGCCCCGCTGCTGCCTTTGACCCCGACTTTGTTGCGCAGCAGATGCTCGATCTGAACGCTGGGCTAGCTGCCGATGCCCCAGAGCGCACCCTCCCTGCCCAGAAAGCGACCAGGGAATTCGGCGGGCCCGCGGGCGAGGCCATCAGTCCCCCGCCGTCGGGACGGCTGCCGCATGACCTCACTGACCGTGCCAACGCGGAACTGTTCGCCTCCATGTATGGAGGGCAGTTCCGCTATGTGGAAGGCAACGGCTGGTACACCTGGGATTCCGGCCGATGGAAGCTGCGCGGTGGTGAGGGTGCCGCCGTCTGGGCTGCTGGTGACATGGCCGCCCAGATGCCGACGCACGACCCGACAGGGCAGTTCTCCCGCCAAGACGTCCTCCGGCATCGCCGGTATTCGTCCTCGACAAGCGGCGTGAAAGCGATGCTGCATCAGGCCAAAGCGTCTCCAGCCCTTTCGCTCGACGCTGAACAGCTAGACGGCAACCCTTACACCCTGTGCACGCCAGCCGGAGTGGTCGACCTCCGGACGGGCGAGCTTCGTGCGGCGGACCCAAGGCGGGACTTCAACTCCCGTTGCACCCGCGTTGCACCCGCGTCCACGCCCACTCCGCGGTTCTTCCGTTTCCTAGCCGACATCTTCGGTGACGACGGCGACGGCAAAGAAATGATCGAATACCTCCATATTCTGCTGGGGTACTCCATCACGGGCGATGTCGGTGCGCAGGTCTTGCCGTTCTGTCACGGAGACGGAGCAAACGGAAAGTCTGTCCTGCTGGATACGACGGTCCAGATTCTCGGGGACTACGCCCACTCCGCACCGCCCGGCTTCCTCATGGACCGTGGTGGCTACACCGAGCACTCGACCGAGCTCACGGAACTGTACGGGCGTCGCCTGGTGGTGTGCAGCGAGCTCAAGCCCACCGACAAGTTCGACGAGGTGCGCGTCAAGCTTCTCACCGGCGGTGACAAGGTGACTGCGCGCAGAATGCGTCAGGACTTCTTCACTTTTGCTCCCACGCATCACCTCTGGCTCCTGGGTAACCACCATCCTGAAGTTGCCACAGGAGGCCATGCTTTCTGGCGCCGTCTTCGACTGATTCCGTTCGAGCGGAAGATCCCAGATAACCAGAAGATCGACAATCTGGCCCGCATCTTGGTCGAGGAAGAGGGACCCGGTATTCTCGCGTGGCTCATCGAGGGTGCCCGCCAGTTTCTTGCGACCCGCGACCCCAGCCGTAAGCGCGACAACCTCGCAGGCCCAGCGCGAGTGCGCACGGCCACTACGAACTACGCGGCCACAGAGGACCACGTCGGCCGGTTCTTGTCCGACCTCTGCCAGATGCAGGAGGGGATGAAGGTCCAGCAGACCGTGTTGTATCGGGTGTATGCCCGGTGGTGCCAGGACGAGGGCGTCCGGCCGGCAGGGTCGCGTAGCTTCGCCACCCGGATGCGTAGCGAGCTTGGCCTGAAATCCCCCGACGAGATGATCAAGTCGAATGGCACCCGCTACTACCCAGGGCTGGGTCTGTCTGCCGACGATGCATAGATACAGGGTTGAAATAGGACATCGCGCAGCGCTGTCTACGGGCGGCCACTACGCAGCGCAGGCGAGCCCCCTCTAGACTGATGGAGGTCGGCAGGCGCAGGTGCACAAAGCCTTAGCGGCCGAGCCGAGGAAAATAAGAACAGGAAGGGGTGCGGACACCATGAGCTCGCTACTCTCCGACATGGACGTCATCGGGGAATCCAAGATCATTTGGCTCGAGGACACCGCTACGTTGGAGTACGTGCGCCAGGCCGTTCACGGCACCCCCTACCGCAAGGGCAAGCCCTCCTTCGATGGCCTGGGCCGCTTGGTGGGTTATGCAGAACTTGCCTCCAGCGTAGAGCGGGACCCTGAGACCAGCCTCTTTCATCGCCGGGTCTTCTACCTGGTCCCTCACGACCGCGACAGCGCCCCTGACGGCGACTACCGGACCGGATCACCAGGTGAAGCCGTCGACCCGCAGACCGTGGACATCTGCCGGGCTGGGGAGAAGACTGATCGCTCCCAGGGGCGGGCGATAACTCCCGCTGGGGCATGAGGTAAGCCCCTTCCCAGCACCTTGCGCTTCATCTAGCGCCACAGAGTCCCGGGACCCCACGCACAGGGCCTGGGACTCCGTAAGTTGATCGTGTCCCACCAGGTTGTACGGTCACTGATCGAGCTGCTGGGCGTCGAAGCTGCCATGTGCCGTGGAGTTCGGCCAGGACGGCGGCGCCGAGTCGATCGAGGACTGCGGGGTGAGGGAGGACCTGGACGGTGTCGAGCCGGCGTTTGATTTTCCCGATTCAGCCGCCCCCCCCGTGGGCTGGTTGGCCAAATCTTCCTTCCAGTGGGCCGACAGGCGGCCCAAAGGCAGGCGTGCCGATCGCAGATTCCCGCACCATGGCCTTGAACCGGGATAACAGGCGTCCAAGGACATCGGCGACCAGGTCCAGCTGAGCGTAGACGGCCACGCTGGCCGTCCACGGGAAAATGGCGCGGATGGTCGCGGCGACCATCTCGTACAGGTCCAATTCGATCTCGCCGAAGATGTCTCCCCTGAAGCGAACTCGGCACCTCTGCCAGCCCATCCTGCCCTCGACCTCGGCGATCAACTCATCGATTTGGTCCTCGTGGGTATTGATAGGTGTTCGATGACGGTCGGCGGTGGTCCCACCTCACCCTCATACCTGCGGGTGAACGCCAGTGGGACCGCGTCGATCTGGTACGCGCCGCGGCCGCCAGTCCGCGGTGACTGTCGAAGACCATGAGCTGACCACGACTCAGGCCCGCAGACACTTAGGAACCTTGGCTTGAACGGCTTCGACTCGCTGTCGCCGATCAACAGCATGAGGACCTCATCGTGCCCGGTGACAGAAATCCCGGTGGTCGGAGGTGTGGTCCAACGGCCGTTCCCGAAACGCGCGCAGGGGGCATCGAGTTCGCCGCGGATCCGAGAGACTTCGCATGCGGAGACCCGGAACCGGCCGTAGGACCTGGACCCGGTCATCGACCGAATGGATCGAGCCCTCGCGCACGTATGCCGTCATCACCAAGGAAGAACAACCCCTTCCGCACCTTCGGAACCTTCTGGTCCCGGTCGCCGGCCTAGGTGATCAGCAGCCGGTCGCGAGGGCTGTGGCACCAGATGGCGAGCTGGTCGCAATGCTTACGTTGGGCGGCGCTGATGGTGTCCACGACTGCAGCTCCGACGAGGTCCTACAGCATGCGTTCACAGCATCCTGATCGTCTCAACTCTGTCGGTCGCACGGAGTGACGTCAGCAGCCGGACCCGGTCAGATCTGGATCAGGCCCTCATGCACTCCCCCGGTCGAACTGACCTTTCGTCAGGAAGGCTTGCGCGATGGCCTGCCTTTCGTCAGCGACCAGTCCCATGACCCAAGCTCGCAGCGGGTCCAGACAGCGCGCTCTTTTCCTGCCTGCGCGCCGTCCTTGGCCCGTTGCTGGCGCCGACTGAGAGGCGGACTGCTCTGCGCTGCCCGTTCTCGATTCTGGCCAGCCCCGCGGTGACCCTCGCCAGTTCTGCTCCTTTGCTGCTGCCTGCGCCTGGTCGGCGCCACTGTGTCTGATGCCGGTGATGAAGCAGCGACCTAGCACTTTTGAAAGCACGGGCAGGGTCAGCGCGTTCAGGTACCTGCTGGTGGCGGGTGGCGCACGGGCTGCGGCGGTGTGGTCTTGGGACCCGATGATGTCGGTGAACTGGCCCACGCGCGCTGCCCGCTGGAGTATGGGGAAGCATTGGTGTTCTTACCGGCCGCCTACTGCGACGCGTTTGATTTCCTTGGAGCTGTGCAGGACAGGACACGGGCCGGTCTTGCACGGTGCTCCACTCAAGTTCGGCGCTCGACTGTCCCGGGACGGCTACGTCGGCGCGGTCCTGCCGCGCTGGTACCTGTCAGAGCGAAACGGGCGGCGGGGTGGACGTGTGGGTGATTGAGGCATGGCTCACCGTCGTCCTCGCCAATGGCATCAGGTTCACGGAGCTGCGGCGGCTGGTGACCAGTGCTGGCTGCCGACAGGCACCCGACGAATGCCTGCGGCGGCTCTCACCACCGCGCTAGGTGGGGAGGCCTGCTCTGTCTTTCGCGGAGGGTCCCGGTTTTTGAGTATGGGATCTTTGCACGGGGCATGGCTACAGGCTCTCAGGGGCTGGAGGGGCTGAACGTTCGGGTTGCGGCGGTTCAAAGACTCGGTCCAGCACGGGGCGTGCCGGTGGTTGGCCGCTTTGTCTACTATCCAACCCTTACTCCTCTCATGGAGTAAGGGAGGCTAACGCGAGGCCGCTTGGTCAGCATGAGAGCAAAGATTCTCCGACTAGGCAACGAACGGGCAGAGGCGTAGCCCAGGTAGGACCTGGCGGCGACTTGCCGGACTGTGGCCTGGCTACGTGCAGGAGTGCCAGCCAGGCCACAGCCCTCACATAGCGTTTCAACGCTCTCGGCCGCGTCGAGCTGGCACCTTTGCAGAAGCGGCCAGCGTGCGTTCGGGCAGAGCCAAGCTCCGGATACGAGAGGTTCATCGGTCCCAGACGGAGTGAAGAGGCGAGGAATGTATGTGAACTTGTGAAGAGGTCTGGCGGCTTCGCGCACTATCAAGCCGACTCCGCGGCATCGGGGCCGCTGTAGGCGTAGTTGAGGATCTGCGTGATCTGAGGGCACGCATCGGGATCGCAGCATCAGAACCTGCTCGGTCAGCCCGTTGGTAAGCCCACATCCGCACGGTGTGACGTGAATTGCGTGCCGGCCTGAGAGGCGCGTTGCCGCGATCGCACTCGCCGTACGTGTAGCTCCGTCATCTCATCCGGGCCACACCACTGGCGCTTGCCTACATTAGCTACGAGTGAGGTGTGTGGTGCCTGATGTCGGTGCCTCGCTTACGCGGAAAGGATCACTCGGGCAGTCACTCTTACCCAAAATTTGACATGTACACGACAGATTTAGAAAGTAAAGAGACGGTAAAAGTGCCTCTGACCTGCAAGTTTCACAAAATCACATACTTTACTCACTTCATCACTCACCTCTCCAGAGGATCAAGCAGGCCAGCTGGCAGGCATTACTTCCTGTGTCTATTTCAAATTTCGAGTGATGCATTAAGTGATCTCAATAGCTTTCTCTCAATAGGCTCCTTTGGATATAAGAAGGATCCTATTTCTTCCGCTGTCCACAAGCCAGATAGGTACTGAGATCGAAAGTTAGATCAACTACGCGGTGCCGTGGGCATCCTGATGATGCGTGACTTTGTCACTGGATCGCATGTAGGATCCGCTACGAGCTGCGAGAGGCACGTACTCCAGCGATCGTTGAGTTACATCTGCATCGAGACGAACGTGCCACTACGCAAACCCTGCGACGGCGGAGAACCAGTGGAACTTCACACCTTCGAATCTCTTGCACCTCGGCTCAGAATCGTGAGTCAGTTCACCGCGATGACAGCACCGGATCGACTCCAGGAGCTGGTCGGGCAGCTACGCCCCCGACTGCGCAACGTCATTGGGGTCACGATCGGTAAGGGTGGCGAAGGGAAGACCACCACGGGCGTGAACCTTGGCTACATGCTGGCTCAGGAGCAGGCTCACCTCGCGGATCAGGGACATGAAGCGAAGCCCGTCCTGTACATCGAGCTAGACAGTAACGGGAACGGGCGCCTCGACCTCAAGATCCTCGGCGGTAAGTACGACGACGACGGATATGGCTTTGTTGGAGCAGTGACCGAGGACAAGGCTTTTACGGTAGTCAAGAACGTGAAGCCTTATCTGGACATGACGGTCGGAGGGGCGGCGAACGCGGGCCTCGCCGCAGAGATCAGCCGCCTGGCGGGAAAGCATGTGCAAGCGCCCTACCTCATGCTCGCCATGCTTCTTGCGCAGATCTCACACCACTACGCTTGGATCATCGTCGACTTCTCTCCTGGTGATGTGTCCGTCCAGCGTCTAGGTCTTGCGGCCGTCACTCACCTGGTAACGCCTGTCAAGAACTCCGACGACGCCATGCTTGGCGGCCTTCAGACGGTGGCGAACCTTGTCGCCGACGTTCGTCTCATCAACCCGGAGCTCGGAATCGCTGCGATCGGGTTCTTGGGCTTCAAGAAGGTTGCTGGTGAGGCAACCGGAGAACTCGACATTCTGCGTGTAAAGATTGAGCTGCTCCTTGAGGAGGCAGAACTCGATCCGAGCTTGGTGATGAGGGATCACATTCGGGACTCTCGTGGTCTGGCTACCGCGTGCCGTAACAACGGCATGCCGGCTCGCGAACTCGCCCTCGCCGCAAACGAGATGCTTATGGACGAGAAGGGCAATGCAGTACCTCGTCCTCGTTACACCAACAGCCGTCTGGTGGAGCCTGACAAGGCTTTGGACCTGGCCGAGGACTGGGCCACGTTCACCAGTGACGTGATCAAGCGCGTCATTGACCGCAACACCGAGCTCGAGGGAGCAGTAGCGTGACGTCCAGCAACAATCGAGCCTCCAAGAAGACTGCGTCTACGAAGTCCTCGGAGACCGCTGCAGAGAGGAAGACACGGCTAGCCAGTGAGAGGCGGGAAAAGCTTGCTGCCCAGATGCCGAAGTTTTCGCTCGCGGGGTTCAAATCGGAGGCGGCTTCTCCTGAGACCGCTGTACTCGAGCCCTCCGAGGACGGTAAGAAGGACACGGCGCCTCAGGTCACGGAGCCAGCTGAGAGCCCTGCCAATATCTTTGCTGGTTTCACGGGCAGTGATGGGGATGCCTCCTCGGGCGAGGAAGTGACCACAGAGCCCGTCGTTCCGGCGCAGCAGGACTTTCACAGCGTGCCCCACACGCAGCCGGTAGGGGCCGCGACGACGGCGGTGCCGTCTGCTGGCCCCGTCCCTCAGGAATCGACTGGCCTGGCGGAGGATTCCCCTTCATCCCGCTCTCTCTGGACTGAGGTCTCTGCAGAGGCTGCTCCGGCCGCACCGGAGCAGCGGTCTAGCCGCCTCACCCAGGGTCAGGAAGTGAACTCTGGAACTGTGTACACCACGGCACCTGGATTGCCCCGCGAGGACCAGCAGCCGTTTGCTCCTCCGCTGAGGCAGTCTGCGACCAGCAGTCCTGCACCAGCGCAGGGTACCGAGGTAGCTCACCGCTCCGACGGCCGAGAGGGCGGATATTCGATCTCGGTTTCCCAGCAGGGCGGTCCCATGTCACGTCGACAGCGACGTCCCCGCGTGGAACGGTTCGATCCGAGTCAGCGCCAGACCAGCCGCGAGGAAGCTCTGCGTGAGCTGCAGGCATCGGCTCCGCGCTACTCGGCACTGCTGGTCGCCTATCGGGTGGGACAGCTCAGTACTGTTCCGCACGAGAATCGGAACGTTCACCTGTACGGTGCGGCATTTGAGCAGCTCGCCAACCAGGGGACCAGCGACAAGGCTCTCTTCATGCAGCTCACGGGGCAGCGTCACAAGCTCACCCCTGCTCACTACGTCGATGCTGTTCTTGAGACTGCGCTGCGGCCGCTTGATCCCATGTGTGTGGATGAAGAGCTCATCGAAGACGAGAAGGACCATGTTGAGAAGCTCGCCGACATGGCCTTCGCATATCGAAGCTACATCCTCAACAATGAATACCTAGCTGGAATGCAGAAGCAGAGGTTCACCTGCACCCTTCGTCGGGACGTGAATACGAAGGTGAGCAGGATGATGGACCTCCTGAGTAGCATGCCGACCATAAAGATTCAGCCTTTCGAGATTATCAGCGCTGTGGTAGCTGACTACCTCAATGGGCTGCCTGATGAGCGGTCTCACGTGGAGTCCTTTTTCGCGAAGAGCACTGTGACGACATACCAGTGAGGCTCGTCGCGTGACGGACTTCCGGCCGTGCGGTAACGAATTCGCGGATGCAGTATGGAGTCGCCACCGCACGGTCAAGCCTCGGCTCGGGCCCCTCGACCTCTGGAACGCGTTCACGGCGGCGTCGTCCCGGCCGGCCACGTCGAGGAGAAGCAGATCGGGTTCGGACAGATGAGTTGTCTGGACGGGGGCACGTCTGTCAGTACGTGTTCGCACCCGTGGGGGAGCAGGTCCAGGTCGTACCGGTGGGGAAGTGGCTACGACGCCTCTCGTAGTCCTTCGTCTCCTGGCCGCAGCCTGTCACGAGCTCGGCGAGGGGTCGGTTACCGCCCAGGAGTAACGCTGTCGGCGGCGTCCGTGTCCGCCCGGCGGATTGCCGTGTCTCAGTCCAATCTGAGGCACAGGACGCAGACGTCCGGTCTCGGCCAGGGGTGCAGGTGAGGCACAAGGGCCTTTCTGGTCGCCGGCGCAGATCGTGCAACCCACACCGAGCCAGAGGGGCCCTCACCCACTTCAAGATCACAGGTCAGTGCTCGCTGTCACCAACCTTGGTGAGAGAACAGCTAGGCCAGCGCCGCGGCCAGGTGGATCAGCGATGCATCGAGTTCGTCGGCGGTGAAGATCGGCAAGCGAAGCAACTCTGCCGGGTGGGTGACCGCCGTCCAGTCGTAGGTTTGGGTCACCTCGGTGCGGCCGTCGTCGGTCGGGGTGAGTTTCCAGGTGAAGCGGTGCCCGGGCGGGCGCTGTCCGGGCTGTCCGGGGGCCCATCCGATGATCTGGTTCTCGGTGAAAGCGACGACGCGGTTCTCGATCCGATAGTCGCCGTGCTCCTCGCTGTGCATGGCCATGATGAAGGTGTCGCCGACGGCGGCGAGCGGCTGGGAGGTCTCGGCGTGCCGCAGTCTGCCGGTGGCGTCGAGTTCGGCGTGGCGGCGGGGGTCGCGGAGGACGGCGAAGATCCGTTCGGCCGGTGCGTTCAGTACCAGGGAGACGGTGGTGTGGGTCGGGCCCTCCACGGTTACCGGGTCGGGGTAAAACCGGGCCCAGGCGATCCGTTCGTCGCGGGTGGTGAGGATGACCGGACCGCGCAGCAGGACCGTCGCCCCGGTCGGAGCGGTGCCTCGATACTCCCACTCCGACCACAATTCGTCGCCGTTCTGGGCGTGGCGCAGGATCTCGACGTGGAGGTCGGGCAGCCCGGCCAGGATCCTCGTCCAGTTCGCGGCGACCTCGCCGGAACCGATGAATCCTTCGGCCGGTCGCAGAGGTCGTTCGGCGACGTAGTCCTCAGCGAAACAGCCAGCGATCCGTTCCGGGACGTGGGAGTTGATCGCGTCGCGCAGTGATTGAAGGGCCTGGGGGAGCATGGCGTGGATCTCCTAGCGGTGGTTCGTCCTGTCATGTCGATCATGAACATCGGAGGTGCTGCCCGACAACCGGAGACTGCCGGGACACTGCCGGGACACCGCCCGGACAGCCGTCCGGACCCGGCAGGCATAATCGACAGCGTGAACGATTCGGCGGGACCGGCACGGAAGACGATCAGCTTCGCGGCGCTCTTGCGGGACTTACGGGAGGCCAGGTCACTGACCCAGCAGGAGCTGGCCGCCGCCGCCAGGGTGTCCGTCGACGCGATCAGCGCGCTGGAACGCGGGCGACGGACCCAGCCCCAGCCGCACACCGTGCGGGCGCTAGCCACGGCGCTGCAGCTCCGCGACGCCGACCGCATGGCGCTGCTGTCCACCCTGGGCCGGGCCGGGGACGCGGCGCTCGAAATGCCGTCCCGCAAGCTGACGCCCCGCAAGCCGTCGCCGCCGAGCGTCGAGGTGATCGGGCGCGACGACGAGGTCGCGGAGATCGTCGCGGCCCTGGGCACCACGCCGGGTCGGCTGGTGACGCTCACCGGACCGGGCGGGGTGGGCAAGACCACCGTCGCCCTCGTAGCCGCTGATGCGATGGCCGCCGAGCGCCCG
The DNA here is from genome assembly GCF_044328075.1 of Streptomyces sp. NPDC017991. NCBI lineage: Bacteria > Bacillati > Actinomycetota > Actinomycetes > Kitasatosporales > Streptomycetaceae > Streptomyces > Streptomyces sp. NPDC017991. The sequence continues at coordinate 14,013 of NZ_JBIRGP010000032.1, read as the reverse complement.
GGCGCCGTGTACTTCGCCGACCTCATCGACGTCACCGAACCCGACGACGCCCTCGCGGCCGTGGCCCACGCGGCGGCCTGTGCCGCCGACACCGTGACCGGACTCGCGGAGCATCTCGCCGGGACGTCGGCCCTGCTCGTGCTCGACAACCTGGAGCGCGTCACGGCCTGCGGCCCCCACCTGGCCGAGCTGCTCACGGCCTCCCCCGACACGGTGATCCTGGCCACCAGCCGCGTCCCGCTGCGTGTACGTCGGGACCGTGAGGTGCGTATCGCCCCGCTCGGTCCGAGCGCGGCGGAGCGGCTCTTCGGCGAGCGGCTGGCCGCCGCCGGGGCACCGCCCATGGGGAGGGCAGACGACAGTGCCGTCGCGCAGCTGTGCCGACAGGCCGACGGGCTGCCCCTGGCCATCGAACTTCTGGCCGCCGCAGCGGCCCGGCTGGGGCCGCGGGCGCTGCTTGAGCGGATCGACGCGCTCACGGAACTGCCCGTGGCTGGCCCACAGGACTTGCCAGCGCGGCAACGCACCATGGCGGCCACGATCGAGTGGAGCTGTCAGATACTCGGCCCCGCGGCCCAGCGCCTGCTCCCCCGGCTTGCCATGGTGCCGGGCAGCTTCTCCCTCGACACCGTCGACGCGATCGCCACGCCGGACGCGGCGGATGCGGTGGGGGCACTCGCCGAGTTGATCGAGCACTCCCTGGTGGCTTGTGCCGACGACACGGGGCCGACCACGCGGTACCGGCTGCTGGAACCGGTCCGCAGGCACGCCGTCGAGACCCTCGAACCGGCCGACCGGGAACACGTCCGTCGGGGCGTGGCCCGATGGGCGTTGCGGGCGGGACGCGAACATGGTGCGCGGATCCGGGGCCGCGGCGACATGACGGCGGTCGAGCAGGTCGAGACCGACCGCCATGTGTTGCGGCTCGGCTTCGACCACCTCGTCGGCACCCACCAGTACGACGACGCCGCCGAGCTGCTGTGGTCGGTGTGGCTGCCGCTGTGGATGACCGGGCACACCCACGAAGCCCTCGCCTGGACCAACCGCCTGCACGAGAACGACCTGAGCGAACATGGGCGGGCCCGCTGGCTGGTGGCGCGCGCCGGGTCCAATCGCGTCGCCGCGGATCTGTCCACCACCGCGCAGCGGGCGATGCGCCTTGCCGAGCGGATCGACGACGCCTCGCTGGCCGCGGAAGCAGCGATCTTCGCGTCGGCTGCGGCGCTGCGCCTGGAGGACTTCGACGGTTCACAGACTCTGCTGGCCAGGGCAGAGGTCCTGATGAAGAAGCGTCTTGATGTGGAGCGCGACGTGTGGGCGGCCGTGCACGTGCCGATCGGCTACGGCGACGGTGCGCTGTTGCGCGGCGACCGGGCCGCGGCGGTGCGGCACTGGCGGGCCGCAGCGGACACGGCGCGAAAGATGGGCAGCGAGTTCTCGGTCCCAGCGGTCCTCGCGGAGTGCGCGCAGGCCGCCCGCAGCGAAGGACGCCTGGACGACGCCGCCGTGATGCTCGCCGCCGCCGCCGAACTCTCCCCCCAGCAGGACGAGCGGCCCCGGACACACTTGGCGGGCGTGGCCGCAGCCGTGGCCGCCGACCTCGGTGACGTGGCATCAGCGCAATGGTGGGAGGGGGTGGCAAGCTCGGAACCAGTCCCGGACTCCGACCAACTCGGCCAACGGTTCCGGGAACTTGTCCGGCGTGCCGAGACCGTTTCAGGGCGGGACTGAGCCCGGCCGTCCGTCCGTACCGGCGCTGTCCGGTCGATGTCCGGTGGTCTCCCCCAAGCGAGGGGGCCAGGATCGTGTTCATCGGGTCGGCCGCCCCTGCGGGCCGACCTCCGTCGACCCCGAGGCCCCCCATGACAACCGCCCCATCGTGCTCGCCGCGACCCCACTCACCGGTCACGTCTGGCCGATCCTGAACCTCGCCCGCCACCTCGTCGCGGCCGGACGACAGGTCACGGTCGTCAGCGGCAGCCGGTTCGCGCGGCAGGCCGACGCAGCGGGGGCGGCGTTCGTCCCGCTGGCCGGACCCTCCGACTTCGACGACCGCCACCTCGGTGAGCTGCAGCCGTGGCTGCACGAGCTGCCACCGGGCCCGGTCTTCTTGGAGGGCCGTGTTCGGCTGGTTCACCGACATGGCACCAACGCAGGACGCCGTGCTGCAGGAGGTGCTGGCACAGCAACCGGACGCCGCCGTCATCCACGAGGCCGCCTTCTACGGAACGTGGCCGCAACTGCTGGGCGCACCCGGGACCCCGCCACGGCGCACCGTCGGCCTCGGGATCTTCCCTCTGACCCTCGGCGGGGCCGAGCTGACCATGATGGGGCCTCCTTCCCCGCGCACCGGGCTCGACGTGCAAGGAGCGGCTGCGGCGTTCAACGCCGACTCGCCGCCCAGCTCGCCGGCGCCACCGCGCACGCCCAGCAAGTCATGGCGGGACTGGGCGCGACGGCCACACTGCCCGTGATCAGCGACGCACAGATCCTGCTGTCCGACGTGTTCGCGGAACCGGACACCGTCGTCGACTCCGCTGACACCTCGGAGGGCGCCGAAGTGGCCGACGTCGACGTTGCCGCTGCACTTCGGCATGCAGCGACGGCGCGAACTCGACGGCCGACCGCAAGGAGTACGGCACCTACAACTGGTACATCGGCGACGGGGGGGATGCCCGGGGCGCTGTCCCGTGACGACGCCATGTGGGCGTTCAGGGACGCGATCGACAACATCACTGACAGCCACAACAACTGCGGGTACAGCGACACGGTGGGCGCTAAGGCGAACTGGCTGGCCAAGACCAGCCGTGAGGCGAGCGTCAACAGCACGGGCCAGTGCACCGTCCAGGACGAGCTGAGCGTGTGGGACGCGGGGAACCTCAAGAGCAGCGCCGTCGCGACGACCTGCTCGTACACCTGGTCCATGCCCGGGATCAAGAATGACCTGCGTGAGGCCGACGTCCGTTTCAACACCCACGACTTCGACTTCACGAACAAGCCGACCAGCAGCTGCTCGAACGAATACGACATCCGCTCCGTCGGTACTCATGAGGCCGGACACATCTTCGGGCTGGGACACGTCGGGGCGGGGCACTCGAACCTCACCATGTATACGAACTCGTTCACGTGCAAGACGATCGCCAGGACCCTCGGCAAGGGAGAAGTCCTGGCCCTCCGTGGCATCTACTAGGAGAAGCAATGAGTCGGCCGGGGCGAACCACACGACTACCTCTCGTGGCAACCATGATGATCCTGGCTGTGGCCTGCACATCGGAGAGCAGCAGTGACGGAGGCGAGGAGGCGGCATCCTGCGCCTACCGTGTCCTCTACCAGGACCGCACGTACCGGGATGTCGCGAACGTGGAGTTCGCGGCGGGAGAGAAGCTCGGTTCCGCCACCATCCCGCCGTGTGAGGACACCGGTGGCCAGGACAAGGAGGAGGAGTCCGGAGAGGCAACCACCGCCTACGCGGTGGACGGCATCTCTCCCAAAGTGGCCGTCGCCGTCGGTGACAGCCCCGACGACACCACCCTCGTGGCTGCCTACTCGGGCAACAAGCTCCCCCCGGAGATACAGGAACTGATCGACGGGTCCTGATGTCGGCCGCGTCCACGCCACCGTCCAAGCGCCGTGGACGCGGCCTTCGGCCTCCGACTCCGTGCCCAGGGACCCATGCGAGTACGGAGAACAGGAGCCCCTGTCGTGTCGGTTTCAGCAGCGCGTTCTGAGCGAAAGGGTCCACGCGACAGAGCAGGGGTTCTGGTCGTGGCCGGAGTCAGGGAACGAGGGGTTCTGCCATGTGCGCGCTCGCGATGGTGTCGATGCATTGGGCGAGGTCGACGTCCGCAGCCGTCAACTTGTGCCCGGCATAGTGGGTGGTGATCGCGAACCGCACTGTCCCCACCGCAGATCGATGTCCGTGTGATGGCCAATCAGCCGCTCGACGTCCGCCACATGCACGATCATCGCGACGCATGCGTGGTAGCGGATGCCGTAGCTTCGCGTGATCTCGTTCACCTTCGCGGTGCCAGCTGTGGAACGTCACGTAATTTCCCATCAGCAGTGGCAACTACGCCTCGGCCGGGAGTCCTTCGGTGCCGCGTCCTGCGCAGCGGCTGAGCGGCTGAGCCCTACACCCTGCCCGAGGATGTGGTGGAGTGGATCGAGGCGCTCGCTGCTCTTCGCAGGGACACGGCCAACCCGAGGATCGCTCCTTTCCTTAAACAGATCGCCCTTGCCTGCGAGAAAACCGCCGACGCACTGCGTGACGCTGAGGCGGCGGCGCCTGTGCCGGACGTGGCCGGGACGGCTGCGCAGGCAGGGGACGGATGACGTGCGCGGTCGCTGCGCACCGTTGCGCAGCGCTGTCCCACTCGATGCCGGCCGGGGTGACCAAGTCCCCCCGCCGGTCTTTGAGGTGACCGTGATCGACGGGGGGAGGGCCCGCCCCTTGGGGTGGTCAGGGGGCGGGTGTGTAGGTGATGTCGGTGTCGGAGCAGCCGTCCGTGAGGTTTTTCAGCGCCTGGTGCTCGGCCGTGTCGACGGACAGGTTCCAGGACAGCTTCACCGGCACCCAGTACGCCAGGTACCTGCAGCGCACGGACTCCTCGGGCAGCCATTGGGCGACGTCCTGGTCGCTCTTCTGCCGGTTCGAGCGCTGGCTGACCGCTTCCAGGTGCCGGGGGTCGTCCTGGTAGTTGGCGTAGGCGACACGGCGCTCACGCGTCCACGCCTTCGCCCCGCTGTCCCATGCTTCGGCCAGCGGGACGACGTGGTCGATGTCGGTCTGGGTCACTTCCTGGCCGTCGTACCAGGAGAACCAGGTTCCGCCGGTCAGGGTGCAGCGGCCGAACACGGCCGGTGCCTCGACGGCTTCGGCGAGCAGGACCTCCGCCCGGGTGTTGCAGCCGTCCCGGTCGGCGTCAATCCAGCCGGAGCCGAACTCGCGGGCGCGGTCGTAGCCGGTGCGGTCCTCCACGGCCACGTCCAGCCGGCCGATCGCCTCACCGAGCGGCACCGTCACCTTCGCGGCCTTGCACGGCGCCGTGCGCCAGGAGGGGGCCGGTCTACGTGGTCACCGCCAGGACGGCGGCGGTCAGCCAGCAGCGGCGCACCCGGTGCCTCATGACTGGTCGCGCTCGTTGACGCGGTGCAGGTACAGCTGCTTGCCGTACTTCTGCTGAAGCCAGATCCTGCGGCTGTCCGCCACCGTGTCCAGGCGCAGGTTGTCGAACTTGTGGACGCTGCCGTCGGACGCGTGGACGGAGACGCGGACGCGTTCCAGGCACAGCGCCGGATTGCTGCCAGCGTCCTCCACCCGCAGGTAGGCCGGATACAGGGAGAGGTCCTCGGTGTCGAGCTGGGGCTTGCGCGGGTCGTTGTACTCGCCCTCGACCACCGGCATGACGGTGAAGTTGCCCTCGGTATCGTCCTCCTGCTGCTCCCCCAGCACGAGACCTTCTTCGTGCCCTTGTCGAAGTCGTCGGCGTTGCCGGAGTCCAGGACGAACTCGCGGCCCGCGATGCCGAGGTACACCCAGTCGTCCGACCCTGCTTCAGACAGGTTGGCGACCTCGATCTTCACCCGGATCTGCGTAATGTCTGCCATGTCAGTTCCCTCTCCGCCGTGTGCTGTTGGCGCGGGCCGTCCCTTTCGCCGGTACCGCTGTGGTGGAGAGAGGGATTCCGCTTCTTCGTCAACGGTCACAGCCGGGCCCGGCCGGGTCATTGCCCCGGAAGAGGGGAGAGCCAGGCGTGTCGGAGCACATCGGCGGACAGGACAGACGGCCGGGGCGGCTGTACCACCGGCGGGCGGCCCGGCGCACCCGGATCACGTCCCCGAACTGCTGACGGTGCTACCGCTGTTGGCCCGGCACGTGACCTGGGACCTGCAGGAGTTCCCGGAAGTCGAGAGTCGCCTGTTGCGGCAAGGGCTGCGCTGGAGGTTGCGCGGGGGAGTTGCGGCAAGTGTTGCGCAGGGTTTCGTGTTGTCGCAGGTGACCACGCGGTTCCGGCCCTGACATCCCCTCTACGACCGCTTTTTCCGCCTCCTGACCCCTCGGGAGAGATGAGGAGGGAGGGAGGCAGGAAACGGCGGCCGAGGGGACCGGGCGGCTCGTGCTACCCGCCGCGCGGTCTGGCCGGAGCCCGGACACCGCGTCATTTCAGACGCTTCGTACTGGTGAAGAGGCGGTATTGCTGGTGTGCAATCCTCTGGCCTCACCGGGCTGGCATCGCCTCGTTGATGTCGAACTTCGCCTGTAGGTGATCGCAACCGAACGGTGCCGTTCCGGCATGTACGGGGCATGAGAACACGGCGCAGCGTACAGAGCCCGCGTCCTTTACGGCGGCTTGATCGTCACGGGGAGCTCAGCGGAAGAGTCCAAAAGGATATGGATGTCGGAGACGGTGACCTGCGGCGCTGGCCTGTCGACGGTCGGTTCCATGGTGTGACGCTCCTCCGGCTGATGGTTGAGTCAGCCTATGTCCGTTGCGGCGACAATCTTCAGTGTCACAAACCGGCCTTGGCCAGGCTTCAGCGGCAACCGGTCAAGACTCCGTCCGCCTCGCCACCACCCGAGCACGCGCTTAGGGAACCCGCCAAGGCTGGCTGACACCTGCCCTCCCATGCCGAGAGATGGGTCACCTACTCATCGGCGCGGGCCACGAGCAGCGGCTGGAAAAAGCCCGTCTCCTGCGGCATCCGCCACTCGGGGTTGGCAAACCCGGCCTCGATTGCGAGGCCGGCCAGCCGGTCCTGGCCGAGTGCCCAGTAAGTAGTACGGCGGACCTGGACGCGCCATTCTCCGTCTGCCGGAAGGAGTTGGAAGTGCTCCAGGTCGTAGTGCTCGCCGTCGTCGTGCCAGTGCCAGAGCTGGAAGGTGACGGTTCGTTCTTCGCCGTCGGCGCAGTCGACGTTCCTGTGGACTTGTGGAGGCGTTGAAGCTGGGCGGTCGCGCAGCAGGTCGTCGTAGTGGCGTGTGCTGACCGGCAGCAGGCCGTCGGGACGCAGCACGCGGCGCATCTCGGTCAGGGCGGCGTGCACATCCTGCTCTGTCAGCAGGTGAGGCAGCGAGTTGTCGGCGCAGACGACCGTGTCGAACCGGCCATCAGGAAACGGGAGGCGTCGCATGTCGGCAGCGGTCGTGCGCAGGCTCAGGTTCCGGCTGGCGGCCTCACGGGCAGCGCGGGCGGCGGCGCGGGGGCTGACGTCGGTACCGGTGACCCGGTGCCCGCGCAGTGCCAGGCCGATAGCCTGCGTGCCGATGCCGCAGGAACAGTCGAGGACCGCCGCGCGATCTTGGCCGATCAGGGCGTCCAGGGCGCCCCCCTGCCGACGGATGCTCGCGTCCCAGTCTGCATAGATCAGGTGGTAGTCATCAGCCAGTTCGTCGTAGAAGTGCGCCACCGATGTCTCGGGCATGGCCCGAGATTACTGTGCCTGCTTCCCTCGAAGTGCCGGTCATCCCCGTGATCGGCAGGAACGCCCTCACTGACGGCAGCTGCGAGTGCGTTGATCGTCAACTGCTTCTGAAACTTGGTGCGGCCCGTTCGGGTGCCCCGGACGCGATGGCCGTGAACGAGACGGTCATCGCCATCACCCGCACGACCCCGGAGCCCACCTGCCCGGTACGCCGCACCACTGCCCGGCCGGCTGTGGAAACAGCCGCCGTCGTCATCCCTGCCGCTCGGGCGGAGCTTCCCGCCGCGCCCGCCGTGCCTGCCGCTCCGGCCGGGGTGGGTTCGGTGAGTTCCTGGTCGACGGAGGTGGCGATGGCGTTGCCCAGCGCGGGCCGTAACCGTGCCACCGTGCAGACGGATGCGGTGCTGCATGCGCCGGAGGCGGGTGTGCCGGTGTTGCTGTTCGAGGTGGACAACTGCACGGAGTCCGCGGATGTGCTGGTGGCGAAGTTCGACCGCTACCGCCGGTTCTTCCGCCAGAAGACCAAAGACCACCAGGGCCGCGAACTCCCCGTATGGCGCACCCTGTACCCACCGACCTTCCGGGAGGGCTTTCCGCCGGTGGCCGTGGTGTTCAACCCCGGTATCCGCACCGGCGAGCAAGCGTTGAAGAACCGTATGAACCGCGTCCTGGACCTGACCCGGGAGTTCTGGTCTGGCAGCTGGCAGCTGGCAGCTGGGAGCTGGGAGCTGGGAGCGTATGAGCGGCCCGTCGGGGGATCCGGCCGACGGGTACCGCGGCTACGGCGACGCGATCCCGCTGCTGTTCACGACCCTGCCCTACCTCCAGGACGAGGGGCCGCTCGGGCCGGTGTGGTGGCGGTGCGGCCACCGCCGGTGGGAGACCCTCACCGATGCCCTCGCCAACGGCGACGACATCGAGGCCTGGCACCGCCGTGACGAGGAACGCCGACGCCGCAGGGAAGCCGAGCGGGAAGAAGCCGAGCGCGCCCGAGAGCAAGAAGCCGAACACCGCAGGACTACCTGGGAGAACAAACCGCAGGACCCCTAGCCGGCCCTCCCGGTCCCGCCCCCGTGTGAACGGTGCGGACGCCCCATCACCGGACCGTTCGGCGCCGACGACGCCTTCACCCCACCTGATGGCCGCCACTGTCCCAGCTGCCGAACCGACCTCCGCCAGCAGCCCATGACGCTGCGCCAGGCCCTGTTCGGCAAGCGCCCCGGCACGTAGCCGCCCACAGCGAACTGGAGGCCGGCTCCGGCAGTCCGGGTCCGGCCCGACGCCACGTCGTGGGAGACAGCTATGGGGTGAGGGCCCAACGCCATGACGGGTGTTGGACCCTCGGAGACTACGCAGCCGCTGTGAGGAAGTGGGTGCGGGCTACTTCGTCAACGACGCTGTCGGCGGTTGGACACGCTGTTGACCGCTCAACAGAAAGCAGTGTGGGTCCGTGCCTGCTCCGACAGGCACGGACCCACATCGAACCTACCCGGCACTGTGTCGGGGCACGGGGATCTCGGGTTCCACTCCGGTGCCGACGCGACAGGCAAGCGGATGAGTCTGGGGGCCGCCTGGAAGGAGGCCCCCAGATGGGAAATTAGAAGGAGAGCTGGCCCAGCAGCCAGGCGATGCAAGTTCCGGCGGCACCGGAGACGAGGCCGCCCAGGACGGCGTAGATCAGGGCCAGGCGCTCGGGGCGCGTCAGGCGCTTACGGGACATGGGACCTCCATGGGTCGCGATCAGCGGGTAGGTAGCTGGCCAGCTCGCTCCCCACACTCGGCCCCGCACAAAGATCGACTCCCAGTTGCGACGGGCGCCCCGCCTGCGGCGGTATCGGTGCTGTTCAGGCCGTACCCGGGGCCGGAGCGGGGGATGATGGTGCGATGAGTCGCGATAAGGGGGGCGGGCCCACCAGGCGGCCGCGGAGGCTGGAGCGGGCACGGGTGAAATGGCCCCGCCCGTTACGGGAATTGAAAGATCTGCTGTACGAGGCGTATCTGGCGGCGGACGCGCCGAGCCTGGACGACATGACTGCGGACATCGAGGCCGACGACAACCTGGCGGGGGCGTCGAGCCGGGACACCATCAGCCGCATCATCAGCTCCCCGAACCTGCCGCCCAGCCAGGCCGACGCGGTCTCCGTGGCCATGGTGCTCGCCCGCCGCGCCGCCTGGAACGAGGGTGATCTGGCCGCGCGGGTGCGCAAGCTGTGGACCGAGGCCGGGATGTATACCCCTGCGGGTCGGTGACCTGCTAGTCCTGGACCATCTGGAGGTGCACCCGGCCGTTGACGTCGGCGCTGCCATCGACAGGCTGGGCGCGCTCCCGGCCTACGTCACTCGGGAGTTCGACGCGCGGCTGGGTTCGGTGGTGTTCGCCGCCGCGGGCGGGCAGAGCGGCATCGCGGTCCTGGTCGGCGGGTCCTCCACGGGCAAGACCCGGGCGTGCTGGGAAGCGGTGAAGCAACTGCCGGACGGATGGCGGCTGTGGCACCCGATCGAGCCGGACCGCCCCTCAGCGGTGATCGGGCAATTGGACCTTGTGGCGCCGCGGACCGTGGTGTGGCTCAACGAAGCTCAGTACTACCTCCTCGACCAGGAGCACAACGCGCAGGTCGCCTCAAGCCTTCGTGAGCTGCTGAACGACCGCGAGCGCGGCCCGGTGCTGGTCCTGGGCACCATCTGGCCCGAGCAGTGGGACGCACTCACCTATGTCCCTGCTCCCGCGACGGGGCCGGACCCGTACTCGCAGGCCCGCCAACTGGTCACGAACAAGAGCATCACAGTCCCCGAGGTCTTCACCGCCGACGAACTGAAGACCGCAGAGGCCACCGCCGCCAGCGACCCCCGCTTGGCCGAAGCCCTTCGACACTCGGACCAGGGACAGGTCACCCAGTATCTGGCTGGCGTCCCCGCCCTGATCGAGCGGTACCGCACCGCGCGCCCGGCGGCGAAGGCGCTGATCGAGGCCGCCATGGACGTCCGCCGCCTCGGTCACGGCACCGCCCTGCCCCTGGCTCTGCTGGAAGCCGCTGCCGAGGGCTACCTCACCGACACCCAGTGGGACCTGCTGGACGACGACTGGCTCGAACAAGCCCTCGCTCATGTCGCCCGCCCGGTGCGCGGCACCCGCGGCCCGCTGACCCGCATCCGCCCTCGACGCGGCCAAGCCGCCCCTGCCCAGCCCCACTACCGCCTCGCCGATTACCTCGAACAACATGGCCGACGTTCCATCGGCACCGTTCCTACGGCTCCCGACGCCCACGATGCTCCCGTCGTCCCCGTGCCGGCTCACACGTGGGACGCTCTGATTGATCACGGCACTCCCGCAGCCCGCGCATCACTCGCCGGCGCCGCCCACGCCCGTGGTTTCCTCCGCATCGCCATGCGCCTCTACCGGGGCGCCGCCGAGGCCGGCGACACCCGTGTGCTGAGACCGGCGGCCGACCTCCTGCGGGTGGCTGACCGGGTGGAGGAGGCGATCGCCTGGTACCAGCGCGGCGCCGAGTCCGGCGACGTTCTCGCAATGGGGTGGGCGGTCTTGCTGCTGACGAGGCGCAGCATGACGGACGAAGCCTTCACGTGCCACCAGCGTGCTTCCGAGGCAAGTAATTCCGCCCCCTTGGGGATGGACGCCCTGCTGGAGAAGATGGAACACATCGAGGCTGCGGATGCGTGGGTCCAACGCAACATCGTCGACGGCGCGAGGGTCACCACGGAGTGGGCCCCTCTGATGTTGAGGGACGACTATGCCTGGCTGTTGCAGAAGCCCACACGAGTAGCCGAAGCCTTGGAGCGGCTGCGGGTCCACGCTGAAGCAGGCAACACCGGCGCCATGACGCTGGTGGCCGATCTTCTGCACGCGGCCGGACGGGTGGAAGAGGGGAGAAGACTGAGGCGGTACGGCTGGGAGCCGAAGGGATGGATAGCGGAGCAGTGGGAGGTTCCGCTGCCAGGTGAATGAAGGCGGCGGTCGGAGGATCCGACCGGGTTTTGGCGGTAGGGCTGCGTTCTTGATGCCGGTTCCGGTCTCAAGCTGGGGTTGGCGATGAGGTCGATGGCACCAGCTGGCTGCGCGAGCGAGCTGATTTTGGATCGGGTTCTCACACGACAGAGGGGCCGATCACGGATCGGCCCCTCTAAGCAGCGCTGATGCGCTCTGCTGCCTCGATCTCTTTGCCGGGAGCGAGAGGCAGCGTTTTCCCAATGAGCACAGAACCAAAGGGAAGCCAAAGACGCCCTAACCGACCGTCATAACCTGTAACAGTATGCGACGGCAAGCATTCTGTACGTGACTACTGTAACTACCCACATCACTTCGGCAGAGCGCGCGGGAAAAGGGCCTCAGCGGAGTTGTAGCAGGTCAAAGCGATCGCCACAGATTTTTTGGTGATTCTAGTCACATGTGATCGCGCACACTCGAACGAAGGTAAACATAAGAAAACAACATTCCCGAGCGTTCGATCGCGCATGAACGAACGAACGTGAACAGCTGCTCGAACAGTCGCGACAGGACGATCCTCGCGCGAAGACCGTGTGCTTGCTCACATTGCTCCGCGTCAATGTGCTCTGACCTGCAGTGACGGGACGCCATCCCCCAAAACGGTCCCCGGAGGGCCGTTCCACCAATCCGGCGTCCACGACAATGGTCCCCACAGTCCTACCCGATCTCTGCCGGGAGCGGGGTCGGACTGGTCAGGTCCCAATGAGCACAGACCAAGGAGGACGTACATGAGCGTCGGGCGCGAGACGCCCGCACCGAAACGCAATCCGAAGAAGCTGAAGAAGATCCGCGTCCAGATCGGCGACGATCTGGACGTGAACGTCGGCTTCTACGTATCCCCCCGGGCGATGGCCCTCTTCTGTACGGCCATCGCGGCCTGCGGAGGATACGGCGGGTACCTGGTTCAGCGCTAGGGCGGCATGGCCGCTGCAGCCGTTGACGCTGCAGCGGTCCGCCCCAAACAACCGCTGGCCACCTACCAGCGCATGCCGAGCTCATCGAGCGCCTCACGGCGCTCAAGGCTCAGCTTGGCGGCCCGGCGCCGGCTGTTGTCCACGAACGCCCCGAGCTTGACCGGCTCGCCGTCCACGAGTTCCAGGTGCTTGCGGGCCGGGCGCAGGTGCCCCTCGCGTGCGTGGAATTGGCGTGCGGCGGTGAGGTTGGTGTTCCACCGCTCGTCCTGAGACCGCCGCACCGGCACCACGACATCGTCGTCCGCGGGTGGTTCGATGCCGAGGGTCTCCAGCAGGTACTGCTGTGCGGGCATCAGCCGCTCCCACCCCGCCCGCTGGCCGGCGACCCACACTCCGAGGTCTTCGCCCTGGACGATCAGTTCGCCCGCCCTGTTGGGCAGGGCGCCGTCGGCTTTCATGTGGATGAGGGTGAGTCGGTAGCAGCGCTGCCAGCTGATCTCCCACGCCGGGCACCACCCGGGATCAACCTCTGACAGTGCCTCCTGGCGGGCTTCTGAGAGCTCTCCGGCGTACGGGACGCTCGTTTCCCCGGCCTCGCGCCGCGCGGCGTTCTCAGCCGCCTTGCGGGCCGCCGCGCGCTGGTTCTTCATCCAGGTCCCCAGCGGGAACGACTCCCAGACGACCGTCGCAGCAGGCAGGCAGTGGTGATGCACGGCCGCGTAGGAGCGGGCGACTTCGAGGCCGGCGTCCCACGCCGACGCATGGACCGACCACACCATGCCAAGCCGTTCCAACTCCGCGACCCGCGAAGCCTCCAGCGTCCCGGCCGCGTAGTACCGGCGTTGATCTGCCGTCCACACCCCTAGCGGATGCGAGCCGGCGGATCTCCAGTCCTCCGGGGTGACGTACGTGAACGGCACCCGCAACTCGCTGCTGCCGGTCTCACGCAGCCACCTGGTGGCGGCCTCGATGCCACGCAGCCAGTACGCACCCTCCGGATCGATGACACGCAGCTGCACGAACCGTGTCAGCGCAGCCGGGTCGCGCTCCTCACTGAACCGCAACACCCCCGCAGCCCGCTCGGACACCCGCGCCGCCGCCCGGTCGACGTCGCCCTTGTCCCCACCGTCCGGCAGATCGTCCTCGTCGCGGTCGTCAACCGTCGGGAGGCTGTTGCGCAGCCGGGGGTCTGCGAGAGCCTCGATCGTCTCCGCATCGTGCGCCCGCAGGGCTCCGAGGATCTTACTCAAGGCCGTATAGGCATCCGACGTGAGCAACTCATTCGGATCTTCACCCGGCCCGAGAAACACCGGAACAACCAACGTGGCGAGCTTCCCGTGATCCGGATTCAGCCGCAGAGCACGCCCGACCATCTGCACAATGTCCACCATCGAACCACGCGCATCCGAGAAAAGAACCGCGTCACATTCGGCAGTATCGACACCTTCTCCGAGAACCCGAACCGAAGAAAGAACACGCAATTCCGCGCGCACGTTCTGGCCGTCAAATGGAGGCCCTCCGAGAAAGTCGGACGCAAATTCATCGAGAACGGCACGGCGGTGTCCGGGAGCATGCTCGCCGTAGAGCCAGTCCGCCCACACCTGCCCTGTGGGCGGGTAGGTGTCGGGGTCGTCCTCGGCGAGCCGGGCCGCGACCGCCGACACCGACACGGCC
>NZ_JBIRGP010000031.1:0-34573 GCF_044328075.1 Streptomyces sp. NPDC017991 | reverse complement strand
ACTGCCGTCGAGACCATGGCGATGGCGGCCGGGCACTGGTTCCGGACCGCGCAGGGCGACCAGGGTGTCAGCCCCGACGTGTACTTCGTCGCCCCAGATCACCTGACCCAGCGCATCGCGTACCCGGACGCCGACGGCAAGGTCATCATCGACACGACCGGCCAATGGGCGAATTGCTGTTCGGGCCGGCACCGCACGGCCTCGGCCGCAAGAAGTAGCCTCCGTCCGGCGTGTCTCTCCGGACAGAGTTGACGCCGGTAGGCAGGTGTTCCGGCGGGCGATGACCTCGCGGGGTCGCATCGACGACGACCCGCGGCGCCACCAGAGACAACACCCCTGCCTCTGTGACAACCAGTGCGCTTCGGCGCTCATAATTCGTGCGTTGAGTTCCGTAGCGGAATGGGATGAGTAGTCGAGATCCAGCTAATCAACGTCGTCGATTTCCACAACGATTTCCGCCGTCCTGGGAATATTCAGACGAGATCATCCTCATGAGCTGACGGCCTCATAAATGGGCCGCTTCGGTGTGTGCCCGCGCGGCCGGCCTCGATGCCGTAGGGTGGGATCTACCGACGCGGGGTGGAGCAGCTCGGTAGCTCGCTGGGCTCATAACCCAGAGGTCGCAGGTTCAAATCCTGTCCCCGCTACAAAGATCCGGCCCCCTGACATCACGTCGTCAAGGGGCCGGTGTCGTCCGTGGCTCGACACGCGGGCGGAGCAGAATTCAGGGAGCGTTACGCGGCGAAGCCGATGTTGGTGACGTATTCGTACTGGCCCCACTGGGAGCCGAGGTCGACGACCTGGTCCACCCAGGCTTCGTCCAGCTCCTGCTCGTTGCCGGCCGCCCAAGCGGTGACGATGCGGTCCCAGCGGCGGACGTTCATCGTGCGGAACTCCACCGCGCGCTGGCGCGACCGCTCGACCTGGGACTGGTTGACCGGGTGGACTTCCACGCGGGTGCCGCGGCCCTCGCGGTTGAGGCGGGCGAGCAGGTAGCGGGCGACGTTGCCCCGCCGCACCGTCCGGTACGCCCGCTCGATCGCGGCGAGGTTCTTGCGGGAGGGGGCGCGGGTGCCGGCCTGCCAGGCACGCAGGGTGCGCTCGGTCACCGTCAGCCCGGCCGCTCTGGCCGCGGTACGAGCGTGGGCGCTGCGGGTGAGGTAGTGCAGGCGCGCCTGCAGGCCCCGGCGGGCGGTGATGGGCGTCGCGATGTAGCCGGCGAGCGCGTCCAGCTGACGGGCGACGGCCTCGTGGCCCTTGAGGCCGCGGGCACCGTACTTGCCGAACTCGATATTGCGCTCGGGCATCGTCTCCTCCGGGTCTCTAGGGCGTGGATCACTGTAGAGGATCGCCTGGGCCGAACTACGGCCCGGCAGGTGGAAATTGCACCGACGCGGGATGGGCAAACGGCGCTACGAGGCGTTCTCAGGGTGCTGCACGGCGGCACTGGAGGTGTCAACAGTGTAGATTTCCTTGACCTTCACCTCGGTGACGCCGCGGCCTTCGGGGAAGACCTCGCGCCAGTCGCCGACCACGTGCAGCTCGTCGGTGCCCATGGCCCGTACGACCAGGAGACCTTCGTCGTAGGCGCGGTGGGCCTTCCACCACAGGTTGGCGAAGGCCTGGGAGCGGATGAAGTGCATCCAGTCGGTGCGGTACAACTCGCGGTTGTAGTTCGACTCCCCCAGCGTGGAGACGAACTTGGAGTACATCGCCTTGATGTACTCCAGCGTCACGTCGTCGTCTTCGGCGATCGCCCGCTCGCGGGCGTCCCTGAGGACGACGCGGAACTTCTCCAGCAGCCCCTCGGTCGCCCCCGATGTCCATGACTCATGGATCTCCGGCGGATTGCACAGCCCGTACTTCGGTCCCGCCAGGCGCAGCAGCAGGCGCAGCGTCGGCTCGGTCACCCACAGCGGACCGGGCTCGTCCCGGTTGCCGATCGGGTCAGGCAGCACCGCACCGTGCTCCCATGTGGGCGGGGTGATCAAGTGCAGGCCCGCGCGGCGCCGGTCATGGTGATTACCGGTGCTGTGTTCGAGCTGCCCGAGCGGCAGATGCGTCTTGAGCGCGGACAGGTAGGCGCCGTTGACGTCCAGCGCCGTGACCTCATGCTCGCCCGCGGGGAGCTCCGGGCGGCTCCACTTCGGGCGGGCCTCCCACACCTGGTCCGCGCCGCGCGCCGTCTGCTTGCGCAGGATGTCCGGCAGCCACGGATGCGCGACCACGTCATAACGTCCGCCCTTACGGGTGTGGTCCAGGAGCACCATCGCGTCCGGAATCGCCCGCTTGATCAGGGCTGCGGTCGCCGCGTCGGCGTCGCCGGCGTGGTCGGCGAGCGCGGCCGCGACCGCGGAGCCGATCAGGTCCGGGGCATCAGCTGTCTGCATACGGCGGCCGACCGGGGCCACCTTCACGCCGGGCATGGCCCGGCCCGGCTTCCCCGCGGGTGACGGCTTACGCGGCGCTGTACGGGGCGCAGGCTGCTCCGGCAACGCGGGGGCGGGGGCGGAGGCGGGGGCGACCCTGCCGCACTCGGCGGGGTCCAGGTGCTGGGCGAACCCTTCGACCTGATGCCGGGCCGGCTGCCCGCACAGCACACACGGCTCTGCGACGGCGAGGACGTCGACGTCGTCCGGACCAGGGGTGTCCTCGGCTTCCGCCGGCTCGTCGTCTCCTGGCTCACCGGCGGTGGCGGTCGTGCCGGTAGGGCCCAGCTTCGTGCGGGCGCCCGCGAGGAAGTACGCGTACTTTTCACGTACCTCACCGCTCGGTTCGCGTCCGGACTCCCAACCTCCGACCGTCGACGGGCCCACACCCAGGGCCTGCGCGAGCTGTGCGCGTGACAGGTGCAAACCTTCGCGCAGGCGGCGCCGTTCTCCGGCAGGCGGCAGCGGGGTCCGCTGCGAGGACGCGGTGGCGAGCAGGGCGTCGATCGCTTCGAAGGCCGCCATCACAGCACCCCGCCCTCAGCCGCAGTACGGGCACCGGTGGCCGATCGACCGGACGCCCGGCGGCGTTCCGTGGGCAGGGCCTCAACCGCGCGGGTGGGGCCGGCCAGCAGATCGTGTGCCGTGATGTTGTAGTGCGCGGCGACCGCGTCGCAGTCGGCAAGGCTCCAGACCGCGGTCCCGGCCTGACGGCGGCTCACCTGCGCCTGGCTGATACTCAGCACGGTGGCGAGATCGGTCTGTGACTCGCCTGTCGCGTGCAGGAGGGCTGCGACAGCCGACCGCACCAGTTCATCAAGCGCCATGCCCATGGCGCGCATACTAACACTCGGCAGGCACGTTTGATGCGTAAATCGCATAGATGAGGGGGCGGGTTCCTTGCTGTACGAGAAGCTTACGCAGGCCGGTCTGCTGGTTGCGGTAGGCGCCGTCGCCGAGCCAGTTCGACACGGAGTACCGCTGGCAGGCGAAGAGGAAAAAGATCCTCCAGTCGCTCGTGGCAGCGTCCCACACCGTGGCGCAGAAGTTCCCGTGGCCACAGCTGAACGAGCCGACCAACGGCACGTGCTGCGTGTTGACTGCCGGCGAGATGCCCGGGGGCGCCGCAGCGAGGAAGGTGCGGGCCTGAGCGTCCGACGGTGCGGGTGGGGCGATAAAACGTTGGTCGGCCAGCGCCGGGCGAGGGCGACACCGGCCGCAAGCGCAGCATCGTGATCGAGACGACCGGCCTGCTGCTGACGGACCTCGTGACCGCCAAGAGCGTCCAGGACTCCGTGCCGAGCCTGACGTCAAAAAGCCCGCCGTTTTCCCTTTTCATTCTTTTTTTCTTGCTGTTGCTGCATTCGCCGCCTTTCTTGGTCGTTGAAGGTATTCCCTTCAGCGGAGTGTGACGTCACGCGAACTTGTTCCGCAGGCAGGTTTTCTGCGATAGAGGCGGCGAACGGATTATGTGGAGGATCGACCTCTCGATCCCTATACATGTCGATAAAACTTTCGATATCGTCTTGCGGGGGTGATTCACTCATCCGGTCGGCCTGTCCGGATCTTGAGAATTCTCCGTAGCGGTTACCCTGTTCCCGCAGGCTGAGGCCTATCGCCCCTTTGATATTCGCATTAAAATCTCCCTCGGACTGACCGGATTGCGAAGCGGCTTCCCGAGGATCAAGCGCGATGATCCTGTCCATCGTGTCCACCATCTCCATAATCTGAAGAAGAACGGACGGAACGGAAGTTTGGCTGGCCTCTGTGGATCTTGAGAATTCAGCGGCCGATTCCCGGTGATGGAGGCCACCCTGATCCTGCTTGCTGCGTTCTATTGCCTCTCTCATGTCCGCATTAAATTCTTCCTCGGACGCAGTGGGACTCACATTGCTGGCGTCGGCGAACGGATTGGCAGGTACGTGAGAGTCAGACGCCACCGTAGAAGGTCGGAATACATCTGTCGTCAGGGCGTAGGGGATGTTGGTTACCGCGAGGAATTGCTGTTCTTGGTTATCGTCCCAGGCCGAAGGCACAGGCGGCGTTTCTGACGCCACAAAGGAATAGCGCGGGGGCTCTGCATTGGAATCAGGAGAGGGCGCTATTTCACCCCTATTCTGCGACTCACCGGGGTGGTATGTGTATTTTCGATCATTTTCTGGCATGTGAGTTCCCTCTCCTCATTTCTCGTTCTGATTTTTACGACGAGAATACCGCCTGGACAAGACACAACGTTCATGGACCTCTCCCGGTTCATCACCGGCTTCCCCTTCGGAACTGCACATGTTCACCACCGTGTCCTCTGTGGTGAGAGAGCGCACCGCGGACTGACGACCGGCGAGCACACGTGAGTTCGCGGAACCACGCCCGCAGCTCATGAGGGCGGTGTCTCATTCGATCGTGCAGTACGTCGGCAGGCAGGTGCGGCCTTGACCGGGAACCCCGGCCGCCATGACCGAGAGGCGGAGTGTGAGGCTGCGCCGCGGTCAGGGAGAGGGCATGGACTCTCGTCCCGACGCGCAGTGTGGCGGGCCGCGCCTGGAGGGGAGGGCAGGGGTCATGGCTGCACGGCAAGCCGGCTGAACGGGGACAGCCGGTACGAGCGCCCTCGTCGAACTGGACGGCGTCGAGGTCCATTTCGACGTGAGGATTCGGTGATCCAGGGCACCCGCGGCACCGAGGGACGTTGACGGAGTCAGCCGCGCCGTCGAACGCTCGCGGCGTCCGTGCCAGCCGGGCTTCCGACTGGCAGCCGTCGACCGGGCGCCCGGCGATGTGCCTGTCGCCGGGCCGACGCTCGGCTCGTACGCCGAATCGGGCGTCAGGTAGTGGCGGCTTGGGCTGTGGCGGGCCGGTGCCCGGCTGCGGGCGGCGGGGCTACGGCGTTGTGG
Organism: Streptomyces sp. NPDC017991; assembly: GCF_044328075.1. Lineage (NCBI taxonomy): Bacteria > Bacillati > Actinomycetota > Actinomycetes > Kitasatosporales > Streptomycetaceae > Streptomyces > Streptomyces sp. NPDC017991. The sequence continues at coordinate 29,253 of NZ_JBIRGP010000031.1, read as the reverse complement.
CACATCCGCCGCAAAAGCGGCTTTTCCTTTCCAGTAGTTTCTCCGTCATGAGTACGCTGCCGAAGCACGACCTCACCGGAACTGCCAACGAAACTCAATTGCCGAGCAATTGGGGCCGATGGGGTACGGACGACGAACTGGGCACGCTCAACCTGATCACCGAAGAAGCACGGGCCAGAGGCGCTGCGGAGGCTCGTACCGGACGAGCGGTCTCACTGGCCCAGCCGATCCAGTCGGCGCCGCTCATCAGCGGACCCTTCGCGCCCGCCGCCGGTGACGTCTCGCCGGTCCAGCGGCTGACGCAGTACACCGGAGGTGTGCCCGCTACGGCGGACATCATGCTGGTGACCAACCATCACATACGCTCGACCCACCTCGACGCCCTGGGGCACCAGATAGTGGACGACCAGGTCTACCCGGGGCGTCCCCTCGCGGAGAGCGTGACACCGGCCGGCGTGCGGCACGGTTCCCCGGCGGCGTTCGCCGCCGGGGTCGTCACCCGGGGTGTTCTGCTCGATCTGGCCTTCGAGGGTCCGCTGGCCGCGGGACATCCGATCACCTCGGAGGACTTCGATACGGCCGAGGCCCGCCAGGGCGTACGGCTGGAGTCCGGAGACGCCTTGGTGGTGCGCTGCGGGTGGGTCTACACCATCGACCCCGAGAGGCCGATGCCGGGCATCAGCCTGGACCGGTGCGCTGGATGCACCGGCGCGGCGTGTCCCTGTACGCAGGCGATCTCGGCGACGCCCACCCGCCGCTGGATCCCGCTGTGCCCGGCCTGCTGCACCGAGTCGCTCTGCCGCTGCTGGGCATGCCCCTGATCGACGTCGCGCAACTGGAAGAACTGGCCGTTGTCTGCGCGGAGTCGAACCGCTACGCCTTCCTGCTCACCGTGGCGCCCCCACGCATCCACGGCCTGACCGGTGTCCCGGTCAATCCGCTGGCGATCTTCTGAACGGATACGGGCACCCCCGTGGCGTTGCCTGCGGTCTGTGGCTCTTTCGCCGGGGCAATGCTCCAGGAACTCGGTGACGTCGCAGAGGAACACGGTCGGCCGACTCGCTGATCAGCTCGTGCAGGCGGGTGGTACCTGACCTCCGGGAGGTGTGCACTCTCGCCGCTCGCTGTCCCGGGAGCCCTACGGTGATGAAGAGGAACAGCTTGCCCGCTTGGCTGCCGGGTGTTCAGAGGCGACAGCGGGGGGATACATCGCGTTGCGCAGGCCGCGGTGGAAGCCGGTAGGTTCACGGAGCCTGCCGCGGAGTCGCGCGGGGCCGGGACCGAGCCGGCGTATACGGCGAGTCGGTCTCCAGCGCAGCGACCACCGAGTACGGCCGGCCGGGCACTATCTGGTGTTTGCCCTCACCTCGGCCGAAGGTGTGACAAGAAGGCCCGGCCAGCACACGTGTTGGCGTCCGGCCGCAGCCATGGTGAGACGTCCACGGCCAGCACCAGCCGACCATCCGCCGCTCTTGGCAACGGCACTCCGACCAGGGCACGAAGCAACCTTGCGACATCGATCCGCCCTTGATTGAGCCCGCTGTAGAGAGCCCCGTGACCACGACGATGCTCAGGCGCAGGAGCGAGATCAACCAGCGCCCGCACCGGCCCGTCCGTGCACAGCAGCGCGTCGCACAACTCGAACAACGCGTCGTCCCGCGCGGTCAGACACGCGTACGACTCCGACCGGAAGTGTGATACTTCCGCGAACGCATCCCTCAGGACGCCCTGATGCACCAAACTCATGATCACGGCCTTCGCGCTGATCCGCTCGGTGACGGAGCTCGGGATCAGACGGAGCCGCGTTCGACACCGGACCGTAAATGACAAGTTGAGAACCAGTGTCGCGTCCGGCGCCGACGCCGGAATCCGGTGCACCTCGGAGGAGCGCCCTTCTGTCGCTGGTCCTTCGGCCACCCTGCCCGGCCTGCCAGCGATACGTCCGCACCGTAGGGAAAACGGGCCGGTGTGAATGGAGCGGGGACGCCGCGAAACGGGCGGCAGGTTGGGCGACCGCGACGCCCGTGGCGGTGGCGGTGGCGGACAAAGTTGAGGTGATCCGGGGCCTCAAGCAGTCCCTGCCGCGCTTGGACAGCACATTGGCCGACAGTGAGTCGAGCTCCGCGTTGATCCAGCGGTCACCACGATTCGGCGACGCCCTCCATCGACTGCGTGAACGCAGGCACTCGAAATCTTGAACCGTATGGATTGGCGACGCGTTGCCGTGGACGGAGGGGATGATGCCTGTTACGACCGCACCGGTGGAACATGAAGTGAATCGATCACTACAGCAACTGAGCAGGGTCTTTGCGCAGTTGCAGAAGCTGTTGACGCAGCGTGAGGATTCGTTGGCACAGCGGAAGGCGTGGACGGAGCTCCCGCCGGAAGCATCGCCGGAGGAACATCTTGATCGGCTGCAGGTGCTGCGGGGCGAGCGCGGCCGGCAGCCGGGAATGCAGCAGCTGGCAGACAGGCTCTCGGGGCTTGGTGACCGGTTGCTGGAGTGGTCGACACCATCCAATGCCCAGATTGAGATGCAGCAGAGCCTCAAGAGCCAGTTGCGAGAGATAGGGCAGCGCGAGCGGTTGCAGCAGCAGCGGGAAGAGCTGGTGGAACAGCCCCTGCGCGAGGGACTGACGGAGGTGGCACAAGCACATCTTCCAACAGCACCTCAGCAGCGGATGCTGCAGGCGGCAGGCAGGGTTCAACAGCTCGCCAGCGAGATGCGGCAGCCAAGGTCTGATTCTGCGCCCATACCTGCGCCGATACTGGTGCCCATACCCGCGTCTCCAGCCAAGGCCGCCACGAGGAACATCACCGAACACGAAGCGGCACACATGGCTGCGCTGCGTTACGAGCAAGTGCGCATCACAGCCAGGCGAGACATAACGGCTCAGAACGAAGCCGTCGCTATGGCCAAGGAGCTCGGCTACGAGCCCTCACAGCTGGCTGACGCGATGCAGGGCCGCAGCATTCTCGGTTCCGCCGTCGTTGCTGCAGCAGCTTCTCTTCACCCGCTTGGGATGGAAGGCAAAAAGTCTGCTTCAGCAGCGTCAGCACCACAGTCATCCACTTCGGCGAATGCAGCCACATTGTCCCCCGCCCCCGCCGCGGCAGGTGACAATCGCCGCTCGCGCTGAGTTTCGCCTGAGCCCGGGACCGGCACGCGCTTACAGAACCGTCACAGATCGCCTGTTGTGACACAACAACAAATTCCCCGTCAACGGCGTCCCGGGGGTGTGCTTGTTCCTCAGCATGTTCGAGTGCTGGATCGTGACGTCCGGGGCAGCCTGGCGGATAACGCCTCGACGGGAATCGATGCGCGGTCCGGTGCCTGGGGTGGTGGCGGTCTCGCGGGCGCCGAACGGACGTCTAAGACACAGCCGGCGGGCGATGCCTTGCAGAAGATCGGCGACGTTCGGCGTCCTAGTGGACGCCACTACCCTCTTTCGCGATCCCTCGTTGGTGTTCGCAGAACGAGCCCACTGCGTGGTGGCCTCTCGTAACGCGCGAGCCGCCTGAGCTCTCGTGCAAGACCTGGGATCAGCTCGCTCGCGTGGCCCGCATGCGCTCGTGACCAGCGCAAACATCAGCACAGCGGGAGAGAAGACCTTGATCTACTGTGGCCTCGACTGGGCGGAACGGACCCGCGACGACGCGATCGAAACCTCCCGCGGCCTGTTGGTCGCCACCGCAGGCGGCTTGTGTCGGCTCGGGGGCCCGTGAACTCCAGAAGAACGCACCGACCCCCACCCGGGCCGCACGGTTGACCCGCACCCAGCTCCAAGCTGCCCTCAAGCGCGCCGGCCGCGAGCGAGTCATCGAGGCGGAGACTGCCCGCCGCCGCGATGTCTTCCTAGCTGGGTGGGCCCATCAGTTGCCGCTCATCGAGGATGCTCACGGAAAGCAGATGCCGGCGTCGGCTCGGTCACCCACAGAGGGACGGCTTCGTCGCGGTTGCCGATGGGGTTCGCAGGACCGCCTCGTGCTGGCAAGCGCGGCCGCGACAGCGGCACCCGATACGGCGTCCACTTCGGTGCGAGTGCGGGCGCCATCGAGGAAGTAGGCGTACTTCTCTCGCACCTCACCGCCCGGGTCCCCACGGATTCCCAGCCGCCGACTGTGTCGACGGACTCACCCCCGGGGCCTGCGCGAGCTGGGTCCACGGCAGGAGCAGTCCCTCGCGCAGCCGACGGCGCTCTGCGGCAGGCGACAAGCGGCAAGCGGCAAGCGGCAAGCGGCAAGCGGCAACGGAGTGCCCTCCTAGGACGCGGTGGCGGGCAGGGCGTCGACCGCTTCGAAGTCCGCCATCGGAGCGCCCCGTCCACACTCGCGGAGCGGGCACCGGCGGTCGGCCCCCAGGCACGCGGCAGCGCCGCGCGGGGAGGGCTTCGACAGAGGGCTTCGACAGTCCGGGGGGCGACCGGCCAGCGGGTCGTGCGCGGTGATGCCGTCGTACCCGGCGACCGATTCGCAGTCAGCCACGCTCCATGCTGCGGTCCCGAAGCAACAGCGGCGCACGTGGGCCTGACTCACACCCAGCGCGGCGACAGCCGATCGCATTCGCTCCTCAAGACGCATGCCTGCAGAGCACAGCACCTTCTATTGCCTGTAGCCATTACCCATTCGTATGACGCATGAGGGTGCTCAGGCCTGGGTTTGCTTCTCGTAGTCCTTCGCCCGTCACGGACGGTGCCGTGTCGTGGTAACGATGACGGCGCCGTCGGGACGGTCCGGGCTGGACTACGCCGCATGCAGGGTGTGGGCGGCGCCCCAGGCGGCCTCTTGTGTCATAACCAGGCGGCGGGCAGGTCACGGAAGGTGATGCCGTCCAAAACGGCGATGTGTTCGGCGGTTCCCGGCCGGGCGCGGTCGGCCTCGACCATCGCGCACCCGGGGCAGGGCGAGCATGGACATCCAGGCCAGCAGGTCGAGGGCGATCTGGACGATCTGGACGATCTCCAACCAGATCTGGTTCTGCGCGGTGTCGTGCAGGGGCAGGTTGCGCAGGCCGGTGGCGTGGGCGGCCCGGATGCGATCCTCGGCCCTCGCGCGCCGGCGGTGTCGCAGTTCGAGCACGGCGATCGGATCGCCGGTGGTGTTGATGGCGAACGCGGTGCGCCACAGGCCGTCGGCGTCGGTGAAGGGCGACTGGGCGCCGCGGTGCGGCCGTTCCTTGCGGACGATCAGCCGCCTCCCTTTCGGACGGCCGGTGAGGACATCGCCGGTGAGTTCGGCGACCCAGGGGCCGTCGCGGATCTCGCCGCCCGGCTCGGCGGCCACTGTCCATGCGGCGGGTGGGATCTTGAGGACGGCGTGCTGGATGGCGTCGGTGATGGTCATGCCGACCGAGTACGACAGCCACCGGCCGCGCCGGGGGAGCCAGGCGACGAACTCGTGGGTTCCGCCTCCGGACTCGGTGCGAATCAGGGTCCGGCGTTCGTGCCGGTACTTCTTCGGCATTTGCGCCAGGGCGAGTTGGGCGGTGGTGATGTGGTCGGCGGCAGTGTTGCTGGCCGCGTTGCCCCAACCTGAGCAGGCGGGGTGGTGTCCACAGGTCTTTCCCCAGGTCGCGGTGGCGGCTTCTGAGTGGGCCGGCACCAACACCCCGTCCAGGTCCACGATCACCTGCCCAGTGGTGTCCGGCGACGAGACTCCGGCCAGGCTCCTGGTCTTCCAGGCCATTTCCAAGCGCTACTTCGCGCCCTAACCGTCGTCACCGGCGTAGATGCCAAGGATGTCACGGGTACCGTCCAGGGACACCACCATGATCACGTATATCAAATGGTCGCGGCTTTTCGGCCATACCCCCCACCGCTTTGTCGGTGATGGAGAAGACCATCTACGAGGACACCTCGGCGAGATGAGCCGGCATCTCCTCGCGGGTAAGGCCCGTCGTGGACAACAACACCATCTCGTCGGCCCAGGTGAGGCGCCGCTGCCGCTTCTTGGTGATCTGCGACTCGGAGCTTCCGACAGTACCGCGAGGTCCGCGAGGCACCCTCACCGCAACTGGTCCGACGTCGGTCGGCAGGGTCTTCGCACACGTCCCGTTGCGACTGTTGCCGTTGTTCTCCCCTACCGAATCATGCTTCTCATGACCGATGTAATCGGTGATCCCGCGCTTCAGGACAGATGCAAGGATCCGCTTGATCAAGGCATCAGTCACTTGACGTTACTCCCATGATCGTCGGATCCGCCGTCGGACTTACCTTCCCGTCCCCGGTCACCGGTTCTACCCGCGCAGGCACATGCTTGTGAAACGGAGTGCCGAACCAAGGGTCGCGGTGCTCGGTTGCGGTCAGCTCGTTCGGCGCGATGCCGGCGACTGCGGCCGGATGTCCGCCCAGTCCGAACCCGTTCGGCAGTGACACATGCCCGGGCTGCATCCGGTCCGTCGGCTCGACGACGACCTCAAGCGAGCCACGACTGGTGGTCAGCCGCGCACGAGCGCCCAGCGTCAGTCCCAGACGCTCGACATCAAGAGGACTCATCCGGAGTGCGCCGTCAGCTCCTCTGCGCCGCCAGGACGGATCCCGGATGATCGTGTTAGCGCTGAAGGCGCGTCGTTCACCCGCCGTGAGCACGAACGGCCACTCCAACGATCGCTCGGGGAGAGGCCGACTCGCCAACTCAGTGAGGTCTACGAGGAGTTCCGGCACGGCCAGCCGGATCAGGCCGTCCTTATGCCGCACGCGGGAAAACACCGTGGCCCACTCGTCCTCCGTAATAACGACACCGCTTCGACCGGTCAGAATAGCCTCAAATAGCGCTTCCCCCGCCTCGAACCCCTCGCCATAACCGGCTCGACGTACGCCGTCCGCATTGTCCGCGGCACATCGATGCGCCGCTGCCCACAGTACGGCCGCCGCCGCGGCACCGTCAGGCAGAGTCGGACCGAGCGTGCGGTACAGCAACACCGGGGCAAGACGACTCAGCCGCGGATCCGCTCGCACGGTGGCCAGGAAAGCTGAGGCGAACGCCTCCCGGCCCTTTCCCGCAGCCTCCCGCAATGGCGCGTAGTCGGATTCGGTCAACGCGCCTGCCGCTTCGGTCAGTCGGGCGTGGATCTCCGGTTCGGGCAGCGGACCTTCCGGCGCGGGAAGCACCGGTGCGCGCAGATGGAACAGGTTGCGGGGGAAGTCGAAGTTGTAGAACGTCGCTTCCCATTTCTCGAACTGCGTCGGCGCAGGTAGCACGTAGTCCGCAAGCTGAGCGGTCTCCGTCAACGCAACATCCATGACCACGAGTGTCTCAAGGGACTGCAAAGCTTCACGCATCTTTGCGGAGTCGGCCAGGGAATGTACCGGATTCGCACTCTCCACGATCATCGCTCGGTACCGTGCAGGGTGGTCGGTGAGGATCTCGTCGGCGATGACGTTGCAGGGAACCAAACCACTGATGATGGGGGCGCCGACCACGGGACTGCGCGCGATGCGGTCGTAGGCCCGGCCCCTGTCCCGTCCGATTTCCATGATCGAGCTAGACAGGTACTGTGTACCGGACTTCCCGAAGTTGCCAGTCAGCAGCCACATCAGCTTTTCGAGGTAGCTGACGAGGGTCGAGTCCCGATTCATTTGCACACCGAGGTCCTCGATCACACTCACCGACGATGCTGTCGCAAGTCGGCGGGCGATGTCACGAATTGCCTCCTCCGCGATGCCGCATACCTCCGCGTAGCGAGCGATCGGAACCGCGCCAAGCGCAGGCCGGACGTCCTCCAAGCCGGTCGCGTGCTCTGTCAGCCAGGCGTGTGCGATGAGATCTTCTTCGATGAGTACCGCGGTAAGTGCGGCGAGGAGATAACTGTCAGTACCGGGCCGTACGGCGAAGTGGACATCGGCGAGTTCTGCTGTCTCGGTGCGTACTGGATCGATCACGATCATCGTGCGTGCAGGGTCCTTCGCAATCTCCTTCAGCACCGTCCGCGCACGTGGGAAGCCGTGCGATTGATAGGGATTCTTTCCAACGAACAGGACGACTTCGGCATTCTCGATGTCCGCACGCACGTACCCCCCGAGCATCCGCGCGTCGACCCAGAACTCGCCTGTCTTCTCCTGCGCCAGTGCGTTCGATCGGTAGCTCAGCCCGAACGCCTGCATCGTGGCCGAGGCAAAGGCTCCGCCGAGGTGATTGCCTTGACCGCCACCCCCGTAGTAGAAGATCGCCTCTCCGCCGTGCACTTCTTTGATGGCACTGAGCCGCGCGGTCACTTCTGCGACCGCGGTGTGCCAGCCGATCTCCTCGAACGATCCGTCGGCTCGACGGCGCAACGGTTGGGTAACTCTGTCATTGCGACCGTTCTGATAGTGATCCAGCCGCAAGGCTTTGTTGCAGGTATAGCCATGCGACGTGGGATGGTCTTTGTCCCCGCGGATGCGTTCGAACGTCCGCCCATCTTCGCCGAGTTGAATTCGAACGCCGCAGTTGCTTTCGCACAGGATGCACGCACTCGGCTTGCCGCGATCAGGCATCATCTTCACGTCTCCCATCGATCGTCGGTCACCGCAGCCGACGTTGCACGCTGAAACGGCCCAACGGCAGCTGTATTTCATGATCGCCAGTCTGCACGTACAGGACAGGACGATTGCCGGGGCGCCGTGGCCAGAGGAAGCGAAGGCGCTCATGGCCGAAGCACTGGCCCGGTCGATATGCGCGACAAGGCGTCACCACCTGAATTGCCCTAGCTACCTGCGCCTAACGGTGCGGCTGGTTCGGTAATCGTTTACTCTCGGGGGCCGGTATTCTGACTGGCGGGCAACTTGTGCACGCTGGCCTATCATTTCCAGCCCGTCAGCGCGCTGGCCAATTCTGTCCTGTTGCTGCTGTATATCAAGCTGATCGCCCGGCTGTGGAAGCTGGTTTCGACGCCGCGTTTCATCGATCAGTAGACGATTCCTCTCTGCGGTATGGGTTAAACAATGCGAAGCGTAAGCGTTCCCACACGCTGCCACATACTGCAGCCAATTATTCCACTCATAACTTTCGTGCGCCTCAGATCTATGCACTAGCACTAGCTGAGTTCCGGCTCTCTCGGCATCTACTGCGGATACTTCAAATTTCCCTCGGGCGGATTCCTCGATGCGTCGGAGCTCGTTCAGGCGCGACCCTTCGCTGTAGTCTAGGGGAAACCGAAGCGCCCGTTCGACCAGAAGGCTGGCTTGCCTCGAAACTTTTTCCTGTTGCATTCGGTAAATTGCATCACGGCCGATGTCCGCGCTGTTCATAAAGGTAACGCTGGCGTTAAATTCTTCGTCATCCAATTTGAAATCCCCTTATGCAGATCGATATATCTCATGATTCGTTATCGATCGAACTACCTGCTACACAACTACGGCTAAACCACTTCGGTGGTTCATTCGAAGGCGCAGACCCCGCGCTGGCGAGCCTGGCGGTTCAACGTCGCGCGCTCGTCGTGAATGCTCGCGCGAGACGTCGAGCCCGTGCATGGGCACGGGGAGAGGGCAGGGGCCGACAAGTCCCACAAATGGGCACTTGACGTTGATTACGCCGGACAGACTGTGCTTGCGGGGCATCCTGTCTCTCCTGCACAACGGCATGGCCTAGCAACTGCTGCCGCTGGAGCTGGGACAACGCGGCGAGTGACCTCGACTGGTCCAGGACATGTGTGGACGGCTCCACATCCGCGCGAAATAAGGGGAGCCAGCACCGGCCCGTCGCCGGGCGGCCAACGCGAGACGGACAGCAAGCACCACATGCTCTGCGACGGACGCGGCACCCCGCTCAAGGTCATCCCCACCGCGGCAGGCGTCAGCGACTTCACCCAACCCCTCTCCCCGGCCGACGGCATCCCGCTCGTCGCAGGCCGTACCGACCGGCCGGGCGCCGACCCGAGGCACTACTCGGGGACAAGGGTTACGACTCCAGCCCGACCGCGATGAGCTCCGGAAGAGCTCATCGCCTCTACTCAGAAGTCGCCGCTGCAATGCGATCTTTGCGGGGTGAGTATCCCCGTCTCTTCCACGCTTCAGCCGTCGCGGTCGGCAGGGCCGGTACAGGTCTGAGTCCGCGACACCCCTCCGCTTCGGCGCCGCAGGGCACCGCGCCACCTCGATCTCCCGCAACGTCGACGAACTGCGGGATCGTGTCGACGAGTATCCTGCCGTCGTCACCAACGCCAAGAACCAAACCGGCGCATTGGAGGCAGCAGCTGGGAACTCGGCCTCATCGGCGTGCTGTCGTACAGTCCGGCTGACACCCCGTTCGGTTACCGATCCGGCACGGCGGCGCACCGCCATCGAGCAGATCCAGGTGTCCGGGCTCGTCTACGAGGAGCAGGAGGCGGTCCTCGGGTCAGCTGCGCGCCTCGCCCGTGTTCGACGGGTCGACGGCGGTGGTGGCGCTGTCCGTCACCGTGCCGGTGGTCCGTTTCCGCCCGGCCCGGCTCGCACCCGCCGTCCGCACGGCGGCCCTCGGTCTGTCCCGGGTACTGCGCTCCGGCGGCATCACGTGCGGTTTCATTCGGTGTCGCTCAGGGCGGTCATCGGGGTGACACGCGTCGCGCGGCGAGCGGGCAGGAGACCAGCGAGGGCCGTGAGAGCGGCCAGGCCGGTGCAGACCACCAGGAGTTGGCCGGCGGGCAGCCGCAAGGGCGCCTCGCTGACGGCGATGCGGATGAGCAGCCAGGCGTACGGGATGCCGAGGGCCACACCGAAGACGCTGCCCAGGACGCCGTACAGACCGGCTTCCACGGTGATGGTCCGGTGCAGTGCGCCGCCGCTCAGCCCCAGCGCGCGCAGCAGTCCGAACTCCCGGGTGCGTTCGACGGCGGTCAGGCTGGTGGTGGTGGTGACGCCGACGACCGCGATGAGGACGGTCAGGGCGACCAGTCCGAGTGCGGTGGTGCCAGTGATCCGCATCGCTTCCCGGCTGTCGTCCCGGCTCTCCGCCAGGACGCTGATGGTGACGGCATCGGGATCGGCGATGTGTTCGCGGATCATGGCCTCCAGTGCCCGGTGCGCCTTGCCGCGGGCGGCGAGGCTGTCGTCGGCGGCGTCGGCGAGCACACCGCTCGGGTTCTCTCCTGCGCCCATCCGGTCGAGATCGGCGGGTACGACCAGCACGCCTGCCTGGAGCGGGCCCTGACCGGGTAGTGAAGCGGCCACGGTCAGCCGGATGCCGCCGAGGGGGGAGTCGAGGGTGAAGGTGTCGCCTGCGGTGACGCCGAGGAGGTCGGCCACGTCCGAGGCGAGGACCGCACTGCCCGGTTCCAGGTCGTCGAGGGTGCCGGTGGCGGTGCCGATGTCCTTGCCGGTGGGCAGGGCGCCCAGCGCCAGGTCCGACACCTCGATCTCCTCGCGTGCCCCTGCGGGGCCGGCGGCGACCTGGAGCGTGCGGTAGCCGGTGACATGGGTGAGCTGCGTCGACGCGGCGAACTGTCGTACGGCGGCAGGTTCCAGGGCCTTGCCGTCGCCCGCGACGCGGAAGTCGGCGGGGGCGGCAAGGGCATCAGCACGTTCCAGGTAGCCGGTGAGGCAGGCAAGGCCCACGAGAGCGCCGGAGACCAGGGCGACGCCGAGGGCAACGACGACCGAGACGGCCGCGGCACGACGCGGCGCGCCCGCGATGCCCCTGACGGCCAGCCCGCCGGTGGCGCCCAGTCGGCGCAGTGGCCAGCCGGCCACGGCCAGGACGGGACGGACCAGAAGCGGGCCGAGGGCAATGAGCGCCAAGAACGCCAGGGCCATCGAGGCGACGGTGCCCAGCATGGGGAGGACACGGTCGGGGCCCTCCCGGCCCGGTTCGGGCAGGTCGCCGAGGAGCAGGACGGCGAGCCCCAACGCCGCGGCGGCGAGGAAGGCTCCGGCGGTGAGCCGTGCGGGACCGATACCGCGCTCACCCGTGACGGTGCTCGCGGAACGCAGTGCCTGGAGCGGTGACACCCTTGCCGATGACAGAGCGGGCGTGAGGACCGCGCACACCGTCACCAGCACGGTCCCCAGGACCACCAGCACGGCGTACAGCACGGGGAAGCCCGGCGCCGACAGTTCCGCTCCCGCCAGGAGGTGGGCGGCCGGCGCGGCGATGTGCCCGGCGCCCAGCGCCAGCAGCACACCGAGTGAGCCCGCGACCGCGCCCACCACGGCGCCCTCGACGGCGAGGGCGGTCACCAGCCGGCTCTGCTGGGCGCCGATGGCGCGCAGGAGGGCCAACTGCCGCAGCCGCTGTGCGAAGACGATGCGGAAGGCAGAGGTGGCGACCAGGGCCGCGGCCACCACGGCGACGGCCAGGAACACGGAGATGAGTTCAAAGACCTCTTTGAGGTCGCCCTCCAGCGTCTCGTGGGCTTCCTTGGCTCGTACGGCACTGCCGGAAGCGAGCGAGGCGCTCGGGGACGTCCTGTCGAGCACGCCGCGGACCTGCTGTGACAGCTCGTCCTGCGCGGCTCCGTCCCTGGCACGGATGTCCACGTGCTGGTAGCCCGACAGATGCGCGATGTGCGCGATGCGCGCGTCGGTGGTGTAACCGCCGGGCCGCTGCCCGTCGGTCGCGGTGCTCGTCACCACACCGGTGACAGTGACGGTGACCTTGACGTTCTTGTCCGGGTCCGTGCGGTCGGGGACCAGCAGGGTCATGCGGGTGCCGGGGGCCAGTTCCAGTTCTTCGGCGGCTTGGCGGTTGGCCGCGATCTCGCCGTCGTGCTTGGGGTAGCTGCCTTTCACGAGCCGTACCTGGGACAGTGGTCCCGTACCGGGGTCGGAGTGGAGTTCGAGCAAGCGCTCGGACGGACCGACGATCGGTGCGATGTGTTTCGTGCGGCCGCTGGCCTCGGCCACCCCGGGAAGCGCGCGGATCTGCGTGAGTGTGGTGGTGCTGAGGGCGGCCGTGTCACTGCCGGTAGTCGCGACCAGGGCTGCGGCTTCCGGTGTGCCGCGGAAGCGGTCGAGGGTGGTGTTCACGGTGATCTGCTGGGCCATGACGGTGCCGAAGACGACGAAGGCGGCCACCAGGACCGACAGGCCGGTCGTCAGGATCCGTCCGGGCCGCCGGAGCAGTTCGGTCAGCTGCGAGCCCAGGACGCTCGCGCGCCAGGAGTAATCTTTCGCCGGGCTTCCCGGGTTCATCCGGCCCTCCGCACGGTGCGTGTTCCCCGGATGACGTCGGCGCGGTAGCCGGTCGAGGCGGCGGAAGCGGCGGAGGAAGTGGAGTCGGTGGAGACGTCGACGTCGTCGACGATTCGTCCGTCGGCGAGAACGAGCACCCGGTCCGCGTAGGCGGAGGCGTGCGGATCGTGCGTCACCATGACCACGGTCTGGCCCAGGTCGCGCACGGAGCGGCGCAAAAGCTCAAGTACCTCCGTGCCGGAGCGCGAGTCCAGGCTGCCAGTGGGTTCGTCGGCGAAGACGACAGCGGGCCGGGCCGCCAGGGCGCGGGCCAGTGCCACGCGCTGCTGCTGACCGCCGGACAGTTCGCCGGGCCGATGGGACATCCGGTCGCCGATGCCGAGCACACCGACGAGGTGGTCGAGCAGGTCGTGGTCCAGGCTCCGGCCGGCCATGGTGAGGGGCAGCGCGATGTTTTCCAAGGCCGTCAACTGCGGCAGCAGGTTGAACGACTGGAAGAGGAAGCCGACCTTCTCCCGCCGTACCCGCGTCAGTGCCCGATCGGACAGTCCGGTCAGCTCCGTTCCGTCCAGGACCACGTGCCCCGAGTCGGCCGCGTCGAGACCGGCCATGCAGTGCATCAGCGTCGACTTTCCCGAGCCCGACGGTCCGGTGACGGCGGTGAACCGTGCGCGGGCGAAGCCGACGCTCACTCCGTCCAGGGCCCTGATCTCCGTCTGGCCCTGCGTATACGTCTTGATCAGATTCACGGCCGCAGCGATGTGTTCCCCCTCGGCTGCCGCAAATGATCCCGTTGCCTGATTCATAGTCATGGGAGGAATACCTTTCGCCGCACCCGTTCAGGCGGACAGTGAAGGAAAGGTGAGCTTGACATCGGCGTCGGCGCAGTGGTCGTTGGCCGAGTCCGCGACTCGCCGAATCTGCTTCTGCGGCGGCTTGCCCTCCCCCTTCGCCCGCTGGGCCGCCCATCCGTTGTAGGCCGAGATGTTGGCACCGAGGTAGCCGTCGTGGAGCTGCGCCCGGAGCTTCCGCTCGGCCTTCACCCACTTCTCGATCCCTGCCTCGTCCTTGGGGATCTGCTGAGCGCTGTCGATAAGGTCCTGCGCCAGCTGACAGTCGGCCTTGGACGCCTGGCTGAGCTTGTTGTGCTGCTTCCACCAGATCGCGGCGGTGGTCGCGATCACCGCGAAAGCAACCAGCGCGACGATACCGAACACAAGTGTCTTGCGTGGCTGAGTGACAGTTGCCATGACGGCCTCCGAAGAATCGTTCCGAGTCGTCGGCCGATCATTCGCCGCCCGACACCGTTGATTCTTGAAGACCGGGCGCCGCGGCACATCGGTTCAGGAACTGATCTCCGCGCCGCGCTCCTGCGACCGGGAGGGGAGAGTCGGACTACGACCACCGTCGCAGTCGGGTCTGTTCCCGTCGGAGGTCGGTCAGCCCGGGGTCGGTCAGCTCGCGGGGGCCACAAGGCCGGCGTCATAGGCGAAGATGACGGCCTGTACCCGGTCGCGCAGATCCAGTTTTGTCAGGATATTTCCGAAGTGGGTCTTCACGGTCGCTTCCGCGATGACCAGCCGGGCGGCGATCTCCCGGTTGGACAAGCCCTCGGCGATCAGCCCGAGCACCTCTTTTTCGCGCGTGCTCAGCAGCTCCAACCGCTCCTCATGGCGGGGCGTGAGCGCCAGCTTGCCCGCGAACCGGTCCAGGAGCTGACGCGTGACGCGCGGGGCAACGACGGATTCACCGGACGCCACCACCCGGATCGCCCCCACGACCTCCTCCGGCGGAGTGTTCTTCAGCAGGAAGCCACTCGCCCCGGCTTGCAGGGCCGCGAAGGCATCCTCGTCGGTGTCGAAGGTGGTGAGCACCAACACGGCCGGTGATGGGCTGAGTTGACGGATCCGCCGGGTCGCCTCCACGCCGTCCATGACGGGCATGCGGATGTCCATGATGACGACATCGGCTTCAGTACTCGCCAGCAACGCGAGGGCATCCGCGCCGTTCTCCGCCTCGCCCACCACATCGATGTCGCCCTGCGCGGCCAGCACCATGGCAAATCCCGCGCGGATCAGTGGTTGGTCGTCCACCACGACAACACGTATCGGCCCGCTCATCTCACTCATCTCGTCGTCCTGACCTGCTTGTCGGCCTGCCGGCTCACCGGCAGCTTCGCGTCGACCTGCCAACCCGCACCCAGCCGCGGCCCGGCGGTGAAACTCCCGCCGGAAACCTCCACCCGTTCACGCATGCCGACGAGACCGTTGCCGCCGCCACCCCTGTCCGCAGCGAGCCGGAAACCGGCCAGCTTGTGGGCTCCGTCGTCGACCACGCCGATCAGCACCACGTCCTCATCGAACCGCAGCGTGATCGTGACCACCGCGCCGGGACCGGCATGCCGCAGGACATTGGTCAGGCTCTCCTGGACGACGCGCAGCACGGTGAGTTCATCCGCCGTCGACAGCCCGTCCCGCTCACCCTCGACGTCCAGGGCCACCTCCAGCCCAGCCACACGGGCCCGTTCGGCCACCGTCTCCAGATCGTCCAGCGAGATCCGGCGGCGGCCGGCGTCCGCAGCCTCGCCCTGGCCGCCCGGGGTCCGACCGCCGCGCAGGACCCGCACGATCCTGTGCATGTCCTCCAGCGCGTCACGGCCGGTTTCGCCGATCGCCTTCAGCGCCGAACCCGCCTTGTCGGGATCCGACGTAAGGACGTAGCCGGCCCCGTCGGCCTGAAGGATCATCACCGACAGACTGTGGGCCACCACATCGTGCAACTCCCTGGCGATATCGGCACGTTCCCGGGCGGCCACGAGCTGTATCAGATGCTCACGCTCCCGTTCGATCGTGGCGGCCCGGTCCTCCAGAGTGGCCACGTACAGCCGACGGGTCCTCAGCACCAGCGCGGTCAGCCACACGGCCGCGCAGAGACCACCGAGGGCGACGATGTCACCGAAGCCCTCGGGCTCCCGCTCACCGACGGGAAGGAGCCTGCCGAAGGACACCACCGCACACAGCAGCACGACCGCACCCGACACGCAGGCGTGCCACATCGCCCGGGTACGCGTGACCGCCGAGCCCATCGCGACGAACAGCGCCACGTCGTACGCGGCCAGATCGGACGCCACCACGGGCTGGACCACCACGAGTCCCGAGACCAGCATCACCACCGTCATCGGCCGACGCCGCCGGAACAACAGCCCCAGGGCCATCGCCCACCCGATGAACCAGTCGAACGGATCGTCAGAGCTCAAGGCCACACAGCCCACCAGCCCCGCGATCACCACGTCGTACGCCGTATGCATCCACGGCAGAGCCATCAAGCGGCGCAACATGGCCACAGGCTACGACACGGCCCGGTCAGGGCACGCCGACTGCGGGCCCGCGACAGCAACGAAGAAGCGCATCGCCCTGCCGACTGCCTCGTCAGGCGAACCGAAACCCTGGCCAACACGTTGTGTGCGGAGACTCACCGATGCCGCCGATGCCGGGATAGACAAAGATCACCGTACTCAGGCCGCCGTAACTCCCGCTCTGCGCGCATACGCGGATCGTCCGATCGCCTGGAGATCGCAGGACGGGAACACTGTCGGAGCCATCGACTTTCAAACGAACCTCAGGACGCAGCGCGTGACCGATGAGCAGTTCCGCCGCAAGAGGATTGAGGATCCAGGCTCAGGATCAGCAACGAGAAGGAGCCGGCCAGCGTACGCGGGTCCACGATCACCAGCGTCACACGCGCACCGGCGGCCAGTCCCGCAGACGTCGCCGGTCATCAGGAACGCGCGGAGACCGCACCTTCCTCTCGGTTTCCGCGAGGCCGCCGAACTGGCCGGCATCGTCGATCTGCCGGGTCACCACAGCCGAGAACCGCATCCGGTGCGGCGAGACCACCGGCTTCGGCCGCTTCCCGGTCACGACCGCGCTACCCCGCCAACTGAGCCGCGGCCCCGCCAGCGGCCGACACGGCCTCCGACAACCTCGCTCAGCCGGTCCAGCGGTTCCAGCTGAAACGGCGAGGTTAGTCTGAAGCCTGGAGCAGTCCGTCAGGCGAGGGAAGGGGGAAGGGTGACCAGCGCATGTCGCTGAGCCTCAGTGGTGACGGGTCCGCGGACGCGTCCATAGGCGGTTACACCCTGATCAAGCGGTTGGGCAGCGGTTCCATGGGCGTCGTCCACCTGGGGCTGTCGGCCTCGGGCCGACAGGTCGCCCTCAAGGTCGTGCACGCGCAGTACGCGCTGGACGAAGAGTTCCGCACCCGCTTCCGGCAGGAGGTCGCGGCGGTACGGCGGGTGAGCGGTGCGTTCACCCCGCCCGTCGTGGACGCGGACCCGGACGCCGAGCTGCCGTGGATGGCGACGCTGTACGTGCCGGGCCGGACGCTGTACGACACCATTGCCGAGCAGGGACCGCTGAGCGGGCGCGCGTTGCGCGCGCTGGCGCTCGGGCTCACGGATGCGCTGCGGGACATCCACCGGGCGGGGGTGGTGCACCGGGATCTCAAGCCGAGCAACATCCTGATGGCCGAGGACGGCCCGCGGGTCATCGACTTCGGCATCTCGCGCGCGGCCGACAACGAGGATCTCACCTTCACGGGCCGACTGATCGGCACTCCGCCCTTCATGTCCCCGGAGCAGTTCGCCTCGCCGAAGGAGATCACGGGCGCCTCGGACGTCTTCTCGCTGGGCTCAGTGCTGGTGTACGCGGCCACCGGCAACCGCCCCTTCGACGGCGGTAGCCCATATGTGACGGTTCAACAGGTGATGCATGACCAGCCGCGCCTGGACGGGGTGGAGGGACCGCTGCGGCGTATCGCCGGGAGATGCCTGGCGAAGAACCCGGCTGATCGACCAGAGCTCGCCGAACTGCACCGCCTGCTGCTCCAGCTGCCAACCGACGACTTGCTGACCCAACCGCACTCGGGCTCCGTCCCGGCCCTGCGCGACTCCTCGCACCCGGCTTCGGCACCGGGAACCGGCATCCCGCCAGGCAGCACGGCCTACAAAGCCGACGGGACGGCTGCCAGGAGGGGCACTCACCACGTACGGCGGATCTTCGTCACGCTCGGCTCGGTGATGGCCATCACCACGATCGGCATCACGGCGACCCATTTCGTGAGCGCCAACGGAGCGACCCGCGACTCGGTCTCCCCCGGCAGCTCGGCGAACGGGACAGCCCGCCCCGAACTGGTCCTGCCCGCAGGCTGGCAGCCCTGGAGGGCGAGCCTGCTCACCGGGAAGAAGGACGAATCCGTCGACTACCTGGAGTCCGGCTGCGTGTCGGGCGGAGCGAGCGCCGTCTACTGCGCCGGCACCGGATTCACCGTCACCAAGTTGGACACCGCCTCCGGCCGAGTCCTGTGGCGGCACGGCATCAGCCCGCAGACCTCGCGTCCTGTCGGCGTCCGGGACGGGCACGTGTACACCTACCGCAAGCCGAAGCCCACACCGGCCTACGTCACCCGGCGGCTGGTCGCGCTGGACGAGAGGACCGGCAGAGAGCTCTGGGCCCGCCCCGTGAACGAGGACGAGCCGGCCGCCCTCTTCGATCAGGGGATCGTGGCGATGGACGAGAACAAGACCGCGTTCGTCGCCTACGACAAGACAGGGCGACAGCTGTGGACCTCGCCGGCGAAATCCTCGGCCGGGAACGCCTGCACTCCGACAGTGCTGGACGGCGCCCCCTACGGCCTGTGCACGCCGGTGGACGGTCCCAGCCAGGGCGACATCGCCCTGCTGCGGCTCGACCCCGACGACGGCACGAGCCAGGAGATCGCCTCGCTCTCCACGGGTGCCCAGCCGATGGGCACCGTGGACGGACAACTGCTCTTCCTGGTCCCGAAACTGGAAGCGCAGCAGTTCGGCAGCAACGGGGATGACCAGCCGTACACGGCGCTGGAGCGGGTGGATCCGCGCACCGGCGTCGTCGAGCGGGTATCACTGCCTGATACACCGCGTGGCACTCCCAGGCTGGTCAAGGACGTCCTCTGTTTCGTCCGGCCCGACGGGACGGTCACCACCACACGGGTGACGGACGGCAAACGGCTGTGGCAGCGTGTGACCGAGGTCGAGAGCCTGTCGACTCCGGTGTGGTCGAAGAAGTCCGACACGCTGTTCCTCGCCAGCCGGTACGGCCGTCTGCTGGCCCTGAACCGCGCCACTGGCACGGTCCGTTGGCGGATCCCCGCGATCAGCGACCCAGGAGAGTCCGCGGCGCAGACCACGCCGTACCTGCTGCAGGTCGAGGACGCGATTGTCGCCGTCGCAGGTGACACGGCGTTCTCCGTGCGACCGGACCGGCCGGCCATTGCGCCGAAGTGACCGGCGGACTCAGGTCACGGGTCCTCAACGCTTCTCACTTCGGCGACATCACCATGGAGGCCAGGTGTCGGCAGCTCTTTCAACGGGCCGAGACCGGCCTCAGCCACGAGGAGGAGCGGACGATCGTCGCACCTGACCTTCCATCCCAACGGCTGACCTGCCATCTCAACGGCAGTGTCGAGAGCGGGCGCGGTTCGCTACCGAGCGGACAGCCCACGCGGACGCTGGGTGCCGGCAACCCTCGGAAGCCACCTGGCACCACCGATGCCGATCACGACACGCGCCACTCTGCCCGGCGTTCCCGTGGTCGCCGCTTTCATCGTTCGTACGTGCCGTACATGGTCGCCCGTGCCACAGCATGAGTGAAGAGGAGGAATTCGAGGTAGGCAGGCGTCGCGTTGGCGGTCACTGGCAGTTCCTCCACGTCGACGGCGTGCACGACGAGGAAGTAGCGATCGGGCCCATTACCCGGAGGCGTCGCAGGGCCCAGGTACCGATGGTGGCCGGCGTCATTGGCCAGCGTGATGGCGTTGCCCGGCAGTTCACCACCATCTCCCACCCCGGCCTGGAGGTCGGTCACGAAGGCAGGAAGGTTGGCGATGGTCCAATGCCAGAAGCCTGATGCGGTAGGCACGTCGGGGTCGAACATCGCGATAGTGAAACTGCGTGTCTCCTTCGGGAAACCGGACCAGCTCAGTTGCGGCGAGATGTCCGATCCTCCTGCCCCGAGAATTCCACTCACCTGGTCGCGATCGAGCCGACCACCATTGACGAGTGATTGAGACGTCAGTGAAAAGCTGGCGATCTGAGGCATGAAGTCATAAGGCCCGTAGGGCTTGATCATGGCGTTCAACTCCTTTCTGTGCGCCCGGTCCACGACTTCGCTTCGCGATCGGCAGCC
The DNA here is from genome assembly GCF_044328075.1 of Streptomyces sp. NPDC017991. NCBI lineage: Bacteria > Bacillati > Actinomycetota > Actinomycetes > Kitasatosporales > Streptomycetaceae > Streptomyces > Streptomyces sp. NPDC017991. Next base: position 8,945 of record NZ_JBIRGP010000031.1, on the reverse strand, counting down.
GGGACGCTCATCCCGGACCTGGTGGGCTGAGAGGTAACGTCGGGGCGGGCGAGGAGGCCACGTAAAGCCTCCGCCCGCCGATGCGGATGAGGTCCGGCGGAGATGAGTGAGACAGTAGGGCGGAGCCTGTCCACCAAGGTCCAGGCGAGCCACGCCGATCTTGGTGTCCCTCTCAGGAGCACGGGTCACGTCAGCCGGGCAAGGCGTCGAGAAGGCCTTCGACGAGGAACACACGGTAGGCCGCAGCCACCAGCCAACGCGGCGATACTTCCTGGTAGGCAGAGGTCTCCTACCCGGCACGGTCTGCTCGGCGTTGGGCAAGAGGTGGATCAGGACACCGTCGAACGGATGAATTTTCAGAGTTTCGACAGCGCTATGTCCGATAACCCGTGTCACGTCGGACCCTGACGGGCCCGTCGGGCCGGAGCCACCTAGCCTCCGGCCCGACGGAATCGACGAGCTGTTCGCTCAACGTCACCACGTAGGCGCTTACGCGCCAGCCGTGTGCGTCTCCGAGACCAAGGTGATGAGGGCGTCGGCGGCCGGGCCGGAGGAGGCGGGGTTCTGTCCGGTGATGAGCAGGCCGTCCTGGACGACGTAGGGCTGCCAGTCGGCGAGCTTGGAGTAGTGGCCGCCGAGCTTCTTGAGTTCGTCCTCGACGAGGAAGGGGACGATGTCGGTGAGGGCGACGCCTTCTTCCTCGGAGTTGGTGAAGCCGGTGACCTTCCTGCCCTGTACCAGGGGTGTGCCGTCTTCGTTGACTGTGTGGCGCAGGACGCCGGGGGCGTGGCAGACCAGGGCCAGAGGCTTGCCGGAGCGCAAGGTCGTCTCGATCAGGCGGGCGGAATCGGTGTCCTCCGCCAGATCCCACAGGGGGCCATGGCCTCCGGGGTAGAAGACGGTGTCGTAGTCGTCGGCGGCGACGGCGTCCAGGCGTACGGTGTCGGCCAGTGCGGCGGTCGCTTCGGGGTCGTTTTCGAAGCGGCGGGTCTCGTCGGTCTGGTTGGCGACCTCGTTGCTCTTGGGGTCCAGGGGCGGTCGGCCGCCCTTCGGGGAGGCGAGGGTGATGTCCCAGCCGGCCTCCTTGAACCGGTAGTAGGGGGCGGCGAGTTCCTCCAGCCAGAAGCCCGTCGTGCGGCCGGTGTCGCCGAGTTGGTCGTGCGAGGTGAGGACGATGAGGACCTTCATGGTGACTGCTCCTGTGGGTCAGTGGGCCGCTCGCTTTCGGCGGGGCGAGTGACGCGGGGGGTGGGTCTGTGTACATAGGCGGCCGGCCGGCCAGGGGGGCGGCTTACTGGGCGCGGGTGCTGGGTTACTGGGCGAGGAAGGCCAGCAGGACTTCGTTGACCTCGGCGGTGTGGGTGGTGAGGAGCCCGTGGGGGGCGCCCTCGATCTCGGTGTACTGCGCGGTGGGCAGGGCCTTGGCGAAGCGCCGTCCGGTGGCGTCGATGGGCAGGGTGCGGTCGGCGGTCCCGTGGACGATCAGCGTCGGGACGTCGATGCGGGGGATGTCGGCGCGGAAGTCGGTGGGCCAGGTCAAGGGGGCGGCGGCCGAGGCGATCGCACCGGCACCGGCGGCCACGTTCCAGGCGTTGCGCACCGCTTCCTCGCTCACCCGGGTGCCGAGGTTCTCGTCGAGGTTGAAGAAGTCGTTGTAGAAGTCGGAGAAGAAGGCGTACCGGTCCTTCTTGACCGCGTCGGAGACGCCCTGGAAGAAGGAGGCGGGCGCCGCGCCGTCGGGGTTGTCGTCGGTGATCTCCAGGAATGGCTCCAGGGAGGCCAGGAAGACGGCCTTGGCGACACGCGCCGAACCGTAGGCGGAGAGGTAACGGGCGACCTCGCCGGTGCCCATGGAGAACCCGACCAGCACCGCTTCGCGCAGGTCCAGCGTCTCCAGTACGGCGTTCAGGTCGGCGGCGAAGGTGTCGTAGTCGTAACCCGTCGAGGGCTGGCTGGACTTGCCGAACCCCCGCCGGTCGTAGGTGATGACCCGGTAGCCGGCGTCCAGCAGTGCCGTCGTCTGCCCGTCCCACGAGTTTCCGTCCAGCGGGTAGCCGTGGATCAGTACTACGGGCTGGCCCGCCCCCTTGTCCTCGTAGTGCAGCTCGATGTCCGTGCTGTTCTCCGTGCCGACCTTGATACGGCCCATGACGTTCAACCTCCGAAGTGTGTTTCGCGTTCCGACATCCAGAACTATACGACCGGTCTACTCCGTCGTCAATCACACCCACGACCCCGCCGACACGCCCCGCCGACCACCTGACCGAAGCCAGAGGCGGCGGGGCACGTTGGGCACTGATGCCCCGAGGATTACTTGGAGGTGGCTCGGGCGGCCTGCTCGATGAGACGGGTGACCGCGCCGGGGTGGGAGACGGGGGCCGCGTGCGAGGACTTGATCTCGACCGTGTGCGCGTGTGCGCGTTCAGCCATGAAGCGCTGCTCGTCCGGTGCGATCGCGTTGTCCTCGGTGGTGACCAGGTCCCATGACGGGATGGTCTTCCAGGCCGTCTCGGTCGCCTTCTCGTCGAAGACCGACGCGGCCAGCGGACGCTGGGTGACGGCCATGAGATCGGTGACCGACCGGGGCACGTCCGCGGCGAACGCGTCGTGGAACTTGTCCTTCTGGACGTAGAGGTCGGTGCCGGTGCCTCCGCCGGGCAGCGGGTAGGGGACGGGCTGCAGCGCCGACGGGAGTGTCGCCCCGGGGAACCTGTCGCCGAGTTCCGCGGGCGTCTCGTCCTTGTCGGGAACGAACGCGGCGATATAGACCAGTGCCTTGACCTTCGGGTCACCGGCGGCGGCGTCGCTGATCACGGAACCACCGTAGGAGTGGCCGACGAGGACGATCGGTCCCTTCACGCTCTTGAGGTAGCTCTCAAGATAGTCCGAGTCGTCGGCCAGCCCACGCAGTGGATTGGCGGGCGCCTCGACCGGATAGCCCTCGTGCCGCAGGCGCGTGATCACGCCGTTCCAGCTGGAGGAGTCGGCGAAGGCTCCGTGCACGAGCACGACCGTAGGCTTCACTCCCTGTTCGGCGGGCTCGGCCTTGGCCGCGGAGGCCGACGTCATGGCCGACAGGCTGAAGGCGGCTATGCCCGCAACGGCCGCCATCACGGCCGCACTTCTGCGGGAGGGACGTAGCACGGTCTTCACGTTCACTGGATCTCCTTGATGTGCTTGGTTCATCACTCTTCGGGACGGCATGTCCGGCCGCCCCATCGTCCCGCCGACGGGATCGCGTCGGCGCGGATCGGGACAGTGGCGGCGCGCGGGCGCGCCGGCGAAACCCGGTGGCAGACACGACGTCACACGTGCCCGATCGGTTCAGTATGGTGCTGACCAGCCGCCTCTTCCTGACCGCGGTACTTCCGACAGCACCCCGGGGTCTTCGGAGCGGCGACCGTCGCACTCGCGGCACTGCCGGTCCTGGTGCCTCTGGGCGGGTACGGCGCCGTCGGTGGCGGCATCATCGCCGCCGTCACCCTGGGCAGCGGCATCGCGGTGCAGCCATGGGCGCGACGTCTGACCCGGCGCTCCCCGGCCGCACCGTTCGGCACCGGCATGGCATCGGTGATCGCCGGACTGCTCACCGCGGCGCTCACCGTGGCCACCGGTTCACTGCTCCTGCTGCTCGTGACAACCGTCGTCCTGGGCTCGGCCTACGGTCTCCTGCTGGTGAGCGGTCTCCAGCTCGCGGAGTCACTCGCCGGCCCGCAGAACATCTCGACCGTGATCGCCGTGTTCTACAGCCTCACCTACGTCGGATTCGTCTTCCCCGTCCTCGTGCAGGTGCTCGGCAAGCTCTGGGACCCGGCAGCCGTCCTGGTCGCAGGCTCCGCGCTCGCGGTGGCCGCCCTGGCCACGACCCTGATCGCCTGGCCCGCACGACGGGCAGCACAAATCGGGTCCTACGCGCGAGAGTCGAGTCGCAGGAACGTCGCCGCCGGGCCGGCATCAAGGACCACATCGCCTTCGAGGCCAACCCACCCGAAGCGGTCACCCATCTCATCCCCGTCACCCAGCGTCCGCTGAGCGCCTCGGTCTCCCACGAGGAAGTTACAGAGACCGTCTGGAAGACCATCCCGTCATAGGACCTGGTCACGGCCGAGGACAAGGTCACCGCACCGGACGAGCAACGTTTCATGGCCGCACGCGCCCATGCCCACACAGTCGAGTTCGCGTTCTCGCACGCCGTCTCCGTTTCCCACCGCGCCGTGGTCACCCGTCTCATCGAACAGGCCGCCCGAACAACCTCCCGATGCAGTCGGGATGAGAAACCCATTGCCCGCCTCGTAATGCAAGCCGGGTGATGGGGCAGCTCCGTTCTCCGGCTTGGCCTTCGCTCGACGGTCAGCTCCCTGGTGACCGTTTACTGACCCACTGCCGGAGCTGCTGCGAGGCACTCCGTGAACGAAAGGAGTTGGTGGGCAGAACCACTCAACGGCCTCTGCCCCGCACGGAGCTGCTTGCACTGGCCTGCCGTTGGGGCGATCGACCCGTTTGGGGCTCTTCCGGGTTCTGCGGATGGGTCGAAACATTCTGCGGCATGAATTGCCCCGCACCGACTGTAGGTTCAGGCGCCCTCGCGTAGTGTGACGCATCCACAGAACTTGGACTCGGTGACCGCTGGAACTCCGTCGGCGACTCCGTTCGGACTTCACGTCCGACAAAATCTGGACTCGGTGACCGCTGGAACTCCGTCGGCGACTCCGTTGGGGCATCACGCATGGCGACTACCGGACTGGAAGTCGGCCACTGCACAGCTGCAGTCAGGCGCTGGTTCTCGTCCACTCCGGGTAGGTAGCTTTTCGTCACGGAACGAGGCGCATCCGTCGCCATCCGCTCCTCCATTGCCTCCAATCTCTTCGCCACCTCACGCAACGCCGTCATAAGCTGCCGAGAAGACGAAAGGTCTTCCAGATTCTGTTCCGAAAGGGAGTTTCGGTTCGAATTTCGAGGAAGGTCAGAGCTCCACGGCCGATTCTCGCTCCGCGAGGCTTCAGCCTTTCTTGCTTGACGCTTCTCATATCCCTTCGCTGCTAAGTGCAGGCCTCCAACCGCCAACCCAGCAGCCAGCAGTGGACCTCCCACAAAGCCTGCGCCGACGAGAGATAGCACGGCTCCCGCCACGAGGAGGGCCACAGCGACCATTGCCGTTTTACGCGACGCTGCGAGCTTTTGACCAGACGAAAACAACTTACGTAAGGTCCGCCGGATTCCGCTCTTTCGGTCGCCGACCGGTCCTTCACTTTCTATTCGGTCGCTCTGTTCGGCACTCGACGCATCGGCCATCTCGGTGCGACCTCCTCTGCTACTTGCATGAACGAGCCCGACTGAAAAATCAGTACGCGCCCTGGGGACAAAGGCCCCGTCGACGGAGCCTGCGCAAAGTTCTGGCTGCCACTGTCATGCTTCAGGTGGATTGTTCGGTGGATCCCCTGCGATAAATGCAACTGCAAGAACTTCCGCGGACAGTGCCATGCTGGGCCGGATGTCGGCAGCCTCCGTCCATGCTGGCGTCGTCATGACATCACTCCTACCGTTGCCGACTCCCCTCTCCACAACGTGGGCTCAGCCCAGCCGGTTCACGCGCTGCGGGTTCGTCCCCGCTCGGTACACCTGGTTCGGATTGTCTCAGGGCGCGGAGCTTCGTAGCCATGACGATTGCGGAATGGCAGGCTGGGATGCGGCCCCAGCCACCAACACCCAGTTCGCCGTTGCCCTCCACATGCTGACGATGCGGGCGTCACCGATGGCCGGGCCATGAGTCGGAGGAACTCTTCAGGAGCGGCCAACGTCAACTCCGTCCACGCGCGCCGTGTGCTCGGCCCTGTACGCAACCGGGCTGGTTCCTTCTCGGCCAGGTGCCAACGGCGGCTGAGAGCCGGAGCCTCTCAGAGCAAGCTCCAGCAAGTCTGTCCGGTGCTCCGGTGCTCCGGTGAATCGAACCCGCACTCAGTGTGCATAGACCCGACCGGACCAGCCTCACAGGACGATCCGTCCGGAAGTCCCTGCCTCGATCGACCGTGCGGCAACCGACGCCATGGCGGCCGCTCTTGGACATTTCACCGCGCAGGACGTCCCGAAGGGCATAGCGGAGACAGCGCCGCTCCTGCACACCCAGTGGCCACCTCCCTCCCCCGGCCGAGCAAGCCACTCGGCGGATGTATGGAGAAGCCCGCGGCGATGCGGCACACCGGTCCAGCCGGTCCAGCCGGTCCGGCGGCTTCGGCGGCTTCGGCGGCTTCGGCGGCTTCGGCGGGGAAACGCTACGGCAGATGATGGCGCCGGCCCCCGGAACGGCTTTCCGGGAAACCTTTCGTACCGAGACGAGCGGAGCGTCATGACCCACGGGCGCACGGGCCGCTGCCGGCGGTCTCAGCGCTGACCGCCTCAGGTGTGAGTGGTAATGAGCTTGAGGCGGCGTCGGCGGCCGGGCCGGAGGAGGCGGGGTTCTGGCCGGTGATGAGCAGGCCGTCCTGGACGATGTAGGGCTGCCAGTCACCGACCTGGCTGTGCCATGTTTCGGTGACGGTGTGGTGCAGGACGCCGGGGCGTGGCAGACCAGGGCCAGGGGCTTGCCGGAGCGCAGGGTCGTCTCGATGAGGCGGGCGGAATCGGTGTCCTCGGCCAGGTCCCACAGGAGGCCGTGGCCTCCGCGGTGTCGTAGTCGACGGCGACAGCGACAGCGGCGACGGCGACGGCGACGGAGTCCAGGCGTACGGTGTCGGCCAGTGCGGCGGTCGCTTCGGGGTCGTTTTCGAAGCGGCGGGTCTCGTCGGTCTGGTTGGCGACCTCGTTGCTCTTGGGGTCCAGGGGCGGTCGGCCGCCCTTCGGGGAGGCGAGGGTGATGTCCCAGCCGGCCTCCTTGAACCGGTAGTAGGGGGCGGCGAGCTCCTCCAGCCAGAAACCGCTCTCCCGGCCGCACGCGCCTCCAGTGCGCCTTCGGCTCATCGCGAAGGGCCCGCCAGTAAACCGACGGACCCTTTTGAAGGATCGACCGATCAGACGGGCACGACCTCAAGCACGGAAACCAGGGAGGGTGAGGGAGAGATCTTGTCCAGCACCAGCCCCGCCTGGCGGAAGAGATGCTCGTATTCGGCGACGCAGCGCTCACGGCCCGTGGAGAGAGTCAGCATATTGAGGTCCATCAGGGGAGGCAGCCCGGGCGTTCCCACACGATCGACAAGCATCTCCGCCACGAGTATCCGTCCTCCAGCCGTCAGCGCGTCGCGGCAGTTGCGCAGAATACGGATGCTGGATTCGTCATCCCAATCGTGAAGGACGAACTTGAGCAAGTGGATGTCCGCAGACGGTATCTGCTCAAAGAAGTCACCGACCACGAAGGTGCTGCGGTCGGCGACACCCAGCCGCTCGGCCGAGGCTTGAGCGTCGGCACTGGCGTGAGACAGATCGAACACCACACCTGTCAGCGACGGATTGCGCAGCAGAAGAGTGTGCACGAAGTTGCCGCCGGCGCCGCCGACATCGACGACCGTCCGCGCGTCCTTCACGTCGATCACATCTGCCAGCTGTTCAGCCATGCGGCGGGTCATCGTGGTCATGGCGTCGGTGAAGACGCGAGCCTCACCCGGCCTGCCGGTGAGCCAATCGAAGAACGGGGCGCCGAGTGTGGCCTCGGCCTGGGGACCGCCGGAACGCACCGCCTCGGCCAGGTTTCCCCACGGCCCCCAGTGCGAGGCGGAACCGCCCCACAGGGCCATGGCGCGCAGTGAGTTGGGGCTGTCGGCACGCAGGGTCTCCAGCAGCGGTGTGGCAGTGAATCGTCGCCCGTCGTCACTGCGAACCAGGCCCAATGAAGCACAAGCACGCAGAAATCGGTACGTTGCCTGCTGATCCAGTGCTTCGGCGTCCGCGATCTCCTCCGGGGTCGCCCCGTCCGGGTGCATATGGTCCGCGATACGGAACTCCGCTGCCGTACGAGTGATTTGGGTCACCCAGTACCCAGTGATCATCTGCAGCATCCGACCGGTCTCGTCCGATGCCGCCTCGGCAGAACCGGCAGGCACCAGCGGGTGATCGAACAACGTCATGTGCTACCTCTGCATGGTTGGGATCGAAGCGCGAGTGCGGAACTCATGCCACACCAACCGCCGGCCGAGCGGGACTCGCGCGCATCACACGTCCGCCGCGCCGTCCAGTCCACGGGGCGATGTCTCACCCAAGCCGACTGACCGCGTCGTACGTCGCCGCTGACGAGTGTGCTGACCGCCCTGCCGACAACGCACGTGTACGAAGCCGACAGGGCATGAGCGACTGCCCCAAGGCACGAGGGGAGCCCGGGAACCGTCTCCTCTTCAACGCGTCCCGAGGCCATTCGGTTCATCACCGTGCCCATTGTTTCAAGTCGACACCTGACCAAGCCATGCCACCCGTCCTGAGACCTGGGTGTGTCAATCGGGGTGCCGATGCGGCTCTCGTACCGAGGGCTGCTCCACCAGGCGGACGCCGCGATGACCGGGCATGGAGAACAGACCGCGGCTCCCCGGCGCGACGGTCCGCGTCGATGTCACCGGACGTGGTGGTCGACTCGCCCGAGGATGCGGTTGCCCGGTACGTGTGACGGGCGGGGTGAGGTGTCCGAGCCGTTCGCCGAGGACCATCTCCCAGCCGTCAGGAGGCGCGCCGGACTGTCCGATGCCGAGTGGGAGTTCGTCCGGCCGTTGCTGCCTGTGTCGCCGCGGGCCGGAAGTGGCTGGACGACCGGTCCGAGGCCGCGTCGTGGATCTCGGTGGTCATCAGCCGCTCATCTTCTCAGTGACAGCCATGGCATTCCATCTCAGCTGTACCTGTGCACCTGTGGGCCACTCCCGGTAGTCCTTCGGCATGGGAAAGTCGGAGAACTCGTACTGGGTCTTGGGGCTCTGCGTGGTGACGCCGGGATAACGACGAGAACGGCTCCACACACCGCCGACGTCGGGTGT
>NZ_JBIRGP010000030.1:0-38179 GCF_044328075.1 Streptomyces sp. NPDC017991 | reverse complement strand
CGGGACTGCCGCCCGCCGAGATACCCCAGCTCAGTCAGGTCGTCGAACCCACCGAAACCGAGAGGCGACTGCTGGTCGACTGATCCACCCCGCCCGCCCGGGACAGTGCCGGGAACCGCGAAACCTGAGCGGGCGCTGTCATCAGCGGTTCCACCGAGAGCGGTTGCGAAGGCGTGCGACACCGTCACCTGCTGGTGCACACCGGACGCCTGATCAGCTTGACCAGCCTGGTGCGTTCCCGGGGCGTGGTGGCTGCCCATATCCCCTCGGCCGCCAGGTCCGGATTGACCAGCGCCCACTTCAGACAGTCTTCAATGACGGGACAGGTGCTGCACATCGACTTGGCTCGATGAATGCGATCCAGGTCCTCTTGAGATCCCATTTCCCGGTCAGGAATGAACAGGTCCGGCCGCGCGTGGCAGGCAGTCGGAGTGGAGGAACGAGGAAAAGGGACATGAGGAACGGCAAAGAGCGTTCGTGCGGGCATATCGAAGTGGCTCACTTTGCTCTCGATTGGGTCGGCGGGTCGGTGTCGGTGGTTCAGGACGGGCCAGGCGGAGGCGGGGGACCGAACGGATCCGCGGCGTCGACCGGAGGAACTTCCTTCGTCCGGTGGGCACCGGGTTTACAGCCGGCGAAGGAGCCCATCGGATCGCGCAGGGCGGACATCACCGGCTGCAGGTAGTCACGGTGCCAATTGCCGGGTCCGGACATACCCGCGCCGGGGCCGGTCAACTCAGCCCACGCGAGCCAGAGACCATGGAGCTGGGCGACCGCTTCGGGGTGTTGCCACCACCGGGAGCACCAGGGAGCCGTAGACGTCACTTCCCGGCCGTAGACCGGCAACAGGACGTTGTGCGTCCACAGGGTCAGCCCCCGCAGGGCCTGGGCATAGGCGGCGCCCTCCATGTACAGGATGAAGAGCGGCGGCCGGGCCGGAGGCTGCTTCGGTGGACCGTCGCTTCTCGGCTGCGGTGGACCGTCGCTTCTCGGCTGCGGGCCGGCCGTCTCGTGGGGGACCTCGCTCCGGGCCTCTCCTGCGTCAACAGACACGGCGACCTCGCTTTCTCCAGGTGACGGTGTGTACGTGGACACCACGTACACACTCCACTCGGGGTTCACTGGCGTATCACGCATGCCCGTGCTGAGCGCTGTGCGCTCATGGGACGTCTGCCGTGCTTATTTGGAGCGTTTCAGGCAGCCCGGTCGTCCGGCGGGTGCACCGAATGTGTCACAGACGGCACCGACTCCGACCTTGGAAGACCTCCTGTCCGTACGGGTGGGTAGTTCAGTGGCAGCTCCGACGGGGTCGCTTTTCGGGCGTGAGCCGGGAAGAGGTGAAGACATGATGACCATGGGTGCGCTGGCATGTGGGACGGGCGCTCTGCTGGCCTTTGCGGTCGCTGTGCGGGAGTCCTGGGTGCTACGGCGGTTGCGGCGGCGCGGGACGCGTACTCAGGGCCTTGTGGTCGCCAACGTGCGCACGCACGGCTCGGATGGACCGATGTGGGTGCCGGTCATCGCTTTCATTGACCAGCGGGGACACCGGACCGAGTTCTCACCGAGGGTCCGAGGAAGTTCTGCGAGGTTGACGACGGGCCGTCAGGTGCCTGTCGCGTATCTGCCGCACGACCCGCAGACGGCTCGTGTCCTCACATGGCGGCACACGACGGGGCTGGTGCTCTCCCTGTTTCTCGCCGGCTCCGTTTCGCTGGGCTTCGCCGTGTGGATCACCTTGACCGGCTGACTGGCTGACCGTCGCCCGCAGGCCGCACGGAAGATCGCGGCGGAGACCAGCGCGACGCCGCCTGGTGCGCCGGCTCTCCGACGCCACCGGCAACGCGGGACGATGACATGGGCGTGGACGGACTCGTCCGGGGCGAGGCAGACAGCTGCCTTCGCCATCTGGGTCGCGACCCCCGGGCGATGGAGGAAAACGGTCCGCCGGTGCACCAACATCGTCAGCGACGCAGTGGGCCGCGCCCAGGCCGCCGGAGAAGTCACCGACACGGTAGATCCCACGGCCCAGGCCCGGCTGCTGCTCTACTTCGTCCAGGGCCTCTCGCCCGTATCGGGAGCAGGTCTCGACAGGAGCGCGGCCCTGGCCGCTATCGACACCGCGATCGACGCGCTGTGGGCGCGACCGAGATGCGGAGCCGGTCGCTCACACCGTGAACTTGACAGCCTGGAGCCATAGGGAATTGTCCTGGGTTCCGCCCCAGATCCAGTTCCCGGGGGCCTGGCCTGTGGGCCGGTCACACGCGATGCCGCCCCAACGGCCGTCCACGGCGCTGTTCTGGCAGACAGCACCGCTGCCGACGTTGATGACAAACCCGAGTATGTAGGGCTCGTCCGCCCGCGTGGAGCCGATGTAGTTGTCGACACCGTCGACCGCGTCGCTCCAGGGCGTCTTGTACTTCTCTATGTGCACCCAGGCGTCGGCGGAAGTGCCCTTTGTCCCGGTTGTCGCCATGTTGATGGACTTGATCTTCTGCTTGGTACCGAGACGCCCGGCCGTGGCGCCGTCGCACACCGGTTTCTGCCAGCCGTCCTTGTCGAGGTAGACGCGGTAGCAGATGTGCCGGCCCGCATTACGGGCCGTCAGCTTCAAGACGGCCTGGGCAGCGGTCTGTTGATTCGGATCGGTGGAATCCGTCGGCTGGGGCACAGCGTTGGATGGCTGATCGGCCTCGGTGACCTGCTTGTCCGGCTTCTTGTCCGGCGATTCGTCCGGCGTCTTGTCCGGCGTCTTGTCCGGCGTCTTGTCCGGCTTCTTCTTGCGCTTGGCCTTCGCGGTGGGCGAAGCGCTTGCGGACGTGCCAAGTGAAGAGGCGGGTGCTGGGGGCGTGGGCAGGAGCTCCGTGGCCTTCGCCCTGCTGGTGGCCTCACTGACGGCCTGGGCCTCCGTGTCGCTGCCTGAACTGCTACCCAGCACGACCAGCGAGATGACGACCAGCAGTGCTGCGCCCACGCTTACCGCGCCGATCACGACAGGACGCTGAATCAGGCCCGGTGCCTTGTATTCCTCGTCCGACTGTCTCGCACCGCTGAGCCGACCCTTTGAACCCCGGTCGCCATGGGCCGCGACGAGAGGAGTGCTCGGCTTCGCCGATCGGATGGCCATCATCTCGGGCTTCCTACCGACAGCGTCGGAGGGGACGACAGGTGTAGTGGCATCGGCCGACGGGGCCGGTTCGTCGAGACTTACAGGTGCGGAGGAAGTGAATACGCTTTCTTGGACTCCGTTACGGTGTTCCTCCACCAGTTTGCTGGATCCGTCAGGCGACACCTCCAGGATGGCGGCATAGTCGTCCGACGGATACGAAACAGCGGCTGTCACCGCGCCGTTACGGCTGCGCGCATACCCGTGCAGTGTGTCGATAATGGCCACGTCGATCGGTTCGGCCCCGACCACCGGTACCGGCACACCGTCGATCGTGGCCGATCCGTCCTCCGCAATGACCACTGATATGTACGGAGACGGCTCCTCACCCGGATCCATCTTTTCCCTTCCTGACATGGTCGTCCCTACCGGCCTCGCACACAGCGACGGGCGGAGGAGATAAACAGTTCAATGCCGCGGTACGGAACGCTTCACCAGCCCCTGTGCGCAGCGAGAACAAAGCGTGTGAACAACACGAACTGCACGCAGCGGGTCACGGCCCACTGATGCGGTCCATGTCACGGACGTCTTCCAGCTGATCCAGCCAGGCAGCGAATTCGAGCAGATCGCGCGTTAACTGGGCCAGGTCGATCTGCTGGACTAGCTCCTCGTCCCCCACGGACGCTGACCCGGCTGTGACACGCTCAAGACGGTCGACATATTCATCGAGGTCCTGAGGGAGACCCTGGAGTCCCCATTTCAGGCGTATGAGCTTGGCCGAGAGCGGAGCGTGATGATCCAGCCGGTCCAGCCGGCTGAGGATCTGATCGCTCAGATCTCTGACGTCCCGCAGGTGCTGCATCTGCTGGAGGGCTGTGCCGGACGCGTCGGATGAAGACATCGTTTGCTGTGCTCGACTTTCGTGATGCGGGTTCGTGCACATGGAATCGGCCTTGCGTCATGAAAGGACTGGAAGCGAGGGGGAAGAGAAGCGGAGCCGGACGGAGGCGTCACGCTGACGGACCGCTGCCAACGAGCCCTTTGCGGCCGTCAGCCGTCCTGTGTGCGGCTGATACGGCGGTACGGGGCGTGCGTCCAGGAAGAAGTCCGTCATGCAGCACGACGTACCAGGCGGCGCAACGGTTCACCGCGCTCCGCGACCGGAGATCACTACTGCGTCTCGTTCCAGTACCCGTAAGACGTGCACCAGGCGACGCGGCTATCGCTGAATGTCGGCGCTCACCCCGTCCAGTGGTCCGTCCGGTGCTTGCGGCTTCATGTCCCCTTGGTGCATCCCGTGGTGGGCGAAGGGGTCCGCCGGCACGCGGGTCAAGGCCCCGGATTCGGACACCGGCGGGACTCGAATATTGATGGTCCAGGAGAACGGAGTCCCTCTGGGGAGCGAAGCAGCATCCGCTGCGTTCAAGGCGGACGCGGTGGCGTGGTGCCGGTCGAGGCCGGGAGCGGTGATCAGGTCGGTCGCCGGTGATCGCGGGGTGAACACCGGGACGCCGCGACCGGATCCGGGCCGCCGACGGGCCCCGCCCCGGCGACCCGCTCTCGCCCATCTTGCCGGCGGCCACTGCCCGGACCGGTATCGACGACGTTCAGGCGGGACTCTCCGCAGCACGCGAAAGGATCCGTGAGCTGAACGAAGAGCGTGACACTCTCGGCAAGGCGGCCCGGTATCGCGCGCGACGAAGGCGCGCTGGTGGGCCGCTGCCAGTTCGTTGCCGGCCACCAGCGTCGGTTCGGCGTGAAGCGGCTCCGCCCCCCCGGTCCCTTCCGCTGGAGCTTCTCCCACTGGGGCCGCAAAAGGCCGGCCTCACGTCCGCGAATACGCAGGGTCCACCAGGACTCCGACGGCACATACGCAGCCCCCGAGTCGCCGCCGAACTCCGGATGCGCGTAGCACGGTGGATAAACGGGAGGGTGCCCATCCAGCCTGTAACGTTGACGATAGATACCACTGCATTATCCGGCCCAGTCTTGTGCTGTTCCGGATTGGTGATCTGAAAGCCGCGCGATAGACGTTCTCTTCGGCATAGGCAATTCCGGCATGAATGACCGAAACAGGCGGAGTGTACCCACTTCGCCGGATCGTGCCGTTTCCTTAGCGACACGATTGACATCGTAAGAGATGCATCGGACACCTCTCTGAGGCATGTGCGTCACGAGTCTTTCGCATTCGCCTCGTATGCGGATGCATTGTTACCCCTCACGTCTACCAGGAGCTCGGTGTGGGTACCATGCGCAAAGCTCAGCAGGTAGAAGGGGTGAAAAGTTGTGACCAGTGAATCAGCCGCTACGCTCCGATCCCGATTCGTGGAACAAACCGCTTCAGATTTGGAGGAGAATCGGAGACGGCAGCAGGAATTGGTGAAAAGAGTCGAGGTGTTGAAGCAGGAAGAGGCTCTCCTCGGAGACCTGCTGGAACTCGTCCAGCGGTACAAAGGTTTCGCTGACGCGTCACATGTGCCTGGGCGGGCACAGGAGGAGCTGGCCGTTGCCGTAGCGGAGCAGCTCTCGGCTGAAGAGGTTGCGCGGCGCCCCGCGCTCCGGAAGGCGTCGTCTGCCAACAGGTCAAAGATCGGCACAAAAGGAAAACCGCGCCAGCCCTTGCTTGGTGATGTGTTGGTGGATCTGCTCGGCAAGCACGATGAGCCGCGTCCCGCGAAGGAGGTGAGGAAAGAGCTTCTGGAGAAGCACCCGAGTCGTTGTCCCACACCGCAGGTCGTCCGCAACGTTCTGGAGTCTCTGGTCGCCAAAGGACGTATCGAACGTCACAAGCAGCAGAGATCGGTGATGTACGCCCTTGTGGAACCGGCTGGTCCGGAAAGCGTGGCCGCGTCGGTCAGCATAGGCTGATCAGGCTGCTTGGCTACGGCGTGTCAGGCGTCACCCTTGGATCGGTTGCACTTTTTGTTCTGATCCTGCGGTCTGCACGGGGCTTCCCCCGCGCAGACCGCGGCGGCAGCGATCAGCGCGCATTTGACCGAGAACCTGAGGTGCTTGCTTGGCCGCTCAACCTGCTTCGGACCGGCCATCGCTCATCGCCTGGCCAGGACTGAGGGCCGACAGACCTCGCACTCGCTCGTCGCCGTCCTGGCGGACATGCTGCGAATGCCCGGTTCGGTGAGCCGGGACCAGGTGCGCCGTCGTCCGTGCGAGTGCCGCGCCAGAGGCACGGAAGGAGGGCTCGCCACGGTGTCCACGGCACCGAGCACTCCCCCACTGCCGTGCAGCGCTCGGTGCCGGCGACCCGCCTGCTATAGCAGGAAAGGCTGATGCCCATGCGTTTCTGCCGGCGCTGTCGGTGGTGACATGGGCCTGGTAGCTGCCGTTTGGCCCCATGCAGGGGGATGTCTGGTGGGAGCCGCCGACCGGTGCGGCAGCGACGGTCTCCTGACCACCGGGCACGAGCCGTCGCCGCGGCAGCTGGCTGGGCGAGAGCAGCTCTCCCGGCTCGGATACCTGAGCCATGGTGATGTCTATGGTGCTGTCGTGCGGCTGGGTGTGGAGATGGAGACATGGTTGACTTTCTGCAGCCGTGTGCAGCCGTGTGCAGCCAATCAGCTGAAGTCCTTGTCCACAGCCGCCGATTAGCGCAGCCATTCGTTGGTCGGCTGCTGCTCCACGGGAGGATGCGCCCCTCCCGACCAGGCTCGGGTGGCACGTTCGGTGATGGCCGCTGTTTCCGCCTTGGCCGCCTGCGAGATCCGGTCGGCGCCCGGTTCCTTGTACCAGGGACGCAGACGGATCAGTGACGGCCTTATCCCAGTGGCCAACAACAGGGCGGTGCCCTTGGGCAGGGCGCGGATCTGGTCGGGCGGCAGTATCGGGTCCAGGCGGTAGGAGTAGGAACGGGAGATGCCCTCCTTGCCTTTGGAGAACGACGCGGTGCGAACGTCGTGCTGGCCCACGAGTTTGGAGATCTTGTCGACGAAGTCGGCGTCGTCGAGACCGGCTCCGAGCAGCTTGACGGTGGCCGCGCTCCACAGGGCGTCCATGCCGGCTTCGCCCCACACACGGCTGCCCTGCCGGTAACTCTGCAGCAACGTGACGACATTGATGCCACGGGATCCGAAGTGGCTGTACAGGTCAGGCAGATCGGAGATACGGCAGACGTTGGCCGCCTCGTCGAGTACCGCTGTCATCGGCGGGTCGAGCCGCCCGCCCATGCGCTCGGCAGCCATGACACCGGCGCGCATCGTCGCGTCGGCCAGACCAGCGATCACTCCGGCTGCCGAACCGCCGCCGTCCTTGGACAGCAGGTAGAGGGTGTCCCGGCCCAGTACGTGCTCGTGGGGCCGGAACTCCGGGAGGTTCGGGTCGCGAGTCACCCAAGCCACGATCTCCGGGTCCAGCAGACAGGCAACGCACTGCCGGGCGGTTTCATAGATGCCGTCACGGGTCTCCACCGCGCCGCGCATCGTGCCCTGCAACTGCTCCGCCATCGCGGTCATCCGGACGTCCCGCAGCAGGTCGACCGGGCTACGGTCGGCCGGGTCGGCCAACCACGCCAGCAGGTCCAGCACGGAGACCTTACCGCGAGCGGCGGCCAGGAACAGGGCGGTCAGGGTGTTCTGTGCTGCGGAGATCCAGAAGTCCTTCTTGGACTGGTCGTCGTTGACGGACGCGACGAAGTGTCCGGCCAGCCGACGCGCTCCCTCGATGGTGTGGCAGTCGGCGAGCATGTCCCACCACATCTCGCGCGGGGTGTGCGCGATGCCCTGGGGGTCGAACGTCCACACCGTGCCGCTCTTCGCACGCTCCGCGCGCGTGACGGCGTAGACGTCGGACTTGTTCGAGGTCAGTAGCACCGCGCCCTGAGCCCTCAGCACCCGCGGAACCGCGATGCCAGTGGACTTGCCCGCCCGGGGGGCCATCAGGTCAAGCTCCACGTCCTCGTAGGAGGAGCGAAGTTCGGGCCCGCTCGGTTCGAGGTCCCCGAGCAGGTTGCCCGTCTCGTCCGGATGCAGCTGGGACCTGTTCTTGAGCGAGGGACGCAGTTCGCGGGCGCGTGCCGCGATGCCGTCCGGGGACAGCCCTGCCAGCTCCCGTCGCCCGGCCAGGCCCTTGGGGCGAGAGACATAGCGCATCACCCCACGTACGGTGAAGACGACTGCGGCGACGACGGAGGCGAGGAAAAGGACCATCCCGGCGATGACGGCGGTCGGTGACGTCCGTGGCCACACCGTCGCGGGTCCGTCGGTCATCAGGATCTCGAACGTGGCGAGACGGAACGGCGGCGGATGCCAGCCCCCTCCGGTAAGCACGGAGCCCAGGGTGCCGCCGAACCATGCGGTCCCGAACACGGCGAAGAGACCTGCCGCTGTGAGCACGACGGCCCATGACGCGAGATCACTGCCATAACTCTGGGCTTTGGTGGCGGACGGGTTCACCGGACCCACCGGCTGTCCGGGCGGAGGTCCTTGCGCAGGCGCACGGCGGCTTCCTGTTGCGTCGCCCAGCGCTTGTTGGTGTCGTGCAGGAGCCGCTCGGTGTCGGTGATGGCTACCCGGATCGGAATACCCGGACGTCCACCCACCTTGATCAGGAAACGGCCGCGTCCGGGCGGGTCGTCGCGGTCCCCGTGGACGCCCCAGCCCGGCGGTGAGGACCAGGAGGACACCAGGGCAATCTCCTGCCGCGACAAGCCCACGATCTTGCCCAGCTCTTCCATCTCCTGTCTGGGAAGTCCGGCGCACACCACCATGCCTGCGCGTTCGACGAAGCCGCGGGCCTTGGCCTTGTCGGCGTCGGAACCCAGGGACTCGGCGTCCTTGAGCGTGTGGGTGATCTTGGCGTCTCCTAGGCCCAGGGTGCGATTGAGCCGGGTCAGGGCATCGACACGGTCGACGATGCCGCTGGCCGCTCGCAGTGGGCGCCACAGTTCGTCCAGGACGGTGAAGTACCAACGCCGTGGCGCGAGCCCTGCGTCCGCCATGGCGTGGGAAGCGGCCACCGTGCCGAGTCCGTCCGACCAGGCTGCGAGCATGGCCGCCGCGGTGAGTTGGGTGTCCGCCTCTCCGATGCGGGAGATGTCGACGCACACCGCCGTCGCGTCCAGGTCGATGCGGGTGGAGGTCTCGGAAGCGAACGTGTCACCGAGGGGCCCGTCCAGGATGCCCAGAAGCGAGCGGTGCAGCGGGTCGACGGCGTCGCGGTAGCGGGTGTCGTCACCCCGGTCCAGGGTCACCGACCGCACCCGGTCCGGTCCTTCGGCCAGTACCCGCAGAAGGTCCGGCAGCAGCGGGGCACGGTCCGTTGGGGTGCGTTCACGCAGATGGTGCAGTGCCGCCGACAGGACGGACTGCTCGTGGTCGTCTATAGCACGGTTGCGCACGATGGTGACGAGCGCGCCGACGACGTTGAGGACCCGCCCGTGGGCCTCGGCGGCGAGCAGACGGCCGGCCTCGCCTCCGATACGGGCGGCGGCGCCGGCCATGGAGCCGGGGTCAAGGATGTTGATCCCTCCCATGCCACGGCCGACAGAGATGATCTGACCGTTCAGCGCGCGCACAGTGTCGGCGTAGTCCGGCTTGAGGTCGCCCAGCACCATGGGGACCACGCCGGTCGCGGCCAGGCCGATGAGCATGCGGTTGACAAGGGTGGACTTCCCCAGGCCCGGCATGCCGAGCATGAACAGGGACGGGTTGGAGATGTAGTGGGCGCGGGTGAACCACGACAGCGGATCGCCGCACACGGTGGCTCCGGTGTACAGATGCTGGCCCAGCGGCACGCCGGTCATCGGCGCTCCCGATCCGGCGGCGAAGGGCCACAGACCGCACGCCTGCACGGTGGTCGCCCGCCACAGGCTGGGCGAGTCCAGATTGCCGATCCGGCCGCCGCCGGGACCCTCCCAGCCGCGTGCGGGAGGCAGCGCCTCTCCGTCCCGACCGGCACGCTTTCCCTCGGGTGCGGGACCCGGCCCACCCAGCAGGGGATCGGTTCCCTCGTCCGGGAAGGGACCGTCCATGATCTGCCTGGACCGCCTCGTCCTCACAGGGCCTCCTTCAGTTCGCGCGGTACCAGCGTGTGCTCCCACGGCAGGATCCCGACAGGCAGCGTGCAGCTGAAGGCAGCGGCCTGCATCCGGTCGGCCGGCCGCATCAGCAGCCGGGCCGAGGCGGTCAGGTTGCGTACCGCTGCGTTCGCGTCGTCCAGATCGGCTTCGGTGTCCACCGTCACCGTCACCATCATCGAGAACTCGACGAGGCCGGCGCCCGTCGCCTCCTCCACTGCGGTCTGCTCCGCGGCACGCACCTCCGTCGCGGAGCGTGCCTGCACGAGGCCGCGCTGGGAACTGGCCATGAACTGTGCCGCCCGCCGGTCCGCTTCGACGATACGTGCCGAGGTGGCGGGATCGATGGGGCGGTACAGCAGAGCCACTCGCTTGCGGCGGGTGCCCGCTGATGCCTGCAGGAGCCCCCGCAGCACACCGGAGCGCACGGTGCCGCGCGGGGCGAGCGTCAGCAGCCAGGTGCGCGACACACCGGAGTCGTGCTGATAGGACCGGGCCTTTTCGACGGCTGCGGTGGGGCCGGCGTCTTCCCATGTCAGGCCGCTGCCGCCGTGCTCCGCACGGGCCTCCAGGATGTCACCGGCCACAGCCGGGTCGTATGCCACCCGTACCACTTCGGAGATCTGCTCCGCCGACAGAGCCAGGGCCGGGCCGCCGCCCGCGCCCATCAGGCCGGACAGCAGGCCCGGCAGGCGTATGGCCAGGTCGTTGATGACGTCCTCGGACTCGCGCTTCTGACCCGGTGCCAGACCGTAGGTGAGGCATATGTAGGTGTTCATCTCTGAGGCGGCGGTCGGATACCGGTCGACGACTTCCCGCATCACGGCCTTGGCGGCCTCCGGGGCGTCAGGGCGGATGCGTGGCAGCACCTCGGCTGCCAACCGGGTTCCGGTGTCCGGCGCGGTCTCGACGATAACGCTGGCCCCTCGCAGCCCGCGCTCGTTCGAGAGCCGGGCCAGCCAGTGTCCCCAGGAGGCGACCCACGTGTCCACCTGATCGGGGTCCACCAGGGAACCACCGTCAGGTTCGCAGCTCAGCACGATGGAGTACAGGTTGCGGCCCCGGTGGTGCACGACACCGAAAGGCCGGTCGTAGGCGTCCCTGCCCTCCTCCACGGTGACCCTGCTGAGAATTCCCGGCGGGCGGAACCGACCGGCCGGCCGCTGAGAGAGCGGACCCGAGACATAGATGGTTGAGCCCTTCGCCTTGCGCTGGAACCAGCCGACGCGCAGCGCGACAAGCTGATAGGCGTTGCGCCCGTCCTGGGTGCGCACGGCCAGCGGCAGGAGGAGCAACAAGAGCGGGACGAGTACGACGATCGCCGCGACCAGCGAGATCAGCGAGATCAGGAGTGTGATGACGAGGCCGCCGAACACCGCGACGGTGCCGACGAGACCGAGCGAGCCCAGCCCCGGCCGTCGGGGCCTGCGCCAGTTTCCGTAGGTGGGTTCGACTGTGGCGGCTTGGGTGGACATGGGCGTACCCGTTTCCCTCTCTGTCGGGGTGCCGTCCGGTCTCCTTGGACCGGACGGCACTGTCTGACGGACGTGTTCGCTGGTGCCGGAGTACACACCGGGCGCCAGCGCTAGTGATGGCCTTCTCGGTTGGCGCCCTCGACCCCGCTCTTGGCGACGTCCGCCGCCCCCTTGCCTGCTTGGGCAGCCAGTTGGGCCACTGTGAGCCAACCGCCTCCGCCGCCTCCGCCGCCCGAGGACTGCTCGCCGCCTCCGCTGCCCGAGGACTGCTCGCCGCCCTCGCTGCTGCCGGAGGCATCGCCGCCGGAGGATGAACCGCCCCCGTCGCCCCCGCCGCTCCTTCCTTCCTCACTGCCCTCAGGCCTGCCGCCGGCCGCATCGGCGTTGCCTCCGCGAGCGCCAGATGCTTCGTCGCCGGATTCCGACGCGCTGCCCTGCGCGAGGGACTTCGCTCCGGAAGCAATGCCCCCGGCGACACTCATGGTGGCGCTGCCGACCGAGTCGCCGCCCAGCGCGGCTGTCGCAGGTACGACCAGCCGTAGCAGTGCGGGCAGCGCGATGGCCGACAGCAGCAGCATGGCCATACCGGCTATCTGTGTGTTGATTTGGTCCGCGCCCGCCTTGTTGATCATGGTGGCGCCGGAATACATCACCAGTCCGACCGTCGGCTTGTACAGCAGCCAGGCGATCATCCAGCCGAGGTGCTTACGCCACCACGTGGTGCCCCAGTCCGTCATGGACGCGGCGGCGGCCATCGGCAGGGTCCCCATCAGCAGGATCATGACACCGAGCCGGACCCACAGCAGGATCATCTGGATGATGGCCGCGATGATCAGCAGGCAGCCGACGATCAGCAGCACCATGGACGGAATGGCGTCACTGCAGTCGATGCCGCTCAGCACTTTCTCGATGCTGCTCTTCAGTAGGTAGCTGGAGTACTCGTCCATCAGCATGGCGAACGAGTTGATCACGGTGGTGGCGACCGCGCTGACGACGACGACCCGGACAAGCCCCTTCAACGCCACCTGGCCCGCGTCCCCGCGCCGGTCCAGAGCCATCTTGATCGAGGCGAACAGCAAGGATCCGATGGAGAGATAGATGACGATCCAGCGTGTCTCCCCGCTGATGACGGTCGACGCCGCCGAATCCTCCGACTGGACATCGGTGAAGGCCGACTGGAACAGACCCAGGGCACCGGCCATGACGACCCTGGCGACCACGCTGATCATGGTTCCGATGGGATCGCTGAACATGCCCCAGAAGTCCACGCCCCCGCCACAGCTCTTTTCATCGAGAGCCAGTTGCACCGTGTCACCCTCCCCACACGACGAAGCCGTTGGGTTCGGTCTTCACGGCGGCCGCGTAGAGGGAGCCGTCGGTCTGAGGAGATACCTTCCAATCGCCTTCCCGCCAGCGCAGGGACACAGACGTCGACAGATAACCGCCGAGAGGATCGGTCATGAGCAACCGTATGTCGGCCGTCTCGGCCGAGTACGTCCGCACGGAGAAGCCGGCGAACCTACCTGCGGCGCTCTGAGCCGGGTCGGCCGTATCCACTGCGATCCTGCGTGCCACGAGCCTGTCCCGTGCCTTCCCGGAAACAACCTGTTGTTCGACGGCGGTACGCCAGTCGGGTCCGCCGATCTCGATGGGAATGATGTGAGCCGCCAAGATCGCTCCCATGGGTGTATGCGCGAAGCACCACCACATCGTCGGGTCGACATGCGTGGGTCCCGCGTCCGGCAGGGTGGGCACCATGACGGCGACGAGCTTCCTCCAACGAAGGTCATGCGGCCGCGCAGTGGGCACCTTGCTGTCGTCGTCATTGGTGCGGCAATTGTGTGGCCGACCGCTCCGCTTGTTGCGGACGTGCTGGGGATCTCCCGGAGACAGGGGACCCTGCACCTTGGCGAGAGCGTCACGACTACCGGCGGCCAATGTGGCATTACCGCTGTCCGCCATGAACGCCACTAACGCCATGACAAGGAGAAAGGCCAAGAAGATGGCCGAACTGATCCAACCGCGCTCCATGTAAAAAGGCCCATCGGGCCGTTCGTTCCTGCGTCTGGAACTGAGCATGTCGGTTGTCTCCTCTTCTGCCTTCTAGTTGAAGACGAAGGAGATGGTGGGCCCCGCGGTCGCCACCAAAACACAACCACCCAGCACCATGCCGAGACGGCTGATGTGATCGGAGGCTTCTCCACGCTTGATGGATGCGGCCATCATGACGCCGGTGATGATGACACCGGCGACACCGGCGGCGGTGCCCGCCCAACCCGCGATACCCAGCACCTTGTTCACCGCTGCGGTCAACTCATCGGGCGCCTCGCGGCCAGGATTCGGAACGCCGTCGGCCAGGTAACGGTGAGCAAGTTCGGTCAGCATTGAAATCTCCCGTGGGGACAAGTGATACGGAGATGCCGGTGTCAGGCGTTGGCGTCCTGCCTGACGTGACACGGCTTTTTGACGCATACACCCAGAAACGTCGGGTGCTGTCACTTCACAGAACAAAGTCGACGATCGGCCCTGCCGAGATACCGATGACACAGGCACCCAGGACGAACACCAGCCCTCGGAAGTAGGTGGCTCCTTCGCCCATCTCCCCGCGCCGAAGCTGCAGGGCCATCTGGATCCCGGTGATCATCAGACCCGCGACGCCGGCCGCGGACACACACCAGCCAAGGATTTCGAGCAGAAACAAGCCATCATGTGCGGCGGGATCGAAATCCCCCTCGGGCGCGAAATCACTGGGATTGATCGTTTCAGGACCATCCGCTGAAAAATTCATCGGGGCTGCTCCGCGACCAAATGGGCAATCCGCTGCAACTGCTTCGGAGGTTGGGACAGTTGCCTGCCCAGACGCCAGGCCGGAATCCATGGCAGCCGGTGGACGTCGGCGATCGACCTCAGCACCCGGACACGCCTGCCGAGAGCCGGTGGCAGGTGCCCGGGCGCATCGGCGACCAACACGAGGCCCACCAGTTGTACGCCCGCGGGGTGCTCCTTCTTGCGCAGCAGGTCCACGGCCTGTGAGGCGGCCCGCATCCCTGCGTCGTGCGTGCGGGCCACCAGAAACATCCGGCTGGGTTCACCGCGTGCCGGGTCGGGCCACCGGCGCCCCATGTCCACGCCGCCCAGCCTCTGCGCGAGGGTGCTCGCTCCGGCTCCGCCATGTGCATTGACCCAGGCGACATGAGGGCTTTGGCCGCGGTGTGACGGCGCGGTGAACGGCCGTGCCGCTGTCTCCGCCGGCCCAGCCGGTACCGACGCCGTGACAGGCAGACCCGGCGCGGGCTGCACTGCTGTCGTGGGGGCCTGGCGGACGGTCGGCCCACGGACCCACATCTGTCGGCCGCCGGACGCCGCTTCTGGGACGCCCATGGCAATCACCTCTTTCCCTCGTCACAGATGACGGATCCCGCAAAAATCCTGATTGAACTGATGGGCCGCTGTGTCCGTTGCGGCCTTCGAGCTCACGATGACCCGGTGAGCAGCAACTACGGGAAATGGCGTGGTGCGGTTCAACAGCCGTGCACAAGGCGCCGAGTTGACGATGGGCAAGGGGGGACAGACCATGGCAGCGGGACACTCCGACAATCCGCCGCAGGGTTCCGGCAGCGGACAGAGCAGTTTCGGCGTGATCGTGGCCATCGCTCTGGGCGGCATGGGTTTGACGGGATTTCTGGGACTGGTGACGCTGATCTGCGTCCTCGGGCTGGTCGTCATATGCGCGATAGGCGTTCTGATGTGGCCCGCAGTCCTCATTTGCCACATCTTCGGGTGCGGTGAAGGCGGCAGCGCACAGATCGACCAGGACCAGGTCGTGAGCGCTTATCACAGCGATGGCAGCGGGACGCTGGAGGACGCCAGCGTCCCTGCCGACCTGCTGGAGACGGTCAAGGCCGCCGGTGACCTGTGCACGCAGATCGGTCCCATCGTCATCGCCGCGCAGATCCAGCAGGAATCCACCTGGACCAAGGACCTGACGGGGCCTGACGGCGCCGAGGGTATCTCGCAGTTGCCGCCGGACAAGTTCGACGAGTTCGGCGAGGACGACGACGACAACGGCACGACCTCGGCCCTCGACGCCGAGGACTCGATCATGGCGCAGGGCAGATACCTGTGCTCACTCGCCGGTGACGTCGAGACGCTGCTCGCGGACAACGAGGTGGAGGGGGACGCCCTGGACTTGACTCTGGCGTCCTATGACGTGGGACTGGAAGCCGTCAAGGAAGCCCGCGGGGTACCGACCACGTCCCGCTCGCAGAGCTATGTCTCCGGTGTCCGCAGCCAGTTCTCCCTGTACTCCGGTGCGATCAAGCCTCCCGAGGGATCCGCCTATCCCACGATCTCCGCCGTTCCCACGTCCACGCAGTGATTGAAGACAACGAGGAGGATGTAGGTGTTCAGCAGAGTCACTCCCCGGAGCAAGTCCTCGCCGGTAAAGGTCGGACCGCCTTCGTCGTCTCTGTTCAGAGTCAGGATTCACGCTGACGGCAGCGCACTGATGGAGGGCAAGCCTCTGCAAGTACCCGAAGGACAGCCGGTACAAGCCGCTGTACTGGATGTGCTGCACCATCACGCGCAGTCATTGAACCGGTCCGTGACGGCTGTGATTCTCGATGAGACAGAAGGCGGGAGCATCCCCGTCGAGGTGGCTCCCGACGGATCGAGCCGCGTGCTGACCGATCCTTCGGACGAGCGCCCCTCAACGGGCACCCCTCTTCCGGAGCCTGTGCCGCATACGGTGACCGTGCCTTCGCCTTCCGCTCCTTCCTCAGGGTTCACCGACGCCACGATGTCGCTGCGGCTGCCACCGGCCGACATCTCACCGGGCCAGGCCGCGGACCCGCCGCACAGGACGGCCGTCACGGCTGCCGCGGTTCCTGAGGAACTCGCCGCGTTGGTCGACCTCACCATCCGGTCGGTGGATGCCGGCGCGCTGGAGCGGGCTACCGCGCTCGCGTTCCGGCTGAGGCAGCATGCCGTCCGCAACTTCGGTACGGAGCACCCGTACGCGCTGGAAGCCCTCTCGCTGGAGGCATTTGTCGCCCATAAGAGCAGCAACCACCTGCTGTCGTCAGCCACCTGGCTCAAACTCGCGAGGATCCGCCACCGCAGGTCCGACCCCCGGGTCCGGGACGAACTGGTGCGGGCCACGGCCGCCTGGCAGCGCGTCGGCGACGACATTCCCTTCGCCCTCGACCAGGGTCGTGCGCTGTCCGCGCTGTGGGAGGAGATCGCGCAAGAGCAGGTTTCCAGTCCGCAGGATATTGCGATGCTGCGACAGCTCAATACCCGTGTACGTGCCCTCAGTGATACACATGTGAGCCCTACACCGAGCGACAGCTGAAAGCATAAGCGCAGCTCAGAGGCCATAGTGAGCAAAGATGGCTGCCCACGCGGAGACGTCGGACGACCGCATGTGTCCCGATTCGGTAACCGCGTCAAGCACCTCGTCAAGCATCCGTCAATCCAACGTAGAACACCTCTCGTGACACTCCCGGTTCTCGGGACGGCATACCCGGCCCGAGACCCGGCCCCCACAGGGCAAGGAACGAGGGAGTACGAGAATGAGCTGGACCGTGATGGGCTCGGCGGGCGCGACTGAAGGTACCCGGGAACAGGCGATGCACACCCTGTGCCAGGAACATGTCGGGGACCTCTACAGTTACGTACTGAGGCTGTTGGGCGGTGACCGGCACAAAGCCGAAGACGTCGTGCAGGAAGTGCTGCTGCGTTGCTGGCGCACCCAACGGCTGGACGACCAGCGGCACTTGCGGCCATGGCTGTTCCGGGTGGCTCGCAACTATGTCGTCGACGACTACCGGATGCGCGCGGCCCGTCCGCAGGAGGTGGACGGCAATGTCTGGCTCGGCGAGGTGGCGGCCTCTTCCGACGAGGTTGACCGGGTGCTCTCGTCCATGGTCCTGCAGAAGGCGTTCGAGACGCTCTCGTACAAACACCGCGAAGTGCTGTATGAGACGTACTACAACGGCAGGTCGACACGCGAGGTCGCGCTCGTGCTCAGCATCGCACCGGGCACTGTCAAGTCACGTCTGTTCCACGCGATACGGGCTCTGCGCCTTACCTTCGGCGCCCCCCAGACGGCTGATCCGAAGACCGGTGTCTCCCCGGAGCGATGGGACCGGCCGGCGGCCTGACGGGAAGGCACGCCGGTACGCGTCCCGACGGCAGGGGCCCGCCACCGGTATGCCCCTACAGCCGATGTAGCCATCCTGCACAGGCACGATCCTGCTGTGCAGATGGCACGTATCGAAGCGGCGGAGAGTGACGTCTACCGCTCCGGCAAGGAGTTCGGGGCTTTCGGTGACACCTCTCCGAGGCGGCGAAGCCGGTCCATGATCGTCACGGCGTCCGGGTGAGCGAGATCTTCGTAGATGGCGAGCGCCTGGCGCCAACTGGACAGGGCTGCCTCGGACTCGCCGACAGTCTGATAGGCGTCCCCCAGACGGCTGAGAGTGGCACCTTCTCCCGACCGGTTGCTGACTTCTCGGTGCGCCTCGATCGCTTGGTAGTAGTACGTGATCGAGTCGTCGTGGTGGCTCAGCCGCTGGTGCACGGTCCCAAGCGTGTCAAGTGTGATCCCCTCGACCCAGCGGTTACCCGTCTTCCGCAGGACCGTCATCGCCTCTTCGAGGTGCTTGATCGCTTCCTCGAAGCGCTCAAGACGCTGGTAGGCCTCAGCGAGGTTGAGAAGCGAGATTCCCTCGGCCCAGAGGCTGCCCAGACACCGATCGAGAGCCAGTCCTCGGCGCGTGTACTCGATCGCCTTGGAGAGGTGATTCGTTTCCAGATAGAGGTGGCCCAGGTTGCCCAGGGCATGAGCTCGGCCGATCCCGTCCCCGAGTTTCCTGAACAGGACCATGGACTGCATCCGGCAGTCGATGGCCTCGTCGTACCGGTGCACCATGGCGAGCGATGCGGCCACGTCCCCGAGGGCCCAGGCCTGGCCTTGGACGTCCTGGCTCGCGCGGGCCGCTTCAAGACCTGCCCGCGCGGTATCGAGCCAGTCGCGGGTGTGGCTTCGCAGATAGAAGAACCCCCACAGGGTGGCAGGCAGGCGCCACGCAAGGCCGTGCAGCCCGCTCGCGGCAGCTTGGTGGGTCGCTGCGACCAGGTTGGGCCGCTCGGCGTCACACCACTTCATGGCGTCGTCGTAAGAGGCGAACTCCAGCGGCTGACAGGCCGCGGGCAAAGGCTGGAGCGGCACCCGTCGCCTGATCGGCATCAGGAGGGGATAAGCGGCATCCGCGGTATGCACGTACCAGGACAGCAGGCGCGTGATCGCTCGTTCCCGTTCTTCCTCGTTCTCGTTGCGGCCTTCACCCTCGGTAGCAAAGATCCGCAGTAGGTCGTGCAGCTTGTAGCGGCCTGGCACATACTCCACCAGCAGGTGGGTGTTCGTGAGCTCGGCCAGCAGACCGAGGGTTTCACGCACCGGCAGCCCGGTCAGGGCAGCCGCGGCAGGTACTGAGATATCGGGTCCCGATGCGAGTCCGAGAAGACGGAACAGCCGCGAGGCGGGCTCGGTAAGCGAGTCGTACGACCAGGAGAAGATGGTCCGTACGTCGATGCTGAGATCATCGCAGGCAAAGGGATCGAGGCTGTCGTGCCGGACCTTCAGGTCTTCGGCGATGCTGCTGAGCGAGAAGTGCGGGTGGGCAGCAGCACGCGCGGCAACAATGGCGAGCGCGAGTGGCAGCCCCGCGCAGCGCTCGACGAGTTCGTTCGTCGCTTCTGGTTCCGCCGCCGAGATACGTGTCTCGCCAAGACGTCGTACCAGGAAGTCGTGGGCTTCGGTCTTCTCAAGGGGACTCAACGAAAGTGCGTGCGCGCCCTCGTTGACGACCAGACCTGGCAGGCGTTTACGGCTCGTCACAATGGCCGCGCAGCCAAAGGTCACCGGTAGTAGTGGCCGGACCTGAGCGCTGTCGTGCGCGTTGTCCAAGACGATCAGGATCTTTTTGCTGGCGAGTAGACTACGGTACATGCCCACTTGGGCGTCATGTCCGACTGGTGTACGTTGCGCGGGCACTCCGAGCGCGTCGAGGAAGGTCCGCACAGCTTCCTCCGACGGCATTATTGGACCTGTCGGATCGAATCCCCGCAGGTTGAGATAGAGCTGGCCGTCGGGGAACCGGTGAGCGATCTCATGCGCCCAATGGACTGCGAGTGTCGACTTCCCGACGCCTGCCATGCCTGCCATCGCGTAGATCATGGGTGTGCCCGACTGTTCACTTTGGGCACGTAAGACCGCGCGCATCTGGTTCAGCTCCGCCGTGCAGCCGACGAAGGCAGCAGAATCAGCAGGAAGCTGAGCGGGTCTGGCCAGATGATGAACAGCCGCTGGTGGCTCCTGCTCGACTGCATTGCTTGCCTCGCCCGCAGCCGGCGATTCGATCAACGACGGGTCGGCCGAGAGAATGCGGTCGTGCATCTCGCGCAGGGCCGCGCCGGGATCCACGCCCAGCTCGGTCGCCAGCACCCCTCGGGCACGCCGATAGGTGGCGAGCGCTTCAGCCGGCCGCTCGGACCGGTAGAGCGACAGCATCAGCAACTGCCACAAGCGTTCCCGCAGTGGATGACTGCCCGTCAACACAACCAGTTCGGCGATCACGTCATGATGCCGTCCGAGCTGGAGATCCAGAAGCAGACGGTCCTCCACCGCGTTGAGTCGCTTCTCGGTGAGGCGGGAGCGCTCGGCCTCGGCCATGGGGCCGGGCAGTCCTGCGAGAGGTGTTCCCTCGAAGAGGTGAAGCGCTTCATGCAGCAGTGCTGCCGCTGCCGAACGGTGGCTGTTGGCCTGCGACTTCGCTTCTGTGACGCGCTGTTCGAACACATCGAGATCCAGATATCCCTCTGGCAGATCGAGCACGTATCCGTCCGTGGCCGATGTGATGAGCGATGTGCCCTCCTGCGCGAGGGCTTTCCGCAGCCGCGACACGTATGTGCGAAGAACGGAGACGGCGGCTGACGGAGGATGCTCGCCCCATACGGCGTCGATCATCTCACTCAGTGTCACGAGACGGCCGCGCCGCAGCAGGAGCGCGGCCAGCACCACGCGTTGCTGGGGCGACCCAAGATCTAATTCTTCGTCACCCCACCATGCTCTGACTGGCCCTAGGAGGGAGAAGCGAACGCAGGGTGTCTCGGTTGCTTTCATTGCAATCACTCTAGTAACACGCAAGCGACCGCCGTGGGGTTCCACAGACATACCTCGGGCCTCGTCAAGAGGCTGAGCGGTCACCGGAGAGATCAAATTCTGCAGCCGACAGTAATGCTGCTCCGGCAAGAATGCACGTGACAGGCGCTTTACCTTCCCATGGGAGACGTCACTACGGGGCGGCACGAACGAAATGATCTGGTCATCGCTTCCTGGGTGGACTTCACGCAATTCTGCCTGATATTGCGCAAGGCGGTTCAAATCGTTTGAATTGTCTAAATGGAGAATAAATCCTAGACCCGAACTTCAGCGCCTGCCGGAAAAAAGACCGACGGCCGACCCCTCACTCACTCGCCCATGATCACCATATGTGGCCCGACAAAAAATGGACAGGGAAGAGGATACGGTCCGGTCAGATCTCCTGCCGGAAGGCATTGATCGCCCAGGATAGTGAGGTCGGTCACGTCTTGGCTTTCCGAATTGCGGCGGCGATCCTGCGGACAGGCTCGCATTGCACATACACCTCATTGCAGTTGCTTGCGCACGCGCTGCGATCGCGGTGCCAGAGAGCGGAGCGAGCGGAGTTGCGCGAGCAGGTGGGCCAGCTTCCGTTCGCAGGCCCGTGGGCCGACGGCCTTGCCTGCCGCTGGTGTATTGACGGCTCCTTCCCGTGCACGGGAAGGTCGTCGCTCACTTGGTACGGCCGAGCCGGCCAACCAAAGATTCTGTCCGCTGTTCTCGATCTCGGCGAGGTGTGCCAGAGCGGAGGCACGGCGGCTGGCAAGCAGCCCCTGCACCAAGCAGCGGCCCGTGAAAGCCACTACTTCGGAAGGCAGGCCCGCTTGCTCCAACTGACGGAGGCGCTCGTCGAGAGCCTTTCGCGTCAGGCGGCAGCACTCTTCCCACATCGAGACAGTCGCAGCGCCGTCATCGGGGTCGAAGCGTGTGGCGACGGCGACGTTGACCGCCTCGACGAAGTGTCGTTCCATCACCCGGTTTTCGGTGCAGGGCAGGCACAGTCCTGCAGCGTCGCCCAGTCCGCAATCCGCACATGGAGCGGCCGCGTGTGCTTCCTCCAGTTCAACTGCCCGCTGTCGCCGTAACTCGTGAGCCTCTTGCCTACGCATCCGTTCTGCGGCTGTATGTGATCCCGGTGCGCGGGAATCGAGCATGGTCAGACGGTAACGGGACCGCATTTCTTTGCCGCCGTCGGAGCGGGGATCGGCCTGCTTCCCGGAGCTGTGGTCGTAGGAAATCCGGTGGTCGTAGAAAATCTGCTCCGTGATGCCGCGTCTGCGGGCTCTGAGGTCGTGCATGAGTGTTTCGCAGCTTTGACATGTGTGTCCGGTGTCGATGCGCACGCCGTCGTCGCACATGAGGGACCAGCACGTCTGGCGCTGTGGCAATCCTCGTTTCACCAACCAACCCGCCGCATCCACCACCGAGTGAGGGAGCTGCTCGGTCAGCCGTCGCGTAAGCCGCTCCGACAGCACCCGTTGCGCCGCCTGCGGACCGACGTGCCCTGCGATACGCGAGACCTCACATCGGGCCAGCCTGGCCAGCCACTGCCGTGTGCTGGCGCGAGGGATGGAAGCCCACAACGTGCCGACAGGCGTCAATCCTTCGGCCAGGTCGTCGGGCAGCCGAGGGGACGGCTGTCCGACGACACCTGCTCGTGAGGCTGTGGCAGCTGCCGTGGTCGTCGTGAATCTGTCCTCGCGCTCGCGGGCGGGATGCGGCAACGGCGGGTTCCCGTTATCGGCATAGCCGGAAAAGCCAGATCCAGTCCGCACATTCCGAGGTACCGCAGCCACCGAAGCGTGGTCAGTGTGAAGGGGTGCAGGATCGGGGTGGGCGGGATCGACCTGTGCGCATGGATGGGGAGGACCGCTGTCAAGCTGCTGACCAGTGCCTTTTCCGCCAGAGAGAGGTTCAAGATCTCCGGATGCAGTATCGGGGAGCGGGTTGCCGCGGACTCTACCGGTGCGACCTTTGACAAGTGCAGGGCTGGTCTGCTGCACAGCGACGGCAGGGAGAAGGAGAAGGCGCTTGCCTCTTGCGCCGGCCTGCCCACCGCGCAGCGGGGTCTGGAGGACACCGAGGCTACGCAGCCTGCTCAGGACCTTGCTGCCGCCTGAGATCGAACATTTCAGGATGCGTGCGACTGTTGCGGCGCTCCGCCCACGCCGGACACACACCGGTCCTCCGACAAGGGGCACCGAGCCGTCGTCGCGAGAGTGGAGTGTGAGCAGAAGCAGCGCCAGCCGGTCCGTTGCCGCACCCTTGTGCCGGCGACTCGCCAGCAACCCCGGAGCCGTCGCACTGTTCACCCACCCCGGAGCAAACAGTGCCTCGGTCAGACGCAGGAGGACCGAGAGTTCGGCCTTGGAGAGGGACAGCGGTGCCTGCCGGGCAGATCGTGCGGCCCACAGCGGGGCAACACGGCACTCCACTCCAGTGGTACGCCCGTTGTCAGCGGTCACGACTCGTGTGCTGAGGAGCGTGGACCGTACGAGCAGCGGCAGCACATCATGGGCGATGGCCGACTCTGAGATGCCCAGCCATCGGCCGAGTTCACGCGCCGTGATGAGGACCTGGCACGACGGGTAATTGGCCTTGGCCACCAGCACGACGGCAGCGAGTTGTACGGCGTGCGTCTGGTCGGACAGTCGGGGGTCCGACAGCAGGGTGCTGATCGCGGACAGCAACTTGGCCCTGATGCGCGGGCTCAAGCTCAGCGGGCGCGCTGGGGTTACCGGTACCTGCCGCATGCTGGGCGATGCCGCTTTTACGTTGTTTTCCACCTTGTAGAGAGGTTTCTGCGGTCGGGATATAGGATAATAAGTCCCTGAATCAAGCGGTTTGAAGGGGTTTGTTCGAGGCATGACTGTGCCGTGCCTCTGGTGGGTAGTTATGATTTGCTCCTCAAGAGGAAGTGATGGCAAACCCCCATCACCGTCCGGTGTGCCTGGCAGCGAAGTCGGACGTGATGGTCGGTATCCAGTTGTGGGTCGGGGTGGGCGGTACCTCCTTCTTGTTCGAGGGCCTTCGGCTAGGGGCCCTTGGTGTGGAGTCGTGTGGTCTCAGGAATGAGGAGTTCCTGAGACCACACGACGGTTTTGCAAGGCCGGCAAGTCGCTGAAGACGCCTTGCTCGTTACCTGACTCAGGCGCCGTGGCGAGGAAGGCGGCTGGCGTGGGACCACTTGCGGGGTCGGGGCGTCGCCGAGAGGAGACGTCGCTTGTTGACGGTGCACAACAACGTGCCTGCAAGCAGCTCGCCATCGGGGCGTGGAACGTTGCCCGATGCGGATGACTAGCCCCTTGAATGGGGATGATCATGGATTACCAGTTTCAGCCGATTTGTCAGTAAGACATGGGCGGCCGAGGCTCAGACACCCCGGCGTTGTGGCTGGTAACCTGACAGGCAGCGAAAGAGGTTACCAACCTGTTCGGAACGGCATCCACTCCTGTTTGCGGCAGGTAGTCGGGTGTCGTTTCGTGTGTCAGGCCGCCACGGGCGCCTCCTCGGCCGGAGTCTGCGCCCGAAGTTTTTTCAGCAGCTCCTGGTACCAGACCCCTACGGGTAGCACCTGGAACGGAGCCCGAGTAGCCATGGCTTCCTCGCTGAGCCTGAGCAAGTCGTAGTCGTGGGTGAGAAGTTGAACGCGGGTAGGCAGCGCCACGAGGCGTGTCCGGGCGTTCACGCGATTTTCGAGGTCAGATGCCGCCGCGTCAGGACTGACTGCTTGTCCTTCTGCGGTGTCAGGCGCTACGAAGGTGGCGTTGAGAAGCAGTTCAGTAACGACCTGGATGGCTTCCCAGTCCCGCTTGAGTGCTTCGGCTGTGCGCGCATCGGGTTGGGCGACGCGGTTCGTGGAGCGCGTCGCGCCCAGTGCTGCCGCTACCCGCGCCAGCACGACATCGTGAGGGCGCAGGGCATCCGCTTCCGGAAGTAGACCGATACGGGCGAGGTTTTTGAGCGTGCCGGCACTTACACCTGACCAGTCCGACACTGTGCGCTGGGACATTGTCCCGTCGCAGCGCACGGGCGAGCGGCGTGGCACCCTGATCCTCCCTCAA
The DNA here is from genome assembly GCF_044328075.1 of Streptomyces sp. NPDC017991. Classification (NCBI taxonomy): domain Bacteria; kingdom Bacillati; phylum Actinomycetota; class Actinomycetes; order Kitasatosporales; family Streptomycetaceae; genus Streptomyces; species Streptomyces sp. NPDC017991. The sequence goes on along the minus strand of NZ_JBIRGP010000030.1, from coordinate 13,305 downwards.
GTAGGCCCCATGGGTGGACGGTCGAGCACTTGGAATCCGTGGTGACCACGCTGTTTCAGCGCGCGGCCGCCGCATAATCTACAAGGGCGATCATACGACCCTCGTGCACTGTTATGAGGGCGCCTTGGCGTTGTAGATGTCCTGAGATGGTCAGGGGTTCCCCTGCCACCCAGCGAAATATGCGGGAGACTGCCGTTCGTGCACGATTCCCGCAGTTCAGTGGCTACGGACGCACCAGGGGTTCCCGTCGGTCAGATGGGAACGAGTGTGATGCACAAGCAGAGACGGCAATCTGTCCGGACCTGCTTCGCGCGCAGTGCGCGACCGTCTGGCATGCACGAGAGGGGCCGATTCATGCTCTGCCCCTTCGCCCCGCCCTCCTCTCCAGAGTCGCGCAACTCTGGGCAAAAGGTCCTTTCTGGGCTGACGTTTGCAAGTCCTGGGCTTTCGGGCTGGGTGTCGTCGGGGTGAGTCCGGTTGCGGCAAGCCATCCGTCGGTGCCGTCGCTGCGGTAGTGGATCTCGTGGAGGGTCCGTGGCAGGACGCGCATCAGGTGTCCGGGTCGGTGAAGGCGATGTTGTTCCAGCCCACGCGGCGGGTCAGCGACCGGACACCTTCGACCGGGTTGAGACCATGTGCGTAGGGCGGCAGATGGAAGGAGACTGTCCAATCCTGGCCAGCTGTCCCACGGGGCAGACCCCGGCCCCGGGCGGCGCTCCATAGGTCTCAGTTCTCCCGGATGAGCACGAGCGGGGCATCGAGTTGCCGGTGTGGGGTGATCAGAAGGTCGCGGCAGTCGGTCCGGGTGAAGCCGCGTCGGCCGCCGTGTTGGTGGGTCAGGTGCCGTTCGGGTTTGGTCCTGAAGGCCAGCCGGGAACGCTCACCGGGTCCGCAGCAGGTCGAGACTTCGATACAGAGACGGCGCTGAGAGCGCCCTCTCACCCGGATCGCAGGCGTGTGCCCGCGTCGGGCCCAGGTGCGGGAGGGGGGCGGCGTCATCGGGGATCCGGCCTCGTCCTCGAAGACGATAGAAGGCCCTGGCCCTTGCGGAGAGCTCCTGCCAGGCCCGCTCGGGCACCTTCATTGGGCAGGGTGTCCGCACGGAACCTCTCTGCCCCGGTGGTGACTTCGTGCGAGCAGGCCACCGCGAGGACGTAGCCGGTGCCGGGTTTCTCCAGTGTGGTTCGCAGCCTGGGGTTGCCGCCGTAGACCTCGTCGCCGGCGATCCATGCGGCCCGCTGGCCGACGTCCAGGAACCGGGCAACCATACGAGTGGCCCGTTCCGGCTTGGTGGCGAAGGCGGTGTCCTGGTCGAGTCCGGCATCCCGGCAGCGGTCAGGGTCGGAGGTCCATGAACGCGGGACGTACAGTTCCGGCCCACTGCCGCGTGCCTGCGCCGGCCGGCGTAGACCAGGTAGACGGCGACCTGGGCATTGTCGATCCTGCCCGCGGTGCCGGTGCACTGGCGCTGGACGCCGACCGCGCCGGTGCCCTGCTTCACGTCCCCGGTCTCGTCGACCACCAGTACCGCCTGGTCGTCGTGCAGGTGGTCCACCACGTAGTCACACACATCGTCGCGGACCCGGTCGGCGTCCCACTTGGCCCGCCGGGCCAGCAGATGCTGCATGCCGTCCTGGGTCCTCTTTCCGGCCCATTCGGCGATGGTCCCGCAGCTCTTGCGCGGCAGGCCCGACAGCAGTCCGAGCACCACCAACTTCCGGACCCCGAAACGGGGTTCGACCCGTGTGAACCGTCCCGCTACCCGGCTCATCAGGCCCTCGAACGCCTCCTGCCGGCGAGCAGGGTCCACGCTGTTACCTGCGGCCACCGCGTGCTCGTTTGTCTTCACACCCCGATGACCAACGGGCGGCCGCACCCGTCTCCACAGCGCGTCGGGGTCGCGCAGCGTCCGCCGCCGTCCTGTGTCAGGGGGACATGTGCAACGTGGCGAAGTCTGGTGGGCGGAGTTCGACGAGCGGCGGCCGGTCGTGCTGTTGTCGGGAGACGACGCGTCCGGGATCCGGGTGATGCAGGTCGTCGCTCGGGCGGGTGTCGACACCACCGGTCTGGGCGTCGAAGTGGCTAGTAGGCGCCATGGAAGGATTGCCCTTTGACGGCGTGCTTCGGTTCGCTTTTCCGCGTCCGGGCTTTACCCCTTGCACGTGGCTGACCACCGTGTCCGGGGACGACCTGATCGAGCGGGCGGGCGCCCTGTCCTCCGCGAAACTCGGCGAGATCGAGAACGCCCTCCGTCTCGGCGGACTCCGGTAGGCGGAGAAGGAAATGAACGCCCGCGACAGCGTGGTCGGTTCTCGTCCAGATGATCGACGCTGCCAGCTGCCTCCTCGGCGCCCCTCACGATCGAGATCACGAACTACGGCTGGGGAATAGGACGTCGACATCCCCGCGTCCTCAGTAGCCGGTGACGACGTTTCGAGGGCGACGAGCGCCTGTGGACCACGCTGGAGCAACGGCAAGTCAGTTGCGTACTCGCCGTTGCCTGTAACCAGAAGGTCGCTGCCTACACAGGCCTGCTCCGTGCCGACGCCCTGGGCAAGAGGCTACCGAGACGGTCCTGGAATGGCGGCGCGGCCACCATGCCTCGGTGCTTGATCAACTATCAGGGGCAACGAGCCCCTCACGTTCGAAGAATGTGCTTCGCAGGAAACCTAAGCGGTTGCAGCATTCTGCATGAGGTGCGTGTCTGCGAACTGTTCGAACCGAGTGATCTTTCCATCGGTGACCTGCCATACGTGTGCGGCTCTGGCGCTGAAGGACTTGACTGTCGTTCCGTGGGTTCCTCGGTAGGTTCCTACGGCGACGATGTATTCGCCGGCATCGATGAGCTGCTCAAGCTGGTAGTCCCATCGGCTCCAGTCTCGGGCCAGGACGCTGAAGACGTTGTCGACGATCTCTTCCTTGTTCCGAAACACTCCGGCAGCGGGAAAGCCTTCGCATTCGATCCACGTGAGCTCGGCAGAAAGATCCTTATAGAAGGCAACCAAATCACCCTCATGGTAGGCATCGTACAGATCCTTCACTATCTTGTATCCCTGGGAGTGGATCATTGTTGTCCCCTTCTTAGTGTTCCTAGTGCGAACGCGCAAGGTTTTGGATTTTCGGCCGTCGGCTGTGAGGTAAGGGCCGATGAACCCAGATCGGGCACCGGTGGGCTTTCTCCATGGACCCGTCGTTCAGCTTGAGGGCGTGCCGGACCGAAGTGGACCCCCGCAGCGGAACCGCAACTGGGATCGCTTCATGTCAGGTGCGCGCCTTCCATCGGCGTCCCCTTGTTCCCTCGGTAGCACGATGTCGGTGACGCGTGCGCGCCGAGAAGTCCCGAGTTGTTCCGAGGCCGGCCGGCTGGAGTGCGGCATCTGACGTGTCGTCGACAATAGCGCACATTAGACCGGTCGTCTATTCGACTGAGTGCCAGCCAGCGGGTGGCCGGACCTCATGGGTCGAGACGCGGGAAGCCATCGGTCCGGTTGACTGCCGGTGGCACACAGTTCAGGCAAGGAACGCCTTCCAGCCTTCTGAGGGCGCCTGTCCGACCCCCAAAGTGCGCAGTTTGGCCAACTTCGCTGGTTCCTGGGCGTCGATCCAGTCGACGAACTGACGGAAGGACACCATCCTGACGTCCTTCCCTTTCTCTTTTTCTGCTGAGATGTATCTGACAACCTCCTCCACCGCGTCCATGTAGATGCCGTCATTCCAATGTTCGAAATGATTGCCTACAAAGAAGGGAGCACGATTCGTCTCGTACGCGCGTTGGAATCCTTGTGTATACGCCTGGATGGATTGGGCCTTCCAGTTCGGGTAGTTGTAACGTGGTCCCTGGGTCGCGTTGACTGATTGGTTGGCCATCAGATTGTAGTCCATGGAGAGGACTTCGAACGAATGTCCAGGGAAAGGTATTTGCTGCAGTGGGAGATCCCAGATGCCCTGCCTTCTGGAGGGCCAAATCTGTGTTCCTCCCGACGATGAGGCGTCGTAGCGCCAACCAGCTTCTCGCGCTGTGGGTAGCAAATTTCCCTGGCCGAGCAGACATGGCGTTCGGCCCCCCACGAGCTCCTTTTCATAGTCAAATGGGAGAGGGGGTAGATCGTTCCATCCCGTGTTGGTCCGCCACTCTTTAACAAAAGATTTCGCCTGGTCTATCTCACTGCGCCACTGGTCTGCCGTCCAATTCCGCACGGACCCTGACCCTGCACAAAAGTGCCCGTTGAAATGTGTGCCGATCTCATGCCCTTCGAGCCATGCTCGACGGATATTTTTCAGGGTCGTTCTGATGTGTGCGTCAGTCAGGTAGCCGATATCGGAAGCGCCTTTCGGGTTATTGGGTGGGTTGTACAGCATCTTCTTCGACTCGGGAAGCAGGTACAGTCCGGAGAGGAAGAAGGTCATGGATGCGTCGTGTTCTTCGGCTAGATCCAGAAACCTTGTGAATGTGCCGTCGCCGACGTCACCGGCACCGTCCCAGGAAAACACGATGAACTGCGGGGGCGCCTGTCCGGGGCGCAGCGGTTCGGGGGCATGCGGTTGGTGAGGCTGCTTGCCGGTGAAGGAGGTTGAGCCGTCACCGATCAGCTTGGGTGACGGCCGTGGCTGCGTCTCTTTTGAGTTCCTTCCGGCGTCCCGCGCGGGTATGATCCGACCGCAGCCGGCAAGACCAGCGGCTGTAGCCGCCACGCCGACACCAAGTACTTTTCGGCGACTGATATTTGACATTTGCCCTCTTTAGGTCATAGCTGCTCTTTCTACTCTCATGACGAAATTGCTTGTCATCGGGTTCAAGTCGAGCACGAAATGTCACGTGTGTATGAAATGAGCCGGAAATTTGGCGTCTGGCGCCATTCCTTGCAGGTGTGTCACGGTTCGGGCAGCCGCGGTCGGCATGCAGCGGCACGGCAATTGGCCTGGATATCTTCGGGGCACGTTGAGCTGTAGGCGGTTCCCTGCTCCCTCGTGCCTTGCGGTCGCCGCTCAAGCTCTGCTGGCCCCGTGCGGTGCGCGTGGCCGGCAGGGCGGTACTTGCTTCGTTGATTCTGGTGAACGCCGCGTAAGTCGGCTCGATGTGAGGGAGTCCGGGGACCCGTATCGAGCCCTGGCCCGGATGGTGCTCAGGTCATACAAGACCGTGTCCTGTGGGTGATCGCTCGTTGTGCCATGTATGGGGGCGAGGTACGTGGAGTTGGATTGTTCCGGATGAGCCGTGGGGGATCGCGGAGCCGTTGATCCCGACGTCCAGACTGCGACCGTAGGGTGGCGGGACGCGCCTGATGAGACCCTGTTCGCTGCGATCGTCTACGTTCTGGTCAGCGGCTATGCCTGCGACTGTGCAGCTTGCCGCAGGCCACTGAAGCTCACTTTCGAAGCGCCAGACCGACTCCTGCGAGGCGCGCTCTGCTCCCTGTGCGGCTGCCGGGCGCGGGGCTGAGGCGGTCGCTCTCGGTGCCCCAAAAGCGGCTGTTCCCGAGAGCTAGCCCGTCACCTGTGTGGCTGCGGTACTTCCCCCCGGCTTGGACTCGACGGGGCGGCGTCCTCGTGGTCGTGCACGAGCTGCTTCTGTCTCGACGCGGCCCTGTTGTAGCTGACGGATGCAAGCGACCGGCCGTCGCTGTCTGTCTACAGTCATTCGCGGTGCACCCTGTTCGTCCGGACCCTGCCGCTCCCCCAGGTGGACACCCCCGCCGCAGGATCCTGCTGTCTCCTCGACGGCAGGACCCGCCACTCCCGGGTCCCTGACGGGCCATGCAATTGCCCGAGCACCGGTATGACGGTCGCGCCTGTTGGGTGCTGCTCGCCCTGTTCCCCGCCGCCGACGCAGTGCGGCCGGTAGCAACGCGGTATGTCCTTCACCGTGTTGCGCGGCCTCGCGGCCACCGCTCTCCTTGCCCTGCCGCTCTCGGCCTCGGCCGCCGCAGACTCCACCCGAGTGCTCGCGCCGCTGCCGCTGGCTACCGAGGCCAACCTGCTGCCCTCCGTCAACGCCTCTCCGATCGCCTACGAGAAGGACCTTCAAGCAACAGCGACTCCCCTGCTACGAGCCGCATAGACGTGTTCAGGATCCAGGGTCAAGGCTCGCAACGAGCTGACCCCACCCGTCTCACGACACCAGGGCTCCGGGAATTACGCGATTCTGCGGAGCTTGATGCCTTGGTGTGTGCCGGGTGCGGGTGAGCAGCTGGATGCCTTACGCAAGCTCAAGTCCGGTCGCGCGACCCCGGCTCCGGCTGACTGTCGTGCTGCCCTGCCGGGCTCCGAGAGGTCATCGCCCAAAGCGGCTCCGCCAGCGCCCTGACCCGCCATTCGGGATGCACGCCAGAGCACAACGGCGATCAGCACCGCCGACGCAGCCGGAGCCGGACTGGTCAAGGCCATGAACCGCGCACAGATTTCCATGCGCCAGAAGGAACTGGAACGCATATCTCTCACGCCGACCGCAATCCCAAGGCCGCGTGCGGTGTCCTCGCGCAAAACTACCCTTCGCCTCCACATGTACACTGTAAGTCATTTATTTGCGCGCGCACGCACTTATATGTACTGTCAGTTCTGTCGCCGTCAGCAAATAAGGGAGCCATCATGACCACTCCGCAGCCAGCCCCAGGAACCGTGCAGGTCCGCGCCGGAGCCGCGGTGGTGACCGCGATCGAGCGGTTCGCCCCGGCCGATCCGAACCGGCCCGCCGGACCGGTGGAGGACATGTCCACCGTCACCTACCCGCCTGTCGCCGGTATGGAGCCGCAGACGGCACGGTCGGAGGTCGTCGCCGCGGCGGCTCGGCTGGAGCAGGAGCTGAGTAAGACCGACGGTTTCGTCGGCGGGGTGCTGCTGGCCGGGCAGAAGGGTGACATCGTGCTCTACAGCCAGTGGGAGACCACCGCCAACCCGCCCGCCGAGATGCTCCCCGAGTGGTCGATCGCGCCCGCCGTGCCGGAGCTGGACCGGATCGTCGGTGGCACCTTCACCGTCGATTTCAGTGCACCCGACCCGTTCAGCGAGGTCTCCCTGGCTCGGACGCCAAAAGCCCACTTCGGTGTCTTCACCGTCGCTCCGGAGAACCAGGAAAGGCTGCTGGAACTCGCGCGCGAGTCCGCCTTGAAGTCGATGGGTACCCCCGGCCTGCTCGCGGTGAATTTCCATCGCAGCCTCGACGGGCACCGCGTGCTCAACTTCGGGCTGTGGTCGGACTTCGACGGGTTCGGGAAGCTGCTGGACCGGCCGGGCTTCACCGACGACGGCCAGTACTGGAATGGGGTCGCCGGTTTCCGGCCGCACTACTTCGACGTAGCGGCTGTAGTCACCCGCTAGTACCCGCTCCCGCCAAAACCCTTGCAAGGAGAATCCCATGACCGAGTTGTCCGTATGGGCCAACCTCACCGCGCTGCCGGGCCAGACCGAGCAGGCCGAGCAGTTCTTCACCCACTCCCGCGCGATCATGCGCGACGAGCCGGGCACCACCGCTTTCTTCGTCGTCAAGATCGACGAGCTCACCTACGGCATCTTCAGTTCCTTCACCGACCAGGCCGCCCTGGACGAACACGCCGCCGGGGCCACCGGGAAGGACGTGGTGGAAGCGATGGTCGGCAGTGTGTTCGCCGCCCCGCCGACGATCACCTTCAGCACCGTCCTGCAGCACTACGACGCGGGCTGAGCCGCGCCCGGTCCGCGACGTAGCATGACGCAATCGACGGCCCCGAATGGCCACATGCGGTTCATCCGGGGAGCACGAGACCCGAGCACCCCACTGGCAGAGGACACGAGCACCATGAACGATCCGATCAGCCCGCGCGGCACCGCCCCGGCCCCGGCCGAGCGGCTCTCGGTCGAGGAGGAGACGGTCTGGCGCAGCCTCGGCCGGGTGGTTCAGCGGCTCCCCCGCACCGTGGACAGCATCATGCTGCGGTCCACAGGCTTGACCATGACCGAGTTCTCGGTGCTCGACGCGTTGCGCGACAACCCGCAGCACACGCTGCGGATCAGCGATCTCGCCGCGGTCACCGGTCTGTCCGCCAGCCGCGTCAGCCGCGTGGTGGACAGCATGGCCACCCGCGGGTGGTGCCGACGCGAGCGCGACGCCACCGATGGCCGCGCCGCGCTGGCAAAGCTGACCGAAGAGGGACTTGCCACCGCGGGCACCGCGTCCGCGTTCCACGTCGAGGTGGCCCGCGAATACGTCCTCGCCCATGTGCCCGCCGAGGCCCGCCACGCGTTCATCACCGTGCTCGCCGCGATCGCCGAGCACGCAGGCGAGACACGCTAGCGACACCGCACGCCTAGACCGGGCCCGGGGCTCTTACCCGGGCGCAGCCAAAGGGTTTCTGCCTTTCCTGCCCTGCCCAATTCGAAACGCCTACTCCAGCGGGCTCACGCCCTGAATCATCGGCCAAGCGCAGCCGAGCATCACCGGCGCCGCGAGATCCGGCTTGATTTCGGACACCGTGCTCAACGTCGGACGCGGTGACGGCACCAACGTCCTGCTGCCAGTGGACGAGGGCACGCCGCGACCGGGATCGACTTCGTGCCCGCGGCGAGCGCGCCACCAAAGCCGCCCGCGCGGCCAGCACGCCTGTCGGGTTCGCCGTCGCCGACGCCCTGCACCCGTTGGCGTTCCCCGTCTTCGACACGGTGAGTGACAGTGCCCTGTTCGATATCCCTGTAAGCCGACGACTTCGGCGGGTACATCCGAGGACCAGTGATTGCCACCACACCGCAGAATCCGGACGTGCCGTCCGGCACGGGCGAACTCCCCCAGGGGTTCACCCGGGTCGTCCGCGAGGTCAACGGCACCCTGATCCACACCGTCACGGGCGGTGCGGGTCAGCCCGTCGTGCTGCTGCACGGCTGGCCGCAGACCTGGCGGGAGTGGCGTCACATGCTGCAACCCCTCGCAGACCTGAGCTACACCGTCGTGGCCCCGGATTTGCGCGGTACCGGGGATTCCGCAGTCGCGGAAGCCGGCTACGACAAGGACAACCAAGCGCGCGACGTTCACGAACTGCTCCAAGTTTTGGGCCTGACCGGTCCGGTGCGCATGGTCGGGCACGACATCGGCGGCATGGTCGCCTTCTCCTACGCCCGTCTCTGCCCCGAGCAGCTGTACAAGCTGGCCCTCGTGGATCTGGCCGTACCCGGATACGGCCTGGAATAGATCATGGACCCGGCTTCGGGCGGGCTCTTCATGACACCGAAGGCCCCGGAACTGCTGTTCCGGGGCAATGAACAGGCTTTCCTCCAGCGGTGGTTCGCGAGGATGGCCGTCAATTCCGGGGCGTTCCCACCGGAAGAGATCGACATCATTGCCGCCTCCCTGCGGGACCCGGACGCCTTGCGCGGCGGCTTCGAGCACTACCGGACCCTGCTCCAGGACGGGCAGGTCAACCGGGCCTGGGGCGAGGCGGGAGGCGTCCTGAACATGCCGGTGCTAGCAGTGGGCGGTGGGCACAGCGTGGCGGGCTATCTGGCCCGGACACTGCAACCCGTCGTGCCCGCGGTACAAGAAGCGATGATCGCCGGCAGGGGCCACTACATCGCTGACGAGCATCCCGAGGCCCTAATCGCTACGCTCGCCCCATTCATGGTATAGCTGCCCGAAGCCATCGACCGGCCACCAGGTCGGCCAGATCGGGCAGGCTCTGGAGCATTCGCACTGGGACCCGGCTTTCCGGTCGCTTGTCCGACGGACAAAATCCTTTTGTGTATCTTCCCGGGTTCCGCTCACGGCCGACCGCGACACGTGGCGAAGCTCCGGCCATGAATGCCCGGGGCTTCTTGCCGTCAATCCTACTCAGAGGGCTTCGGCCTCCATGACATAGTACGGCGACCGGATGGGAACGGACTGGGTCAGACGCAGCCCTGAAGCGGTGAGCAGGGTGTTGAACTGGGAGATATCGCGCTCCTGTCCCGTCGTCGCGAACAGCATCGCCATATCCATCAGAGCGGCACCTAAACTCGCGCCTTTGCCGGTGACCAGCATCTCGACGACGAACAGCCGGGCTCCCGGGCGCATGGAACTGCGTATGTTCGACAGGATCGAGCGGCATGACGCGTCGTCCCAATCGTGCAGCACATGCTTGAGGAGGTAGATGTCGGCAGCAGGCACCGCATCGAAGAAGTCCCCCGCGATGCCCGTGATCCGAGCTTCCAGACCGCGTTGCCGTGCCTGGTCTTCCACGGTTGTCGCGACATGGGGAAGCTCCAGGACTGAGCCGGCCAGCTGCGGATTGCGCTGCACCAGTTCGCTCACGAACGCGCCGTGCGCGCCTCCGACATCGAGGACGGTCCTGGCCGTGCCGACAGCGATGACGGACGCGGCCTCGCGAATCACAGGCGCTGAGAGTTCGGCCATCGCAGCGCTGAACATCTGCGCTTCTGCGGGATTCTTACCGAGGTACTCGAAGACATTCGATCCAAGTGCCTGCACCGTGTGGTTGGATCCCGCCGCGACCGTTTCCGGCAGTAGTACCGCGGGGAGCCAGAATGCCGGCCCGATAGCGGCTTGAGCGTAGTACTTGAGGGAGGTGGGGGAATTTTCGTGGAGTACTTCGAGCAGCGGGGTCGGCGAGAAGGTTCCCCGGTCGGCGTCGTAGGTGAGCAGACCCAGGGCAACCCCCGCTCGCATTACCCGATGAGTCATGTCCGGATCACTCAACTCGCGCTGTGCTATATCTTGGGCGGAAAGCGGCCCACTGTCCAGATGCTCGGCCACCGACAATGCGGCGATCGCCCTTACCGCCTGACTTCCCCAAGCGGCCATGATCAGGTTGTAGACCACAGAAAAATGGTCGTGCTCTTCCTGTTCGCCTTCCGACATGTACTGCCTCCTTCGGGTTCCATCGTCGTTCTTACCTGCATTACGTTTACAGGACGGCTGGGGTTCATGGCTTTAAGGCAAAAGTCCGCCTCGGCCATCTATTCCACTGGCTTTGCTAACAATCTCCGGCTCTGGTGTACTTATTCTCGTGTACATCACGGACTGTTGCCTCATGTGACGCACAGGCCGTGTTCCGGGCGTTTCTTTGGAAGGGCTGGGGTGTCGACGGCTGAGCGGGTGTGGGTGGAGACGTTCACCGGGCTCCAGGTGACGCCGCCCGCGGGGCCTTACGGGCCGTACATGACTGAGGCGGGAACGGTTGCTACCGGGTCAGCCGTGGAGTTCACTGCTGGCCGAGTGAATGCTGATGGCCGCGGTGTACCAGCGCGCCAACCTGACCGTCCAGCCGCAACTACCACTTCTCACCGAGATTGCAGGTCGTAGTGAACGTGGGTACCCGCATGGTGATCGCCGCGGCCCGTCTCGTGACGGGTGCTGCCGCGGACGCACACCCTTGAGAGGCTTCCGGCAGGGCCGAACAGCGTCAGGGCGCTGGCCGCGGCCGGCCGACCAGCCGTACGACCCTCTGATCCTGGGCGGCCGTCGCTGCATCCCGGCGAGCACCGACTTCCGCGACTGTGAAGGCTACGCTGGCCACCAGGGCCCGTGGTCAGGACGTGATGGTGTCCGACAATCCCAGGTTCCAGATGGCCAGACCATGGATGCCCTTACCTCCTCCTGCCAGGACAGCTCGCCGACCGGTCCGGGGCCGGAATCGCCCCAACCGTGCTCGTCATACGCCATGAGTGCCACGGTGTCGACGGTCCGACCCAGGGCAGTCAGGTCGTAGCCGTTCTGCGCGAATCCGTCGAGCGAGGTGTAGAGGGTGATGTCGATGCCGACGGTCTTGCCAACAGGCAGTGCCTTCTTGAGGGCCGTCGCAAATTGTGTCAGCCCTGCGGTGTCACGGGCCTGCAGAGCCCACCCCTGCGAAGTGACCGCGCTGCTCAGTGACGAGACGAGTGCGTTGATGCGGGCGCTGCTGGATAGCATCCGGTGAGCCGCGACCTCGTCGAAGCCGCCCAGAGGCTCACTGAAGTTGCCAATCAGCAGGTCGGCGCTCAGACCGAGGGCGCGGGCGTCGGCCTCGGCGTCCGACGGTGTCACCTGCCTGCCCTAAGAGTCGGTGTTGACGCCGTCCACGCCGACGCGGGTAAGGACGGTGGCGCTTGCGTCGATGAGGTAAGTTGCGTCGCCCTCCGCCTGATAGTCGGTCACCGGCAATGTCGCGGTGCTCGAAGCGGGCAGGACCGCGAGCACCCCTATCCCCGCAGCGGCGATCGCGGCAACGACGACCGCCACGATTCGCTTTCTCGACATGGTCCCCTCGCGTTGTGCGCCACAGCGGGCACAGAAGAAGACGTTAGCTCATTCGCCCCGACAGACAGGCCCGGCCCCTTCGGGTCCAGGCAGTTCACACGGCGACGCCCAGTGAAATGGGCCCGGTGGCGAGCAGACGAACGGCTGGAGATCTGCAGAGGTCCTGGAGGTTGGCCTGCGCCTTGATCTGGCGGTGGCAGCCAGGCTCGTCGGCCAGCCGCAGGACGCGAAGACTTGGCGATCCGCCCGTAGTGCGCGATCGCGTCCCCCAACAGGGGAGGTCGCCCGTCCCTCGACAGCATCCGAATCACGCCGTACGCGCGCACGACGCCGGTGTGGTGGGAGCCGATGATCCGCAGGATGTCCTCCCCTTGCCGCTCGATGCGGGCGAGGTCGATCCGGCCGCGGGCCGCGTCGGTGAAGGCGCCATAGTCGGCGGTGCGGTCGATACGCCACATCTTCAGGTCCGGCAGGTCCGCCAGCTGCGGCGCGTACGCGAACCCGGCGAGTGTGAGGACTCCAGAGACGATGTCGCTATACGAGGCGGTGGCCGTGACGATCGTCTCCGGGCGCTTACCGCCTTCCCCGTCATAGAGGACATCGGGCACGTACAGGGAGTCGCGCGGGGTGCCGGCCACCACCTTCCCGCCGAGCCCCACCGCCTGGTCGTTGATCATGTTCAGCCACGTCGCGCCGCCCCGGCGCCCGAAGTACTTGGTTGGGGCGGGGGACGCCGAGGGGACGAGGACGACGAACCGCATGCCCTCCACGGCAGCAACCAGCCCGCCGCCGCCCCACACCTGCGCGAGGCCGATGGACGCTTGGTGCTCGATGAGGGTGGCGTTCGCGGACCGGTAGGTGGCCAGCCGCAGATACGTCTGGTCGACGTGGGACAGCCTGCCGTACTTCAGCTCGTCGGTCCCGCCGATGACCAAACGCGTAGCCGACGTTGCGGCCATGCGCGACCAGCAGCGCAGCGACCGTCACGTGCAGGTCCTTGAGCCTGGCCTCGCCAAGTGGAGTGTGTTCGGGCGACGTTGACGTTGTTCGTGGCTGATGTGTTTGCTTCGGTGCCGCGGAAGGAGCAGCGGGCCAAGGGTGACTGCTGT
>NZ_JBIRGP010000029.1:0-42652 GCF_044328075.1 Streptomyces sp. NPDC017991 | reverse complement strand
CAGGCTGAGGCAGTCGATAACGTCGTTCGTATTCTCGGTGTGCCGCCCGGTGGCCGTATGCCTCCTGAGGGTTTGAGGACTCAGGTAATCGCCGCTACCGGCTCCGGAAAAACCCTGATTGGTGCCAAGTCGGCGCACCGGCTTGCGGCCCGGCGTGTGCTGGTGTTGGTGCCGACGCTGGACCTGCTGACACAGATGGCCGGCGCCTGGCGCAGGGCGGGCCGTTCCGGGGCGATGGTCGGGGTGTGCTCGCTGCGGGCTGAGGAGAGCCAGGGGCTGCCGTGCACGACCGATCCGGATGAGCTGGTCGCTTGGATGGCTGGCTTGGAGACCATGACGGTCTTCGCCACCTATGCGGCGGTCGGGCTCGGCATTCTGCAGCGCGCTCATGCCGCGGGCTTGGGGGTGTGGAGCCTGATGGTGGTGGATGAGGCGCACCGGACGAGTGGGGATGGTCTGAAGCCGTGGGCGGCGGTGCATGACCAGGCGCAGTTGCCTGCGGAGCGTCGGTTGTATATGACGGCGACGGCGCGGGTGTGGGAGGCGGAGGGTGAGCGGCCGCGGTTGGTGGCGTCGATGGAGGACGGTTCGCCGGTGTTTGGGCCGGTGGCGTACAGGCTGACGTTGTCTGACGCGATCAGTCGGGGCATCGTTGCCCCGTATCAGGTGCTGTGTCTGGATATTCGTGATCCCGACCTCTATGCGGCCCTGGCGACAGAGGCGACCGGTTCGGACGCCGTACGTGGGGCCCGGCTCGCGGCGGTGCAGACGGGGCTGATGCACGCGGCCACGAAGGAGCGCTTCCGGCGCGTGCTCGCCTTCCACAGCCGCGTCACCGAGGCCGAGGCGATGGCCGTGTCGGTGTCGGCGGTCGCGGCCCGGCTCGCCGAGGACGACCCCGACACCTACCCGCCCACAGGGCAGGTGTGGGCGGACTGGCTCTACGAACGGACGGCTCAGCAACAGCCGACCCTCCCGGCCGTCGACTGCGGCGTGTAGGCGGCCGACCCGCAGGAGCTCGGGAAGCAGTGGGCGACCCGGCATGCCGAGTGGCGGCGCGTCGCCGCCCTGGGCGAGGAAGCGGCAAGGGCTCGTTCCTGCTCTGGCGCAAGGACGCGGCAAACCGGGTACGTACCGCTCAGGTGGCCTGTGCGTCCACCAGTGCAGCCAGGTCGGCGGTGCCCCCTGTGGACGTTCGCGCGAAAAAATGATCGTCGGCATCCCCGGCGGGTGGGTCCTGACGCTGAACGGCTCGTTGATCTCAAGGAAGGTGACGGCCAGGTCGATAGGGTCGCCGACGGCGGGCTCAAGCGGCTCTCCGTCGGCGGTGTAAAGCATCTTGTAGGTCGCGCCGCGCATACGGAACTGCTTGGCGCGCCCGTCGCCGTCGATCCACAGGTCCATGTTGAGGTTCTTGTCGAGCCTCAGCCCGTAGAAGTGATCAAGACTGTCGACCTGGCGCTCCCGGGCCGCCTTGCCCATGACGGCGTCGCGGCTGGCGCGCATCCCCTCGGGGGTGACCGTTCCTCTGTAGTACGTGGTCGGGTGCCGTCGACGGCCTCGTTCCCGATCTTCTTCGGATTCCTGGAACCGGTCAGGATCGTGGACCGTACTGCCCCTTTGTCCGTTCCGCAGGCGCGGTGGCTGGTCCTCTTGTCCTGCGTCCCGTCACCGACGAGGACAACGCTATGGGCTCGGGGATCGACTTGCGCCCGGGCGACTGTCGACACTGACCGCGAGCGGGACGCTGTCCCAGACGCGGGGACCAGGGATACGGTCGCAGGCTCTTGAGGTGTTCCCTGAGCTCGATTATCGCAGCGCTGTTATATTAGCGCTGTGACATTTTCTGATCCCACAGTAATACCCGATCCCTGGCGCTCCCTGCACGAGCTTCTGGCAGCCATGGACGCCGAGATCGAACAGGTCTACGTCGAGCGGGGCATCGAGGGGATGCGGCCCCGGTTCGCCTATCCGCTGATCCGCCTCGCCCACACCGGACCACTGACCATCCGTGAGCTTGCGAAGTCCCTGAACCGCTCGCACTCCGCGATCAGCCAGACCATCGCCGCCATGCGCAAGGAAGATCTGGTCACCTCCGAGCCGGGGCCCGACGCCCGCACCCGGCGGATCGACCTGACCGAGCGGGGCCGGTCGCTGGTGCCGTTTCTTGAGGCGGAGTGGCGCGCCACTCACGAGACGGTCACCGAGCTGGACAGCGAGATCCCGTACGCGATGACCACCGTTGTCGAGGAGGTGCGGCGGGCGCTGGAACGCCGGTCGATGCGGCAGCGGGTCCTCGACCACCTTGTTGAGCCCCCGCGATGAGGGGGCGTGTCCGTGTCCGGTTCCTCGACACCCGCCCGCTGCGTAGCAGTCAGTCGTTTCGTGTCCTGTGGATCGGTACCTCGGTCTCTCAGCTCGGCGGACAGATAGCGAACGTGGCGGTGCTGGCCCAGGTCTGGGACCTGACCGGCAGCCCGGTGGGCACCGGCACCATTGGGCTCGCCACCGGTTTGCCGATGGTGCTGTTCGGGCTGCTCGGCGGCACACTGGCCGACACCGTCGATCGCCGTGCGCTGGTGCGGGCCACCGCCGCAGGCCAACTGCTGGCCGCTGCGGGGCTGTGTGCCCAGGCCCTGACGGACAACCGCAGCGTGCTGCTGCTGCTTATCCTCGTCGCCCTGGGGGCCAGTTGCGGCGCTCTGGGAGCTCCGGCCCGGCGCACCTTCCCGGTCCGGCTGTTGCCCGGCGACCAGGTCTCGGCCGGTCTCGCGCTGACCAACGTCTCCTTCCAGGCCGCGATGCTGGCCGGTCCCGCCATGGCGGGGCTCATCATCGCCCGCTGGGACTCTTCTGCCGCCTACGCCACACAGGCCGCGGCTGCGGCGGTCTCGATGCTGGCGGTGATCCGTCTGCCCGCCATGCGGCCCGAAGGCGCCGGCCCGGCGAGCGGCAGGCACCGGCCGGAGCGCGGTGGCTGGCGAATCGTCCTGCGCCGTCCGACGCTGTGGGGCTCCATGGCCACCGATCTGTCCGCGACGCTGCTGGCTATGCCCATCGCACTCTTCCCGCTGGTCAACGAGGTTCGCTTCGGGGGAAACCCGCAGACTCTCGGTCTGTTCCTCTCGGCTGTCGCGGTCGGGGGGATCACGGCCGGTCTGCTCTCCGGAACGGTGACGCGCTGGCGCCGTTCCGGCCTGGTCCAGCTGTCCGCAGCCGGTGTATGGGGCCTGGCGCTGGCCTGTTTCGGTCTGGCGGGGCCGTTGTGGCTGGCGCTCGGCTGCCTTGCCGTGGCGGGCGCCGCCGACACCGTGTCCGTCGTCACCCGCAGTGCCCTGGTCCAGTTGGAGACCCCGGACGCGTACCGAGGGCGGGTCTCCTCGGTAGAACACGTCATCGGTGCCGCGGGCCCCGAACTCGGCAACTTCCGTGGCGGCCTGTTGGCGTCGGTCACCTCCGCCCCCTTTTCCCTCATCTTCGGCGGACTGGCCGCCACCCTGGTGATCGCCGCCGTGGCCGCGGCCAACGCACCCCTTCGCGCCTACCGCACGCCGCCTGCTGCCGCGAAGCCGACCGTCCCTGGGGTCGCCGACGCGGCGCCGGCCACTGGTTCGGTTCCCTGACCCGCTTCAACCTCGGCGAGCCCGGTATGCAGGCTCGTCAGCGTCCTACGCCGCTGACGACCCTCACAGGGTGCCGTTCCTCCTCAGCGCCTGGAGTCAGCGGGACGGAACAACGTTCATGCACGCAAGCTGGCGTGATCACTTCGCGGACGTACGCGTACAGTCAGCGCTCACCCCGACGCGTCCGACAGGGAAGATGACGCCCCCGTCTTCGTCGATGGTGGCCCAGTGCTCATCGGCGCGATAGGTGAGGACGATCCGAGTGTCGGCCTTCAGGACCTGAGCCTGGATCATTTTCGCGACGTCCGTACGCCGGCCGCCTGGCCTGCGCCGCGGTGCCGGTGAGCGTGTGGAGGTGACGGGTCGTGCGGGGCCGTCCAGCTCAGCCAGACGTCCCCCGCGTCCCAGCCTCCGAGGAAGTCGGACAGGGCACGGCGTTGCTGTTCCTCGCGTTCCATCTGTTCGGCGAGGACGTCACGGTCGACGTACGGGGCGACGGCGGCGAGGACCAGGCGCTGGAGTTCGTCGGGTTCGAGGGCTTCGACCTCCCATTGGACGGGACGGTCGATGTCGAAGCCGTAGCGGCGGGCGAAGGCCGACCAGCGCGGGTCGCCCCGTTTCCCCTCGGTCGCGGGAAGCCCGTACGCGCGTACCTGGTCAAAGGTCAGCAGCACCCGGGTCACCTGGCTCCAGCAGCCGGTGCGTACTGCCCAGTCCCGCTCAATATCCTCACCTGAACAGTCAATCACCGACCACCAGGAGCACCACCTCGCGCGGGTCGGTGGCGACGCGGCCGCGGACGACGTCGGCGTAGGACTGCGACCCGAAGCCGCGGACCACCAAGACTGGAATGCCTGTCTCATCAAGCCACTCGGTCAGCTGCTGCCGAAGCGTGTCCTTTTCGGCGGCGACGTACAGCGCATGCTCCTGGCCCTCGGTACGGTCCAGGCGGAACCAGTCGGGTATCTGCGTCACGAACGCATCCACGTGCGGCCAGGCCGACGGCACGTGGACCTCGCGGACGGTGTCGATCAGGTCGGGGAACCGGCCCTCGCGGCGGACCTTGGACAGGCGCGACGAAAGCCGCCGGTACATCGGCGGCGTGTGCGGCAGGACGCCCTCGGAGGCCAGGCGGTACATTACCTGCCGCAACGTGACTTTCAATGGCGCGTACACCAGCACGATCTGCCTCGCACGGTCCACCACCGCTGGCCACCGCACCCGCTCACCCGCCATAGCGGTACTTGTACCCCTCGCCACCGTCCAACGTCCGGAGCATGCCCGATCCGGGTTATCCACAGGCCGGAACGTGATCGGTGGTTCCTCCGTACGCTGCTGCCCAAGTCGATCACACGGGGGTATGCGGGATGCGGTACGGCGTGGTGGTGGAGGAACTCGCGGTCGAGAGAATGGCGCAGCTGCCGAATGACCGGGCCCGCAAGGAGGTGATGGCGCTCGTGGAGGTTGCGCGGATGGATCCGCAGGCCTGGCCCGACATCCGCGATCCGGGCTCCGTGGAGGAGATCCGGGAGGCGTTCGAACGGCGCTGCTGGATCCAGTACCGGCCGCACGCCGGGCGATCGAGGTCCGTGACATCGGTTGGGCGGGCTGATTCGTCAGCGGTGGCGGAGTTCCTCGGACCAGTTCCGGAGCTGGTCTTCGAGGGTGAGGTTGTCACCGCGGGCCACGGTCTGCAGCAACTGGGCGCAGACGGTCGCTTCGGCGGCGAGGCCAGCCGGGCTGTCCAGGACGGGGAAGGCGTCGCGGACGCGGGCTGCGGTGTCCTCCTGGAGCAGCGTGTAGGCGTAGAGCGTGGCGGCGTCGAACCCTTCCGGAGCTTGCCCCCAGCCGTCCCAGTCAAGAATCCTCAGCGGCGCGGTGACGTTAGCCCAGTGCAGGTCGGAGTGGGCGGCTGTCCAGCGGGTCACGGCCGGGGCCGGTATACCTACGAATTCGGGGATTGCCCGGTCCATGTACTGCTGTCGTACGGCGACGCGGTCGGTGTCGGCGGCCGCCACCTTCTCCAGCGTCCCGGCGAGGTCCTCCCACCAGGGGTCCGGCAGCTGGAGGTGGTGCTGGAGAAGTGGGTCGTCTGACAGGACCGGCTGGTCAACACGCACCGACAGTTCCGCCCGGTAGGCGGTTCCGTCGTCGACGCCGTCGTGGACAGTCAGCAGGGTGGGCCGGTGCCCGTCGAGGTCCCCGAAGACGTGCTGTGCGTCGAGGGCGCCGTCCTACAGCTTCCCCGACGCCTTGTCCTCCGGTGCGGACACGAGCCGCAGCCACGCCGGTTGGCCGGTGGTGGTGCGGGCCGGGGCACCCAGAGTGCGCCCTGCCCAACCCCAGAACTTCCTGCCCGGCTCGACTCGCACGTCCAGTGCCTGGGCGGCGAGGGCGTGGCGGGCGCGCATGCGCTGTTCGGTGTCCGGGTCAGGGGGAGGCGAGTACACCAGTGATCTCCCGCAACTTGGCGGCGGTCAGCGAGGGTTGGGCGACGGCGTCGGCCGCCTGACTCCAGTGTGGCGCACTGGAAGCGGCGATGAGGACGTCCGTCACTCCTGGGCATGACGCGACCGCCAGAACACACGCCTGGGCGGGGGTCAGGCCCGGCCGGATGAGGTCGGCGAGCTCCTGGTCGACGATGCCGGGCAGTTCACCGCCGTGCAGCGGCGCGGAGGCCATCACCCGCAGCCCAGCCCCGGCGGCGGCCGGGAGCGGCCCCCGGCCGTCCAAGGCCTGGACGATCGGCGTCACCATCACCAGGCTGACGGGCATTTGGACCGCGATCAGGTGGTGCCGGCCACCCGCGGCTTCGGCGGCCAGGGCAAGCAGTTCTCCCACCGTGAACGCCTCCTCTTCAAGGCCCGCCCACGTGGCGATGCCGTACCCGGCCACGTGCCCGGCTGCCACAGCTTCCTCCAGGACGACGAACGCCTCCCGCATTGCGCGGTGCAGGGCCAGGCGGTCGCCGGGGTGGGCGCGCTCCGGGTTGTGCAGCAGGACCAGGTCCAGCCGCTCGCGCCCGAGTTGCTCGCAGTTGCGGCCCATCTGCCAGCGCACATAGTCCGGGGTGAGGCTGTGCCCGGCCACGGCCTGGTCCTCGGTGAGGACACCGTCGTTCACGGCATCGGCACCGGTCGCCGCGGTGAAGTACCCGGCCTTCGTCGCGATCCGCAGGGACGGGTGGGTGGAACGGATTCATGCCGCCGTCGCCGATCGACGCGCACCAGCGGAACAGGGTCGCTGTTGAGGTAGGCGCCCAGCGTGGAGAACACCAGCCTCCCACTCGGGCGCAGAGCGGCAGCAGCTGCTGGCAGCAGGTCCCGCGGATCGGTGAAGTCCACTGCACCAAAGACGCTGTACAGCACATCGATACCGCTCCCCGTGCCCGTGGTACGTCCTCGCTGTACGTATCGAGCGCAACGTAGGTCGCCCACTCATCTCCTTGACCGCCCTCGTTGGGCGACGCTCCCCGTCCCGGAGGTTGTCCGCCGACCGGCAACTTCGGCAGGCAGGGCGGGGTATCGGTGCCAGACGTCATACCGACGGCGGTGGTGCACGCCGCTGGAGATCAGGCTTCAGGCAGTCCAGCTTTGGCCATATCGCGCGGGTCTGACGGACGCCGTCCTGGACGCCTCCAGACGGTCCGTAGTCTTGGCATGCTCTTGTCCTCTCGCGCTTTCACGTTCAGGTAAGCCAGGTGGCCCGAGAACATTCCTCCAAGCTCCTCCCGATTGAGCCGGGTATACAACGAGGCGCCTCACGGCGCACTACCGGCAACCACGTTACGCAGAGGTCCACCCGGTCATGGCTCCGGCGTTGCACCGGGGCGGGGTGGCCATCAGGCCCCTCATCAGCGGTCAAGCGGTGCCCCGGGCCCGATGACACCACCCTCCCGGCCATGCCTTCGGCAGGGGGACACAGTCATGCCGGGCCCGGGGGCCTGGAGCCCCATTGCGGGGCCACGGAAAAGGTGACGGGGGCGGGTGCGCCCTGGTGGCCGGTGGGATCGGGCTTTGGGCGCCGTCCCTCACCGTGTCCGACGCATTTCAGGGGCGGGCTGGGTTTCGGCGGTGGGGTGGCTGAAGGCGGTGCCCGGGAGGGCGAAGGTGCGGGTGAGGGCGGAGAAAGTGGTGGAGCGGAGGGCGAGGTGGAGGAGGAGGCAGCCGAGGGCGGCGCCGAGGGTGTTGGTGACGATGTCGTCGATGTCCGCCCCTCGGCCGTTCCTGAAGAGGATGTACATGCCGAGCTGGGTGAGCTCGATCGCGGCGCTCACGGTCAGGGCGCGGAGGGCTGCCCGCCCCGGGCCGAGTTCCCGGCGCGTCATGAGGGGGAGCAGTACCCCGAACGGGAGAAACAGGAGCACGTTGAGCGGGAAGGAGACATCCATGCCCAGGAGGCCCAGGAAGGGGATCGGCTGGACCTGGCCGGTCCAGGGGGAGCTGTTCTGGGCCCGGTCCACGATGATCGGGAACAGGGCGAAGTGCAGGAAGCCCGTGGCGTACAGGGCCGCCACGAGCCGGGTGAGCGCGGGCCTGCCGTGCCAGCCCGGGTGTTGACGGGTGGCACGAACGGCGAGGAGCACGATGAAGGCGGCGAGGAGCGGCCCGAGCACCTCGACGGATTCGATGCGGAAGGTGAACCCGCTCATGTCATGCTCCTGGGTGTGATGGATCGCGAAACCGGCCTGACGGAGACGACTCTGCCCGGAGGGCCGGAGCACCGGATCCGGCGAAAGGCAGGTCTCGCGCCGCCCGCTACTACTTTCGGCAGAGCGGGGCGCGGCGCCCGGTGGCCCTGGGCGGCATGGTTGGCGTGGACGGCGCTGGTGTGCTGGGCGTTGTGGTTCGACCACCAAGCGTGGGGCATCGATGGATTCGGTAGCCGCGCCGCCCAACTGGCCTGCGCTCTGCTGGCGGTGACCGCCGTCGCAGGGTCGCCGTCGCTCGGGGCGAGGGCTCTCCCGGTGGTCGGCGCCCTGGCGGGGGTGACGTCGCTGGCGGTCTCGATCCTGCTGCGCGCCGGGCCCGGGAGTTCCCCCGATCCCGTGGCCTCGGACGCGTACGGGCTCGCCGAACCGGCTGCGCTGCTGTGGCTGTTGCTGCTCGTCCCGCTGCGCGGGCGGCGGGGGTGGGTGGCGTGGGTGGCCCCTCCGGTGCTGTGGGCGGCCATCGTGCTGCGGCCGTTGGCGGTCGCGGTGCGGGAGAACAGCGTCATCGTGGCGCTGTTCCTCGCCGTGGGGTCGACGGCGGTGCTGGGCGGCGGCGTCGCCTGGCGGCTGGTCATGGCGGACCGGCGGCGGCGGGCGGCGACACTGCGCCTTGAGCAGCGGGCCGAGTTCGCCCGCGATCTGCACGACTTCGTCGCCCATCATGTGACCGGCATCGTGGTGCAGGCGCAGGGTGCTCTGGTGATCGCGCAGCGACGACCGGAGTTGGTGCCACCGGCCCTGGAGCGGATCGAACGGGCCGGGTCGGAGGCACTGATGTCCATGCGGCAGATGGTCGGGATGCTGCGAGACGCCGACGGGGAACCGGCCCTCGTGCCGCTGGCCGGGATGGCGGAGGTGCGCTCGCTCGTCGAGGGATTCTCGACGGTCGGAGGTGCGGGGGTCCGGCTCGAACTGGAGGGTTCGTTCGACGACCTGCCGGTGGAGGTGACCACCACCGCCCACCGCGTGGTGATGGAGGCGCTGACCAACGTACGCAAACACGCCCGGGGCTGCACCGAGGTGCGGGTGCGCGCGGTCCGGGGCGGTGACGGCGTCACGGTGCGGGTCAGTGACGACGGCCGGTCACGCCACCCCTCCGGCGGTGGGTTCGGGCTGCGAGGGCTGGCCGAACGGGTGAACCTGGTTGGCGGCGGCCTTCGGACGGGCCCGGCCCCGGAGGGTGGCTGGAGCGTCGAAGCCACTTTCCCGGCAGCTCCGGTACCGGCCTCGGCTCCGGTACCGGCCTCGGCTCCGGTCCGCATCCCCGGCGGAGGGACCCATTGACCATTCGGGTGCTGATCGCCGACGACCAGGCGATGGTCCGCGCCGGATTCGCGATGATCCTCGCCGCCGAGGACGACATCGAGGTCGTAGCCGAAGCGGCGGACGGTCTCCAGGCATTGGAGCTTGCCGAGCGGCACCGCCCCGACGTGGTGCTGATGGACATCCGGATGCCCCGCCTCGACGGCCTCGACGCACTGCGTCGGCTGAACCGCCCCGGCGCCGTGGACCCGCCGAAGGTCGTGGTGGCCACGACCTTCGACGACGACGAGTACGTCCACCGAGCCCTGCGCGACGGCGCCTGCGGGTTCCTGATCAAGGACTCCGGTCCCGCCCTGCTCGTCGAGGCCGTCCGGGCGGCGGCCTCGGGCGAGGCGCTGGTCAGCCCTTCCGTCACTGTGCGGCTGCTGCGCCGTCTGAGCCCCCCGGCGTCCGGCCGCCGGACGGCGCCGAGCCCCCTGTCGGCCCGCGAGCTGGACCTCGTACGCCTGGTGGCCCGAGGGCGCACCAACGCGGAGATCGCTGCCCAACTGTCCATCACGGTGGGCACGGTGAAGACCCACTTGGGGAATGTGCAGGCCAAGTTGGACGCCCGGAACCGGGTGGAGATCGCCGCTTGGGCCTGGGAATCCGGCTTCGTTGGCCAGGAGTGACCGCCCCGGCGGTTGCCTCTCTCCATAGTGTTGAGGTTCTCTGCCAGGGCAGTCCGGGTGGGAAACCATCACCCAGCAAACGGGAAGCGATCACCAACAACTCCTGACGCAGCAGGCCAAGGGCACTCGTGAACACCCCCCCCAACAGGAACTGGCCCGCCATCGTACGGACGAACTCGGCAGGAAGGCGGTGACCCTCGCGGGCGAGGCCCGAGCTTCCCGGCGGGGTCGCCTTCTCGTCGAGTCCGTCACCGACATCGCCCCCGACGAACTGCGCTCCCTGGCCGCCGACACGGTCGCGCGCCTGGAAACCGAGGTGGCCATCGTCATTCTGGCTACTGAACATCAGGGCAAGGCCCTGCTGGTGGCCGCCGTCTCCCCTGCATCTCCATCAGCACGCCGCCGGTGCGCGGAAGACGGCGCCCGCCGCGGTTTCTCAAAGGGGGGTCCGCCCGCGGACGAACCAGGTCGATCCGGTGCTTGGGAGACTGACCGTCCGGCTGGAGGAGGTGGTCAGATCGGCGAGTGCCTGGGACGCTCCCGCGGCGGCTTCACCACCAAGGTCCACCTCGCAGCCGACGGACGATGCCGGCCGCTTGCCGTCCTCCTGACACCCGGACACTACGGAGACGGCCCCCAGCTGCAGCCTGTCCTGGAGCAGGTGTCGGTGCCCCGCATCAAAGCCGGCCGCCCTCGCACCCGACCTGACCAGGTCCTGGCCGACAAGGCCTACACGTCCCGCGAGAATCGCGCTACCTGCGACGACGCGGCATATCGCACATCATCCCCGAACGGCTCGACCAGCACAGGCACCGCCACAACCGCGGCCCCCGCGGCGGTCGGCCCACCGAATTCGACCGCGACCGCTACAAGAAACGCAACACCGCCGAACGGGCCAACAACCGCCTGAAAGGCTTCCGCGCCGTCGCCACACACTACGAGAAACGCGCCTACACCTACCTCGGCACCGTCACCCTCGCCGCACTCATCATCTGACTCCGCACATGATCCGAGAAACAGCGCCTCGGCGGCGACTCGGCCGATTCAGGAGGCGGGGCGGGTCATCCGTCGTGTCGGCCAGGCGAGCAGGGTCGTGGCCAGGGCGCAGACTGCGAGCGCCGCGCCGGTGATCAGGACGAGTGCCGGGTCCCAGAGTCCGCCCAGGAGCTGGACGAGTGCGGGGAAGGCGAATCCGACGTAGGTGAGGCTGTAGAACACGGCGATCACGGTCGAGATGTTCTGCGGACCGGCGAGGGACTCCGCCAGCTGGAGCCCGCTCACCAGCAGCAGACCGTAGGCCGAGCCCAGGACGACCGCTGCCGCCAGGAGCAGGACCAGCGAACCGGTGGCGACAGTGAGCGCCGCGGCGAGCAGCCCGGCGATCACAGCAGCCATACCCACCCGGAACGGCGCCGCCGGGGAGCGCCGGGTCAGACGCCGCGCCCAGGGCTGCACCGCGATGCCGCTGCCCAGGGTGACGGCGGCGACCACACCGCCACCGACGGCGCCGTAACCGCCCAGAGGTACGAGGACGGGCAGCGCCGCGAGGGACACGGTCGCGGCCCCGAAGACCCACGGTGCCGTGGGAAGCACGGCGGTCAGGAAGAGGCGGCTGGTCAGCACGCTCATCGCACCCGCACCCGCACCACGCCTCGGCCCGCCATCGGCGCGGCCCGCGGGCCAGGCGGCGGGCGGAGCCGACTCGTGAGCGCGCCACACCAACGGCAGCGTCAGTGCCACCAGGGCGATGTGCACCAAGTAGGCCGTGGTCTGCGGAGAGGGCAGCCACTGCACGACGACCCCGGACAGCAACGGTCCGACGGCGAACCCGGCAGTCAGAGCGACGGCCGACCGCCGCGCTCCCGCCCCGGACCCCGATCCGGATCCGGTGCCGGTCTCGGCGGGCTTCCCGGTGTCGGACAGCTCCTTGATCCACGTCGTTCCCGGCCCGAACGCGGAACCGGCGCTGACCCCCACCAGGATCCGCCCGGCCAGGATCGTCCCGAAGGCTCCGCCGGAGAAGAGGATCACCGCAGAAGCGAGCGCGCACAGCAGCAGCGCGGCCAGCAGAACGCGCCGCCGGCCCAGCCGGTCGGAGACCCTCGCCATCACCAGCAGCGCCGGGATGAGCCCCACCGCGTAGGCCCCGAAAAGAGCGTTGACCTGCAAACCACTCAGACTGTCCCGGTAGACCTGAAGGACCGAGGCGAACATGTTCGCCCCCCACCCCACCGTGAAAACAGCCGCCGCGGGCCGCACCCACGCCATCTGTGAAACCACCGGAGGCGTCTCCGCCGCGGTCGGCGCTACGGAATGAGGGTGAGGGGAAGCCTTGATCTTCGAAATACCCATGCCACAGCCCCAAACTATGAGCAGAACGGTCGTGCGAATGTGGGCCTAGAAAGGTCCACCCTTCCCGCATCGCCCCTATCTGTAACCATCTCAGCTACGCTCACGTAGCCGCAGCGGTGGCAGAAAGGGTGAGGTCCTCGCCTTCACGCAGGTGACAGCGGCGGCTTGGGGAGCCTCCGCACCGGCTGGGCGCGTCTGACGACCTGCCCAGCACCGCCCGTGCCGACATGCCAGGCACCACCCCGGTCCGTGCCCGCGGAACAGCAGGACCTGCCGCTCGAACAACGAGAACTTTCTCGAAGAACGATACCTCTCATGGAGATACAGATGAAGGCGGAGATGAAGAGTGCGCTGCGTCCTTCCCGTCGGCGTGTTTCCGCGCTCGCTGCCGGTGCGGGGGCTGCTGCCCTCAGTTGGTCGGTCATGCCGTCGGCTTCTGCGGCCAGGGCCGAGTCCGCCGAGCCGGCAGCGAAGCCCACGGTCGTGCTGGTGCACGGAGCCTTCGCGGACTCCTCCAGCTGGACCAGTGTGATCACGCGCCTGCGGCACGACGGCTATCCGGTCGTGGCTCCCGCCAACCCGCTGCGCGGGGCGGCGAGCGACGCAGACTTCCTGGAGTGCTACCTCAAGAGCGTGAAGGGACCGGTCGTCCTGGCCGGCCACTCCTACGGTGGTTCCGTGATCAGTGCTGCCGCCGTCGGCAACCCGGAGGTCAAGGCACTCGTCTACATCGCGGCGTTCGTCCCCGACAAGGACGAGACCCTGGCCGAACTCGGCGACAGGTTCCCTGGAGCGACCCTCCCCCAGGCCCTCGACCCGGTGCCCTACCCCCTGCCCGGCGGAGGCACCGGCACCGACCTCTACGTCCAGAAGGACAAGTTCCACGACGCCTTCGCCGCCGACGTACCCCGGTCGGTCACCGACCTCATGGCCATCACCCAGCGCCCGCTGGCCGCCTCCGTCTTCGACGAGAAGAGCACGAAGACCGCCTGGAAGACCATCCCCTCCTGGGACCTGGTCACCACCCAGGACCACGCGATCGCACCGGCCGAACAGCGCTTCATGGCCACACGCGCCCACGCCCACACCATCGCCCGAGCCACCTCCAAGTAACCCTTGGGACATCCGTGCCGATCACGACCCGCCGCCTCCGGCCGTCGGTGAGATCATCGGCGGACCTGGCAGGCGGGCACGGCCGACGGGTGTGGGCCCTCTCCCCACAGGGACGGCGTTTCTATTTGTGCCGTGGGAGGCCGGGGAACAGATTGTGGACGGGGTGGTTGAGTGCCCAGTGGGTGACGACCGTGTCGTGTCTCGTTGTGGCTATGACGTGGAAGATGTCTGCTTGCTCAAGTTCGAATCGTCGGCCCTCGGTGAAGCGATAGGCGGCGTCCGCTGTCACCCGGCCGAACGGGACCTTGTCGGCGATGGCGCGGCGGACCGTCGCCTTGGCCATGGCCACCTTCGTCTCGAAGTGGACTGTGTCGTCGATGCCGGCCCGGCGGCAGCGTTCCCGGTCGTCCGTCCAGGAGGAGGGCAGATACATTCGCCGGTCGATCAGAGTGCGTCCACGGCCGGTGGCGTAGGCGAGGAACACACCGACCTGGCTGTTCTCGGCGCGGCCGGGGCGCGTATTTCAATACCTGTCAGCGACGGGGTTCCGCGGGGGTTGTTCGGGCGTGTAGCTGTTCCCATGTGTGGGCGGGCGATCCGGGTATCGGCGTGATGAGGATCCGGTGAAGGTCCAGGAGTCGTTTTGCGTCTTGGTACTGGATGGACAGGTTGGTGCGGTTGACGCCCAGTAGTTGAGCCAGGAACGTCATGGTCACCGCTCTGCGGCGGCGCAGGATGGTTGCCAGGAACCGGTGGGTGTGGTCCACGCTGGTGGCGGTAGCTGCGCGGGCGGTGGAAGCGTCGCTGGAATGCTGCCTCGGCCAAGGCGTCCCAGAAAGGCTCCGAGACCGCCACCAGCCCTCGCATGTAAGCCAGCGCCCACTTACGCG
This sequence comes from Streptomyces sp. NPDC017991, assembly GCF_044328075.1. Classification (NCBI taxonomy): domain Bacteria; kingdom Bacillati; phylum Actinomycetota; class Actinomycetes; order Kitasatosporales; family Streptomycetaceae; genus Streptomyces; species Streptomyces sp. NPDC017991. The sequence continues at coordinate 28,029 of NZ_JBIRGP010000029.1, read as the reverse complement.
GCTCCTCCCGGTTGAACCGGTGCACGAACCGCTCATGCAGTACGTCCAACTCTCCGGCCCACAACCCGACTTCCGCGAGGTCCCCACCCATAACCACACCAACGAATGAACTGGCCAGCAGTCACGGCAAGCACCGTTGCAGTAGTCGGCGGCGTTTCCGAACCGGTGAGCCAGACAGTCACACTTCAGCGTGACTGAACTGGACTGGACTGCCCGGCCCTGAACACGGAACACTGCGGCACCAGGGCCTCCTGATGCTACTCGGCGACTCGACACCAACGAGCTGTTCAGGAGGCCCTACTCGTATGCGCCGAGCGCCCCACCACCACCCAATCGGGACTCCCGTTCGATCGACAAACCCCAAGATCGGTACGACAACAGCTGCTGAGGCCATAGTGGGAACCTCCGCTGGCGCCCTCGTCGGCGCGCTCCTGGCCGGCAAACGTGCCGTCACCGGCGCACTTACCGTCCTGGCAGCGCTCGGACAGAGCATCGCACCCGACCGCTTGGCGGCAGGCTCCGAACCTTCCTCAGCGCAAGACGTCAGACCGCGGAGCAGGCCCGCGGGCCGGGGTTCTGTACCGGCTCAGGCCGCGCCAGCCGCCGACTTGATCAACCTGGCGATCTGCTGGGGGTGAGTGACGAGGGACAGGTGGCCGGCGTCGAGTTCGACGGTGGTTGCTTTCATGCGCTGGGCCATGAAGCGCTGCAGATCGGGGTCGATGGTGCGGTCGTCACGGGAGACCGCGTACCAGCACGCCTTCTCCTGCCACGCGGCTGCGGACGTCGTCGGCACGGCGGTCGACAGCAGGCCCTGGGCTGCGTAAAGGGCGAGGGCCTCCTCCTTGGGCACGCCGTTGGCGAAGTCCCGCAGGAACGCGTCCTGACTGATCCACTTGTAGCCGCCCGAGCTGACGATGCCGGATGTGACCGGCGGCGACGGGTACTGGGCCGAGAGCGCTGCGTAATCTTCCCCTGCCTCGGGGGCCCGGGCAGCGACGAAAACGAGAGCACTCACCTGCTCGGCGATACCAACCTCCGAAATGACCGCCCCGCCGTAGGAGTGGCCGACCAGGACCGTAGGTCCATCCTGTTGATCCAGCGCGAAGGAGACCGCCCTGGCGTCGTCTGCCAATGACGAGAGCGGGTTCTGCACTGAGGTGACGCGCAACCCGGCCTGCTGGAGCAGCGGTATCACCTTCGACCAGGACGAGCCGTCGGCATAGGCCCCGTGCACGAGAACCACGTTGCGCGCACCGCTGCGCGCCGATGCGTACTTCGCCTCGGCCGCCTGGGCGGCAGGCATTAAGGAAAGGGCGGACCCGGCAATCGCGGTACCCACAGTGGAAAACTGACGTCGGCTGATCAAAGTGTTCCCTTTCAGGGACTACGGACTGAATGATGATCACGGTAGTCCCGCTAGTGTAGTGACGGCGTATGTGGACCGTGTCCCAAGTGGTGAGGCGGACGAGCCGTTTGTAGCAGCACAGGGCGGCGGCGAGTCAGAGAAATGCCAGGTAGACGCAGGGATTTCGCTCGTAGCGGGGGCTGAGTATGCGGTAGCCGGACAGCCAGCTCATGGTTCGCTCGATGACCCACCTGCGGCGCCCTAACCTTTCGCTGGACTCGATGTCTTTGCGGGCGATGCGCACTCCAATGTGCTTTCCTCATAGCCATCTCCGCAGGTGGACACGTCATAGGCCTTGTCCGCGTGGAGGCGTTGGGGCTTGAAGTACCGGTCGCGGTAGGGGTCGTGTTGCGTTTGGGTGGCCCGCCGTCATGGGCTTCAACCCCTCGCTGTCATGGACGTTGTCGGCCGAGATCCCGACGACGAGGGGCAGCCCGTTCGCGTCCGACAAGACATGCATCTTGGAGCCGGGCTTGCTCCGGTACACGGGGCTCGGACCTGTGTGCTCGCCCCTTTTGCGCGAACATGGGCGGTGTCCAGCACGACGCGGGTGACGTCGACTCCGGCTCTGGACCAGATCAGGAACCGGCGGTGCGCGGTTGACTTCGATATGCCGGAGCAGAGCGGCAGTTGACGCCAGGTACAGCCGCTGACCAACACGTAGATGATCGCCGCGAACAGCGTCTCATCAGGCTCTACCTTCTTGCTGGGCCCGCCCCAGCCATTCGTAGGGTTGAGGTACCCAGGGGAGCTGGATGTGGCTTTCATCAGGCTGCCGTTCGTGGCTTGACACGCTTGGCCGCCCGGCTCCCCACGATGACTCGGCCGCCGATTGGGAAATGCGAACAGGTCGCTGTGTAGAGCAATGCCGCGAGGTCGTCTGTGCTCTGTACTGCACGTACGACGAGCTGGAGCATGATGAGCCGGATAGGGGCCGGAAGCGACTGCGGCAAGACCCATCACCACACGCTGGTCCTGGACACTGAGGGTGAGACCCTGCTGTCGCGGCGGGTGGCCAACGACGAATCCGAGCTGCTGAAGCTGATCGGCGACGTCCTGGATCTCGCTGGTGGCCGGTAGGTCACGTGGACGTTGGACATGGCGGGCGGCGGGCCCGGCCTGCTGATCGCCATGCTCGTCAAGCACAGTCAGGAACTCGTCTACATCCCCGGTATCGCGGTCAACCGCGCCTACGACAGCTACCGCGGAGCGGGCAAGACCGACGCCCGGGATGCGCGAGTGATCGCCGACCAGGCCCGCATGCGGCGAGACTTGCAGCCCATCCGTCCGGGGGATGACGCAGGCATCGAACTGCGGCTGCTGACCGAACGCCGAGTGGATCTGGTCGCCGGCCGCACTCGCATTACCAACCGCCTCAAGGGCCTGCTGAACGGTATGTTCCCGGCGCTGGAGCGCGTATTGGACATCGGTACGAGCGGGGCACTGCATCTGTTGACGGGCTACCAGGCCCCGGCGGCGATCCGGCGCACCGGCCTGCGCCGACTGACCACCTGGCTTCGCAACCGGAAGGTCCGTTCCCTGGCGGCTCTGACGGCGAAAGTTGTCGAGGCAGCTGAACAGCAGCACACCGCCGTGGCGGGCGAGAGCCCCATCGCGAAGATGGTGCCCACGCTAGCCGAGGAGCTGATAGCCCTCAACGAGAAGATCGCCGAGACTGACAAGCTCCTCGAAGGTCGGTTTCGCGAACACGAACTCGCTGAAGTGATTCAGTCCCTGCCAGGCATCCGCGTGGTCCTCGGTGCGGAGTTCCTCGTTGCTGTCGGCGGCAACCTGGACGCCCTCCCCACCCCGGACCGTCTTGCTGCTTTCGCTGGGGTGACCTCCGTACCCCGTGACTCTGGGAAGATCAGCGGCAATCTCCACCGACCTCAGCGACACCACCGACGCTTGCAACGGGTCTCCTACACATCCGCGTTGGTAAGCATCCGGTTCGACCCCAACTCGCGAAAGTATCACGACCGCAAACGAGCCGAGGGCAAGCGTCACGTCCAGGTCGTGCTCGCGCTCGCTCGACGCCGCGTCACCGTGCTGTGGGCCCTGATTCGTGACCGCAGGTACTACCAAGTCGCACCATTTGGGACTGCCCGGGCTTGATTTCAACATCGGGAAGCGTGTCCGGCGTCCCGCCACCCTGCCGTCGCACCCACGACGCAGGGATCAACGGCTCCGCTATCCCCCACACCATCCGGAACGATCCAACTCAAAGTTCCCCGCCCCATACCGAATTTTACGTCCGCCTCACCACATTCCGGGGGTCGCGGTCAGGACCGCTACCACCTTGCTGGTCACCGTCGGCGACGGCACCAGCTTCCCCACCGCCGCCCACCTGCCTCCTAGGCAGCCTTTCACCCACGACCAAATCGTCGGGAACCTCGATCCACGGCGAACACGCGCCAGGAGGCGGCAACCGACAGCTCAACCGGGCGATGTTCCTGTCCGCGCTCGCCGCCCTACACGACCCCGCCTCACGCTCCTACTACGACCAATGCCGGGCCCGAGGAAAGTCCCACACCCAGGCACTTCTCCGTCTGACCCGACAATGCAGCAACGTGCTGTTCGCGATGCTTCGCGACGCCACCTTCTACGAAGAACCCCACGCCTCGCTTGACGAAAGACATAGAGGCACCCCCGCGAGCGCAGCCGAGCGTGGGGAGCCGGCGACCGACGACAATGCCGCCGGGGGTCCCCCTCTGGGGGGTACGTGCCAGACCCCGCGCCTGCGGCGTGATCCACACGACAGCACCTACGGTTCGCTGACACGAACATTACGGACAGAAGCCGAAGGTGCGAAGCCGCTCAGCCACAAGCGTGGCCAACCGACCTGTTGCAGCGGTGCCAACGGCCACTCAGACTTCTCCTGCGATGCGCGCAGGGCCGACCTGACCCCGTCCGTCACCGCAGGGACTCGACGGCGCAGCAATGGAGCCCGTCCAGTCGCCCCCTCATGCGCTGCGGACGAAGGCCAGGGGGCAGTCCCGAGAGGATGCCGGCGATGAACCGGAGGAAGCCCGTGAACGTTGTGTCTTGCCCAGGCGACATTCCCGCCAGCAAAAGCAGAACGAGAACCGTGGAGAGGAAACCAATATGCCAAGGTATACGCACAAACCGGACGAGCCGCATAATCAGAATACAAAAGCGCGATCTTCTTCCCCCGGAACGGAGCCCCACCCTATTCCTCCGCGACGGACACACAGTATCTCAGAACGATGGTCGAGAAGAAGAGTTCCTGGTAACCACCAACATTCCCTAAATCTTGGAGACGGATGCACCCGGTCGGTCTTTGCTTGGAGAATCCGAATCTCCCGTAGTTGAAAATCAGTTCGCTCCGCGCCAGCAATGTGCATCCCACTCAATCCAGCCAATCCGATGCAGATTGCGAGCCAGATATGAAAAAGGCAATAGAACTCAGCCTGCAACAACCCGGCGACTTCGGCCACGCGGAATCGGCCGCCGAATCCTCCAGAGCCACACAGGCCAGCTCGTCCGCCGCGCCATCCATGTTTGATGACATGGCAGCCGCACTGGACACGATGGACAGGATGATTACGATTCATCCTCGGAGGGCCGTTGCACAGGCCGGTCAGTCCGAGGACCAGTTCGAGTCGGATATACAAAGAGCAATAAAAATGAGCCCGAATCAGGTCGACGTCCGCTTCGGGGAAGCCTCAGGATCCGGGCAGGCCGACCAATGAACGAATCACCCGCGTCGGACGATATCGACGAGTTACTCAACCTTTACAGAGACCAGGATTCCGCTTACGCAGACAATCCGTTCGCCGCCCCCAGCAGAGAACGTCTGCCCGCGACACAGCCACACACGACGCCGCGCTCTCCTGAAGGGATGCCCTCAGAGACCAGAGGCGGCGACAGCAGCAAAGCAGAAGTAAGGGAAAGGGACGGGCTTCCTGACCTCAGGCTCGGCACGGTGCCGGATGCCGCTACAGCACCTTCAGAAGTCGCGCAAATAGGCCGCCAGACAGTACAGCGCCTACGGCATGACCACCGGAGTGTGCACCAAGGCGGAGGCTGCGGAGTCCTTCGACAGCCTGGAACTGGTGGAGTCGGGGATCGTTCCCGCGCATCGCCGGCATCTCGACACCAACGTGTCAACGTCGATCCAGGACACGGTCATCGCTGCCTTCGGGGTGCTGGTCCGCAAGCCTTGAGTGCCACGGCCGCGCCGGGGGCCGGGGGCGCCTGTTGGGAGGGCGCGGAGGGCGGTGTCGGGTTTGAATTAACATTACCTCTGTTCGCGGATCATATTGCTGATGAGGAGTTGGCGTGACAGCGGTCTTTCTGCATGGCGTCCCGGAGGCAAGTGTGATCTGGAACGGCGTCTGCGAGCAACTCGCGGACGACGGGGTGAAGGCGTTAGCACTCGACCTCCCCGGTTTCGGCACGACACGGCCCTCGGATTTCGGTGCGACAAAGGACGACTACGCGGCGTGGCTGGCCGAGATGCTGCGTGGTGTCGAGGGCCCGGTCGACGTGGTCGGGCACGACTGGGGTGCCGGAATTGTCCTGCGGACGGTCACGGCCTTCGACGTGCCGGTGCGCAGCTGGGCGGTGGACTGCGGCTCCGTGTTCCACCCCGACTATGTGTGGCACGAGATGGCGCAGGTGTGGCGGACGCCTGACCGCGGCGAAGAGTGGATGGCGTCCTTCGTGGCCAGTGAGCCTGGCGAGCTTGCCGCGCCCGGTGAACCCGGCTGGTTGAAGAGTGCCCTGGTCGCGGCGTGCCCGAGCCAGGCTGACGCGGCTGAGCTCAAGGCAAGCATGGACGACACGATGGGCGGTTGCATTCTCGATCTCTACCGCTCGGCGACGCCCAACATCTTTGCCGACTGGGCTGCGGAGCTGTCCCTACCCGCACCCGTGCCCGGCCTCGTGTTGCGGGCAACCGCCGACGACTCCGACGACCCGGTCACCTCCGCGGAAGTCGCCGCCCGGCTCGGGGCCCGTACCGCCGAGCTGGAGGGCCTCGGCCACTGGTGGATGATGCAGGACCCGGCGGCGGTTGCAGAGGCATTGCATTCCTTCTGGACGACGCTGCCATGAGCGGCGCGGGTGCTCGTACTGCAATCACGCCCCACCTCGTGATGGTGATCGCAGTACCAACCCTCCGGATTGCGGTGGGCCAGCACAAAAATCCGGCCCCAACCACCTCGTGGTCCGTCATTGAAAGTCCCATGCCGACATGATCGCGCCATCGGGGAGGCGCGAACGACTGGCGCGCTCTCTTGTTGATCATCCACACATGGCACGCTGACTCGTTGTCAGTTCCTTCTGTCATCACGAAGGGTTTAACAAGGAGTTAACGACGAAGAGAAGGTGCACAGGTCCTGGTCATCACGGAGTTGCCACCGTGATCACAAGGAGAATCTGCGCCCGCGCTTCCTTTATGGCTTACCGAACCGCTTTGGGACTAATTCGCGGTCCTGGTGCGCAGGCGGCCCGTGTTCCACCCGAACCATCCACTGAGATGCCACCGTCGGCGGATCAGCGACCGGATTGTCTTCGACAAGATGCTGCAACTGCTTCGCTTCGGCTGCTCCTACGAGGCGATCGCCGACACGACGCCTCGTAGCGGACCGCGAGCTTGTCGTTGCGCGTGGCGACAGCGCGGTTCCGCTTGAGGCGGTTGATCGCGCATTCGACCGCATGGCGCTCGCGGTAGTCGACCGCGTCGAAGCGCGGCGGCGGCCGCCGCGGGAGCCCAGCTTCTGGCGGTTGCTGGCCTGGTCAGCCTTGTCCGGGATAGTGCAGCGGATCCCGCGGCGGCACAGGTAGGCGCGGTTCTTGCGGGAGGCGTAGGCCTTGTCGGCCCGCACGCGATCGGGACGGACGCGTGGCCGGCCCCGCCCGATGCGGGGGACGCGAATTTTCTTCAGCACGGGTTCGAACTGCGGCGAGTCCCCGCGCTGCCCCGCGGTCACGACGATCGACATGGGCTTTTGGCCTTGCTCGGCGGCCAGGTGCAGCTTGGTGGTGAACCCGCCGCGCGAGCGTCCCAGCCCGTAATCAACGGGCTCGGTGCACACGCCGCCCGGTGGTTCCTTCCGCAGGTCGCCTTACCTTCGCGCCCCGGCAGCATTCTGGTGGGCGCGGCAGACCGTGGAGTCGACGCTCAGGTCCCACGCAATCGCACCCTTCGAGTCGGCCAGGGACTGGAGTCTGGTGAAAATCCGGTGCCAGGTGCTGTTCCGCTGCCATCGGCGGAACAGGTCGTAGACCCGGTCCCACGGCCCGTACTCGACGGGTGCATCCCGCCACGGCACACCGGTCCGGACCCGGAACCGTATGCCGTCCCCTTTGTCCCCTTCGGCAACAACGGCTCCAGCGCCCTCCACTGCTCGTCTGTGAGACCTGCCCGCCCCATGAACCGTGAACATTCATCGTTCAAGATCCACTTTCGGCACACGACCTCGGCCGCGTGGTCGTCCGCCGGCGACGCCAGGGGGCCGCATCGTGATCGGGGGTCCTATTGCGGCCGATGGGGGACGAATGCCACCCCCATCGCTTGGTCCAGTATCTCCGACAGTGAGCGTGGCCGATCGCTTGCGGTCCACGCGGCCAGCGCGGCCTCGACGCAGCCCAGAGCCGCGGCGATCACGGCGTTGGCGCGCGGGTCGGCGGCGTCGGCCGGGTCGGCCCCCAGGCGGCGGGCGATCTCGGGGCGCAGGAGTTCGTGCCAGCGGGCGTTCTTCTCGCGGTGGCGGGCCGTCAGCGCCGGCGTGTTCACCATCAGGCGGGTCAGGCGACGTGTGCGCTCGTCGTGGCCCTCGTACTGGTCGATCATCGGATTGAGCGCGTGCCGGATCGCGACCCAGGGTGCTTCGTCGGCCGGGCGGGCGGCGAGCGCGTCCCGCAGGTATTCGGGGGCTTCGGCTGTGGGGCCGAAGAGGGCCTCCTCTTTGGAGTGGAAGCACCGGAAGAACGTGCTGCGCGAGATCTCGGCGGCCGCGCAGATGTCGTCGATCGTCGTCTCTTCGTAGCCGTGTGCGAGGACCAGGTCCTGGACGGTCACGGCCACCTCGGCACGCATGGCCTGGCGTGCTCGCGCTCGCGCGCCGCCTGCGGTTCGGTCCCGGTTCATCACCTCACGGTACTACAGCCCATCGTTGGTATTATGTCTCACTAATGAGACTCAGTACCTCTCCAAGAGGAGTGACAATGAGTGACACCAAGGTGGTCGTGATCACGGGCGCGAGCGACGGTATCGGGGCAGCAGCCGCGCGGAAGCTGCACGCAGACGGGCAGACCGTCGTCGTCGTGGGCCGCTCTGCCGAGAAGACCCGCGCCGTCGCCGCGGAAATCGGGGCCGACAGTTTCGTCGCCGACTTCACCCGCCTCGACGACGTCGAGCGTCTCGCTGCCGAACTGCGCACCGCATACCCGCGGATCGACGTGCTCGCCAACAACGCCGGAGGGGTGTTCGGCACCCGGACCAAGACCGTGGACGGCTTCGAGAAGACCTTCCAGGTCAACCACCTCGCGCCGTACCTGCTTACACGGCTGCTCCTGGACGTCCTCACCGCCTCGCGGGCGTCGGTGCTCCAGACCTCAAGCACGGTGCGGTTCGCCAAGGAGATCCACCTGGACGACCTGGACCACGACCGCGCCTACGACCCGGTCCGCGCGTACGGTGCGTCGAAACTGGAGAACATCCTCTTCACGACCGAACTCCACCGGCGCCACCACGCCGACGGCCTCGCGGCGGCCTGCTTCTACCCGGGCAACGTCCGGACGAACTTCGCCTCCGATACCGCCAGCGCGACCATGCGTACAGTCCGCTTCCTCGGCACCAAACCGGGCATACGGAACATCCTGCTAACCACACCCGAGCGGGGCGCGGACCAGATCGTGTGGCTCGCCGAGGGCACACCGGGCAAGGACTGGCGGTCAGGCGCCTACTACTACAAGCGCAAGGACGTGCCGCCCAAGAACCCGCAGGCCCTCGACGCCGATCTCGCCCGCAGACTGTGGGAACGTTCCGAGGAACTCCTCGCCGGGCGGCTGCGCGCATCGGCCTGACAGCCACCGCGAAGGTGACGCGCAGTTCCTCTGGCTGCAGCGCGATGGCCGCGGACCTGCTCCCACCAACCAGGGCTTCGGCATAGTTCGGTGTCGTCCGTCTTGATTATGTGAGACCGAGGAGTGCGAGGGGCCGGGTGTGGTCTCGTGCTGCCCGCCGGAGAACGGCGGCGATGCGGTGGATGCCTGCGAGGCGGAAGGATCCGACCGCGAGGTTTCTGCAGATGGCCACTGCCCGGGGGTATTTCCGGTCCGCAACTGGGAGGCAGCCCGCTACGCTCGAAAGACTGCCTATGACCAGCGGGAATGGTGAAGTACCACTGGAGTACTAGTGTCCTGCGCCAGAGATCCGTTGGCAGAAGCGGGCGAGTGGGTCGAGGATCTCTTCGGCTGTTTCGGTCCAGGTGAACGGGGGCGGGTTCTCGTTCCACTGTTTGACCCAGGCTCGGATGTCGGCTTCGAGGGAGCGCACGATTTTGTATGCGCCACGGCGGATCTTCTGGTCTGCGAGGGAGCCGAACCATCGCTCGACCTGGTTGATCCAGGAGGAGCCCGTGGGTGTGAAGTGCAGGTGGAACCGCGGGTGTTTGGCAAGCCATGTCTTGATGGCTGGAGTCTTGTGGGTGCCGTAGTTGTCACAGATCAGATGAACTTGCAGGTGCTCAGGGACCTCACTGTCGATCTTGACGAGGAACTTCTTGAACTCCGCGGCCCGATGCCGGCGGTGCAGGGATGTGATGACTTCGCCGGTCGCGACATCGAAGGCCGCGAACAAGGTGGTCAGGCCGTTGCGGACGTAGTCATGAGTGCGGCGTTCGGGCATGCCGGGCATCATCGGCAGGACGGGCTGTGAGCGGTCCAGGTCCTGGATCTGGGACTTCTCGTCCACGGACAGGACCACTGCACCTTCAGACGGGTCGTTTTTCGGAATCTCCTCCAGCGTGCTGACCACGACGGCCTCCACCTGGTCGACGCTGATGGTGGGCGGCCGGCCCGGCCGCGGCTCGTCCACCAGCCCGTCCAACCGTGCGGCCAAAAACCGGCGACGCCACTTGCGGACCGTGTCCGCCGCAATGTGCAACTCGCGCGCCACCACAACAATCAGCGGCACATCAGCGCCATCACATGCCAGCACAACGCGAGGCCGTAAAGCCACTGCCTGCGCAGATGACGCCCTATGGGCCCAACGCTCCAACACCACACGCTCATCAGGCGACAACACCAACGGTTCCAGCTTCGGGCCGCGCCGTGGCACCGGAACATCCGCAGAAGCACTCATAAACGAATTAACGACGGATCTCTGGCGCAGGACGTTAAGCGCTGTTTCTCGGATCATGTGCGGAGTCAGATGATGAGTGCGGCGAGGGTGACGGTGCCGAGGTAGGTGTAGGCGCGTTTCTCGTAGTGTGTGGCGACGGCGCGGAAGCCTTTCAGGCGGTTGATGGCCCGTTCGGCGGTGTTGCGTTTCTTGTAGCGGTCGCGGTCGAATTCGGTGGGCCGACCGCCGCGGGGGCCGCGGTTGTGGCGGTGCCTGTGCTGGTCGAGCCGTTCGGGGATGATGTGCGATATGCCGCGTCGTCGCAGGTAGCGGCGATTCTCGCGGAATGTGTAGGCCTTGTCGGCCAGGACCTGGTCAGGTCGGGTGCGAGGGCGGCCGGCTTTGATGCGGGGCACCGACACCTGCTCCAGGACAGGCTGCAGCTGGGGGCCGTCTCCGTAGTGTCCGGGTGTCAGGAGGACGGCAAGCGGCCGGCATCGTCCGTCGGCTGCGAGGTGGACCTTGGTGGTGAAGCCGCCGCGGGAGCGTCCCAGGCACTCGCCGATCTGACCACCTCCTCCAGCCGGACGGCCAGTCTCCCAAGCACCGGATCGACCTGGTTCGTCCGCGGGCGGACCCCCCTTTGAGAAACCGCGGCGGGCGCCGTCTTCCACGCACCGGCGGCGTGCTGGTGGGCACGCACCGCCGTGGAGTCAACGGACACGTCCCAGTCGATCCGCCCGGCGGCGTCCTCGGCGGCCTGCACCTTCTACAGCAGCATCTGCCAGGTCCCGTCCGCCGACCAGCGACGATGACGCTTGTAGACCGTCTCCCACGGCCCGAACCGCTCCGGGAGATCCCGCCACTGCACCCCCGTACAGACCCGGTACAGCACCCCGTTGATCACCCGGCGGTAATCACTCCACCGGCCCCCACGCGCACCACCCGGAGGTAAGAACGACTCCAGCCGATCCCACTCCGCGTTCGTCAGGTCTCCGCGTCCCATGCAGTCAGCCTGCCCCCAACACCTCACTCACGGAGAGATATCCGAGAAACAGCGCCTAGGGCCGGTGCCGTTCTCTCATGGCATTCACTGAACCAGCAGCTGACGCGCGGGGACATACGCGGTCGGCACGGCCGCATACGAGTTCGTACGGCGCCTGGAAGGTCCGTTGGGGTCGAACGGGTGGACATGGTCAGTCAGGCGGTCTCCAGCCTCCGGGGCGGACGGGGAACCGTCAGACGCTTCCGGCAGTCGGACGCGTGGGGCATGCGGTTCTCCGGTCTGGTCGGGAGCGGTTTCCACGTGGTCCTCCGGGGCAGCGGCTGGCTCCTGGCCCCGAGCGCGCCGCTCGTCGCACTGCGACCGGGCAATGTCGTGCTGATCACGTAAGGAACGGCACGTGCTCAGCCACGCTCCGCGTGCTCTCCGCGTGCTCTCCGCGGACTTTGCCAGGTCGCGCTGAGCCTGGAGCGGCCGGTGACCGGACCCGCCGGCTTCGAGTTCCTCGGCGGCGCCTACCGGTTGGACCACGGTCAGGTACACCCGTACCTCGCGGCCCTACCGGACCTGCCGGTGATGTCTCCCGACTACGAGCGGTCCCCGGCGTTGCGGTCGGTCGTGAGTCTGCTGGACGACGACGCGGCGCAGGCCGGAACAGATACGGGAGTGACCCGGGCGGCGATACTCGATCTGATGCTCGTTCACATCCTGCGCCAACGGCTGGAGGACCAGGGCGCGCGCGGCCGCCCCGCGATCCCCGACCCGGCGGTCATCGCCGTACTGCGCGCGATCCATGACAGCCCGCAGACATGGAAGCCGGCCGCGTCTGCTGGACCAGCCCGAGTTACCCCGCCGAACCGCTGACCCCGCTGACCCGCCAGCCTCGCGGGACCGCGCCGCACACGGGGCGGGACAGGGATGCCTCCCGCCGGGGGCCGGTCAGCGCGGAACCCGCTCGCGGTAGTGGGCGACCTGTGCGGCATCCCACCACTGGGCCGACACGTACTCCGGCGCCCAGCGCGGGAGCCGGTGGCTCACCAGCGTCGAGATGTGTCGGCTCCTTCCCACCGCGATGCTGGTCGCCGCGACCCCGACCGGGACCCGCACGAAATCGCCCGGCTGGAGTTCGATGCTGCCGTGCTGGCTCACCAGCAGGCGGGTGCCCGACACCTGGAACTGGATGTCGTCGGCGTTGCGGTGGCGGGTGTAGACGAGCCCGGGTTCGCGGTCGAGGTCGACCACCTCGATGAGGGCTGTCTCTCCTCGCCAGATCACCGACGTGGCGGGGGTGCTGCCCGCCGCCGGTTCCGGTACCCGCAGGACCGCGAGACGCTCCGTCTCCTGATGGACCTGTTCGAGGATCAGCCGCTCGTCCGAGCGGTGTGCGGCCACGTCGTGGTCCGGCTCATTGCTGCCCAGGCAGTCGGTGATCATTTCGTTGACTGTCGCAGGTTCCCAGCCCTCGAACGGCGGGATCCTCGGCTCGGAGACCGACACAGGGTCGCGCTCCTCGCTGTAACCCTCGGGCAGGTACCAGATCACGTGAATGTCGTCGCGGCCCCAGTTGTCGTGGCACACGCCGCAGGGGATGCGCACGAAGTCGCCGGGTCGCAGCTCGGCGGTGCCGAGCTCCGTCATCAGCGTGCGATGGCCGGTGACCTGGTAGGTCATCTCGTCGACGTCGAGGTTGCGGTGGTAGATCGGCTGTCGGGAGTTCATGTTGGTCCACTCGATGCGGCCTCCGGGCCCCTGGTAGATCCATCGGGGCGGCGCGAACTCCTGGTCACGGAACGTGGCCCCGGCACGCACGACCTGGACGGCCTCGACGCCGGACCACATGGCGCCGTGCGGCCCCGGCCCCGGTTGCGCGCGCTCCAGCAGCAGCCGCTCGTTGCGCCGCAGGGTGCGGGCCGGGGTGGTGTAAGGGAATACCGCGAGACGTTCCTGGACAACGGTGTCCTCGGTGTCCTCGGTGTCGGACATGGATCAGCACACTTTCTCTCTGTGCGGCAAGTGGCGGTTCGCGTGAAGGGGGCTACTGCGGTAGGCGCGTTGATCGCTCGTGTCCCCCTCCGTGCGACGCGGCCCGGCCCTCCGCGCTCATGCCTGCGCGGACAGGGGCCGGAGGATGTCCTGGACGCTTTCCCAGATCATGTCGCCCCGCTCCCACGGCGCCGCGTGTCCGCCGCCGCACCGGTGTCCCTCGACGAGGCGCAGCCCGTCCACCCGCCCGAGCTGCGCCGTGAACCGCTCCCGCTGGTTCATGGGCACGAGTTGGTCCTCGGGGCTCTGGTCCAGCACTACCAGCCGCGGTGCCCTGCCCTCCCGGATCCGCCGGGCGATGTCCGCCGGGTCGAAATGCGCCGGACTCGCCGCGTCCCACGTCTTCGGGTCCGCCGAGAAGGCGTGGGACAGCAGCGTCCGGTACTCCTCGCGCAGATGCTCGTGCGAGTCGCCGAGCCCGTCGGTCAGCTCCGGAAGGGCGTACAGGCCGTTGAGGCCCAGCAGCGCGGCCGGGCAGGGCGCGTCGGGAAGGTCCAGCCCGTGGTGGAGCGGAGCCTGGAGGATCGCCTGGAACGCGATGCAGGCGCCGCAGCTGTGGCCCGAGAGGATGTACGAGCGGTCGGTCAGGCCGAACGAGCGCAGCAGGGCGAGCCCGCGCAGGACGTCGCTCACATGGTCGGGGTGGGTGGCCTCGCGGGCGGGGTCGGAGTGGTTGTCCTTGACGGCGTCATACGGCAGGGACGGGTGCGTGGGGAACTGCGAGACCCGGTAGTTGAGCGAGGCGACGGCGGCGATCGGCTGCGCGGGGCCGGAGAAGGCGTGGGCGACGGTCGGCTCGATCGACGCGGAAGTGAGCTGGGGGTCGCGCCAGGCGCCCCCGTGGATGTGGACGTGGTAGCGCGGAACGGCGGAGTCGGGACCCGCCGGAAGCCGCTCCGCCGCGGTACCGACGAGTTTCAGCGTCTCCGGCGTCGAGGGCAGATAGATACTGAGGGTCTGGAAGCGGTCGGCGCCGGGGAAATACGGGATGTCCTCGGCCACGACAACGGGCACGCGCCCATCGAGCCGAGGGCTCGCGACCTCGGCGGACCGCCACTTCACGGGGCCGGATCCTTCGACACTCATCGCGATGCTCGCTTTCTTCGGAGAGTTCATGTTCATGAACGGCGCGGAGGAATCGGAGCGCCGGGGAATCAGAAACCGGCGGGCAGCTGGAATGCGTTGCCGGTGAAAGGAGACGTGTCGAGCCAGAGGTACTGGAACGAGCGGCTGGTGAAGACCCAGCCGTTCTCCGAGCGCCTCAGCCGGTCCGCGGTGACGCTGTGGTTCCGGTAGTACGTCTCGCCCGGTCCGCGCGCCGCCTCATGGCAGATGATGCTGGTGGTCGCCTCGTCACCGGAGATCTCGATCGGGCCCTGGACCGCGAACTGCACGAAGAAGTCCCGTTCATCGCGGAGTTTTTGGAACGTGGAGACGATGTCGTCCATGCCGACGGCGTGCACCCGCTCACCGATCGTCCATTCCGCGTCCTCGGCCCAGGTCGCGCGGAAACGGTCGGTGTCACCTCGGGTGGCGGCGTCGGCGAAGCGGGCGATGGTGTCCCGGACCGCCGCTTCGTCCAGCAGACGGGAAAGCGCGTCCTCGTTGTGTACCGTCGTCATGTTTTTCTCCCTGCGGGGTGAATGGCCGGTCCGGCCGGGATAGTCGAATGGACCGAATGGGCCCGGTCCGGTGTTCGTGACGTCATTCATGGTGACGTGGCCATGGGATACCCACCAGAGACGCTTCGACGGTAGGAAGAGCAGTACCACCCTCGCGCCGCGCGGGTGCCCGCGCTTGCGGGAAAAGGGAAGGGCCACCATCCCAGGGCTGACGCGTTCTCATGCGGCGAGATTGAGCATGGCGGCGGTGTCGTGCTCGGAGCGTGACCTGTAGTGATCAGCTGCGGCGGCGATGTTGGTCCAACCGGTTTTGCCGACTGGGACATCCCGGTCGACTCCACCATCGTGCGGGCTCACCAGTACGCGGCTGGTACACGTATCGATCCGCCGCCGGCACCCGCGTCAAGGAGGGCCGAAGCAGCAGAACACCAGGGCGAAACTCCCTGGCTAAAAGATCATCTCATTTGGCTGGCTAGACTTGTGGCATGTCGAAGATCGTTGAGCGGCTGGTGCCGGACGAGCTGTGGGAGCTGTTCCAGCGAGTGGTTCCGGAAGCGCCGTCGCGGCCGCAGGGTGGCGGCCGGCGTCGGC
The DNA here is from genome assembly GCF_044328075.1 of Streptomyces sp. NPDC017991. Taxonomy (NCBI): domain Bacteria; kingdom Bacillati; phylum Actinomycetota; class Actinomycetes; order Kitasatosporales; family Streptomycetaceae; genus Streptomyces; species Streptomyces sp. NPDC017991. Next base: position 12,049 of record NZ_JBIRGP010000029.1, on the reverse strand, counting down.
ACGGCGACCGCGAAGTCCTGGCTGCGATCGTCTTCGTGGCGACCTCGGGCTGCACGTGGCAGCAAGTGCCGACCGCCTCGTTCGGCCCGTCCGGTGCGACGGCCCACCGGCGGTTTACCGAGTGGACCAAGGCCCGGGTGTGGGCCAAACTCCACCGCCTGGTCCTCGACGAACTCGGATCCCGCGGGGAACTCGACTGGTCCCGGTGCGCGATCGACTCCGTCAACATGCGAGCCCTGAAAAAGGGGAGCTGACAGGCCCGAATCCTGTAGACCGGGCCAAGTACGGGTCAAAGAACCACTTGATCACGGAGCGGACCGGCCTGCCCCTGTCCGTCGGCATCTCGGGCGCCAACACACACGACAGCCAGGCACTGATCCCGCTCGTGAGGGGCATCCCACCGATCCGCTCACGCCGCGGCCCCCGAGGACGCAGACCCCGCAAGCTCCATGCGGACAAGGGGTACGACTACAACCACCTGCGACGGTGGCTGTCCAGCCGGGGCATCCGACATCGCATCGCCCGCAGAGGTATCGAGTCCTCGACCCATCTGGGCCGGCACCGCTGGACCGTAGAACGCACGATGTCCTGGCTCGCCGGATGCCGCCGACTGCACCGGCGCTACGAACGCGAAGCCGACCACTTCCTCGCCTTCACCAGCATCGCCTGCACCCTCATCTGCTACCGCAGACTGGCCAAATGAGATGACGTCTAAGTGGTCGGCTCCGGAACTCCTTCGGGGGTTGGCTTCGGAGCCTCTGTCGTGTGTGGCCGTCAGTCAGGTCTCGGGTATGGCGAGGTAGAGGCTGCAGGCACAGTCCAAGGCATCCTCGGGGCCGCCGGCGAAGCTGCCGGTGGGCAGGACTGTGTCTTCGTACTTGTCGCTGCTGGCGAGGTAGAGGGCGAAGCCCCAGGTGCTGGCGCAACCGCCGTAGCGCAAGCGCATCAGCTTGATGGTCTGTCCGTCGGCCAGTTCGCCGTCGACATAGGCGAACTGGCCACGATGGCGGATGACCAGGCCGGCGAGCCGGGGCCAGGAGGTGCGAGCGGACGCGAGGTCGCAGCCCGCTGTACCGCCTTGTCGCGCTCCTTCCGTGCATTCCGTAGCGTCCGTACGGCTGCGGAGCACGTCAGGTAGACCTTGATGTCCTCGATCGTCGCCACGACCTGATCGTCGGTGAGCAGGTCGAACACCCGGCCCTGGAAGAAGCTGCTGCAGCCCCGGTGAGTCTCAGTGCACAGGCGTCCAGAAACTCTCTGTCGACACGGGATTGCGGTTCGTACGCAGGGCCCGGGGAGAGGCGGGAACGTCCGTTTTTGATCATGGGATGCCGTGGAGGGTGAGGATGTCTTCCGGGCGGGTGTGGGCGCGTCGTGCGCTGGCGACGTTGGCCCAGCCGGCCCGGTGGAGGGTCGCCTGGGCGAGGTCGCGGAGGGAACTCATGACGGCAGGTGTGCGGTGGCGGCGGACCTGGCTGGTGTCCTTGGCGAAGGTGACGTCCTTGCCCCAGTGGATCTTGTTTTCACTGATCCAGTGTCCCCTGCTCCAGGCGGCCAACTCAGCCGGGGAAGCTTCGTGGGTTTCGAGGTCGGTGACCGCGTAGACGGTCTCGTTCGACCACTTCCGGGTGCCGATCCGGCGTCGCTTGCGGCGGATGCGGACGACCTGCCGGGCATGCGGGAACAGGAGGCCGTCGACCGTGACGACCTGCAGTTCGCGGGTCTCTTCGCGTCCGTGGCCCCGGTCCCGGGGCGGTCCATGACCGAGGGCTGCTTCCAGGGAGGCTGCTCAACTGGTGGGCCGGTTTGGGCTGGTTGGACTTCACCGAGAGCACGTAGTGGGCCTTGTGCTGGAGGGCGTCGACCGTGACCAGGGCGTCGCTGAGGTCCCGGTCGTCGACGGTGTCGAGGAGCGGGTGAACTCGGGGATCTCGTTGGACGTCAGGTGAACCTGCGGCCCACCGCCATAAGTGGAGATTTGAACTATCGGATGTGCTACTTTCGAGGTGTTGAAGCGAGCGAGGAGGCAGATCGATGCGACGCGACGCGCTGGAGAATCGGGGGCGGATCGTCGCCGCAGCCTCGCGCTGCTTCGGCCGTGACGGGGCTCTGTGCGATATGGCCGCGGTCGCCAAGGAGGCCGGGGTCGGCACCGCCACTCTGTTCCGGCATTTTCCTGCCAAGCAGGACCTGTTCGAAGCCGTCCTTCTGGGCTGCATCGAGAAGTCCGCAGAAGCGGTCGTGAAGGCCCAGTTGGCGGACGACCCCTTCGAGGGCCTCACGGAGCTGCTGGCCCATTTCGTCCAGTCGCAGGTCCAGAACAAATACCTGCACCAGATCGCGGGACACCGTCTGATTGGCCGGCCCGAGGTCGACAAGCGGAAAGCCGGCGTGTTCGAAGGCAGCGCGGCACTGCTGCGCCGCTGTCAAGAAAGCGGCCAGGTCGAAACCGACGTGCAGATCACCGATCTGTTCGCTCTTACCGAGGGCATCGCGGTCGCCACCGACGCGCAGGGTTGGGAGCGGCCCCTAGCGCTGGTGCTACGCGGCATCGCCACAAGGCGCTGACCGCATGCTGCGGTGCCCCACCCGAAAGGAGCCCCACATGACATCCACCGACGAGCAGACAGCCGCGGTCGCGGCCGCCCATGACCTGATCCAGTCCTACCTGGTCGCGATCAACAACCCCCTGCTCACCTCGTTCGACTCCCTGCCGGACAACGCCCACGTCGTCGACCTCGGCAGCGGCACCGGCGAGCCAGCCCTCCCCCTGGCACGGCGCCGCCCGGACCTGCGGATCACCGGCATCGACATCACCCCCACCCTGCTGGACACCGCCCGCGCGAAAGCCTCCGCCGAGGGAATCACGACGGTCGACTTCCGGACGATGTCCATGGAAAAAATGGAATTCGCCGATGGCAGCGTCGACGGCATCGTCTCGCGGATGGGCCTGCTCATGGCGGGCCTGACCCCCTTCGGTCCCACGCTGGCCGAAGCGGCCCGGGTGCTGCGCCCCGGGGGACTGTTCAGCGTCGCCACCTGGACCGACGTCGCCTCGAACCCGTACACCGGTATCGCGCTTCCCGTCCTACGGCAGGTGCTCCCCGAGGGCACCGTCCCTGACTTCGAGGCCCACTTCGCCGAGTCCGCGCAGGAGGGCGCGCTGGAGCGACACGTCGGCGACGCCGGATTCACTCAGATCGAAGCCACCTGGTTCACCTGGCAGACCGAATGCCCCGACTTCGAAACCTGGTGGCAGTTCGAGGCCGGAGCCGGGCGGCTCAAGTCCTTCTTCGGCAACCTCGACGATCACCAGCGCACCGCCGCCCGCCAGGCAATGGCCGACACCATCAGCCAATACCGGACCCCTTCCGGCAGCTACCTCATGCCGGCGACCTGCCGCATCATCACCGCCCATGCAGGCCCACGCGCCTGACCCGTGCCACATGTCAATCGATGGTGTCCACGATGCGCCAGCTGATCGCCCGCAGGCTGCCGCTGGGCTTGGTGAGCGGGCTGGTCACGTGATGGTGAACGGCCCGCGCGTGACTTGGGGCGGTGGCGGTGACCTTGTCCAAGCCTTCGTCGGTCAGCGAAGCGAGGGTGTAGCGACCGTCGGCCGGATCGGGAAACTCACTTCACCGGGAGGCGTCGCTCCCGTTGAGACCGGGAGCCAGGTCAGGAGTTGTGTTCTGCTCGTAGGGACGCCCGGCCAGACAGTGGCGTTGTGCAAGCGGCTGGCGGCCGTCTCACTTGACCGGTGACGGCAAGTGTCACGCCTGGACGGTGGGGCGAACGTTGATCTCGCCGATCTCGACGTCGCTGGGCTGCTCGATGGCGAAGGCCACCGCGCGGGCGACCGCCGCCGCAGGGATGCCCACCGCGTCCATGTTCTTCTGCGTCTGCTCGCGGATGTTCGGGTCTGCCATGGAGTCGGCGAGATCGGTGCGGATGTATCCCGGCGAGATGGCTGTCGTGCGCACCACCCCGTCGGTGGACTCCCCGCGCAGCCCCTCGTGGACGGTGCGCACCGCGTCCTTGGTCGCGGCGTAGACAGCCATCAAGGGGGGACAGCCGGACAGGCCGGCCACCGGAGCGTGGGCGGTGAGCCTCTGGGAGAGGGAAGTTTTGGTCGACTCCGGCACTGTGGGCATGAGCCCATCCTGCCCCTCCGTCGTGGCGGGGGGGCAGACTCCCAAGGCCAGGCCAGGGCGGTGCGGTGGGGTGCGCTAGGCCCGCTTCGCTACCCTCACCGGCTTGCCGAAGAGACTGCGAGCACTGGTGAGGGATTTTAGGCACTTGATCGCTACATGGGAGGCAATCAACCGACAACCCGTTTCCAGCGCTTTGTTGGGCGCCACCCCCTGGCCCCGGCTGTCGCAGTCGGTTTGCTCTTCCCTGCACTGTTGGTTGCGCCCCCTGGCACGCAGACCGTGGACGTTGTGGTTGGGATCGCCTTCGGCGCTCTCCTCGGCCTGACGTACTACCTTACGGCGATTTACGAGCGGGCTCGTCGGCGAAGCCTGATTCGTGAAGGCATCCGGGAACCCGCGCCGCCGTCTGCGAACCCTCCCGAGCTGTAGCTGGACAAGCGGCGGACCTGCCTTGCCCGTTGCAGCCGCCTGTCCGATATTCCTGACCGCCTCGCAAAGGCAGCACCTGAAGAAGGCGGCCTACGGTCACAAGACCCCTCACCAGGCCCGGATACGCGCGTAGGTCGTACTACATGCCGCGCGGGGACACACCAATGCCTGAATCGCCCGGGAGACGGGCCTGCACCTGGACACGGTCCGTCGGTGGCGCGGCCGGTTCGCCCGCGGCGGCCTGCCGGCACTGGCCGACTGCAGACGCTCCGGGCGCCCCGCCCGCTTCACCCCAGTGCAGGTCGTCGAGGCAAAGGCCCTGGCCTGCCAGTTACCGGCCGAGACCGGCGCCCCGCTGTCGCGCTGGTCGTGTCCCGAACTGGCCGCTGAACTCACGGCACGCGGCATCACCGGCCCGGTCTCGGCATCGACCGTGCGCCGCTGGTTGCGCCAGGACACGATCAAGCCCTGGCAGCACCAGTCCTGGATCTTTATCCGCGACCCGGACTTCCGCGCCAAGGCCCAGCGCGTCCTGGACCTGTATGCCCGCACCTTCGAGGATGTTCCGCTGGGCGCGGACGAGTACGTCGTCAGCGCCGACGAGAAGACCTCGATCCAGGCCCGGTGCCGCTGCCACCCCACGCTGGCCCTCGGAGCAGCCCGCGCCGTGCGGGTGAACCACACCTACGGTCGCGGCGGCGCACTTGCCTACTTGGCTGCCTACGACGTTCACCACGCGAAGGTGTTCGGCCACACCGAGGCACGCACCGGCATCGACCCGTTCATGGTCCTTGTCACCCAGGTCATGACCCAGGAGCCCTACGCCAGCGCGAAACGGGTGTTCTGGATCGTCGACAACGGCTCCTCCCACCGCGGCAAGAAGGCCGCCGCCCGGCCGGCCGCGGCATTCCCCACCGCAGTCCTGGTGCACACCCCGGTCCACGCCTCCTGGCTGAATCAGGTGGAGATCTACTTCTCTGTGGTGCAGCGCAAGGTCGTCTCGCCCAACGACTTCACCAGCCTGACCCAGGTCAGGGACCGGCTTCGAGGCTTCGAAGACCGCTACAACGCCACAGCACAACCGTTCCAGTGGAGGTTCACCACCTCCGATCTGGACGATCTGCTGGCCAGACTCAACCGGCACACCGCCGATCACCAGGAAGAATCCTCTCCCGCCCAGGCAGCCTGACTCAACCCCCGAAGGAGTTCCGGAGCCGACCACTAAAGCCTTCGTGCCCGCCTGGTGGAGGTGGTGCAGGAGGTGAGGGCCTGGGTCGCTCGCGGGGCGGGTTTCACCAGCAAACTCCACCTGGGGGCCGATGGCCGCTGCCGCCCGCTGTCCCTGGTCGTCATCGTGTGCTGAACAGGTGTGGGTGGAGACGTTCACGGGGCTGCGGTTGACGCAGTTTTCGAGGTTGCTCAAGGCGGTGCGGGAGCGCGGTGGCAACGGCACGATGCAAGGCAGGCCGTGGAGCCTGCCGCTGGCCGAGCGGGTGCTTGTGGTCGCGGTGTACCGGACGAACGTGACCATGCGGCAACTGGGACCGCTGTTCGGAGTGTCCTCGTCCACAGCGTGCCGGGCGATCCAGCGGCTCGGGCCGCTGCTGGCCCTCGAAGCCGTCCCTCGTCCGGCCGGCGCCGCGGACCGGTTCTGGATCGTGGACGGCACTCTGGTCCCGGTCCGCGACCGCAAGGTCGGCACATCCAGCCGCAACTACCGCTTCTCCGCGAACGTGCAGGTCATCGTGGACGCGGAGACTCGCCTCGTGATCGCAGCGGCCCGACCGGCACCGGGCACCACAGCCGACGCCCACGCCTGGCGCGCCTCCGGCTTTGCCGGGCACTACCATGACGTGACCGTCCTGGGCGACGGCGCCTACCGCAACTGCGGGATGGTCGTGCCGCACCGCAAACGCCCCCGTCGGCCGCTGCTCCCGGGCGAGGAGGAGGACAACGCAGCCCACCGCAAGGTGCGTGCCCGGGTGGAGCATGTGATCGGCCGCATGAAGAACTACAAGATCCTCCGCGCCTGCCGACAGCACGGCGACGGCCGGGCCATGCCGTCCAAGCCGTCGCCCACATGCACAACCTCGCCCTCACATCATGACCAGAAGACTGCGTCCACAGGACCTGACCTGCCCGAACGATGCCTTGTGCAACACCCTTTAGCAGGGGCCATCGGCCGGGACAGGCAGAAGATCCTGACCGCCGCGTGGGCGGCCGACGCCCCGACCAGGTTCCGGACATGACGCGGGTGGAGATCTTGCGCCGGGTCTGGGTGCACCACTAGTACGCGACGCCCGCGGGCGTCTGCACTGGCGCGACGGCCACGCACTGCCACCCGCGTCCCTGCGGTTCGATTCCCCGTACGACACCGATGCGCACTACTGCGTCAAACGGCACACCACCTGCTCCGGCTACCGCACCCATTTCACCGAAACATGCACGTCAGAACTGTCGGAGGTGGTCGTGCACGTATCCACCACGATCGCCCCGGTCCAGGACGGCAAGCTCAACGCCCAGATCCACGACGACCTCGCGGCGACCAACCTCACTCCGGCCGAGCAGGTGGTCGACGCCGCCTACGTCAGCCCGTGCAGATCGAACGCGCCCGGCGGGTGCACGGCATCACCCTGCTCGGCCCGATCGCACCCGACCACAGTCACCAGGCCAAAGGCAGAGCCGGGTTCGACAAGGCCGCCTTCTCCCTCTGCGCCGCCCCCAACTGACCCCCAACAAGATCGCCAACAGAGTCACGGCATTGCGTCTGAGCTTGCCTTGCAACCACTGGACTCGAACGGGGCGTCATACGCCTTTACTCGCCTGGGGATTCGCAGGACAGGCAAACGGTCCTGCTGCATTCACTCAGCGGGTGTCACGCTCTGCCCTACGGCTGTGAGGCACCCCTCGGGTAGATACGGCAAATAAGGTCCAGGACGAGGTCGGGTCGGCTGAGGTACGGGGAGTGACTGGTCGGCCAAGCCAGCGTCTCGCCGCAGCGGGCGGCGAACTGTTCCTGGATTTCGGGCCGCAGCGCACGGTCCTGCTCGCACTGCACATAGGTGCTGGGCGTGACATCACGGTTGACTTGTGTCGGAGTCCACTGTCCGATGTCGTCCCGCTCCGGCCGCAGCAACTGCGCGGCCGCCTTGGCGTGTTCAGGGCTGCAGTCTGCGTAGAACGTCTCTATTGCGCTCTCCGGATCAACATGTGTGTACCCGTCTGGACCAGGCCTCATCACTGCTAGCAGTGGATCAGGGGTGCCCGTCTGTTCGATCGCCCGGACAGCGACGTCGATGGCGGTCTCACCCGGGTCGAGCACGTAGGACGCGAGATGGATGATGTGTCGGACTCCGGTGAGCGACCCGGCCACCAGGCCACCGAAGGAGTGCGCGAGCACGAGCGGCGGTTCTGGGCAGGAGTCGACAACCTGCTGGGCGGCGGCTACGCGGTCCGGCAGCGAGTCCTTGTCCAGGTCGGGGGCGAGGACGTCGATTCCGGTGTGCGTGAGGCGGCTGGTGAGGTCGGCAAAGTGGGCGGGCTGATGCCACGACCCGTGTAGAGCGATCAACATATAGGAAGGCTACGGGAAAAAATCAATAAGAGGATGTCCTACGTGTGGTAGCTCGATGGTCCGTTCATGGGGCGGGGTACGTGGAGTTGGATTGTTCCGGACGGCTTGTGGCAGCTTGCCAGGCCATTGATTCCAAAGGACCGGGTGCGGCCGCAGGGGGGCGGGACCCGGACCACGCCTGATGAGACGCGGTTCGCGGCGATCATCTACGTGCTGGTCAGCGGGTGCGCCTGGCGGGCTAGGCCTCCGTGTTTCGGCATATCGAAGTCGACGGCCCACCGCCGGTTCATGATCTGGTCCAGGGCCGGGGTACGCGGCCGGCTCCACGAAGCGGTCCTGCAGCAACTCGACAATGCAGGCCTCATCGACGTCTCCCGCGTCGTCCTCGACTCTGCCCACGTGAGGGCCAAAAAAAAGGGGGCGAACACGCAGGTCCGAGCCCCGTGGACCGGGGCAAGCCGGGTTCCAGGATGCACATCCTGTCGGACGCGAACGGACTGCTACTGGTCGTCGGCGTCTCCGCCGCAAACGTCCACGACAGCGAAGGGCTGAAGCCCATGGACGAGGGTCACCAAACGAGACACGACCCCCACAACGGCCGCTACTTCAAGCCCCAATGCCTGCATGCCGACAAGGCCTACGACATTCCCCACCTGCAAAAATGGTTACGCGGCAAACGCATCGGAATGCGCATCGCCCACAAGGGCATCGAGTCCAGCGCACGATTGGGCCACCGTCGCTGGGTGATCGAACGGACCATCTCGCAATTGTCCGGCTACCGCAGACTCAGCCCTCGCTATGAACGCAATCCACGCAACTACCTGGCCATTCTCGGTCTCGCCGCAGCCATCTGCTGCTACAAGCAACTCGTCCGCCTCACCACGTAGGACACCGTCTAAGCAGACGCGTCAGCTACGCCACATCCGAAGTGTGTTTCGCGTTCCGATATCCAGAACTATACGGACCGGCCTACTCGCTCGTCGACGATCAGGCTGCGAGGCATTGGCCGCGTACGCCGCCCTGTCCGGCCGGCCACGGCCTGGTACGTGACGGTCATGCTGACGGCCAGACGATGAAGGCCAGTTTCATGACGGCCACTGCGAGCACGAACAGAGGCCGGGTTCTCTACAGTGCTCACTCCGCATTGGGACATGTTCATGGAGCGACGGGCCGACCCGGGGGGCACGGTGCTCGGTCCCAGTCCGCTCGTCGGGTCGGCTCGTCGGTCCCATGAGGTCACCGATCTGACCAGGTGGCGGGCCTATGTCTCCTGGTTGGCAACACCGAGGTAGTCGCCGAGGTTTCGTTCGACCTCGTCGATACCGATCTCGGCGATGAGCTCCGGGAACAGCGTCAGTCGTGCCTGGAAGCCGGGCCACGCGACGGACTTCGAGAACTCCGTCCAGGACGTCCGCAGATCGCTCTCCGGCGGCAGGCTTGCCCTGTTGATCTGCGACTTGGCGCCCATCACGGCCTGCTTGTCGAACAAGGCGATGCGAGCCGCCACAGCGTCCACGAAGTCGTCGAGCTCGGCATCGGCAAGGGCCCTGGTCACCCATCCGTACCGCTCCGCCCGCTCAGCGTCATAGTCGTGGCTGGTGAGGATGGCTTCAAGTGCTCGGTCCCGTCCGATCAGCCGCGGAAGCCGGTCGGCGCCACCACCGCCGGGCACCAGACCGGTGGCGACCTCGGGCTGACAGAAGACCGCCTCCTCACGGCTGGCGTAGCGCAGGTCGAAAGCCAGGGCGATCTCGGCGCCACCGCCCCGGGTGCGGCCGCGGATGGAGGCGATGCTGATGAACGGCGCGTGTGTGAGGCTTGTGACGAGGCCGATCCAGGAGGGAGTGGAGTCCGTACGGGTCGATGTCGCCAATTCGTTTATCTGCGCGAGGTCGGCGTGGTTGAAGAAATAGCCGGACGTGCTGCTGTCGAAGATGACCACCTGAACCTGCTCGTCACTTGACAACTCGTCAATGATGCATGCTAGTTGGGTGACGGTGTCCGGGCCGACAAGATTCAGTGGCGGATTCGAGAAGGTGACCCGGCGGATCTTGGACGTTTCGGCCTTGACGTTGAACGTACTGTGTTGGGACATGTGACCTCCAGTGGTGAGGTACTGACGGCGAGAGGGCTCGCCTGCCCCGTTTCGGGGCAACGTGTGGGTGGTCACGCGGATACTGCGTCCTCGGCCGCGCGCCGGATGGTGTGTGCGTGTCGTGGACTGACGACGCCAATCAGAGCTCCAGCCGCCTTGACTTCCGTGACGCCGACCGGAGTGCAGAGAACGTGACGATGTCAGCCGAGTTACTGATCGACTGGTCGTCGCGCCCCGCACCGGCGAGTAACCGCCGGTTTCACCGCGAGTTGTCGGAGGCTTCCGTCCTTTGAGGCGGTGTTGCCGACCAACTGGCCAGAAGCCTGATCTTCTCCTCTGAGGGGGACCCGGGTTCGGCGGTGTAGACGGTCAGCACCTGGACGGCGTGCGCCGGCATATAGAGGTCGAGGTGCTGATAAGTGAGTTCCACAGTTCCGACATCGGGATGATGCACGGCTTTGGCGCCGCGGTGATGGGTGCGTACCTGGTGGGCAGCCCACAGGGTGCTGAATTCGGCACTGAGGGTCGACAGCTCACCGACGAGGGAACCTAGCCCCGTATTGCGAGGGGAGCGCGCGGCCTCAGCACGCAGGCGGGCGACAATGATACCGGCGGCAGCATCCCAGTCGGCGTAGAAGCTCCGTGAGCCGTGGTCGAAGAAGGTGTAGCGCGCGATGTTGAGACGGTTGGAGTCTTTGACCGTGTGGCTGTCGAGCAGCGGAGCGAACAGGGCGCGGCTGAGCGCATTGGTCGACACGACGTTCTGACAGGCGTCCGTTACGACCGCTGCGGACAGGGTGATGGAGTCGAGCAGCCACTGGACCGAAGGCGGGATCTCGTCGGCGATGCGACGGCGTGCTGGTATCGAAGGGTGGGCTGCGGCTGCCAGATCGTAAAGGTAGGTGCGTTCGTCCTCGGTCAGTTGCAGGGTACGGGCAACGGCATGCAATACCTCGGGTGAGACGCCGCTGATGTGCCCCCTCTCCAGCCGCTTGTACCACTCGGTGCTCACTCCGGCCAGGACCGCGACTTCCTCACGGCGCAGTCCAGGGACGCGTCTCCGCCCGCCCGCAGGCAGCCCCACCTGTTCCGGGGTCAGTTTGGCACGTCGACTGACGAGAAAGTCCCGGATCTCGGTGCGGTTGTCGGAGCTGCGGTCCATGTCCCCCACGCTAGCCCCGCCAGCGCGGCCGTGGGGGTGCGAGTCTGTACCCCCACGGAAGGTCAGTCCGTCCTATCCAAGGCGTAGTTTTTTATCAGTAATTAACCCTGTACGCAGGTGTAGGCGCAGTAGCCGTGTCCGAGGTCGTAGTGCTGCACAATCGTGTTGTTGATGTAGCTGGTGGAGACGCGGCGAACGTAGAGGGCGAACAGCAGCTCGACGTGCTCGCCGGCGCGGCGGTCGGTGAACTTCGGCTGGTCCGGACGGACGGTCTGCCAGGCGTGAATAGGACTCCGTCAGGTCTTTCTGTTGGTGCTGATCAGAAGCATGTTGGGTTTGTGGACTTACATGAAGTGGAGTGTGTTCGGGCGACGTTGACGTTGTTCGTGGCTGATGTGTTTGCTTCGGTGCCGCGGAAGGAGCAGCGGGCCAAGGGTGACTGCTGTCTGCGGGGGCCGGTGCTGGACGGCCGCCGCAAGTCGATCCAGGCGATGGCGGCGCGGCTGCCGGGCGGCAACGGGCAGAACCTGCAGCAGTTCGTGAATCAGTCCACTTGGGATCCGGTGCCCGTGCAGCGGCGGATCAACGGACGGCTGCTGCCGCTGGTCGATCCGGTGGCGTGGGTGATCGACGAT
>NZ_JBIRGP010000028.1:0-43319 GCF_044328075.1 Streptomyces sp. NPDC017991 | reverse complement strand
GGCAGATCTTCCGCAGATCCCGCATCAGCCCCAACCGCATGAGCGTCATCACCAAAGCCGTCCTCACCCTGGAGAGGCACCGCTGAAAACGCTCACTGTGCGAGCCCTCGACGACGTCGACGCGGTCGCGGGTGGCGGCATCGAGTCTGTGCGCGTCTCGCACGATGACGCGGACCGGCTCGTCGCGCTTGAGGAGGCGGGTGAGGGTCTGGCTGCCGACCTGGCCGGTGGGGGCGGTGACGACGATCATGTCTGGTTCCGTTCGGAGAGGGGCTGGGCGATGCGGTCGAGCCACTCCTGAAGGAGGGCGCGTTCGGCATCGGTCAAAGCAGTGATCTGCGGAAGCACGGCGCGCAGCGAGACGGCGATGCTGACGGGGCGGGTGCTGTCCTGGGGGGCAGGGGCGTCGGTGGTGATCGCGGCGATCACCGCCTCGCGGGCGGTGGATACCAGGGCCGGGTCGCGTTCTTCCTCGGTCTGCGACAGCAGCTCCAGGGCGACGCCGCGGCCGCTGGCGTGGACCATCTGGGTGGCGAGGGCTTCGCTGACGCGCAGGCGGCCCGCCGCCGCGATTCGGTGGATGGCGTCGGCCAGGATCTTTCCTGCGGTTTCGGCTGCCTCCATGTGGGCCCCGGGGCGTGGCTCGCCGTAGACGAGGGCGTACAGGGCGGGGCTCTGCAGAGCGAAGGAGATGTTGACGTCCCAGCCGGTGCGCAGATAGTCGACTGGGTCGCCCTGGCTGTCCATGGCCAGTTTGGCCGGGATGTGGGCGGCGAAGCCGTGGGCGGCGACGGCGTCGAGGAGCCCCTGCTTGTCGCCGAACAGCCGGTAGATGGTGGGTGCCTGCACGCCGGCTGCGGTGCTCACCGAGCGGGTCGAGACGGCCTCGCGGCCCTGCTCGTTGAGGAGCTGGAGGGCAGCGGCGATGATGCGCTCGCGTACGTCGGTCGTGGAGGCTCGAGTAACCATTTTCCCATGCTAACGGTGGACGCGTATCGGTGATAACTGCAGGACATCGGGCCCGGTGGGCCCAGCCTGGGTCTTCGTCGGTCCGTCAGGCGTATCAGGCGCGGCTGGTCAGCGCGGGCACCTGGGCTGGCGGAGTGGCGTGGCGGCTGGCGGATGCGGCCGGTGTGCCGGGGCGGCTGGAGTCGCTGTCGCGCACGCAGAGGGCTGCGATCAGGGCGGAGAAGGGTGAGTCCGCCGACCGCCCACCAGAAGGCGTGGCTGTAGCCGCTTGTCATGGCCTGGGCCTGGAGCAGTTCGCGGCTGGTGCCGCTGGCCGCACGGTCGGTGAGATAGCTGCTGGTGGCGGAGGCCACGACCGTGTTCAGCAGAGCCGTGCCGATGGTGCCGCCGACCTGCTGCGAGGTGTTGACCATCGCGAAGGCGATGCCCGTCTCGTGGAGAGCGACACCGCGCGTCGCGATCGACATGCCCGGGATAAGCACGGTGCCCAGGCCCAGGCCGAACAGGTACTGCACGGGCAGGATCAGGGTTGGGTAGGAGGAGTCGGGCGACAGCTGGGCCAGCAGCATCATGGCCGCGGCCGCCAGTAGGAGGCCCGGTGCCATCAGCCAGCGCGGCGACATGCGCGTCATCAGCCGGGCCCCGACCTGGCTGGTTCCGTCAACATGCCCGCGGTGACCGGCAGGAAGGCGAGACCGGTCTGCAGGGGACTCAATTCGTTGAAGCCGAGGCCCAGGGAGGCGTACGTGCCGCTGCGGGTGCGGTCGCGCACCACGTGCAGGGGCAACAGCGGGTGCTTGACCAGGGCCTCGATGGCGACGAACGCGGTCAGCAGTACGGCCGCGGCGGCGAACAGGCCCCGGGGTGGTCGCGTCCGACCAGCCTGCGGACTCGGCCCGGGTGAAGCCGTAGACAAGGCTGATCAGGCCGGGGGTCGACAGGAGGACTCCGGGGATGTCGAGGCGCGCGCGGTGAGGGCCCGCGGCCGGGTCACAGATGACGAACAGGGTCCCGGGACGGCGATGACCGCGAAGGGAATGGTGACGAAAAACGTCCAGCACCAGTTCAGGTACTCGGTGAGCAGGCCGCCGAGGATGAGGCCGACGGCACCGCCGCCGCCGACGATCGCCCCTGAGATCCCGAAGGCTTTCGCGCGTTCCTTGCCGTCGGTGAACGTCAGGGCGAGCAGGGAGAGCGCGGCGAGGGCGAGCAGGGCGCCGAACATGCCCTGCAGGGCACGGGCGCCGAACATCATGGCCTCGTTGGTCGCGGCGCCGCCGAGCGCGAAGCCGATCAGTCCGGTCATGAAGGTGTGCTTGCGGCCCCACAGGTCGGCGATGCGGCCGCCGAACAGCAGCAGGCCGCCGAAGGCGAGCGCGTAGGCGGTGATGACCCACTGGCGGTTGGTGTCGGAGATGCCCAGGGCGTGCTGGGCGGAGGGGAGCGCGATGTGCACGATCGTGGCATCGAGCACGACCATCAGCTGCGCGAGGGCGATGTAGACGAGCGCCTTCCGCCACCGCGGGTCGGGCACGGGCACGTCAGTAGCCACCCGGGCTCCAAATCAAGAACAGGTGTGCGGCGGGCGTCGGGTGACAAGGAGTCAGCCAAAGCCCGGGCGGGGTTCGAGGTTTCGAGTGCGGCGCGCTCTGCATGCGCGACGTGGACGCGGACTGCGCCGCAGCGCAGGACTCACGGGAAACGGGAGAGACGGAAGGGGGTGAGACGGGGCCTTCGGGCTGGGGGGGGGTGGGCCTGAAGGCCCCGTCTTCCGGCGCGGCGGACGCGCGGTCATCCACTCCGCGCCCGCCTGCTGTTACCGGGAGCGGGCGGTCCTGTCCGTCCCTGACGGCCCACCCGCCCTGCCAGCCGACCGTCCATTGCGACGGGCCGCCGGCGAATCGTGGAACTCAGCGGTTGGCGGGCATCAGGACGGACTGGCCGCCGTCGACCACGATGTTGGCGCCGGTGACGAAGCCGGCGTCCTCACTGGCCAGGAACAGCGCCACGCGGGCGATGTCCTCCGGGGTGCCGACCCGGCCCAGCGGGGTGCGGTCGGCGTCCTTGTGGGTGATGAACCGGTCGGTCTGGTTGGTGCGGGTCAGGCCGGGGCTGATGGTGTTGACGCGGATCCCGAACGGGCCGCCCTCGACTGCGAGGTGCGGAGCGAAGGAGGCGACCGCGCCCTTGCCGATGCCGTGGGCGCTCAGGTGCGTGCCGTTGGTCTGGTGCGCGGTGACCGACCCGGTGCTGATGATCGAGCCGCCCCGCTCCTTCATGTGACGCCAGACGGCACGCGTGGGGAAGTAGACGACGTCCACCTCGTTGCGTATCGACTCGTACCACTGCTCTGGCGTCTTGGTCTCAAAGGTGCCCGCCGGGCTGAAGCCGGCGTTGTTGTACAGCACGTCGATGCCGCCGAAGTGCGAGGCTGCGGCGTCCACCCAGGCTGTCACCTGCTCGCCGTCGGCCAGGTCGACCGGGGCGGTGGAGAGCATGTCGCCTCCGGCGTCCTTGACCAGGCGGGCGGTCTCGGCCGCCCGCTCGGCGTCGATGTCGCATCCGGCGATCTTGGCGCCCTCGCTGGCGAACAGCAGCGCCGCCGCCCGTCCAATGCCTGATCCGGTGCCGGTGATCAGGACTGTTCTCCCCTGGAGGCGCTCACCCATAGGATCACTTCCTTTCGTCTCCGCCCCTGCACAGGGGCGGACGGCTCCATGGCGCGGAGCCGGTGGGTGGCGTGGGGTGAGGAGAGCACCCCGCCCCACGCCGTTACTGCGGATGCGCAGGTCAGGCGCCGGTGGAGAACTGCGCCCCGAGCTGGCCGAGGAGGGCGAAGAAGTCCTCCAGGTGCCAGGACTGCACGATGCGGCCGTCTTCGAGGTGGTGGAAGTCGAAGGCGCGGTACTCGACCGTGCGGCCGGTGGCGGGGACGCCGAGGATTTCGCCCTTGTGCGTGCCGCGGCTGACCGAGCGGACGGCGACCGCCGTGCCGTCCGCCGAGGCGACGATGTCCTCGTGGCCGATGGTCAGGTCGGGGAAGACGCTGCGCAGCCAGCCGACGGTGGGCGCGAAGCTCTCACGGCCGGGCTGGCCGCCGGGCGCCAGCGGGTTGTTCTGCCAGTTCGGAGCGAGCAGGTCGGACACGACCTCGGCGACGACGGCCGCATCGCCGGTGTTCATCGCCTCGTAGAAGCGCAGAACTATTTTCTCAGCCTCGGCGGCCGCCGCTGTCTGAGTGGCTTCGGACATGGATTCCTCCAGGTGGGAGCTAGCTGTGGGGGTGTCGACCATTAGAGGGGCCAGACCCGGGGAAGACGTTCTCACGCCCGCCTTTCCACTGATAACAATAAACTGTTAGCAGTGGAAATCCAAATCGCCCGCAGTATCACCAACAGCCACCAATGGTGCATATCTCCGAGAGGGTTCCCCCAGACGACGCAGCGGTGCGGCCGGGCCGCGTGGACGCCTGCCGCATCCGGCGCTCCGCGTCGCTGCCCGCACCCAGAGAACCGGAAGGACGGACCAGCTCGTGCCGGCAGTTGCGAGGTGGGTACTGCGCGACCGGGACGGGCGGCAGCGAGCGGCCTACCTCGAACTTCTCTTCGCCCTGCTGTACGTCTACAAAGCCACCCGCCTGCCCCACGCGCTGCTGGGCGATCCGAGCCGGACCGGGGCCCGTATAGGCCGTCATCCTCACGCTCGCCGCCTGGCGGGCCCGGGTCCCCACGACGCGGCTGACCAACTTCTTCGACCTCACCTGTTCGCCCTCGCCGGCCTGGCCGCCCTGATCCCACTGGGCCGTTGAGTATCCCCGCTCGCCCTGGCCACCGCCGCTGCGGGTGCCCTGATGGCTATCTCCGTGACCTACGGCCATGTCGCGCATCTGTTCAGCGGGCCCGGTGGCCCGGCCCGCAGGTGTCCGGTTAGGTACCCCCTTGGATTTATCGACGCTAACGTGATTGAGTTATCGGTGATGTTGGCGCCGTGGTGAGGGCGCGCTGACCGACGAGTCGCGCGCCCTGCGACAGCTCCGCCCAACGTCTTCCTGGTCAGCTGCGGCTCGACGGCCACGGCGGGAGCCAGGCCCCAAGCCAGCGAAGAAGGAGAGGGACACATGCGGAAATACGTACGCGCCACTGTCGTTACGGCAGCTATCGCGGGAAACGTGGTGCTCGCCGGCCTGGGCCTGACGCCCACGGTCGCCGCCGCACACGCGGTGAACGCCACAGCCGGTACCCAGGCTGCCTGGCAGGACAGGGCACCGAGCCCGGACAAGCGTGCCGAAGTGGGCGTGGCCGCCCTGGGCGGCGACGTGTACGTGGTGGGAGGCACGCTGCAGCACGACGCCGGGCCGACCGCCTGGGCGACCACCTCGGTCACCAGTTACAACCCGCACCGCGACCGGTGGTCGCAGCATGCGCCGCTACCCCGGGCTCTGACCCACGTCGGCGTCGCCGCGCTGGGCGGAAAGCTGTACGCCTTCGGCGGGTTCACCAGTCCTGTGCACATGAACCCGCAGTCCGTCGCCTACGTCTACGACCCCCGGCTCGACCGCTGGGACCAGCTGCCCGACATGCCCGAGAACCTCGGATCGGTCACCGTCGCAGCCGTGGACGGAAAGCTCCACCTCCTCGGTGGACGCGACTCACACCAGATCGTGACGCCGCCCGGCTCCCCCTTCTCCATGGGATTCGGCACCGTCCGCACCCACCTGGTCTACGACCCTGCCCACCGCGGCTGGTCCACGGCCCAGCCGCTACCGGCCGCGGCCCGTGACCACGCCGGAGTCGCCGTTATCGGCCACCGCATTCACGTCTTCGGCGGCCGGGTCGCCGACGTGGGCGACAACCTGAACCGCCACGACGTCTACGACACCCGCACCGGACGGTGGACCCAGGCCGCACCCCTGCCCGTACCCCGCTCCTCCGGAGCCTCCGTGGTACTCAACGGCCAGATCGTGTACGCCGGAGGGGAATGCAGGCCGGGCAGCGACACCGACGCCTTCAACGACGTGACGGTGTACAACCCCCGCACCAACCGGTGGACCACCACCGCACCCCTGCCGCAGGCCAGGCACGCATTCGGTGCCGCCCGCGTCGGCAACCGGGCCTACTTCATCGGAGGCGCGCCCACGTGCGGCGGCGGCGCGAGCAGCGACACCCTGCAACTGACCCTTCGCCAGACGCACTGATCACGAACCTTGTCGGCACGCAGAAAACCAGCGAGGAGTGACGACCATGACTACCCGCGATCTTCGCGTCTACTTCCGATCGACACCACACGTTCGACGAAGACCTCCAAGTCGATGACATCGACGTCACGATGGATTCCACCGTGACAGTGCCGCAGATTTTCAAGAGGGTGATCCGCAGGAACGAGTTCGACGTCGCAGAACTGGGACTCACCTTCCACGTGCGGCTCCTGTAGAGCGGACTGCCCTGAGTAGCGATCCCCGACTTCCCCAACCGGGTCTTCCGGCACTCGTGCATCTTCGTCACACCCACAGCGGCATCACGGAAACGGGCGGCCTCGCAGGAAAGGTCATCGGCAAGTTCGGCACCCACGGGCAGGACTCCGGTGTCTGGGCCGAGGGGATCCTGATGGATGAGTACGGGTTCAGGCCCCAAAGGAGCCGATGGGTGATCGGTGGCCTCGAACGCCCCGCACCGCCCTTCGAGTTCATTCCGCGCCCTCACCCGGCAGATGTCGACGTGACCCTCGCGCCGCAAGGCCAGACGCTCAACGCGATGCTCGATGCAGGCGAGATCGACGCCTTGTTCACGGCCAACGTTCCACAGGGGGTGCGTCCGAGGCTCCCTGCCCGGAGTACAGGCCCGTGCTGGCCAACCAGATGTGGAAGGATCCGAAGGCGCGCCGTATCGGCAAGTGGGGCGAGCAGTACGACTTCCGCTGCCCCAGCCGGGACTGCGGGCACCTGCAGCTTTCACCACTGGCCCGCCCGGTCGGCGACGTCATCGACTGGGACCTTCTGGGTCAGCGGGTGGGCGACGGCCGGCCGGACCGCAAGAAGTTCACCGCGTGCGCGGACGCGACCCGCGCTCGCATCGCGGTGGGACTCGACGAGCGCTACGGCCCCGACCCCTACGTCGTGATGCTCCGCAATCACGGCGCCCGCTACACCCCAAACGGCCCTGGCTGGGCAGGAGGGGCTATCCGGCTGCACCGTCGCAACGGCCCGGAAGCTCGCCTGCGCTATGACGGCACGGAGTGAACCTCCAGGCCGTCACCGGGCTGACCGCGTCATACCGTATGTGAGCACCTGAAGATCCCCGTCCTGGCTGAACAGTCCCACCTCACGCGGATCCTTGACGGGCGGCATGTGTCGCGAGGACCTGGTGTATGTCACCTGACGTTGGTGACCGCACCGATGACTCAATAGGCAGGCATGCGCACGTTCTTCTTCAGGAGGATCGCTGCAGCAGACGAGCGCGAACCGACTCGGACTGTGCGACGTCCGCGATGGTGAGCGCCATGGCCAGGCCGGCATCGCGAACGAACCGGTCGCCCTCCGGGCCGCCGGCGGCGGCTGCGAAAGCGGCGGTGTGGTTCCCGTCCTCGGGCGGAAGGTTGAACGACAGCATGGGGTGCAGTGCGGGGATCCGCAGCGAAACGTTCCCCATGTCGGTTGAACCGAACATCTTGTCCGGATAGTCCGGAAACGTCCTCCCGACGGCTCGGGCGTTCTTTTCAAAAAGGGGAGCCAGGTCCTGGTCGTGGCGGAACTCGCGGTAGATGGAGGGCAAACACTCGTATCCCACGCTGGTGCCGGTGGCGACGGCTCCGGCGTCGAAGCACAGCTTCACCCGCTCCCACACCTCATCGACTTCGGCGATGGTGTCGCAGCGAATCATGCAGTCGGCCACGGCGTGGTCCGCGATGACGTTGACTGCCGAACCAGCCTCCCGCACGACGTGATGCACCCTGATGCCGTCGCGCAGCTGCTGTCGCAGCAGTCCGATGCCAGTCTGGGCGAGCACCGTCGCATCGGCGGCATTGAGCGCGCTCCACGGCCGGGACGCGTGCCCACCACGGCCTGTGTAGGTGACCCGCCAGGACCGCGAAGCACGCAGTTGCGGGATGACAACGTCCTTCACCTGCGGATGAACCATCATGGCCGCGTGTGTCCGGTCGAAGACGCCACGGTTCACCATGACTTCCTTGCCCGTTCCGCTCTCCTCGGCGGGGGTACCGAAGACCTGCACGGTCAGCCCCAGCTCGTCGGCGAACGGGGCCAGCGCCAGCGCGGCACCCACCGCGGCTGCAGCGATGACGTTGTGGCCGCAACCGTGACCGATGTCGGGGAGCGCATCCATCTCCGCGCAGAGGCCGAACGCCAGGTCACCGGAGCCCGCCGACGCCACGAACGCCGTCTCCAGTCCGGCTATCCCCCTTTCCGCCGTGAAGCCGCTGCCCTCAAGAACGCCAAGGATCGACGCGGACGTCTCGTACTCCTCGAAGGCCAGTTCAGGCGTGGCATGGATCGCGTGCGAGAGCCCCGTGACCTGATCCAGGTTCTTGTCGAATTCGCGCGTGATGCGCTCGGTGATATCACTCATCGCCCTACCCCATTCAGCAGTCGAAGGATGTTGCCGCTTAGCACGGCCTGGATGTCGCTGTCTCTGTAGCCGTGCTCGACGAGCCATCCGGCGACGTTGCGGAAGCTCTCACTCGGGTTTTCCATCCCATCGACATGAGCAATCCGGTCGTACCTGAGCTCTCCGGCGTTCGTCAGGGCCGACAAGCCGAGGTTCGCGCTCGTTGCGTGGTGGAAGCCCACGTGATCGCTGTAGAAGCCATCCGGCCCGAAGGCCACGTGCTCGATGCCCATCAGATCGACGGCGTACTGGAGGTGGTCCATCACGGACTCGATCGTGTGCGTCGTATGGTCGTGGGAGACCGTGGTGTGGGGGGCCTCGATACCGAGGACTCCGCCATGCCCAGCGCATGCCTTGAGTACGTCGTCGGGCTTCATTCGCGGGGTTGGCCAGACCGCGCGGGCGCCGGCGTGAGTGATGGCGATGGGCTTGGAGGACGCCTCGATCGCATCCAAAGAGGTCTGGTTGCTGGCATGTGACACGTCGATGAGGATGCCCAGTGCGTTCATGCGCTCCACTGCGCGGCGCCCGAACGTCGTCAAACCCGCGTCACGTGGCTCCTTTTGTCCGCTTCCCAGCGTGTTGGAGTCAGCGTCGACGAAGCCCATCTGACGGATGCCGAGTCCGTAAAGAACGTCGATGCGGTCGAACTCGTTCTCGATGGCTCCTGCGGATTCGATGCCCATGATGAACGCGATGTGACCATCACGCTTGGCGTCGAGGATGTCCTTGCCCGCTCGAGCTACCACGGCCCCATCCTGATGGGCCGGGTCCGCGAGACGCATACCGAGCGTCGTGGTCAGGTCATCCCACCTCCACCCCGACCATGTGGTTGCCCCGATAGCACCGAACAATTTGTCGAACAGGGCCGTCAAGCCGGCCCCTCGCAGCTCGGTAAAGGCGGTGAACTCATGCTTGGTCCGTACGTACGTGAAAGTCTCGGCCGGGTCCGACGGGAGCAGCTGCGGGTGATCGTGGAAGCTGATGATCACGTTCTCTGCGAACAGCCGCTCGACCCGTGCCGCCCGCTCCTCGTCCAGCACGGCGGCATAGGTGCTCCGCCGGTGGCTGGGGTCGGACAGCTCGACGCCTGGAAAGTCGACTCCGCGCTCCACATAGGGAAACGACTCGTAGCCGGACGGCCTGGCGACAGGGCTGGGCATGGGAAGCGACCCTTCTCAGGATGCACGTAGCTGCGATCTGGCTGATCTGCACCTTGTCTGTGCCGTAGATTAGCACGACGTTCCGCAATGTGATACGACATGCTGGGGCAGGGCTGTGATCTACTCATGGCGTTCAGTTGCCCGCGGGCTTCGATTGCGCAGTTCTTTTGCGCCCTAACCTTCAGTTCATTGCTCCCTGGCGCCGTACAGATCCGTCGACGTCCACCGTGATGGACGGGTCCAGCTCCCTTGACGCCTCCGAGAACCGGGCAAGTATCGATTGCGCCACCTCGGACCGAGGCATGATCGGCTGGCTGTCCGAGTCGAGCTCGATGGGATCAAGGCGCAGGTTGGGTCCATCGACCCCACCCAACTCCACGTGGAACACCGCGCTCTCGAACCACGGGCCTTTCAGCAGTGCCGCCTGACAAAGTTTCCCGTCGAATACAGAATCAGACCGCTCTTGTAAAACTCCACGGGATGAAGGCAGTGCGGGTGGCTCCCGATGATGAGGTCCGCTCCTGCGTCGACCAACCGCCACGCCAGTGGCCGCTGATACTGCGCGAGCGGTCCCTGCGTAGCAGGCAGGTAGCAAAATGGCACGCCCCAGTGCAGTGCGACGACAACGACGTCGTTGTGCTTCTTGGCCTCACGGATCAGGGCTTCGGCTGCCCGGACATCCGGCTCATGCGCACTCGAATGCACAAAGGGGGGTGTGCCGGGCGTCTCATCCAGGAAGGTACTGTCGAACTCGAAGCTCTGGCGTACACGAATCGCACCGATTCCCGCCCGGTCCGCGGTGGCGTTGTAGCCCAGCGGAAGGGCAGAGCAGAAGCTGAAGAAGGCCAGTGTGCTCTCGCCGACGGACACCACCCGCGGACGCGTCGCTTGGGCGACAGACTCTCCGAATCCAGCGTGCAGGACTCCTGCGGCGTCCAGCGCGCGTACCGTGTCGCGCATGCCGTCGGCCCCGTAGTCCATGGCGTGGTTCATGGCCAGCGACACCAGATCGAAGCCGAATTCCGCCAGTTCTGCAGCGCCTGACAGCGGCGCCCGCATCGCAACCAGCTTCTCGGCGCGCTCCCCGGATTCCGTGAGCGGTACCTCCAGGTTGCCGATCGTCAGATCGCCGCCCTTGAGAAGCCCGAACGCCGATTCGCCCGGGCCGGCGGGCTCCACCGTCGGACGCCGCGGCAGCCCCGATACAACTACATCGCCCACTACGGTCAGGTCCATAGCAATCCGTTCCGCTAGACGGTACGCCGTGCCGCAATGTAGTCCACAGCCTGCGTTGCAGCAAGGAGACTGTGCCGCCATGCGAGATGACCGGCGCGCCGAGTGGTACGCTCCGGTCGTATATTCGGAGATCGGGGAGGGCGGCGGAGACGTGACCGGGCAGGACAAGCCGGACAGCGGCATTAGGTCGATGAACAGCGTTCTCAGCACACTTCGCGTCCTTGAGGAAGTCGCCACGCGACAGCCGATCGGCGTCTCGGACCTGGCGCGCGCGACGGGAATTCCGAAGAGTTCGGTTCAGCGATGCCTTGTCACGCTTCAGCAGGCCGGCTGGTTGAGGGTCGTAGACCGTGATCACGCACGGTGGGGCGTGACGATGAAGGCTCTCGCCATCGGGCTACGGGGTGCTGGTGAGCAAGACCTTCGGGATCTGGCAGCGCCCGTCATCAAACGCCTCGCCGCAGAGACCGATGAAACGGTTCAACTTGGCCTGCCCGACGGGGACGAGTACGTCATCGTCGCGACAGAAGACAGCACGCAAGTGGTCCGTGTCTACCTCGAAGTCGGCACACGTGTGCCCCTTCGGGCCACTTCGGCGGGCGTAGCGATCATGTCACGCCTTGAACCTGCTGATGTGGACGATCTGCTGAAGTACGATCTCAAGGAGTTCGCGCATTCCCCCGTGCCGAGTTCCGCCGAGCTCCGCGAGGAGATCGAGCGGACCGCCGGGCGCGGATACGCACTCAACGTGTCCGGATGGTTTCGTCCGCACGTCGCTTCGATCGCCGCAGCCATCACGGACTCGTCCGGACGACCCATTGCAGGGCTCACGCTGTCCATCCCTCAGATGCGCTACGACAGCGCACAAGAAGGGGCCCTGGCACAGCTGGTCGTCGCGGCCGTGGACGAGATCAGCATGCTGATCTCGTCCACCTGAGCGCCTCACTGACCGCCGGCCGGACCCTGGTCAGACGTGGCTTTCCGGATACTGGCCGGCATTTCGCCACACATAGTCGGCGATCTCACCGTGTGTGGCGTACCACACGTTCTCGTGCGCCTTCATGTGCTCGACCAACCCGCGCAACGCCAGCATCCTTGAGCGATGCCCGATGATGTGCGGATGGCACACCAGCTGGAAGACCGCTCCGTCGGCATAGGCTGAGTCGAACTCGTCCTTCATGATCTCGACCCAGGCTCGGGGCGGGGTGTAGGGCCGGAAGGGGCCGTAGCGCGTCATCATGAAATAGGGTGCGTCGTCGCGGATCCACTCCATGGGCACCTCTACGATCCCCGTGGAGTGCCCGTTCGAGAGAATCTCGTAGGGCATGTCGTCGGCCATGAGCGACGAGTCGTATCTGAACCCGAGGTCTTGCAGGGTCTGCAGGGTCGAGTCGGAGAAGTCGGCACTCGGTGTTCTGATCCCGACCGGCCGCTGACCGACGAGATTCTCCAGGACATCCATACTGCGGCGGTTGAGATCGAGCTCGTCCTCCACCCTCAACAGCGCGTTCCGCTCGTGGATCCAGCCGTGCGCACCGATCTCATGACCCGCCGCGGCGTAGTCCTTGGCCTCCTGCGGGTGCAGCAGTGCGGACACCGCAGGAATGAAGAACGTGGCCGGGATCTGGAACTCCTCCAGAAGCCGCAGAATCCGACGGGATCCCACGCGCGACCCGAACTCGCCCCTGCTCATCGCACCGGGCGACGTCTCCCCTTCGCGAAGCGAGAGCGTCTCGTGGTCGGCGTCGAATGAGAGTGCTACGGCCATACGAGCGCCCCCCGGCCACACCCGCGGCGTCAGGTCGCGCCCCGCACGGACGCGCTCGGCGTGTCCCCGCCATGTGGCCTCGTCCCACTGCCACGGCTCCTGTTCGGTCGATACCTCTTGTCCCGAACCATGTGCTGCACTCATCAGTCGAGTGCTCCCTTCTTCGCGCCGTCGGGCATCGTCATGATCGTGACCATGCCGATCGCAGCCGAGGCAACGATGTAGATCCAGATTTTGTCCTGCTGCCCGATGCTGGCCAGCCAGGTGGTGAAGTACGGTGCGGTGCCGCCGAACAACGCGACTGCCGTCGCGTAGGGAAGTCCGGTCCCCGTCGTCCGTACAGAGGTGGGGAAGAGCTCGGCGTAGATGGCGGCCACATTCGCCGAGTTGCCGACGAGCAGAACCACCCCGGCTATTTCGACCAGTAGCAGCGTCCAGAAGCCGCCGCCGTCTAGCAAGCGGTAGGCCGGCCAGGAGAACAGCGCGAAACCGATCAGGAAGAACATGAAGGTGGAGCGCCTGCCCAGGCGGTCCGACAGGATCCCGCCGAACGGAAGCAACAGCATGAACAGGACGACCGCGAGGGAGTTTGCGAGAAGTGCCCTGTCCAGGTCGAGGCCGGACGTCGTACTGGCGTAGCCAGGCATGCTGGTGATCCACAGGTAGTAGATGATTGATCCGGGGACCGTGATCCCGACGACGCGGAGCATGCTCAGTTTGTGTTCGGCGAACAGCGTCGTGACCGGCTTGTGCGGCTTACCGGACAGTTCCGCGTTGTCGAAGTGCTGGCTCTCCTGCGTGCGGACGCGCAGCCACAGGACGATCAGCCCCAGGGCGGCGGCGACCGCGAAGGCGATCCGCCATCCGAACGCATGCATCTGCTCATCATTGAGAACCGAAGTCACGGCAAGCGCGAACAGCGAGCCGAGCAGCATCCCGCCCGCCGTCGACACCTGCTGGAACGACCCGGCGAATGCCCTCCTTCCCGGCGCCGCGCTCTCGATGATGTACGACACAGAGCTCGGCCACTCCCCGCCCGCGGAGAACGCCTGCACCAGCCTGGCCAACAGCAGCAGCAAGGGCGAGAACACGGCGATCTGGTCGTAGGTCGGGCACACCGCGATGGCCAGACCTCCGAACGACATCAAGCCGATGGTCAGCGTCAATGCCTTCTTGCGGCCGTATCGGTCGGCGTAGGCGCCCAGGACCAGGCCGCCGAGCGGACGCACGAAGAATCCGACAGCGAAGATCGCCAGTGTCGACAGCAACGCGGCGGTGGAATCGCCTTCCGGGAAGAACTGACTCGCGAAGACCGGAGCCAGGGACGCGTAGATGCCCCAGTCCAGGTACTCGACCGCATTCCCGAGCGATCCGGCGAAGATCGCCTTCTTCTGCCTGCGGGTCATCCTGGTCGGAGGCACCTTGCTGTCGGCGCATTCGACCACGACTGTGTGCTCTTCTGCTGACACGACTTTCTCCTTCAAATCGGAGTGAGGGAAAGAGTTCCGTCGTCAAGCCGGGACAAAGCCGGTTGCCCCTGCGGGCGCGATGTCGAGGCCGCGGAAGCAGCTGGCCCACGCTGCTCTACCGAGGAGGCAAGGGCGCTCGGCGAACCTGGTGATCCTGCCGAGGGATGTCGGTGCCGCGCCGCAGCCATCTGTCAGGCCTGCGGTCCGTGTTATGCCGGCCGCCCGTCGCGACGCATTCACGTCCGACTCGTTACGTGCCTTTCCCTCTCTTACCGGACCACTGCCGGACCGCATGTTGGCACGGAGTATCGTCTTGCGGTACGCTCGCTGTCAACCTCTTGTATTACCGGCATATGCATGGTGTGAGAAAGTGAGTCCAGCTGTGTCCAGCACAGAGTTCGCGGGCCCGGAAGTTACCCCGTTGCGGCTACGGGAGGTCACGATCCCCAACCGCGTATGGATGTCCCCCATGGCCCAGTACGCCGCCGGAACCGACGGGAAGCCGACCGACTGGCACCTCGTGCACTACGGTGCGCGCGCGGTCGGCGGGGTGGGCCTGGTCATGGTCGAGTCCAATGCCGTCGGTCCCCTGCACCGGACCACCTCGGCGGACCTCGGAATCTGGAACGAGGACCAGGCCGCCGCGCACCGGCGCCTGACCTCGTTCATCGCCGAGCGCGGCGCGGTTCCCGCGATTCAGCTGCTGGCTGCGGGCAGGAAGGGGTCACACCAGGTCCCCTGGGAAGGCGAGGGACAAAACAGCCCCGTGAGCGTGGCCGACGGCGGCTGGGAGCTGATCGCGCCGTCAGCGACCCCGTTCGGCGACCTGAGCGTTCCCCGGGAAGCCTCCCAGGCCGACATCGACGAGGTCGTCGAGGCATTCGTCCAGGCGGCCCGGATGGCCCATCTGGCGGGGTACGAGGTCGTCGAGATCCACGCCGCGCACGGATACATCCTGCACCAGTTCCTCTCCCCCTTGGCCAACCGCCGGACAGACGAATATGGGGGGAGCCTGCAGAACCGGATGCGTCTTCCGCTGCGCGTGGTCCGCGCTGTCCGGGAAGCCTTCCCGGCGGAGAAGCCCGTCTTCGTCCGCGTCACCGCTACGGACTGGGCCGAGGGCGGCATCACCATCGACGAAGCGGCGACGTTCGCCAAGGAACTGGCGGCCGTGGGCATCGACCTCCTCGACGTCACGTCCGGTGTGCTGACACGGGACCTGGCGGCCCGCCCGCCGCAGCAGGACGGAGTCAATGTCGGGTTCGCGAACACCCTCAAGAAGGCATCGGGACTCGCAGTCGCCCCGGTCGGACAGATCGGCGACCTGTCACTGGCCGGCAAGGTCCTGGCCGAGGGTCAGGCGGACGCGGTGCTGATGGGGCGCGCCTTGCTGCGCGATCCGTACCTCGCCCTGCGCAACCGGTCCAGCGACCCGGCGGCTTGGCCGACCCAATACCACCGGGCGCTGTAAAAGCCGGCTCCGCCCTTTGAGAACACGAGAAGAAACTGGGATGACGATGACGAACAGGATTGTGGCCAACCGCGAGATTCAGCGCGCGAACGACACGACGATCCGGTATACGATCAGCGGTCCGGCCGACGGTCCGACCGTGGCTTGCATCCACGGCTGGGGTTGCAACCGTACCGATTTCGACGCGATCACCGGCTTTCTCCCCGAGCACTACCGCGTCCTCACGATCGATCTCGCCGAGCACGGCGAGTCCCGGTCCACCCGAGACGTCTGGACGATGGAGGAGTTCGCCCGCGACGTTACGGCCGTGCTCGAAGCCGAGTCGGTGGACAACTGTGTCGTGGCCGGGCACTCCCTCGGCGGGGCGGTGGCCGTCGAAGTCGGCCGGGTTCTTCCCGACGTGGTCTCGCATGTGGTCGCGTTCGACGCCCTGCATTACCTCGCGCTGTTCCCCGCTCCGGACGAGCAGTTGGCCAACGCGATACTGCAGCCGTTCCACGAAGACTTCGCCGCAGCGACGCGAGGTCTGGTCGAGGGCGGATCGCTGAAGGACACCGATCCGGCGCTGACGGATGCCTATTTCGAGAAGATGGTGGCTGTGCGGCAACCCGCGGGCCTGCGATCGATCGAGGGTCTGGTGTACTGGGACATGGACGCCGCACTGCGCGAGGTCAAGCAGCCGATCACGGTGTTCGCGGTGCGCGCGATCCTCACGCAGGAGGCCATCGACCGCTATGGCGACCGCATCCGCTTCGTGCCGGTCGACCTGGGAAGCCACCATTTTCCCGTCGAGTCGCCCGAAGGCACCGCCAAGCTGCTGGCCGATGTGGTGTCCGTCTGAAGCGTGTTGCGGAAGGCTGTGACAGGCAGCTTCAGTTGGGTTGTCGGTGCGTCTGGTGGAGGTCGTCGCCGCGCTGCCGGCAGTCACGGAGGATCTTGTAGTTCTTCATCCGGCCGATCACGTGCTCGACCCGAGCACGGACCTTGCGGTGCTCGGTGTTGTCTTCTTCGCCCTTGAGCAGGGGGCCGTCAGGGCGTTTGCGCTGCGGGACGATCAGGTCGGTGTTGAGGTGGACGCCGTCGCCGAGCAAAAGTAACGCCCTGGCAGTGGGCGGGACGGGGCACCACCAGCCGGGTGTCTGGGTCCACGATGACCTGCACGTTCGCCGAGAGCGGGTAGTTGCCCGAGGCGGTGCCCACGCTCCGGTCATGGACCGGGATCGCAGTGCGCAAGCAGCGGCCCCAGCCGTTGGATGCCCAGGCACACAGCTGAGGAGGACACCCCGAACAGCGGGCCCAGGTGCCGCATGGTCAGGTTCGTGCGGTAGTACACCGCCACCACCCACACCCGCCCACCCCCTAAAACCCAGCCATGACAGGGAGATGCCCAGATCAGCGCCTTATACAAGATGTATTTCGGTGTGCAGGTGACGGATGCTCATGACACTAGGTCTTGGGCCCTCTGTCGTGGGCGTCGTCGATGACCTGCCCCTCGAATTCGACGTCACTCTTCAGCCGGGCCCGTAGGTGCTGATCGCCACGGCTGTAGATACCGCGTATGGCCATCCGTCCGGCGGAGACAAGTGGTACCGGGCCGCAACCGACCACCGTGGGGACGCGGGACCGTGGTGTCCGGCGCTGCGGGCGACCACTGCTGGTGCCTCAGTCCGACGCGTGGCCTCGGAGAACTGGGCACCGAGGGACGTGCGGGGCAACAGGACGGGAAGGCCGGCCTCACCGGCCCGCGCACAGCACGGGACTTGCCTGCACCCGGCGCGTCTCGACGTAAAGAGTGTTCGGTGACCACGAGCACCTCATGTCGGATCCTGGAGGGTCTCGACGAGGTCATCGAGGCATTCGAACCCACGAAGACGAATTCTTCGCATCGCGAAGCTGAAGCCGACTCAGCCAACTCATAGGAAGTTGCACGTCATGCGTGTGGATCACTTTGATCACATTGTTCTGGTTGTGCGTGACCTTGACGTCACGACGGACTTCTACACCCGCGTCCTCGGGATGGAGTCCGTGACGTTCGGCGGCGGGCGGCGTGCCCTCGTCTTCGGCTCCAGCAAGATCAACCTGCATCAGGCAGGCAATGAATTCGAGCCCAAGGCCCACCGGCCCACACCCGGCAGTGCTGATGTCTGCCTGATCGTGAGTCAGCCGATCGACGACGTCGTGACGGAGCTCAGGCAACGGGGCGTGGATGTCGAAGAAGGGCCGGTACGGAGAACAGGGGCCAACGGACCCATCACCAGCGTCTACCTTCGTGACCCTGACGGCAACCTCGTGGAGCTCAGTACGTACAACGGTGTCGGCGCAGCAGAGGAAAGGATCGCGGCACTGGGCCTGAAGCTGCCTGAGGTTGTGCCGCCGCTGGCCACATACCAACCCGCCGTCCGCTCGGGTGCGTATGTCTTCACTTCCGGCCAGTTGCCCATGGTCGATGGCGTGCTGCCCGTCACCGGCAAGGTCGGCATCGAGGTCAGTGCGGAGCAGGCCAAGGAACTCGCGGCGGTCAGCGTGCTCAACGCGCTCGCCGCCGTGAAGTCTGTCGTCGGTGACCTCGACAGAATTGTGCGGGTGGTGAAGGTAGTCGGTTTCGTAGCCTCCGCGTCGGACTTCACCGGCCAGCCGGGCGTCGTCAACGGCGCGAGTGAACTACTCGGGAAGGTGCTGGGCGAAAGCGGCGTACACGCCCGCTCCGCGGTCGGTGTGGCCGTGCTGCCTCTCGACGCCCCGGTGGAAATCGAGGTCCAAGTCGAGGTTCGGGACCATGAGCTGTCCGACGGTTCGCCCTCGCATCCCTAGCCGGATCGAGGCGGGAGTGCTCGTTCCCGCGCACAACGCCGGCACGCGCCACCTTTGCCGAGCATGACCATCCCCGCCGATCTGCGGATCGCCTCGGCCCATCGGCCATGTACTTCACACACCTGCGATGTTCACGTCTCCAGCCCTCCTCGCTTGACCAGCTGACTCGCGATGACGTTGCGCTGGATCTCGTTGGTGCCCTCTCCGACGATCATCAACGGGGCGTCACGGAAGTAGCGTTCGACGTCGAACTCGGTGGAGTAGCCGTAACCGCCATGGATGCGGACGGCGTTGAGGGTGATCTGCATGGCCGTCTCGGAGGCGAACAGCTTCGCCATCCCCGCCTCCATGTCCACTCGCCGCCCGGCGTCCGCCTCGCGCGCCGCGTACAGGGTCAGCTGCCGGGCAGCTGTCAGTGAAGTCGCCATGTCCGCCAGGTAGTTACCGATCGACTGGTGCTGCCAGATCGGCTTGCCGAACGACTCCCGCTCCTGGGCGTAGATCAGCGCGTCCTCCAGCGCCGCACGGCCGACCCCAAGCGCGCGGGCTGCGACCTGCAACCGCCCGGTCTCCAGGCCCTTCATCATCTGCCCGAAGCCCTTGCCCTCCACGCCGCCGAGCAGGGCGTCGGCCGGTGCCCGATAGTCCTTGAAGGACAGTTCGCAGCTTTCCACACCTTTGTAGCCGAGCTTGGGCAGGTCACGGGAGACTGTCAGCCCCGGCCCGTGCTCGACCAGGAGGATGGAGATGCCCCGGTGTGCGGGAGCGGCCTCGGGGTCCGTCTTACACAGCAGGGCGATCAGCTGCGAGCGGCGGGAGTTAGTGATCCACGTCTTGGCCCCGTTGACGACATAACCGTCGCCGTCCCTGCGGGCGACCGTACGCATCGCCTGCAGATCCGAGCCGCCGCCCGGCTCCGTCAGGGCCATGGTCGCCCGGATCTCGCCGGTGGCCATCCTGGGCAGGTACCGCCGCTTCTGCTCTTCGGTGCCGAAATGGAGCAGCAGCTTGGACACGACCGTGTGGCCGCCCATCGCGCCGGCCAGGCTCATCCACCCGCGGGCCAGTTCCTCGGTGATCAGCACGTAGCAGGGGCCGGAGACAGGGGTGCCGCCATACTGCTCGGGGACGGCGAGGCCGAAGATACCGAGCTGCTTCAACTGCTCGATCAGGGCTACGGGGTAGGTGTTGGCGTGCTCCAGCTCCTGGACGACCGGTTTGACCTCGTTGTCCACGAAGTCGTGCACCGTGCGGACGATGAACCGCTCGTCCTCGGACAGGGTGTCGAGAGTGCTCATGTTGTGTCGCTCCTGAAAGTGGGGGCCGACGTCAAAGGACGCGGTCGGCTCGTAGGTCCTGGATCTCGGCCGGGCCGTATCCCAGTTCGGCGAGGAGAGGCGCGGTGTGCTCGCCGGTGGCAGGCACGGCGTCCATGCGGGGTGTCACGCCTGCCAGGTCGGCCGGGGGAAGCAGGGCCGGCACCGTCATTCCCCCAGGAATCGGCACGTCCCGCCAGCGGCCGCGTGCGGTGAGCACCGGGTGGGCGAGGAAGTCCTCGATGCCGTTGACTCCGGCGTTGGCGATGGCGGACTCGTCCAGCAGTCTCATCGCTTCGGCGCTGTCCGTCGCCGCGAACCGTTCGGCCACGATCGCGTTCAGTTCCTCGCGGTGGGTGACGCGTGCCGAGCCGGTGGCGAAGCGCGGTTCGTCGACCAGGCCGGGGGCGTCGAGGAAGCGCTCGCACAGCGCGGCCCACTCGCGTTCGGTCTGGACGGAAACCAGGACGTCCTTGCCGTCGGCGCAGGTGTAGGCGCCATAGGGGGCGATGGTGGCGTGCTGGTTACCGACCCGCGGGGGCTGAGTGCCGCCGAAGCGGGTGTAGTACGCGGGCTGGCCCAACCACTCCGCCAGCGCCTCGAACAGCGACACCTCCACAGGTCGGACGGCACCCGTGGTGGCCCTGGTGAACAGAGCCGTGAGGATGCCCGAGTAGGCGTACATGCCGGCCGCGATGTCGGCGATGGAGATGCCCACCCTGGCGGGCGCCTCCGGGCTTCCAGTGAGGGTGACGAGTCCGGTCTGGCACTGCACCAGCAGGTCATACGCCTTGCGTTCGGCCCAGGGTCCGGTGGCGCCGTAGCCGGAGATCGAGCAGGGGATCAGTGTCGGGAAACGCTCGCGCAACGCGTCTGCTTCCAGACCCATCCTCGCGGCCGCTCCGGGCGTCAGATTCTGTACAAACACATCGGCCCGGGCGAGGAGTTGTCCCAAAATGTCTCGTCCCCGCCCGGACTTCAGGTCGAGAGTCAGGGATTCCTTCGAGCGGTTGAGCCAGACGAAATAGCTGGACTCACCGTGCACGCTTGTGTCGTACCGGCGGGCGAAGTCACCTCCTCCCGGGCGCTCCACCTTGATCACCCGAGCACCGAGGTCGGCGAGTTGTCGCGTGGCGAAGGGGGCCGCCACCGCCTGCTCGACACTGACGACGGTGACACCGGACAAGG
This sequence comes from Streptomyces sp. NPDC017991, assembly GCF_044328075.1. Taxonomy (NCBI): domain Bacteria; kingdom Bacillati; phylum Actinomycetota; class Actinomycetes; order Kitasatosporales; family Streptomycetaceae; genus Streptomyces; species Streptomyces sp. NPDC017991. The sequence goes on along the minus strand of NZ_JBIRGP010000028.1, from coordinate 22,309 downwards.
GAAGGGTTTCGGGGTAATGGGGCATGCGTTGGCCTCCGGTAGTGGACTCGACCCGCCGAAGTACCATCATGAGCACTCATGACAGCAGGAGTGAAATAGCAAACCATGATGGCACCATGCCGGGTGCGGATGGTGAGGGAGAGTCGTGGACGTCAAACAACTCAAAGCGCTCGTCACGGTCGCCGAGGTAGGAAGCGTGACCCGGGCTGCGGAGCTGCTGCACCTGGTGCAGCCGGCCGTAACCCGGCAGATCCGCACCCTGGAGCAGGAGCTCGGCGTCCCACTCTTCGAGCGGACCCGACTGGGCATGCGCCCCACTGAGGCCGGCTCGATCATGGTGGACCGGGCACGGCGGGCGCTGAACGAGCTGGAGCGGGCCCGCGTCGAGGTGCGGCCCGCACCCGACGCTGTCACGGGCATCGTCAACGTCGGCCTACTCGACAGCACGACCGATCTGCTGGCCGAACCACTGGTCTCCACCCTCACCAGGGAGTACCCCGGTATCGAACTGCGCCTGATGACGGCCTACTCGGGGCACCTGCAGCGATGGCTCGACGACGGGGACCTGGACCTGACGCTCCTGTACAACCTGGACAGCACCCCGTCGCTCAACACCCGGCCGCTGGTGCGCGAACACCTGTGGGTGGCAGCCCCGCCCTCCGCCGGCCTGAATGCCGATCATCCCGTCCCCTTTGCCGAGGTGGCCGACCATCCAATGGTCCTGCCTGCCTCCGGCCATGCCCTGCGCGCACTGATCGACGCCGCTGCGGCGCGCGCGCAGGCCGACATGGATGTCGTCGTCCAGACCAACTCCATGCGGGTGCAGAAACAGCTCGTACTGGCCGAGCACGGCTGGACCGTGCTGCCCGGGGTCGGCATCGCCGAGGACGTCGCGAACGGCACGCTGAGCGCCGCGCCGCTCACCGACCCGGCTGTGTGGCGTTCAATCGTCCTCGCGACCCCGAGATCCGGCCGGACGCCACCCGCCGTGGAAGTCGTCGCTCGGGAACTTGTGCGACAGATCAGCGTGGCCGTGCATGAGGGCCGATGGCCGTCGGCGCAGCTCCAGGGCGAGTGACGTTGTCCAGCCCCGTGCCAGTCCCGGACCGGACAACGTCCCCCTGCTGGCCGTGCAGTCATACAGGCCGGGCATACCAGCATCATGCCTTTCTATTGTTCAGCCCCATCCAGCAGCACTCATGATCTATGGCATGAACGACACACCCGCTCCCGCGCCACCCTCCCGGGCGGCACCTGCCCCCACCGGTACGGCCGCCGCGCGCCGACCCTGCAGGTCACCCCGATAAGAGGAAACCATGCCCCTGCCCGCACCCCTCGCCTCCTTTGTGGAGTCCTGGCATCCCGAACCGGTGACTGACAAGGACCTCCTGCCGCCCGTCCCGGCGGCGGCCCTGTCGAACCTGCTGGACCTCCCCGGCACCGCCGCCGAGTCAGGCGATCCGCTGCCCCCTCTGTGGCAGTGGCTCTACTTCCTGCAGTGGGCTCCCCAGCAGGGCCTCGGCCCCGACGGACACCTGCGCGACGCCCGCAATCTGCCGCCCATTCCGGACCGCCGGCGCATGTTCGCCGGTGGACGCTGTGAGATCACCGAGCCCCTGCGTCTCGGCGATCCGGCCGAACGCACCAGCAGCCTGGCCGCCGTCACCCCCAAGCACGGCCGCAGCGGCGAGCTGCTGGTCATCACCGAGCGCCAGGAGTTCCGGCAGCACGGCCGCCTCTGCGTGGTGGAGGAGCAGGACATCGTCTACCGCTCGGGCGACGGCAACGCGCCCCGGCACCCGGCCACGCTCGACTTCTCGGCTGTACCAGAGGCGGAGGGGGCGTGGCAGCTGCGGCTCCGGCCGGCCGAGACCTTGCTGTTCCGGTTCAGCGCGCTCACCGCGAACGCCCACCGCATCCACTACGACACTCCGTACGCGCGAGATGTGGAGGGTTATCCGCGTCTCGTCGTCCACGGCCCGCTGCTGGCCCTGCTGATGCTGGAACTCGCGCGCAGAAACGCCCCGGAGCGGCAAGTACGGTCGCTTTCCTACCGGCTGCACCGGCCGGCGTTCGTCGGCGAGCACCTCCTCGCCGACGGCACGCCCACCGAAGGACAGGCACGGCTGCACGTCGCCACCTACCGCGAGGCCCGGCACGCCACCGCCCAGGTGACCTTCGCATGAGCCACCCGGACCGCATCACCGCCGCGCGAACCCTGCTTTTCGTTCCGGGCAACCGGCCCGACCGTTTCGACAAGGCAGCCTCATCCGGCACCAACCTCGTCATCATCGATCTGGAGGACGCCGTCGCCCCGGACGACAAGGACAGTGCCCGCGACAACGCGAGCGCCTGGCCGGCCGTCGGCACCACAGCCGTCGTACGCATCAATCCGCCCGGCACCCCCTGGTTCGAGGCGGACTTGGCACAAGCGGCCGCCCACGGCTGCCCTGTCATGGTGCCCAAGTCCGAGGACCCGTACATCCTGGCAGAGATCGCCGACCGTGCGGCCGGACGCTGTCCGCTGATCCCGCTGGTCGAGACGGCTCTCGGCATCGAGCGGGCCCATGAGGTGTGCTCCGTCCCCGGAGTCGTGCGCGTCGCCTTCGGCAACATCGATCTGGCCGCTCAACTGGGTGTGGCCCCAGATGACCATGTCGCCCTCACCCATGCCCGTTCCCGACTGGTGCTCGCCTCCGCGGCGGCCGGCCTCCACCCGCCCGTCGACGGTGTCACCACCGCCGTACGAGATGCCGGTGCGCTCGATGCCGACATCGCGCACGCCCGGCGCCTGGGCTTCACCGGCAAGCTGTGCGTCCACCCTGCTCAGGTGCGGCCCATCGCCGACGGGTTCGCTCCCACCGCCGACGAACTGCGCTGGGCACGCAGTGTCCTGGGCGTCGGCGATTCGGTCGCCGTGGTCGACGGACAGATGGTCGACCGGCCGGTACGAGAACGGGCAAGGGGCGTCCTGGCCCGCGCGGAGGAAGCGCACACCGCACCTTGACACCGACCCCGGCGAGCCCGGGTCCGCCGGGCACGTGCGCCGTGATGCGAGGATCGGGGCAGGCGGTGACTGAGGAAGTCCCGGAGCCGATCGGATGACGCTCGATCGAGCCTGGCCGTGCTGGAACACTCATGGGCAGTCGAGCGGAAGACCGGGACGGTGATGGGTCCGACTTGGTCAGCCGACGTCGGTTCTCTGGCGCTCGGACCGCTGTGCGGCGAGCTGGGCCAGTGCGGTCGCCGCGGCATTGCGGACATGGATCTCGCACGCTGCACGAGCGGCACCGGCATCACCGCGCACGACCGCGGCATCGTAGATGGCGGTAAGTTCCCGAACAGTCTCCGGTTCCCGCCCCTCAGCCTGCATGGACAGCCCACGCAACATCTGCACGCGTGCGTGGATGCCGCGAAGGGTCGAATCAATGATCGGATTCCCCGCCCCGGCAGTGAGGATGTCGTAGAACTCGTCCTTCATCGCGAGCCGCTCGCTCAGGTCGGCTTTGCTGTAGGTGCGTGAGAAACGGCGAACCAACTCACCCATCTGCTCACGCTGTTCGGGGGTGGCCCGCTCGACGAAAAGGGCCCCGGCCAGACCTTCCAGCGCGCATCGCACCTCGTAGAGCGCCTTGGCGTCGAAGACCGTCAGTTCGGTGATGACCGGACCGCGGTTCGCCACCGTGGTCACAAGTCCTTCGGACTCAAGCTGTCGCAAGACCTCACGAATCACAGTCCGGGAGACCTCGTACCGTGCGCACAGCCGCGCCTCGACCAGCCGCTCCCCGGGCGTGAACTCCGCTGCCAGGATGTCTTGACGGAGCAGTTCGAGCACCTGCAACCGCAGTGGCGCGGCCACACGCTGTGCTCGTTGCCCTGCCACGCGGCCGCCTCCTTCTCGTCACCGATTCTAACTATAGTACCGTAATACAATGGTCCGCGAAGCTAGGGGACCGGAGGGCTGTCTTCAAGGTGCTTGACCGCTTCGCGGTAGTGGTCCTCAACTTCGGTCACCAAACCTCGCGCGTACGCCGCGATGCCTGGCCCGGAGCTGGTTCCGGCGGCTTCGGTGCGCTCGGTCAGCGACTCCAGGGCTTCGGCGGCGGTGCCGTGCTCCCCGCACCGGACGGCCGCCTGCACCGGTTCGGGCAGGGTTAACCCGATGAGGTAGAGGTCGCTGCGCGCGATGACCCGCCGGGCCGCGGCCAGTGCGGCCGGGTACTCGACCAGGCCGTTGTGCAGCACGGCCGCCGCCCAGTGAGCGTCGGCGATCTGTTGCCCGGCACCACTTGGGGTCACTGTCGCGGTGGCTGTCTCGAACAGGTCCAGGGCCTCTTGGCGGCGGCCGCGCAGCGCGGCCAGGTGCAGCCGGTGGTAGGTCACCGGGGCCCGCCGATGGCGTCGGCGATGGCCTCCTCTTCGATGATCGCCGCCACCGCCGACTTGAGGTCGCCGGACAGTGCGCTGCCAGTCGCCGTCTGGGCCAGGCCCATACGCAGCAGAAGGGGAGAGCCCGATGTGCTGCCGGTCTTCATCAGCCACTTGGTGATCATCGTGTGAGTGTGCGGGTCCCCAGTTCGGAGGCGAGCACGGCGGCAAGCGCGGGCCGGCTCGTCCATAACGGACTCACGTCGCCGTCGAGGACTTCACGTATCAGGGGGCCGCGGCCCGGTGCCCTTCCTTGATCAACAGGTTCAGGGCGTCCAGAGCGTCAGGTAAGCGCGGTGCGCGTGCCGCGGAGCGTGCCGCCGTCAGGACGGTGCCCACCACCCCGGTCGCCTGGCCGACGACCAGGCTCATCGAGCGCGTCCAGGAAGCAGGCGCGGGACCAGCGCGGGTCGGGTGCGCCGAGGCGCCGTGCGGCACGCAGCATGTACTTCGGTCCGTCGCCGTCGTTGTGCCGTACGAAGGCGATCTGCTCGCGCAGCAGGTCGGCCCGGGCATGCTGGCGTTCGTCCAGTGCCGCGTTCTCGACAGTCGCCAGGAGTTGTGCCGCGGTGTCTCGGTGGCGCCCTCGTCGAGCTGGGCCTGTGCGGCGGTCAGGGGCCGTTCGATCCGCCTGTTGGTGTCCAGCGACAGGGCCGCCGCGCGTTCGAGGAAAGCCGCAGCAGCCACTACACCGCCGCGCGAGTGGGCCGCACTGCTGTGAACGCTCCAGTTCGGCGGCGACCTCCTCGTCGGGTCCCGTAGCGGCCTGGGCCCGGTGCCAGGCGCGCCGGTCGGGATCCACCGCCGGATCGGTGACGGCGGCCAGCGCCCAGTGTGCCGCCCGACGCCGGGCCGGGGTGGCGGCCCGGTAGACGGTGGAGCGCGCAAGCGGATGGCAGAAACGCACCCGGGTGGCGAACTCCACCAGCCCTGTGGCGGCCGCGTGCGCCTCCGCCACGTCGATGCCCAGCAGCCGCGTGACCGGCCACAGCAGACCGGGATCACCGGTCGGCTCCGCGCTCGCCACGGTCAGCAACAGCCGCGCCAGATCAGGCAGTGAGGCCAGCCGGGAGCGGAAGCCGTGCTCGATCCGGGTCGGCACGGACGACGTGTCCGGCGGCGCGAACCCGCCCGCCCCGGGCAGCTCCGGCAGCGCCAGGAGATTTCCCCGCGCCTCGGCCATGAGACGTCGGCGCACCTGGCCGTCCAGCGTCACATAGCTCTTCGCCGACAGCAGCGCCAGCGCGTCGATGTCGCCCGGACCGCCGACGAACAGACCCGGCAACTCGTCCAGTTCACCCACCGCCTGCTGCGGCCGGGCCGCGAACGCCATGGCAACCGGTTCACAGCCCACCCACCGTGCGAGGAAGGTCACGACCTCCGACGACGCCGCGCCCAGCCACTGGGCGTGGTCGACGAGGCACAGCATCGGACGCTTCCGGACCGCGCAGGACGGGTCCCTCGCCCGCCTCGCCGCAGCGATCATCGCGGCGATCTGCCCGGAGCTGAGCTCCTGGTAGCCGGGGTGAGCGCTGCGCAGTTCGGTGACGGTGACGGTGGGGACCACGAGCTTGGAAGTCGGCCAGGTACCCGCTCTCGATGGTTTTGGCGTGCGAGTAGGTGGTGCGCAGGCGGGGCCGAAGACCTACGGCTGGTCCATGGGCCGGGCGCCCGCAGGGATCGGTAGTCCCGGGCCGGTGCGGTGGCGGTGGTGCGCTTGGGCTGCGCCCCGGTGGTGGGCGGCCCGGTCAGGCGGAGGGCTTCCCACACATACGGCGTGGCGGTGAGGTAGAGGGGTCGCTCGGCCGGATGCGCTCGTTGTCGTGCAGCGCTGTCCAGTTCTTCTCCCAGGTTCCGGCCGGGGCGTGGGCTTCGTCCACGATCAGCAGGCCGAAGACAGGGGCGGGGAGGATCGCGGAGTGCTGGGCCCCTTCGATCTTGGACAGCGAGTCGTAGGTGATGAACACCGTCGCTTCGGGTCGGCGGCCCAGTCAGTAGGCCAGGTACTCCCCCGCGTTGGCCGAGTCGACCTCGGCCTCGGCGAGGAGCGGGTGGGATTCGGCGCGCGGCGAGGAGACGGTGATCATCGGCTCGCGGCGGCCGTCCGCGCGGGCGGCCGCCGCCCACCGCACGACCAGGTCGAGACCGGGCACCGCCAACGAGCGCCGCCAGGGCGCGATGGGATTGTCACCCGACGGACCCTGGGAAGCGGTACGGCCGGGCCCTCGTCGCCGTCTTCGAGCCGCCCCGGCCGACCGCAGCGGTGTACGCGGCGTGCGCTCTGGCTTCAGGGGGCGATCACATTGCTGCTGGGACCTGGCGGTGTCAACGGTCCCTCACGACCCTCACAGGACAGCGTATCTACCTGGAGGAACGGTCAATGGTCCTCACAGGCTCGGGCCGACGTGACGCCAGGTGCGTGACATCGGGGCCCGATGCCAGTGAATCTGGACCGTTTGCCATCGAAGTTGGATCAGAGGCTGCGGTTCGCCGCAGTCGCGGCCAGCTTTCTCCCGTTTCTTGATCGGGGATGCTTCGTTGGTCTGTTCGGTGACTCAGCTGCCAACTGAGTAGCTCAGTCCGTCCACGGCGGCGTGGCTGCTCTCCCCACCGCCGACGAGGAAAAGGAGACCCTGCCATGCGTCGGATCCATTCGCTCGCCGTCGCCGCGGCCGCCTTGGTCACGGCCTTCGGAGCGGTACCCGCCGCGACTGCCGCCCCCGCCGCGGCCCCACGGTGATCAGCAGCCGAGCTGCCTACAACCTGCAGGGCAGCTATCAGATCCGTTCCTTCAAGCCTCAGTAGGGAATCCGGCAGGACCGTAGGGCGCCTCCGTAGAGGTGCCCTACCCGAGTTCTCCACATCGGTCCTTCGCAGACAACGGCAGTTGTCACCAGATCGGCGTGGTACTTGTCGCCATCAGCGCAGGAAGCGTTGCTGTTGTCACCGGCTCCGGCGATCCGTCGGTCACCTGCGCTGCACGGCGTCCCTGTCCGGCAGCCCTGTGCGACCTGCTCGGCAAGCCCCTCATCAGGATCGCCTCCGGGGGGCATCGTCGCACGCGTCCGCCGCACGCGGCGCCGAACCTCCGGAGACCGAGTCTCGGACCGTCCGCCACAACGGCTCTTGACCTGGAGCGCCCTCCAGATCCGAGAGCTGGCGGCATGAACACCACTGACCCCCAGATCGTCCTCGGAACGATGGACTTCGGCACCCGCGTCGATCCCGATCGGGCCTTCGCGATCCTCGATTCCTTCGTCGCCGGCGGCGGTGTCTGGCTCGACACCGCGAACTGCTACTCGTTCTGGGCCGATCCCAGTGGCGTCGGCGGGGCCAGCGAGCGTCTCATCGGTGCGTGGCTGCGGGCCCGTCCGGGCGCGCGCGACTCGGTGCGGATCGCGACGAAGGTCCGGCAGAACCCGCTCGTTCGGCACTCCTGGCCGAAAAGCGCCGAAGGACTCTCCTCCACGCCGGCGTGGAGGAGAGCCTGTGACGTCAGGGCGGAGTTGGCAAAGACGAAGGCCGCGATCGGCAGGGCCATGTGGACCCGGCCCGTCAAGCCGCCCATCTGTTCCAGTGGCGTCTGCTCCGGCGCAAGATTCGGAATGCCGTCGGAGCCGGTCGACGCGGGATGTGCAGCATATGTTTGCGTTCAGTCATATGCGATCAACTCACAAATGATTGTTCGAATGGGCAGGAAGCAGGGGAACGCTCAAGCCATTTAGGCTGGGCGACCTATGGTCTCGGTCGCACAGTAGAGCTGTTTCCCTAGTCCCACAGATTCATTCCAGAGCACCCATAAGGATAATTTCGCGGCCGTGGCCAGCGATGCCCTACGTCCCGGAATTCATAGCCCAGCTATGCAGGCGCGGGTCACGGTTCGGTTGGGCTTCTGCGTCCAGACGGTCTTTGATGACGAATGCGGTACTTGTCGTGAGAGAACGCAATTACTGGCCACGCTGCCGTAGGTCTTTTGTGCTGGCGTCGGCAATCACCTGCAGGACACCGGCCATCACCATTTGGGCGAACATCACCGATGCGAGGACCTTCGACTGTGTGTATCTGTCACTCAGGGTCCCCTGCAAGGCCCCGGGGAGAGTCGTGTTCGCCGGTTTTGATCACGGGATGCCGTAGAGAGTGAGGACGGCTTCGGGGTGGGTGTGAAGACGAACACCCTGGTCGGATGGCTTGCAGGCCGGTCGGCGCGGGCGGCCGTCCTGACTTGCTTGGAGTAGTGACCCGGTGCGGGCGGTCCGGAAGCGCAGATGCCGACGAGTGATTCAGGCCAGAGTCACGTCAAGCGCAGCGATGTGATCTGCTCGAACCTGGTCAGACGAGACTATTGGTACAATTTTTTGGTCAAGCCTTGATCTCCCCTCTGGACTCCAAGATTCCGATGGCGTCTAATATTCAGTGTTCAATAATCAACCGTCGGCAATGAACAGCAACGCCACTATCCGCGTGAGACCGCTCGATGGAGCGCGAGTCAACGCGAGCCTCCCTCTATTTCCTTTTCTCGTTCAGGTGAGGCACGACCGCATCACCCGTCCTTGGCACACCCTTTCCTGTCGACTGCTCTATGGATACGGAGTCATTTATGAGTACGACGGACACAACCGCGACCACTGATGTCCTTTCGGCCGCGGATTTCGCCGCTCATCCGTTTCTCGGTCCCCTGGATCGCAGGCCCGCCCACTACCGCGGTCCTCACCGGCTCAGCCACAGCGGATGGCTCAACTTCGCCGACCGCTTGGAACGCCGGGAGGAGATGGCCGCGATTCTCGCCGCCGTCGCCACCAGTCGCCGGGTGCTGGATGTCGGCGGCGGCACCGGCGAACTCACCCGCGCGGTAGCCGCACAGGTCGGTCGCTGTGTCACGGTGGAGCCGCATGCCCGTCGTGTCGAGGCTCTTCAGACCGCCGGTGCTGTCTCGTCCGGCAACGTTCCGCACGTGTTCGAGGCCACCGGCACCGCCGAGATCGAGGTCTTACCCGGACACGCAGAGGCACTGCCCTTCCCGGACGCCGCCTTCGATGCCGTGCTGGCCTGTTGGGTGCTGCCCTACGCCGACGACCCTGACCGTGCCGTCAGGGAGATGGCCCGGGTCTGTGAACGCGGCACGCCCGGCAGCCGCGTGGTGCTGATCGGCGGAGCTCCGGACAACGAACTGGTCAGCCTCCTCAACGAGGTGTGCGTACCGCTTGCCGGAGAGCCGCACGACCACCAGGGTCACCTGCTCGCTGACGCCGCCCGCACCCTTGGCGAGTCGGGCTTCCCGGTCATTTCGCTGCACCGCACCGAAGCCGCGCTGCATTTCCCTGAAATCGATCTTGAGCAGCGCATCACCATCGCCGCCGCCACCCTGACCGACTTCTGGTACGAGGACCATCCGCGCGCGGCCGACATGCGGGAGGCACTGCGGCCGGCGCTCCGCCGGCACTTCGCCCGCCGTCCACACGCCATCGGGGACCAGGGCATCGTCCTGATGGCCCTGTGCGAGTCCCTGAGCTGATCCGGAGCCGTGGCCGCAACCCGATGGAGGGAACTGGTGGGAGTGAGTCGACCGGACACCGGCAGAGGGAAATACGTCGGCCGTTACGATCTGCTTCGGACACTGTCCCGAGCACTCGACGACACTGCCGAGCAAGGCGTGGTGCGTTGCGTGGTCTCGGGTGAGGCCGGTATCGGACGCACCATGTTGCTCGGCGCCTTCCTCAGCGGATGTCAGGCCCGTGGCATCCCCGTGATCGCAGTGGCCGACCAGGTGCGGATGGCACGCGAGCTCCGCCGACCAGCCGACGGTCATCGCCCGACAGGCCCGGCGTCGAGACACGCCGTGCGGGGAAGCGGGACGGTCCTGGTAGCCGGGTCCGCGCTCGCCGGCCAAGAGGCGAGCCCGGCCGAGGCCTCGAAGCAGTCGTACGAGCCCACAGCAGCTGGAGCAAGAAACCTCCTGGTGGCGCTGCGCGGAAGGGGACCGATGGTCCTGGCCGTGGACGACGCCAACCTGGCCGATACCGCCCGCCTCCAGCAGACGCTGCACATCCTGGCGGAGACAGCGGGGCTGCCGCTGCTCGTGCTGCTCACGGAGCGCGCGGGCGAACCACCGTGCGCGCCCGCCGAGTACAGGGAACTGACCCTCGCAGCACGGAGGCTGACGCTCGAAGGACTGACACTCCGGGAGACCGGCGAAATGCTGCGCCCGCTTCTCGGCAGGCGCCCCGGTGGCGACGTCCCCGCCGCATGCCACCGGCTGACCGCGGGAAACCCGTACCTGCTGGCCTCGCTCGCGGCCCAGCTGCGCGGCGCGCGCCCCTGGCCCGGTCCCCAGGAGTGGGATGCTGTGACCCTTCCGGCGGCCACCGACCTGCTCGTCGGACGAGCCGCCCGGCAGCACCCACACGCTGCGCGCCTCGCCGCGACCGTCGCGGTGGCCGGAGACTCCGGCGGCGCCGACCCCGCTCTGATCGCGCACCTCAGCGGTCTCGGCCTGGTGGAGACCCTGGAAGGGCTCGACGTGCTGGCACGCCACAGGCTGATCGCCGACGGTGAGCAGCTGGTGCTCCGGCATCCGCTGCTCGCACATACCTTGCTCGGCTCCATGACACAGCTGGCCCGCGACGCTGTTCATCTCTCCGCCGCCTCCTACCTGTACGAGCGGCATGCGCCCGTGCGACGCGTGGCCGATCACCTCAGTGCCTCCACCGTCCCTCACCACGAAGACTGGCCGACCGACGTGATGCTGCGCGCGGCAGGCACCGCGCGGCAGGCGGGCCATGAGGGCACCGCGCGCCGCTATCTGGAGAACGTCGTGGCCGTCGGCACCGGCGACGAGCGGCACCAGGCAGTCCTCGAACTCGCCGACCTCCACGTGCGTCTTGATCCCGACGGCGGCGCACAGGCGTTGGTCACCCTGCTCCGCCGTGCCGGCGACAATACGGCGCGGAGCGGCCTGCTCGCCCGTCTGGGCCAGGTGCTTTCGACACCTCGTCACGACCCCGGCGACACCGCAGCCGTACTCGACGCAGCCGGTGTGGAACTGCGCGGCACCGTGTTCGCAGACTGGCCTCAACTGCACCGACTGGCCGCCCGGCTCGACAAGGTGCCGCCGGCCGAAGCGATGAGTCTCTTCCGCAGCCTGCCGCCGCAACTGCGCCCGGGCGCCCGGACAGCGCGGGGAGACATGAGCACTGATCCGGCCGAGGCACCTGATGACTGGCTCTTACAAACCGTCGTCGAGGCTGTCGCCGCCTACTACGCATACCTTGTGGACGACAGCCCCCGCCGCTCGGTCGACCAGGCCCGTGCCGTGCTCGCCCGCGGCACCCGCTGGTCCGAAGTGTGTCCGGCAGCACTCGCTGCCGCGCTGACCGTGTTGGCTGACAGCGGCCATCCCACCGAGGCCGCCGCCCACCTCGACCGGATCTCCGAGAGCACGGCCGAACCGTCCGCCGCCCATCCCTACGGCGGAGATGCGGACCCGCTTGGCGCGTACGGCGGACGCGCGGACCTGCTTCACGTCGCGGGACGAATAGCCTCTGTCCGGGGAGACCTCGACCTTTCGTGCCGACTGCTCACCGCCGGCCTCGCGGTCCTCGCCCGCCCCGATGCCACAGCCTGCTCGCCGGCCCTGCGCGCGACTACTGCGGGCCAACTCGCCAACGTCCTGATCAGTCAAGGAAAACTCGACGAGGCCCAGGCCATGCTGCGCAACGGTGGCTGGCTCGGTCGTCTGCCCACCGACCACTGGCATCAGGACCTGCTGCTGGCGCGAGCCCGGTGCGCCGCGGGACACGGCGCGTTGACGGAGGCCGCCCGCGACCTCGCGGAACTGCGGGCCCGCGCTCATGCATCCGGACTGCGTCACACCGGAACGGCCATGTGGCGAGCGCACGGTGTCGAACTCCTCGACCAGATCGGTGCAGCCGACGAGGCCCGCACCCTGGCGGAACGACAGGTCCGGTTCGCTCGTGCCAGTCGATCCGCCTGCGAACTGGGTGGTGCCCTGCGTGTCCTCGCCCGGGTCGACACCCGGAACGCCGAGGCGCTGCTCAGCGAAGCCGTCGCACTCCTGGCACCCGAGAACGCCCCGCTGAGCCGTGCCGCAGCCCTCACCGACCTGGCCGATCTCTATGCGCGGCAAGACCGCGGAAAGGAGTCGATCGCCGCCCTTAACCACGCGGTGGAGCTCGCCGAACGCTGCGGTGCCGGAGAACTCGCGCTCCGCGCCGGCCAGCGCATCCTTGCCCTCAGCGGCGACATGGCCCTGCACGCCTCACTGAGCGGGGTGCTCGCGCTCACACCGCGCGAGCGCGAGATCCTGGTGGACGCCATGCGGGGCCTGACCAACAGGCACATCTCCCAGAAGCGGGCCATTACCCGCCGCACCGTCGAACTCCACCTCTCCAGTGCCTACCGCAAGCTCGGCGTCTCCGGACGCCCCGGCTTTCCCACCCTGTTCCGCGCCCCTGGTCTGTGGACCCTGCTCACCAGCACCCCCACCGTCCGCCGCACCGACAACGGACGGCCCAGCGGCGCGGCCTGTGAACCTTCCCCTTCGGTGGGCACGGGCGCCGCCTTCGGACCCGACCGTGATGTGCCACGGCACCGTCTCCGTCCAGAATGCTGACACGCGAGGGGCTGACCGGCTTCTCCACCTGAGCGGGGCGGTTTCCATTTCCTGCCGAATGCCGTACCGGTCCGCCCGGCCGCCGCGGCAGATCCGAGAAAGGCACACGATGATCGCAGGTTCCGCAGCCCAGGACGCGGCCGAAAACGAGGACGCACCGGACCCCTTCCACACCGTCGTCGTCCTGTCCGGCGGCATGGACTCCACTACCTTGATGGCCCACTACACGGCTTTGCGGCACCGGCTGCTGGCACTCACCGTCGACTACGGCCAGCGCCACCGCAGGGAGATCGAGTCGGCCCGCCGGGTCGCCGAGCACTACAACGCCACACACCATGTACTCGACCTCACCGGCCTCGGAGCGCTTCTGGGCGGCTCCGCCCTCACCGACGACAGCGTCGACGTACCCACCGGCCACTACGCCGAGCAGTCCATGCGGGCCACTGTGGTACCCAACCGCAACGCGGTCCTCGCCAACGCCGCCGTGTCTGTCGCCATCGCCCACAGAGCCGGAACCGTCGCGCTCGGCATGCACGCCGGTGACCACTTCATCTACCCCGACTGCCGCCCGGCCTTCGTCACCGCCTTGCGGGAACTTGTCACCGTTGCCAACGAGGGATTCCCGACGCCACGGGTGGAGACACCCTTCATGAGCTGGACGAAGGGCCAGATCGCTGAACACGGCACGCGACTCGGTGCGCCGCTGGAGGTCAGCTGGTCCTGTTACAGGGGCGGAGAGACACACTGCGGCACCTGCGGCACCTGCTACGAGCGCCGCGAGGCGTTCCAGCAGGCCCGGATCCCCGACCCCACGCACTACTTGGACAGCACCACCCTCTTCACCCCGCCGTCGGCGTCGGTGTCGGCCCGGTGAGCGGTCCCTCAGCCGGTACCGGACTGCAGAAGATCCAACTGGCCACCGACACCTGGTTCTGGGTCACTTACGAGCCCGAGGCCCGCTGGCAGTACAGGGAGATGTTCCAAGAGGGCTGCTACGACGATGTGCGCCTGCCGGACGACGCACTCGTCCTGGACGTCGGAGCCAACATCGGCCTCTTCAGCTACTTCGTACGTCAAGTCAACCCCACCGCACGGGTCCTCGCCTTCGAGCCCATGCCGCTCACACTGGTCGCGCTGCGCCGCAACCTCGACCTGCACGGCATGGCGCAGACGGTGACGGTGCAGGAGTGCGCGCTCGGCGCCCGGACGGAGAAGGCCGTGCCCTTCGTCTACTACCCGAGAGCTCCCGGCAACTCCACCCGCTATCCCGAGCAGAAGGAACTCCAGATCGACGTGCTCTCACGCGAGGGCCCGCGCGACTACATCCGCTCGCACTACACCGGCACCCAGGTCTCCGTGCACGTCGAGCGCCTTTCCGTGTTCCTCGCCCGTGGCGAGCGGGTCGCACTGCTGAAGATCGACGTCGAGGGTGCCGAACTCGACGTACTGCAGGGCATCGATGCTGCTCACTGGCGGCTCGTCGGCCAAGTCGTGCTGGAGGTGCAGGACCTGGACGGCCGACTCGACGCCATCATCGCCCTGCTGGAACTACGCGGCTTGACCGTCGCCGTTCGTCCCGCTCCCCTTATCCCCGCCGACGTCCGCACGTACGTCGTGCACGCGGTCCGCGCGCGGACCGGGACCGGCTGACCGCAGCTGCGCCCGGCGACGTACGTCACCGGGCGCGGCGATCGGGCCGGTATCGGGTACCGGCCCGAAGTCGTCCAGCTACCAAGCGGTCGAGTGCAGGAACGGAACCTCCACCCGAGCCCCCAGCCGATGTCCCTCCGCCACTATGTGCTCCTGCCACCGCTCCCACAGACCCGCGAGCCGGGATGTCACCAGGATCCGGTCCACGGACCCGTCGGCGCAGGGCAGACGGACACCGAGAGCATGCTCCACCCGCCCTCCCGGTGCGGCGGCCCCCGCGAGGCGGCCGTCGAAGTCGAACCACCGGACACCGGCGGTACGGCCGGCGGGCAGATCGGCGCCGCAGCCCAGGACCGCGACCCGCTGATCTGCGGGGAACCCGTGCAGCGCGGCGAGTTCGGCGCGCACGTCGGTCCCACGCGCCCGCTCGGCGGCCGCCAGAACGAGGCGGTACTCGTCCTCGACGTTCCACTCATGGTGGATCTCGAACCGGTCGGCGGGCCGGGCGAAAAAAGCCCACAGCAGTTCCGTCACCGGTTCGGGATGCTTGTCGGCGAGCATCGCGATGTTGGCTGCGTTGCTGGCCAGGTCGTCGCCAGGAGATCGCTGGTGCGGAGTGTCAAGCGCCCAGGCCACCCGGCTGACCGTGAAGGCGGTGCCGCCCCGGTGCAGCCGGTACCCGAGGTCGAGGTCTTCGCCACCCCAGCTGCGGAAGTCCTCGTCGAAGCCGTTCGCGGCCCGGAAGTCCGCACTGCGCACCGAGCAGTTGACGGACCAGAACCACTGCCACGGGACGACCGTGGCCGCCAGGTCGTATCCGAACCGTTCGAACGCCGGCTGCCGGACGTCACGCAGCGCGTCCGAGCTACCGTGCCGGCGCACTTCCTCGGCAGGGTCGAGATCCTGCCGGACAGCGGCGAGGGCGTCCGGCACGCTCACGTCCGGCCGGTATCCATAGGTGTAGCCGACCACTGCGCGCGGTCCGGCGCACTGGGCGTCCAGGTGCGCGCGGACGAAGTCCGGACCTGGCCGGACTCCCGCGTCAAGGAAGATCAGCACCGGTGCCGAGGCGAGCCGGGCACCGGCGTTGCGCGCGGCGGCGGCCCGGAAGCCGAGGTCCTCCTGGAAGCAGTACCGCACGGTCAGCCGGCCGCCGAACTCCTGGACCACCGCCCGGGTATGGTCGGTCGATCCGTCGTCGGCCACCACCACCTCGAATGCGCCACCGCCGGGCGGCCGATTGGCAGCCAGCGCCGTCAAGGTGCCGCGCAGTAGTTCCGCGCGGTTGTAGGCCGGTATGACGACGGTGGCCGAGAAGCCGCCGGGGTCCGCCATCACGCCTACTCTCCGCCCGACGTGGCGACGGGCTGCTGCGAGCCGGTCGTGAGCCGCAGGAACTCGGCCGCCACGGCCGCGGGAGCGAGCGGCGCGACCTGACGGCGGGTCTGCCGTGAGGCGGCTAGGTAGGCGTCCGGATCGGCCAGCAGATCGATGGTGGCCCGCCAGAGATGACTGGCGCCGGCGGTGAAGTCGTTGGTCTCCAGGGTGCGGCCGGTAAGTGCCGGTAGGTGTCCGAAGCCGTGCACCACGTCGAGATCCACCAGCCGTCCCGCCTCGCCGACCAGTAGCGGCAAGTGCCCGAAGCCGTAGCCGACGACCGGCGTGCCGGCCGACAGGGACTCGGCGGCCACGTTGCCGAACGTCTCCGGGCTCGTGGAAGGGACCAGGGTGACGGCCGCCCCGGCCAGGAAGGGCTGCACCTCCCGCCACGCGATGGCGGGCAACACCTCGACCCCGGGCAGGCCTGCGGCCCGCGACCGGGCAGCTTCGATCATGTCGGCCTGCATGCCCGGCCACAGCTCGAACCCTGCCTCGGCGATGACGATCTGGACCGGCCTGTTCAGGTCTGCGGGACAGGCGTCCAGCAGCTCCGTGATGCCCTTGGACGGATCAGCACGGGTGACGATCCGTACCGGGCCGGTCCGGCGTAGCCGTTCACGCTCCGGACCTTCCGGCACGGTGCCGTGCGCGGCCGCTGCGCCGGACACCGCGTTGGGCAGCGTGCGCCAGTTCGTGACGTCCAGCCCTGCGCGCGCCGCCTCGTCGAGCATGAAGGGACTGACCGGGAGCACCACGTCCGGACGGTGTGCCAGCGCACGCTGCATGTGATCGTCCACACGCAGGAAGTGCACCATGAGCGCGGTCTGTACGTGGGACGGTGCGGGGCTGAGGAAGCCGAGGCCCACCACGGCGTCGGCCCAGCAGACGACATCGGCATCGAACCGGCCGAGAATGTGCAGAACCTCGCGCCGCACCGGCCCGGGTTCCTCGAAGAGTTGCGGCAGTTCGTCGAAGAGCAGTGGGCGCGGAAGAGTGACCGAGTCGAGTCGGCACACGTCCGGTCCGTCCCCGGCACGTGGCGGTCCGGCCGCGATGATCAGCACGTTGTGACCGGTCGAGCGCAGGCCCTCCACGAGCGAGTCGACGGCCCGCTCGACCCCCGCTGGTTCGTCGGCGGCATGGGTGAGCAGGACGAAGGCGATGTTCATCTCACACTCCTCACGTGTGGACGAGGCCGTCGGCCGGAGTGCCGTCGGCAGTTCGTGCGGTCAGCCGGGAAAGGCGATGGCAACGAGCTCCTGGCGGGCCGGGCCGTACTCCTCGAAGACACCCCGGAAGACTGATGAGGTCATTCGCGCCGAGGTGCGGATACCGCGCATACTCATGCACAGGTGCTCGCCCTGAGCGATCACCGCGACGTCCGGCGAACCGGTCACGGCCCCGACCTCGTCGGCGATGTTCTGCACGAGCCGCTCCTGCACCTGGAGCCGGTGCGCGTGGCGATGCGCGATGCGGGCGAACTTCGACAGGCCTAGTATCTCGTCGAGCGGCCGGTAGGCGATGGTGAGCGAACAGTTGAACGGCAGTAGATGGTGCTCGCACAGCGACCACAGCCGTATGTCTCCCACGATGACTACCTGACCGCTGGTGGAGATCGGGAAGCTGGTGCTGGTGTTGCCGGCGTCGTACTGGCTGAACTCCCGCCACCAGCGGGCGAAGCGTGCCGGAGTCTCCTTCAGCCCGTCACGGTCCGGGTCCTCACCGATCTCCACCAACAGCTGTCGCGCGATGTCCTCCAAGGGGTCACGGCTCTCCCGCGGCTCGTCGGCCGCGCCGGTGCGTTCGTCATGCGTAGCAGTCATGTACCTCTCCGGTCACCCCACACAGAGATGTGCAGCCGTGTCGTCAGATTCCACCCACGGGCCACTACAGCGTCGCCGAGGGAACAAAGGCGGCGGTCCAGCTCGTCACGTGACCGCGCCGCGGGCATGATCCACACGGCAGCCTCGCCGATGTGCGTCGTGAGTTCCGCGACCTCGTCGAGGTCCTCGGGGCCTCGGCAGACGAACTTGAACGCCGTGTCCGGCAGTGCCGCCAGCGCGGCCAGCGCCTTCGGCACGATGCGCCGTACTTCCGGCTCACCGGAGTGAGCAAGCTTGGGGGAAACGTTGAAGCGAGCCATCGCCGACACTTCGGGCGCGGGCACCACGGTGCCGTTCGTCTCGATCTCCACCGCGTGCCCGCTCGCCGTCAGGTCGCGCAGCAGGGGCACCAGACGCCGCTGCTGATTCAACGGCTCCCCACCGGACACCACGATCAGGGGCACCGCGAAGGCCCGCAGCCGCTGCGCGACCTCCCGCCACGGCATCGCGTGCAACTCCGCTCGTGGATCCCACGCCCTCCCCGAGTCGCCACTGCCGGTCCAGTCCCAGGTGTACGGCGTATCGCACCACGAACATCCCAGGTTGCAGCCGCCGAGCCGGACGAAGGCGCAGCTCCGCCCCAGGGACGGTCCTTCTCCCTGTACAGCCCTCAAGTGGGGCCGAAAATCTCGTTCACGACGAGCTTCGGGTCCACGACGGCACCACCTTCTTTCCACCGGTCGGTCGACGCCGCGGTCACGGCCGGTACTCCGCCCACGTCTTGGGCGTCTCCACGACCCGGACCGCCACCAGTTCCGGGTAGCGTCCGAGCCAGCGCTCGTAAAGCCAGCGCGCGAGGTTCTCGGCGGTCGGGTTGCGGTCCCCTACGACCTTGTTGAGGTGCTGGTGGTCCACCTCGGCGTCCAGCCATACGCTGAAGTCCTTGAGATCGCCGTAGTCGCGCACGAAGCCGGTGTCGTCCAGGCCGTCCGTGGGTGCGGACAGTTCCAGCGACACCACGTAGTTGTGGCCGTGCAGTCGGCCGCACGGATGGTCGGCCGGCAGCCCGTCGAGCTGGTGACTCGCGGAGAAGTGGAACTCCTTGCTGATGCGATAGGTCATCGTTGGCCTCCTGCCACCACACTGGACGACCCGACCAGCCGGCACATCACGGGCCGGTACCGAGAGACTCCGACCTGAGAACCGAAGCGTGGCATTCTCACCGAGCCCGAGCCCGGCTCACTTCGGCCTTCGAAGCCTGCAAACCCCCCTCCGGCCGGGCAGCCGGGGAGTCGCGGGAGGAACGGCGGTTCAGCCGGCCAGGGTTTCCCCGAACGCGACGTGCATCACCTTCCACCACCGGACCATCAAGGCACAGGTTTACGCGGAAGGCCTGGAACGGCTCGCGGCGAAGCTGCGGGCAGACCAGCCCGAGACCTACCCGACGCAGGTGTGGGCGGACCGGCTGTGCGGCGAACACGCCCCCGGACACCGGCGGAAAGTCCTCGACTCCTTCGGAACCACCGCGCAGCGGGCCGTGCTTTCGAACTGTCGCGTTTTGGGCGAGGGCGTCGATATCCGCAGCGTGGATTCGGTTGCCCTCATGGACCCCAAGGGGCCTGACCTTCATCGACGGCACCCGTCGCGACGACGACGCCACCCTCGAAGGAGACCGCAGCGAAGACGAAGCAGATGCCTTCGCCGCAGACACCCTCATCCCGCCCGCAAACACTGCTGCCTACCGGCAACTCGCCCAGCGCCCTACGCCCTTCACCAAAATCGAGTTCTTCGCGCGCCAAGCAGGAATCGCGCCGGGCATCGTCGTCGGACGCCTCCGACACGACAAAACCCTGGACTGGAAGCACGGCCACAAACTCAAGCGCAGCATCTAGATCACCCTCTCCGGCGACCTCGAAACCGGATAGCAGACCCGCGCACGGCGCAGGATCCGTGAGTCGCTTCGAGGAGACCCCGACACGGATGCTCGCAGCCCGGTCGCCATGACGAAACGAGACCGGTGCGCATGTTCCTCTACCGGGGGTAGAGGAACACGATAGAGTCGGGTCATGGCGGATGAGACGAGCATCAAGGTAAGCGCGGCAGCGCGGGACCGGCTGGCGCAGCTGGCCGCCGAGCACGGCACGACGATCCGGAGCCTGGTGGAGGAGCTGGCGCAGGACACTCCCACCAGGGCCGAGTACGCCGAGCGTGCGGAGCTGGCCCGCTCGGAACTCGCCTCCGCGTTGGGGCAGGTACCCAGCGCGGAGGCCGAGGCGAAGGCCCGTGCGCTGTTGGAGCGTCTGGGCGGGGCGCAGCACGGCTCGCAGACGGCTGCCTGAAGGCGGTGATCTCGGTCGTGCTGGACCACACCGCCGCCACCGCCCTGTACGACCCGAAGGACCCCTACAACGAGGCGGTCGCCGCTTTCTACGTGCAGGCCTCCGACGGACTCGGAGACCTGTACGCACCGGTGCTGTCGCTGACCGCCGGTGACGTCGGGCGGCCCGGCCTGCTGGGCTACATCAAAGGGCTGCGGTTTATCCGCCTCGAAGCCTTCGACACCGACGCCGCGGTCACCGCCACCGAACTGCTGCGGTTCGGGCACTCCTGGGCCGCTGTCCACGCCATCCACGCCGCCCGCCCTTCAGCCGCCCACCCCGCCGGACGATTCCTCCTCACACTCACCCCCAAGGCGTACGCGGGCACCGGCGTCCAGGCAGTCCACCCCGGCCACTAACTGGGCGCATCCAGTGCCGGGCCTCCGCCTGCCTAAAGGCGTGATGGAAGCGTCCGCACGCTCCTGAGTGGTCTTCTCGGGGCGGGGACCTTGATGCCTGATCCTGGACACACGCGACACTGGATCCGCAGAATCTGAGAACGGACATCTCGTGGCCACGAGGCACCACCCGCCGGAGTTCAAGGCGGACGCGGTCGCGCTGTACCAGTCGCGGCCGGAGGCGACGATTCGGCAGGTCGCTGCCAGTCTGGGCATCGACTGGGAAATCCCGCGGAACTGGGTCCGGGCGGTCGGTACGAGCCGCCCGCCCGGACGCCGTACGAAGACACCCACCGGGCCGCCCACGCCGCTGGAAGCGGAGAACGCCACGCTGCGGACTCGATCGGCCGCGACTTCACCGCGGCCAGGCGCATACCAAGGCACGTCGGCGACATCACCTACCTTCCCCTGGCCGACGGGAAGTTCCGCTGTCTTGCGACCGTGATCGACCTTGCCTCGCGGCGTCTCGCGGCGCCTGGCGGGGTGGGCAGCCGCCGACCACATGCGGGCCGACGTCGTCATCGACGCCCTGCATGCGGCCGAACGGACCCGCGGCAGCCTCGCCGGCACCGTTTTCCACAGCGATCACGGGGCCAGTACCGCAGTCGGGTCTTCAACCGACGCCTGCCGCGAAGCGGGCGTCACCCAGTCCATGAGCGCGATCGGCTCCAGCGCGGACAACGCACTCGCCGAGTCGCTCCACGCGACCTGCAAACGGAAGACCCTCCAGGGCCGCCGGGTCTGGGACACCGAGCACGAGGTTCACCTGGACTCTTCCGCTGGCTGCATCGCTACCACACAGTCCGACGCCACTCCCGCCTCGGCCACCGCAGCCCAACCACCTATGAGCGAGCACTCCAAACACCATTGCCTACGTGGCCGAAGCCGCACAGCCCGTGTCCAAGATCAAGGGTCAGGGCCCCAGCGAGACCTCCACCGTCCAGGTGGGCCCGCAGCAGTTGCCGGCCGACAGCTTCACCGACTCCGATCTCGTAAGGACCGCAGCGGTATGTTCGGCCGCATCCAACGCACGTCGCCTCCATCATTACGCGCAGATGGTGAGCAGTTACCGAGCCCAAGCGGGCAATTACGTGCGGCGAGTGCGGATGCGCAGGCGAATGACTCATTGATGAGGGAGGCGGTGATTGCCGAGCGGATGCGTGGGACGAGATGGGAGGTCATCGCAGAGGTCGTCGGTGTGACGGCGGAGGAAGCTGAGAGGAGATGGGGAGACGCCGAAGAGCGGTGGCGTCGCGAAACCCCGGTCACCAAGCGGTCACCGGAAGGACCCGGGGCATTACGCGGCGGTAGCCGACCGGTTCATCCTCACGGGCGCGATGAGCCTCTTCGGCATTGGCACAGGTCTGCCGTTGTCAGCTTCGCTGGACGCCCCCACTGCCCGCGACGGACGACCCGACCTCCCGATATCGGCACCAGCCCCAATTACCCTGATCATGCTGCGGCTTATGGGTCTTTTCAGCAAGAAGGGCAAGCAGCCGCAGTCGGGCGAGCAGCGGGAGATGAGGTCCGGCCGCGAGGAACTGGACTCGCTGAGGCCGTTTGTCGTGCCACCCGACCGGATCCCGCCCGGGGCGGCCGAAGGTGCGCCCGTCGCCCTGCCTG
>NZ_JBIRGP010000027.1:0-52393 GCF_044328075.1 Streptomyces sp. NPDC017991 | reverse complement strand
CGCGCGGTCTGCTCCGCAGACACGACGCGACGACGCTACGCGTCGTTACCGTGGCTACGCCACGGAGCATTGCGCTCCGCGCAATGCGGCGGAACTCCGTTCCGCCTCCCGGAATCGCTCCGCGATCCAGGACGGATCCGGCTGACGCCGGATCAGGACCTGGTACGGGCCTGCTCCGCAGTCCTGTACCGGAGCTGACGCACCCTCCGGGCGCGTCAGAAAAGAGGCTGGCTACAGGGGGTCAGTGGCGTCTGGCTCGCCGGTTCGCCCGGTTGCGGATCAGGAGACTGCTAAAGAGCACGCTCAGGAGGGCTTGATAGAAGGCCTGTCCTACGGAGCCTTCAGCTATGCGCCACACCGTCAGACTCAAGCACAGGACCAGCATCGGCCAGTACACCCAGGCCATCCAGCGGGCTCCCGGCTTCGTCCAGGCCGGCGGGTGATGTCTTTCTGATGATCGGGTCACGCGTACACCTCCCGCTTTGCGGGTACCTGCATTCACCGCAGACAGGCCAGAGTTCCCGATCCCGTCGGGTTCGGTCATCACCGGACAAGATCTGGCCACTTTCGAACCAACCGCGTGCGTCACTTTCAACTCCAGCTTGCTTCTGGGATGATGGCTCAGTACTTCCCCCTCACGTAGAGGTCCAGAAGAACACCAATCTGTGGGAGTCAAGGAATTCGTCATTTTGGAGCCTGGATGAATTCTGGGTTCAGAATAGACCACCTCCTCGAATATTGAGAATGCGAGTTCTTGTGACTCAGATGGAATTGCGTCCGCATCAGGCTGAGGCAGTCGATAACGTCGTTCGTATTCTCGGTGTGCCGCCCGGTGGCCGTATGCCTCCTGAGGGTTTGAGGACTCAGGTAATCGCCGCTACCGGCTCCGGAAAAACCCTGATTGGTGCCAAGTCGGCGCACCGGCTTGCGGCCCGGCGTGTGCTGGTGTTGGTGCCGACGCTGGACCTGCTGACACAGATGGCCGGCGCCTGGCGCAGGGCGGGCCGTTCCGGGGCGATGGTCGGGGTCTGCTCACTGCGGGCGGAGGAGAGCCAGGGGCTGCCGTGCACGACCGAGCTGGTCGCCTGGATGGCAGGCTGCAGACGGTCACGGTGCGAGGCGCACCGTACGAGTGGGGATGGTCTGAAGCGGTGGGGCGGCCGTGCACGACCAGGCGCAGCTGCCTGCTGAGCGCCGGCTGTACATGACGGCCACCGCGCGGGTCTGAAAGCTTGCATTTGATCGGCTTTTCGATGTCCCGTGAGCGCCTAGGGGTGGGCGCCGCAGACGCAAAAGTTTCATCGCGTCTCTTACCGTTGGCCGCATGCCTTGATCGATGAGTGCTTCCCGCTGGTGGGCACTACAGAGGGCCCCTCGTGATCAGCCGCCGCGGTCCTGTGCCAGGTCAAATGACCTGGCACAGGTAAACGGGCTACGAGCGATTCCTGCCGCGAGTCGCTCTGACTGTTCTTTGGGGCCGAACTGGACACAGGCAGCTACGACCTCGGCATTAGCGTCACCCCCGCCGAGTTCCATGCCCTTGTGATCACACACAACGCCTTCCACGGCGACTGGAACTACACACTGGCTCCCGTTCCACCGCGAAGTTGGCCAATGGTGTCGTTCATCAGCCAGGTCTGGTACCCACCTTCGTTGCACTCTGTCGCGTAGGGGAGGGGCCCGTAGTCGGCCCGGTAGTCCAGGCAGTTGCGCGTGGCGTTGTTCTGCAGGTGGTAGTAGGCCGGTGCGCCGACCCACGAGCAAGATCAAGTTCTATGGCTGGAGGTTGCGCTGGTACCAAGTGCCTGCCTTGCCGCCGAGATCGGCCGGGGTGGCAGGGCCAACCGAGACGAACCCGGCCTTGGCCAAAACTTTCTGGGACGCGGCGTTGTCGTGGGAGGTGGCCGCCCGCAGTGTGAGCAGGCCGTGCATCGCTGTCGCCATCCGGCACAGCTCCCGGACGGTCGCGGTCGCCACGCCGCGGCTGGCGACCCGCTCCGCGACCCGGTAGCCGAGTCTGGCAGTGCCGTCCTCCAAGTCGTACAGGTTGAACCTGCCGAGCACCGAGCCGTCCTCGGCGACGAGCACGTAGAAGGCGCAGATGCCGGCCTCCTGTTCGGCCAGCGAGGCGTTGTACCGGTCGGTGAACTGGTCGAAGAAGTCGTCGCCGCGGTCGGAGATCGAGGCAGCGAAGTAGGCGCGGTTCGCCAGCTCGAAGGCCAGAACCGCCGGGGCGTGGCCGGCATGCAGCGGCTTCAGCTTAGGCATTGCCCGACCTTACTCAGACGGTCCGTTGCGGCCACCTGGTTTTGCAGACAGCTCCAAGACCAGGGCACATAACGATCTACGACTGGAGTACTAGGTGGTCACATTCGCGGGGAAATAGCCACAACCCCTCTTGAGCAATGGATCGAGCTACTAGGCGCATGCAAGGAAGAAATACTGCAATGGCGAGATGAGATGGGGCGCCGGGGTTTAACGGTTCGACTGGATCCTGAGCTCCTCCTTTGAGCCACCTACTAGCGGTGGCTGAATATGCAAATTCCCTGCGACTTACACCGCCGGAGCAGGTGTTGCGGTCTTCCTGGAAATGCGGGGACATCGTCGCTCCGTGAAAGGTTAGGCGGCGAAGCCGATGTTGGTGGCGTACTCGTACTGCCCCCACTGCGAGCCGAGGTCGACGACCTGGTCCGCCCGCGCCTTGTCCACGTCCTGGTCGTCACCGGCCGCCCACGCGGAGACGGTCCGGTCCCAGTTGTGGACGTTCATGGTGCGGAATTCCATGGCGCGCTGGCGGGGCCGGTCCTTTCACCCCTCAATCCATACGCTGCCGAAGAGATCTCCTGTTCCGTCTCCGTCCCCTCCGAGCCAGCAACCTCCCACCTTGCGGTCCGGACGTTCCTCCTCACGAGGAGGAACGCCCGGTGCCAGCAGTCGCTCCTGCATCAGCAGTGCTATCGGCGCACGTTGACGGTGATCTGCCATCCGGCATTACCAGCCGCGGCAGTGGCTACCGCCACGGCAATGAGCGGTGGGCCTCCAAGAGCCCAAATGGCAGTCGCGGCGGTGATGCCGCCGGCACACAGTCCCATCTGTGCCCAGTGCAGGGCGCGACTGGTGTCGCGGGGTGGTGTCGTTGCGTGTTCGCCGTCGCGGTCTCCTTCTGGGGTACCGTCGGCGGATGTCACGCGGTGGCTGGATGTCATGCGGTGGTCCTTTGCTTTTCGATTGGGCAGGACGGCCGTCCCGGGTGACGCGGCTTGGGGAAGCACGGTTTTGCTTGGCGGCTGCCGTTGCTTCCCTTTGTCGTGTCGGGGCTGGTCATGCGGGTTCAAGGTACAGAGGCGTGCGCCGGGCAAAGGGCGCCCCCGTGGGTGTTATGTCCGAATTTCGGCGACCCGGGGCAACGTCATTCAGAAGTTTCGGTATGGTCGCCGTACCCGCTACGCCTTCTCTGCAGTAGATCCGCAAAACGGCAGGTAGAAGCGTTGCCCTGCATTCCGACGGCACTGCAACAACGGTGGTGGGGATCACATCGCAACGAGTCTGCGATCGGCTCTCAAGCGCCGCTATTGCTGGTTGCTGGCTGGCTCAGTTGGGCGCTGTGGTCTTCCTGATTGCTGCCGTGAGAAGCCAGTAGCCCTTCCTGGACGGGATCACCGTGGAGCTGACCGGCGGCCGCAGGTTGTGGCGTGACGGCTTTGCCCAGTGGTTGCAGCGGGGCAGGCTGGCGCGCCATGCCGGTGAAACGGTTTTTGGCCCCCTGTGCCTTGGGGAGGGCGTAGTCGGAGACGATCAGAACATCCAGGTGGAATGATCGACGGATGTGACGCCGCAGAGCGGTGTGCAACGCCGGGTGCCACGTGTCTGACTGCAGAAGTTCTTCTGTCTTCTTGTTCTTCACGAACACAGGGATGTCCAGGCGGTTCCGCTGCAGCCGGGGCTGGCGCACCGTGGAGTCGCGAAGCGCGCGCAGTTGCGGACGGCTGAGAGTTCCAGATGTGTTCTCCAGGAGGTCAGCCCATGCCTTGTGCACGCGTTTGCTGACTTCAGGACAGTCCACGCACTCTATTCGTTGCAGCACGACGTCGGACAACCTCACCCGACGCGTGGCGGCGCAGCGCAGGCACTCGACAGTCCAGGGCGTGTCAAAGCTGCGGTAGCGCTCCAGAGCGTCGAAACCGGCCTTGCGTAGCAGTCGTGCCGCGGTGTCCTGCAGCACCTCACCTGTTGGGTTGGCTGCGACGACCGCTTCCAGATTTTTCATCTCCCGCACATCGCCCTGGCGCTCGATGTCGGCGCGCTGTTGCGCCCGCACCCATGCCTCGACCCACAGGTCTTGGGAACGGGGGGCCAGTCCGCACCCCACCAGAAATGCTTCTAACGAGGCCATCGAGCCGGGCACTTGGCGCCGTGTGGCAATGCGGTTCGCGCTGCTGCGAGACAGGTCCATGCCCGCAGTCCGGGCTCTTCTCTGCATCGCGCGGTAGGACGGTGCCCCACTTGCCTGCCAGAGTTTCTCTAGTGCGGCACTGAAATCCTGAAAATCCCTGATCAACCGGGGCGAAGGTATCTGTGCGCCGGGCTCGCGGTTTTGCTGGCCTGCGCGGTAGGCGTCGAGCCACATCCGATCGGTCTCGTCGATGTCCATCGCGCAGGCGTGTGCAAAGGCGCGGACCACCTCGCGTTTCGGCACCATCCGGCCCGAAGCCGCTCGCTGTAGCGTGGCAGCGCTGTAGGGCGGCGCCTGTTCTGCGAGCGCGTCATACGTCACGCCAAGGATCTTTCGGGCGTTACGCAACTCCTGGGCCAGTTTGCCCAGCGGACTCACAGGGTCTGGGATCGGCTTTTCCGGTCGTCCCACCGCGTCACACCTCGCTCCACAAGGCGCGTACGACGACTATGCATGACAGTGCTCCTATCCGTCGCTGCCCGCTCCGTGCGTGCAGCCGTACTTGATGCTCCAACCGACAATGAGCCAACGGCAGTTGGCGCTACCGTCAAATCGCACAGCATCTTGCCACCTGCCCGGACCAGCCGTAGAGCCGTACGTGAAAATTCATTGATGTCCCGTCCGAAAAAGCAAGCCAGTCATGGCATGAGACACTTTGAATCAATACTTGACCAGCACTTTCAGGGCTCAGTGAGAACAGATGGATGCCGCCACCGCGCTTTTAATTTCATTTCGTCCCACGGCTGCTTGCACGGTTCCATCAGCACTGGCACTATCAAAATCACTTTCACCGAACACGGTGTTGGCCCTGTCTGCTTGGCTCCAACCGCCGATGACCAGGGAAAACCAGCCGGACGCGTTGGCGCGCTGAACGGCTAGCAAAGGGTCGACCCGACGAATCGGGTCGGCCCTTTCGCATGCCGGATTGCGCTTCTTGACGATCACGGATCAGGCGGTGCTGATTCACGCACGATCTTGATCTTTAACGAACGCCTGCGATCGGGTACGGATCTAGCGAAGCATCCGGAATTTCCCGCTCCGCCAGTCTCGTGCCCGCCCTCACCCCGCAGTCGGTGGCGAAGATCCGCATGTGTCGAACACGACACCCGTCCGTGCCAAGCAAGCCGCATCTCAGACGGTGTGCTTCGCACCGCCGGCAACCCGCCCACGTACGGCGTGCCGGTGTCGCACGTCCTCGGGCGGTGGCCTGTGCACGGTGGCCACCGCCGGAGATTACAGACGGTCTGCGGTCACAGCAGTCGCTCGGCCCAGACGAAGCCGAAGCCAATCAGGCCGGTGCCGAGGCTGTAGCAGGCGCCGCGCAGGATGTGGGTCAGCGCAGTCCTTCGGCGGCGGGCGATCCAGGCCATGGCCGGGGTGCGCGGTTTCGTCTCCGCGGCTGGCGGGTGGCTAGGGTGCATGACAAAGCATGCCTTTCTGGGTGGCGTCGTGGTGGGGAGTCCGCCCGGCCGGGGCCTTGGAACCGGCGGCTGGGGGCAGGACTCCCCCTGCTTTTATGTCTGGGACCGGTCAGCGGCCCGTGCCGAACTCCCGCAGGCTGGCCACCAGCTGCCGGTCAGGCCGGACGACGATGACGGAGCAGCAGGGTGTGCGTGCGGCGAGGCGGTCGATCTCGTTTTCCGGGCGGGGGCGAGGGCGCGGGAGCCGTTGGTGCGTACGTAGCGGGCGAAGAGTTCCAGGCCTTCGAGGAAGGCGGCGTCGGGCGGGGTGGTGTCGGCCATGGAGTGGATGAGCTGGTGGAACCAGTGCCAGGCCCGCCGTGACTCGCCCAAGGCGAGGTGGTGCAGGTGCAGGCAGTAGGCGGCGGCGCGGCTGCCGGCGCCAGCGGCGAGCTGTCACTAGAACTGCGCGGATTCCTGATGTCCGGTCAGGTAAAGCAGGCAGCCGAAGACGAGGGCGCCGTCGACGTCGAGTTCTTCCTCGGTGAGCGCTCCGCGGTCCGGCCCTTCGGCGATCTTCGCGACGTGGGTGGCGGCGTCGGGTTCATTGAGAACCCACCGGCAGACCACGCCCAGGCGCTGGCCGGCCTGTGCCGAGCGGGTGACTTAGGTGGTGGGGGGCGGCGGGAAGCGTCCGCGGCCAGGCGGCGCAGGCCGGCGGCGACGTCGAAGCGCTGCGGAGACCGGGAGGCGGGCGTCGGCCAGGAGAGTGTCGATGGCGGTGGTCATGAGTCTTCTCGCAGGCACCCAGCGTCAACTCGACTGTGCCGAGCGGCTGTTGGGCTTGACCCCTCCCTAAGTGATTTGCCGGGCGAAACACTCACGCCGCCCCACAGAAAATCACCGACTGTCCCCGAACCGCCACCCTGTGCGGCCTTCAACAACCAGCGCTAGTCACCCTCAGTAGTCCCCTGATCAGGCTCAACCCGTCCGAAGGACGCTACGAACAACCCTCCGCATCACCATCGTGTTCTGCGTCACGCCCCCACCTCACCCGGCGCGCCCCAAGCCTCCGCACCTCGCCTCACCACCCCACCGGGCGAAGCGCACTGCCCAACTGCACCAGTGCCGCGGCCGTTCCGGCGCTGTGTTCGTCGCAGTCCCGATCCGGGGTGACCGAACATGAACCGGTCCGAGCCCTACACGCGTACGCATGCACGCGTGTCTTGGGCACCAGGATTCATAACGCACGGCCGACGATGGCACGCACGGAGTGCCAGAGGATGCCTCAATGGAGGCGGACCGTGCGTCACCCGGCGGGTTGGACGCGAAGGACAGCGGCCGCGTCCAGGATGTCGACGACCTTCAGGCTCATGGCGTCGTTGATGATCGCAGCGGCCCTCGCTGCAACTGAATCCGACACCGCCTCCGTCGTCCGATAACACTCCGCCGCCGCCGGAACAGCCCGAGATGCTGTAACCCGACCCCGTCAACCGTGCGGCCATGTCCACTTTCCGCCGGTGACCGCCCTCACCCTGATCGGCCCGAGCCCGTACGCCTCCGGAACTGTCAAGGTGTCCCCCACATGGACCTTGATCTCGCACGTCCCGTCAGCGCACGGCCCAGTGGGCGAGGGCGCCGCAGTGGCCGTTCGTGTGGGATCGGACGCCGACCCGGATGCAGATCTGCTGGGCCGGCTCTCGGCGGGGGACTCATCCGAAGGGTCCGAGGAACACGACGTGAGAACGGCGAACACGACGGCGACAATAGCAACGCCGGCAGATGACGCTCCTCTGCACATCATGCTTTCCATTGAACCCTGCCACCTCCGCCTGGACAGGTACACCTCAAGACGCGCCCAAAGACCTTCGCCGCCACAGTCGGCTCCGGCCGGAGCCGATGTTGACGTCTGGCCCCACTGCGAGCCGAGGTCAACGACCTGGTCCACCCACTCCTCGTCCAGTTCCTGGTCGTCGCCGGCCGCCCACGCGCCGACGATCCGGTCCCAGTGACGGACGTAGTGGCCCGACCTCGGGATGCAGCTCCCTGACAGTGCTACCCGCATCCGGGCGGCACGCGGGGGTGTTCACAGTCGCGTCAGCCTGTCAGCATCTTTTATTGGGGTTTCCAACACTTGGCGGGGGCATTACATGGCGTCGACGCAAAATAACGATCAACGGCTGCTCGACCGGATCCTGGAGGACCAGCACCGGAAGCTGGCACCAGAGAAGAGCAGAGATGACTTTTTTACCTTCTTCTCTGCGGACAAAGCACTGCAGGACTGGGACCTCGACAACGATGAGATCACGGACGGCATCGTCGACGGGGCGCATGACTGCGGGATCGACGGTATATGGACTTTCGTCGATGAACGTTACATCACCGCGGATGCACATCAGTACCTGCCATCGCGGGCAAATAAGATTGAGTTGGTGCTTTTACAGGCTAAAAACTCGTCGGGCTATCAGGAAACGGTCATTGAGAAGCTGCACTTCCATCTTCCCACACTGTTAGACATGAGCCGCAACGAGGAAGAATTATCAGCGCACACAAATGCCAAGCTCCTGGACCGCACACGGAGATTCCTTCACATCCTTGAGGAGCTGGCTTCGTCCTTTCCCCAAGTACGCGTCAAAGTGATTTATGCCAGCAAAGCAGCAGAGACTCCACATCCCAATGTCAAATCAAAAGGTGACAGGCTACGCAGGGAGATCGCAAGGATCACTTCTGACACCAAGGCAGAAATTGAGTACCTCAGCGCAGCAGATCTGCGTGAACGTACCGCTCGCGGTGCCAGAGCGGTCGCACAGCTGGTGTTCACCGAAACCCCTATGAGCACCTCGCTCGGCGAGGGATACGTATGCCTCGCCCGCATAGATGAATATTACCGCTTCATCACCTCAGACAACGAGGCACTACGACTGGAACTGTTCGATTCCAACGTACGTGACTACGCAGGGTCCACAGCGGTAAATACTGCAATCGGCGAAACCCTCAAATCCGGCACAGGAGAAGACTTCTGGTGGTTCAACAACGGCGTCAGCGTCGTAGCAGATGCCGCCCAAATCGCCGGAAAAAGAATCATTGTCAAAGATCCACAGATCGTCAACGGACTGCAGACCAGCCACGAAATCTACAGCTACTTCCAAAATGGCGGTCAACACCGAGACCGCTCACTGCTGGTGAAAATTGTCGTAGCACCAGAATCCGGAACCGCACGCGATCGCATCATTCGTGCCACCAACA
This sequence comes from Streptomyces sp. NPDC017991, assembly GCF_044328075.1. Lineage (NCBI taxonomy): Bacteria > Bacillati > Actinomycetota > Actinomycetes > Kitasatosporales > Streptomycetaceae > Streptomyces > Streptomyces sp. NPDC017991. The sequence goes on along the minus strand of NZ_JBIRGP010000027.1, from coordinate 43,294 downwards.
GTCAAACTCAGCTGCCCGCTGGCGCACTACGTGCCACCGAATCAATTCAGAAGGACATCGAAGAGAGCCTTACACACGCCGGCGGCTACTATTACGAACGCCGCGCCAACTACTATCGCAATCTTGGGTTCCCCATTGACCGCGTCGTCAGCATGACCCGGTTGGCGCGAGAATTTACTGCCTTCGCTCAACACGAACCGCACACCGCTCTCCGACACTCGGAGGCACTTCTCTTAGATGACCAGCGCTACGCACAGATTTTTTCCCCTCGCCACAACCTCGACCTCTATCGACTCTGTCTCGATGTTCACACTCGGCTGCGCACTTTCCTCACTCAGTACGCCGAAGACCGACCCCTGCTAGGAGAAACACTGGAGAACTGGCTCTACCACCTAGCAGCCATGTCCGCTTACACGCTTACCAGGCTGCGCCAACCCATCATGAAGGACCTCCTCAACATCGACTTCGACCACCTCAGCGACGACCTAATGTTCCGCATGACCGGCACCTTAGAACAGAACTTCAAAAGCGCCTTGCGTCACAATAAAGCTGGCGGCGTCGACCGGATCGCTCGCACCCCAGACTTCACCACCAGGCTCCGTCAAGCCGTTATCTCTCAAAGTCGCTATCGCATTGCCCGATAGTCCTCAGCCCTTACTGCGGCACACGGTCAGCGACTGCCAAAAACAATTACGCGGCTTGGTGACGTACTCGTACCGACCCCACAGGGAGCCGAGGTCGACGACCTGGTCCACCCACGCGTCGTCCAGCTCCTGATCGTCGCCGGCCGCCCACGCAACAACGATGCGGTCCCAGTCTCGGACGTTGAGATGCCAGAACTCAACGGGGCACTGGCGAGGCTGGCTGACCTGGAGATGGTTGAGGGGGTGCACTTCGACGCGAATGCCCCGGCCGTCACGGGGTGAGGCGGGCACGGAGGTAGCGGGCGACGTTGTGGCAGCGAACGGTGCCGTAAGCCTCGTCAACTGCGGTGAGGTTTCTGCTTGAGGAGCCGCGTGCCTGCGCGGCCCGTGGCCGCCCGTCTACGCGCTCTTCCGCGACCGGTCCGTGCCCGTCGTCCCAGTCGGCCTCCTTGATCTCGGTCCAGGTGATCCAGGTGGTGGCGTATGCCTGGTCCGGCCATGAGGCAAGCTGATCGAGTTCGGCCGAACGGTCTCCGATGCATCGTGCGGGAGTCCCCGGTCTGCAGCCAGCGGCCGGGAGTTGGCGTAGTTGCGGACTCCGAAAAGGCAGCCGAACGCGTCGCAGTTCCTGGTGATGTTGAGGAAGAAGAGGTCGATGGCGGCTCGCCAAACCGAGTCCTTCCCCTCCTTGTGAAGGTGCCATGCCCGGCATTCGACATAGCCGCTGATGTCCGTCCCCATGACGGAGATTCTGCAACCGCCGTCAACCGGGTTTGGGGGCAGCCGGCCACCGATGCCGCCACGGACCGTCGCCCCGCCCGGTGCTGGCCACCCCCCTCCGCCGCGCGCGGTTGCGCTGCAGCGTCGCCGTACTCGGCGCTCCCCGCGGCTGCTGCCGTCACGATGGCGGTACGGGCTCCGCGCCGCCGGTGTACGGGGGCGGCCGTGTTCTTCTCGCACGGCAGACTGGGTGACGCCATCCGCGGCAGGGGGACACATGCAAGACGATGGTGCGGTAGTCCGGGAGCTTTCGGGAGACGCCTGGTGGAGCGCCATGCTCAAGCAGTCCGATGACCTGACCAGGGCAGCGCAGGCTCGCGTCCCGCAGGCGGTCACCCGGATGGACGCACTCCTGCAGGCGCGGGCCGTCGGCTTCGCCGCCGTACGAGCCGACGTCCTCTCGCCGTTCATCGCCGCGTCCCGACACGGCCTTGGGGCGGACGAGTCTGCGGGGTTGCGGACGAGTCTGCGGGGTTTTTGACGGCCCTGGATGCCCGGCTCCTGCACATGGACTCCGCGGGGTTCGTCAGGCCGCAATCCTTCCGGCCGGAAAACCCCGGCGGCCGGGACGCCCTGTTCAGCCGCAACGGCTCCGGTATCTCGCTCAACCTGGAGTATCTGATCCAGCTCACCGCCGCAGCCGAGTTCATCTCCATCCACGGCATCGCCGGCCATGATGTCTGCTTCGAGCAGGGCGAGTTCGATGCCGTGGTCGAGACCGATGGCGTACCGGCGACAGCGATGGAGGCCAAGGCCAGGATCCAAGGATCTGACAGCCTGACAGGTCTGCTGGCATCACTCCTGAAAATTGCGTCACTTCTGGCACTGGATGAGTTCTGGGAGTGCGAAAACCCGGGCGCCGCAGTCAGCCTGAACATCAGCGTAAATACGCCACTCTCAGGAAGATCACCACGGGAGCCCCCGTGACCTTGGTGCTGGTCGCCGAAGGCGCGCGCTGGACCTTCGACGCAGGCGCAGCCGACGGCTGCCTGGAGCTGGCGCCCCGGCCATGCTGACCGGCACTGGGCAGACGGTCGGCCCCGGACCCGGTCACCCACGGTGTGCTGCTTCGTTGAGGACCGGCAGGGGGGAGCCCTCATTGTGGCGGGGTGCGCCCCTCCACAATGAGGGCATGGCAGTCAGCCGGCAGTCCTCTTTGTCCGGGGCGGGCCTGGCTCGGGCCTGGCTGAGGATCTTACGCTCTACCGGGAGAAGCTCCGGCGGCGTCTTCCCACCGCCCTGGAGGACCTGCGCGGGCCGGTGACCGGTGTGATCGAGCTGCCGCTGCACGTGACGTGGTCAGATATGACCGTCTACGGCCTCGACGAAGCGCGCCAGCGCACGGGGCTCTTGGGCCGTGCAATGAGCCGACCGTCTCACAACCCGGCTCCTCGAAGACACCAGCCAGTGCGACACCGACTGACCCGGCCGCCGCCACGACCCACCGGCCGAAGCCTCCCTCCTCCTGCTCCTGCCCCCAGGAGCAGACGCGCGGCCGGTACAACTGGTCCACAAGCAGGGCGGCTCCACTAACGCGTCTGCGGCCGTCCTGAATCAATGACCAGCAGCACTGCACAACTCGTCGTCAGATCAGAGAACAAGGAGACCGGGCGTGACGCGCATGGAGCTACGACCGCATCAGGTCGAAGCCGTCGACGCCGTCCTGCGGCACCTGTCAGCACCTCCTGGTGGCCGTATGCCCCCGGAGGGTTTGAGGGCTCAGGTAATCGCCGCCACCGGCTCCGGAAAAACCCTGATCGGCGCGGAGTCGGCGCACCGGCTTGCGGCCCGGCGTGTGCTGGTGTTGGTGCCGACGCTGGATCTGCTGACGCAGATGGCCGGCGCCTGGCGCAGGGCGGGCCGGTCGGGGGCGATGGTCGGGGTCTGCTCACTGCGGGCGGAGGAGAGCCAGGGGCTGCCGTGCACGACCGACCCGGACGAGCCGGTCGCCTCGCCCACATGAAAGCCCACGGCGCCCGCCCACCCGGGCGGGCGGGCGGGCGAACTGATCGTCCAGGGCGAAGACCTCGGAGCCTGGGCGGGGGCGCAGCGGACGGGGTGGGACACGCTGATGCCCGCGCAGCAGTACCTGCTGGAGACCCTCGGCATCGAACCGCCCCCAGAAGGCGAGACGCTCGGGCCTGTGCGGCGATCGCAGGACGAGCGGAGGACTGCCAACCTCGCAGCTGCCCGCCAGTTCCACGCCCGCGAAGGGCATCTGCGACCAGCTCGTAAGCACGTCGAAATGATCGACGTGGACGGTGACGGGAGAGCGAGCCGGAGGCAGTGAAGCTTGGGGCATGGCTCGACAACACCCGCCGCCGGATCGGGAAGCTGAGCGCGGAGCGGCGTGCGCAGTTGGCCAGCCTCGGCCTGGAGTGGGCGGCGCGGTGGTGACGTGGTCGTGGTGATCCGCGAGTCGTTTCACGTATCACCGGCGTCCGCGTGCGTGCGCTTCGCCGGATGGGTGTGAGCTGGGGAAACGCTGCATTCCGCGCCGCAGTTCCAGCGGACGGACAGGAAGGACACCGAGGTCCCCCCTCGGCATGTACGAAAGCCAGGCGCAGCCAGTCGCCGCCTGCTCGTAGGGCTTGGACACACCCACCGACGGCAGCCCGGGTACCTCGGGCCGCCTCGGGCCTCCCCTGCGGCGAGATCTACGCGTGCCCGCTTCTTGCCGGCAGTGACGCAGGTGCGCTGGGATGGTCATCGATCATCGATCCAGGACAGGCCTCCGATGTCGAGGCGGGTGCGGGGGCGGGTGCAGGTGCAGGTGCGGTGGCGGGGGCAGGTGACGGCGACGTAGGCGAGGCGGGCTTCGCCGTCGTCGATCGGGCCGGGCACCGGGCGGCCGGTGTCGTCGAGTTGGTCAGTGTCTCTGGGCGGGGTGAAGTCGTCGGCGATTTTCACCCGCGGCCATGCGCGGCCATGCGCGGCCTTTGGCTTTGTGGGCGGTGGAGACGGTGGCCTCGGCCTGTTGTTCGGGGACGAGTTGGGCGCCGGCGGACAGGATGGCGTCGGTGCCGTGGGTGTCGACGAGGTCGACGAGTGGCTGCAGGTCCCGTCCGGCCGGGTCGTAGGCGGCGTAGGCCTGCAGGTCTCCCCAGGAGGGGAACAGGACCAGTTCGGGGTGGGTGGTGCGGTGGCCTTCTTTCAGGTCGTGGGCGGCCAGGGCCAGGGCGCGCAGGGTGTCTCCTCCGCCGACCAGGGCAACGCGGTGTCCGGCGGTGAGCAGGTTCATGACCTGGGCCATGGCGCCGACGTTGGTGCGGCACAGGACGGCGTCGGGCCGGGTGAGGGGGCCGAGTTCGGTGGGCACGGTGGTGGTGCCGGTGAGGCGGATCGGGGCGTCGGCGATGGCCAGCCACCGGTTGGCCTCGTCGGCGAGGCGGGGGCCGAAGCGGAAGGACTGGGACAGGGCGAGCTGGGTGCCGTCGAAGCCGGTCATGATGTCCTTGGCGCCGCGCCAGTGGTAGACGGCCTGAGCGGAGTCGCCGACCATGACCAGCTGGGCGTGGCCGCGCTGGTCGAGGAAGATCTGTTCCGACGACGGGGTTGGTGTCCTGGGCCTCGTCGAGCAGGAGGAAGTCGGTGTCGATCTTCGGGCTCGTGAGGGCCCAGATTTTCAGTTAGTGGTCGTGGTCGCAGCGGACGACGCCGTCGTCCGGATGCTGGAGGCCGTCCCAGGCTTTGCGGGCGAACGGCACGATGCGGGCGGCGAGTTGGGCGTGCAGGGCGCCGTCTTCTAGGCCGCGCAGGCGCGGGACGTGGCGACGGGTGATGGCCTCGTCTGCTGTGTGGCAGAAACGGGCCACGGTGCGCAGGGCGGCGTTGGAGAGGGCCTTCTGGGACAGGTCACGGTCGCCGATGCGGAGGGCTCTGGTGATACCGAGGGCGTGTCCGGTCTGCCAGGCGGGGCGGCGTGGGGCGCCCAGGCGGCGGGTGTAGCGGTGGCCGACGGCGGCGTAGGCCAGGGCGCGGGCGGTCTTGCAGGTGACGGTGGAGGGGAAGCGGGAGCGGGCGTCCTGGGCGATGGCCCGGTTGCAGGCGAGGCAGCGGCCGCGGCGGGCGGTGGCGTGGGCGAGCTGGGCCAGAGTGGTGGTTTCGCCGGTGCCCGCGCCGGCCTGGAGGGCCAGGTGGTGGCCGGCGCGGAAGACGTCGGCCGCCGCCTGCTGTTCGTCGGTCGGATTCAGCACGGCGCGACTGCGGGAGCGCGGGTGAGCGCGTGCCCGACGGCTGCCAGAAGGTGAGAGACGGCGGCGTGGGCAAACAGGTGCTGGACAGCCTGGTCGAGGCACTCGGCCTCCTCGCTGCCGTGCCGGGCGAGGGCCCGATGGAGGGTCTGCTGCAGGAAAACGGGGAGCGGTTGCCGCCCCCCCCCACCTGATCCGTCCACCTGATCCGTCCACACACCCACCGACCATGCACAACCGATCAGGAAACCCACTCCAGCACAACACCACCCCCGGACCAGGCACAAACTGCCCGACCAGCACAAATAGGCGCCGGGCCTTTAACTCCACCCATACCCAAACAAGCCCGACCCCTCTCCACACAAAACATATAACCCCAGCTCAAACACCCCGCCCCACCCACCAGAACCGCGCACCCAACCTCTCAACACACCAGCAAAACACCAGGTCAACCACCACCCGGTACACCAACAAGCCCTTTTCCCAGCGTCAGCATGAACATCCACGACATCCTGCAGAACCCGGACGAGCACGTCCGCTTCGCGGCCTACCTCGAAAAACTGGGGCACGCTGCCGACGCGAACGACGTCGACCTGCTCAGGCGTGTGCTCACCGATCCAGACCGGACGACGGCCCAGTCCGCTGTGCTGAAGCACCTGGGCCGTCGAGCCGCCGGCCTCTGCCCCGCTCACGCCTACGAAGGGTGGGCGCAGGCGATGACCCGGGCCACGATCGACCACCCCTTCCTGGATCAGCGCCTGCGGGAGTGGTCACTGTTCCGCGCCCCACGCTCACGCTGCGCCGGCAGCCAAGGAACCTGCTCGCGTCATCCAACTGGCTCCAGCTCAAGACCGCCGCCGGGACGAACACCGAGGCCATCGAGATCCTCACCGAAGCCGGCCGCACCAAACGGATCCGCAACACCGCCGGAATCAGCCTCAGCCACCGCAGCGAGACCTGAAGTCAGCCCATCCACACCTCTAGACCGCTGCTTGAGGTCTCGGGTCCCGCACCGCCATTCCGGTTACGTGCCGCGGCGCACACCGGGATCTGTCCGCGCAAGCACGGCCCCTGGGGACGGATCCGCGTCCTGGACAACGATCACGAGACCTCGACGGAAAAACCGCACTGTGGCCACAACAGCCAGGGCCGGGCGATCGCGTGGGCGGGCAGCGCCCCCGACGACGGGTGAGCGCACCAGGTTGTGCCGCCGCCCGCGGACTGCAGTCGGCGGCGGCGTGAGGGCCAGCGAGCAGGACCCCGGGCGGGCTGGGCGGGCTGGGCGGCCCGCAGCTTTCCCTGTCCGGGTCAGCGATATCGCACACCAGGGCCCTCACGCACCTCAGCGCGGCGTTCGTGGGGGTTCACGACGTAGCGGTGCATCGCCTCACGTGCGGCTGCCGGGTACGGCTCCCGGCGGGCCGAGAATGATGTCGCCCAGGTCGGCCGCCACCTCCCCGAACGGCTCCGGTGTGAACGTGAGGCCGGCGTTCACCAGCCGTTCGGGGATGCCCGCTCGCCTGATCAGTTCGGAAAGCCCGGCGGGCGAGGACACCTGCAGCGCACGACAGCCGGTCGGCCCCATCTGCAGGGCGTGGGGTGTCCCCATCGCGATGGCATAGAAGTCACCGGAACGCAGGGTCAGCACCTCGTCGCCGGCCCACACGTGCAGCGAACCCTCCACCACCCAGAACCTTTCCTCGTAACGGGTGTGCATGTGCAGCGGAGTCCGGTGCCCGGCACCCTGATAGGTATCGGTGAAGTCGTGCCGCCCCTCCGTCTCGTCACTGAAGGCCAAAATGGTCGTGAACGTCGACTCCCCCAGCCGGAAAGCACGATCACGGTCCTTGTGCACCACGGAGCTCATCAACACACCCAATCGATCTTTGACTTTAACGTTGAAGTCAAGCTACCCCCGGATGACATCAACGTTCAAGTCATGGGCTAACTTGGCGACATGGCCGACACCGATGAACCGGACTGGCTCTCAAAGGACGAGCTGTGGGCGTGGCAGGCACTCGCCACCGTGCTCATGCGACTCCCGGGCATCCTCGACACGCAGTTGCAGCGCGACGCCGGCATCAACTTCTTCGAATACCTGGTGCTGTCCGGCCTGTCCATGGCACCCGACAGAACCATGCGCATGAGCGAACTTGCCGACGCCGCGCAGGGTTCGCTGTCTCGGCTCTCACAGGGAGTAGCCCGGCTGGAGAAGCGCGGATGGGTGCGCCGCTGCCCCGACCCGGCCGACGGCCGCTACACCCTCGCCACCCTCACCAATGACGGCCTGGCCATGGTCACCGCAACCGCGCCCGGCCACGCACAGGCCGTGCGCCGCCATGTGATCAGCCCTCTCACCAAGACCCAGCAAAGGCAACTGCAGGCGATCAGCAACCGTATCGTCGACACCTTCGACTACTGACCTTGCCGGATTGGCTACGGGGGCTGAAGGTCGCCCGGTTTCGGCGAGGCAGCCGTCGACGAGTTCCGGGCAGCGCTGCACGCAGACGAGGCCCCGACGCAGAGTGCGGGCGAAGCCCCGACACAGGGTGCGGGCGAGATGGCCGGAGACGGTAAAGGCAGCGCCGGCCACCCGCCCTCCCCGTGACAGGAACCAGACCCACCCCTCCACCGGATCCAAGCCCGAGTCCGGCCGGCAGGAGGAAAGATGAGCGGTCATGAGCCAACCGTGGCCCACGGCGCAGTCACACAGTCCCACGATGCGACGGGGGCTGAGGCTGTCCCGGACAACAGTGATCAGGACGCCGAACTGGTGGTGCACGCAGACCACGACGCCGCGGCAGCCCTGCCGGCAGAAGCCGGCCCGGGACGGCACAGGCAAGCACGGCGAACCTGCCGTCACCGGATTCAGCAACAGCAGCCCACGCCACCGCGACCGCGATCCCGGGGTAGCCGCGCACAATCGCCATGCAGCAGATCCTTCGCACCATCGTGGGGCGCGGCTACGACGCCGGATTCGTGCCCGGCGCGGCGAGCCGGTGCGCCCGGCGACGCGGCCGCGGGCGGGCGGACCGATCACGTGCGTCACCTGCCGCACCCGTCCGGTGCACCGGCCGTGGCAACGACCGGTTCCGGCACCAGCTCCACGTGCCGCCGCTCGTCGCGGGCCGGAAGCAGGGTCCGTACGAATCAGCTGCCGGACGCGCGAGGCGACCAGTTCCGCTTCCGTCCGGCCGTGCGCAGATCTGCGCCGGGCCCGTCGCGTATCAGCCGCGCCGGGCGTCGGAGAGTGTCAGTTCGCCGTCCGGCCGGGACGGTTCCGATGAACGGAGCCTGCGCGTCGACCCGAGGGGCGGGATCAGCCGGTGATGGAGGCCCGGAAGTGGTACCTGTCGCCGCGGAAGACCGCGGCGGTGAGCTCCAGAGGCTGGGCGTCCTGGTTGAACGCGAGCTGGGTGGCGACCAGGACGGGGGTCGCGTCGGTGATCTCCAGGAGGCCGCGCTCCTCCTCGGTCGGGTGCCGGGCCTCCACGGAGTAGTCGGCGACCTTGGGCAGCTGGGGCGGGTCCGCGCGGCGGAGGGTCGCGAACAGGGTGTCCCTGGTGAAGTCGGCCTCCGCCAGCCGCGGACACAGCCCGAGGGGCAGCCGGTTGTGCTCCAGGACGACGACGAGGCCGTCGAGGAAACGCAGCCTGCGCATCTCGAACAGCGCTCCCCCAGGGCCTACCCGCAGCTGTTCGGACTCCTGGACCGTCGCCGCCCGGACCCTGGATTCCAGCACCTCGTCCCGGAGCCGGAACCCGTGCTGTGCGGCGTAGTCGGCGAAACCCTGCACAGCCTGCCCGCCCCGGGGATCAGGCGACTGCGGGTGACGGGGGACCGCACGCTCGTAGCCCTGGGCGAGGAACCATCCGCGGGCCGGCGAGGACTCGATGACGCCGCGTTCGGCCAGCTCGTTCAGCGCGCTGCGCAGTGTGACGCGTGAGACGCCGTACCGGGCGGCCAGCGAACGCTCGGACGGCAGACGGTCCCCGGGACGCGCGTGATCGGCGGCGATGGCGCTCAGCAGGCGTCCGGCGACCCGGGAGTACAGAGGCAGGGAGTCGGGATCCAGCAGGCCCTGCGGGAGAGTGACATCAGATGGCATACCAGATGTATACCAGTTTTGAGCGGACCAGATTAATACCAGATGGAGGCCATTGACGGCCGAAGTGCGTACCAATAGCATCCGGGCGTATCCGAGGCCACGCGCCCCGCTGCCGGATTGCGACCTCGGGCGAGCCCTGGAGCACAACATGCGGAAGCCCCCGGACGCAGTGATGACAGGCCAGAAGGCGGGTGAGCCGCGCGGCATCACCTCCGCGGACCCGGCGCATCCACTGGACATCGAGGCGGCCTCACACCTGACGCCCGCCCCGCAGGACACCCCGCTCTCACCCCTGAGCGCCCACCTACCCGGCCACTACCGGCGGGCCCGGTCCGGCGCGCTCTCCGCAGCACCCCGGGACCCGGTCCTCGACCGGATCAGAGACATCCCGCGCGACCACGACCGCGCATGCCGTGCCTGCCGTGCCTGCCGTGCCCAGGACAAGGAGTACGTGTGACCACCCCCACCCACACCATGACGCCCCAGGGCAGCGGGGCCGACCACACCGCCGCGGCCAGTTCCGCTTGCCATTCCTGTCGCCATCGGGCTCGCTGCGTACCGGGCAGCAGCAGAGTGAGCAGGGCCAGCAAACGTGTGGTGACGGCGTAGGCGGTAGGTGCCGACTGGAGCACGGCCGCGGAAAGATCGTGCAGTTCACGGCTGACGTCGGCCAAGCCCGCCGCGCGGGCCATGGCGCGAAGACTTCGATGGTCTCGCGGGCTTTGCCGTACTGCTTGGCTGCGGCGACGAACTCTATGGTGCGCATGTTGTGGAGTCGGTCGGCAAGGCGAATGACCAGCACCGCCTCGCTGTGCGGCGGCTGGGCAGACCGCGGCGCGGCGTCCGGCGGGATGGCACGCAGGTCGACGGTGCTGACATCTGCCACCAACTGGGCAACGCTCAGGCCTAATTGCCCAGCCAGACGATCCGGCGGACAGAGTGTGTCCTCGATGACGTCGTGCAACAGGGCGGCGCAGACCACGGTCGGCGACATACCGACGTCGGCGACAATCCGGGCAACGGCAAAGGCGATCCTGCGGGAAACCGTGCCCGCCAGGGCGTCGAGCCGGTCCCGCTCGGTGAACAGCCGCCGGTGATGGCAGCGCAGGGCGTCCACCTCGTCGACCTGCTCAGCCAGGATCCGGCCGACCTCGGGAAGCCCCACGCCCAGCGCCAGCGGGGACCTCTGTCACCGAAAGCCCGGGGCGGCCGTCGTCCTCACTTTGGGTGCTGACCTGCTCATCCTGGCCGGCCAATAGGACACGGCCACCCCCTCCCACGGCCCGGCTCGTTGGGCAGACCAGGCGCACCGGCTCCCCTCGAAACGTGCGCTTGGTGAGGACCCGAGCCGCAGCCGGCCTCGGTCTGCAGTGGGCAGCGGCGCGTGATGAAGGGTCAGCTGTGTGTGCGCCCGCGCAATGACCGCGTGAAACTTCGGTCCCGAGCTTCGGTCCCATCCCTGCGAGGGGTTTACATACGCGGGCAGACCGGACGGGTGCACACCCCCCATAGGCTACTTCTTGTAGTCAAGTGACTACCTTGAGTAGAAGGAGATGGGGATGCTTACCACAACTGCGGGCCGGCTGGCGGCTCTTGCTTCAACAGTCCTGATGCTGGTCGGCGGGGTTGGCGTGAGCGCAGCCCAGGCCCAGGCGAATCCCGGGCCCATCACGTACTCGATCGAATTCTCCAACCCCCGGGAGAGCGACGACAACGACCTGCCCGAACCGTACGGAGAAGTCGTGGTGAGGGCGCCATGGGGCCAGCAGACCGCCCTCTGGGAGCACCCGGACCGGGACATCAACACCCCCACTCTGCCGCGCTACCCGCTGTTCGGCGGCGCCGAGCACCGGTACGTCCCCCACCCCGTCACCGAGGTGTGCGCCTTCGTGGGCGAGGACGACACCGGCATCAACGACGACGACATCCTCGCCGACGGCTGCGTCCCCTACACCGGGCCCGGCACCTACACCATCAGCGCCGAAGGCGGATCCGTGACCGTCGCCGTGTATCACTTCGGCTAATGAGTCGGACCCCGGGAGCACTGGGCGTTCCGGTGGGGGTGGCGACCACGGTGGTCGTCGCTCGGGCGCCCGCCTTTCGGCAAGTCCCTGGCGCGTCACGGAAGATGTGCATCCAGCGGACCCCTGGATCCTGAGGCTGCTGACCGGGGCAGGCCGGACGGCTCGTTCTCGTCCGCCGGCGGCGACGACATCGCCCCCTCGATGATGACGCCGGTGCCTCGGTACCTGGACGACGAAGTCGTGCATTGAGCGGCGGGGACATCATCGTGGTCTGGTCGCTTCTTCTCGTGGATATGCCGAACGGCCGCCATCCCCGTGGTCCGGGGTGGCGGCTGTTCGGTTTGGTGGCGAGAGTCAAGCTGAACCAACCTCGGACACGGGGCTGCATGCGGATCGCTGCTCGGCTGCAACATGGTTCCGGTTCTCTCAGAACCCGTTCATCGACCACCCGAGTGAGGTGAGGCGATCTGGTAGACCGACGGTGACACGCGCTGAACTCCCTTTGCAAACAACGGCGTTCAGCGCCACACCGGTCTCCTCGGTTACGAATCCATGACATTGGGACGTACAACTGGGATCGCCCGGCTCGAGTCGTACCCACTGAACGCGGCCTTCCGCGTACAGAACCGACCGACTCGAAAGGCTCACGTATGTCCCGAGCACACCGCCGGACCCGTACCGCGCTCACCGCACCCCTGGCAGCCGCGGTGCTGTTTGCCGGAGGATTCGGCGCCATGGCTCTCACGGGGGGCCCGGCGCTGGCGGCCACCGCGGCCGCGGACACTCAGGACGACTTCAACGGCGACGGATACGCCGACCTGGTCGTGTCGGCCCCGGACGCCACGATCTCCAGCAAGGCCAAGGCGGGCTACGTGGCCGTCACGTACGGCTCCGCCAACGGTGTCTCCACCGCCAACAAGAAGCTCATCAGCCGCTCAACCAGCGGCGTTCCCGGCTCCGCCACCGCGAACCAGCGTTTTGGGACCAACTTCACCAAGGGCGACCTCGACGGCGACGGCTTCAGCGACCTGGTGATCTCGGGCGGCAGTCCCGGCTCCGTCATCCTCTGGGGCTCCGCCTCCGGACTCACCGGCGGCACGGCCATACCCGGGTACGGGCAGTCCCCCACGACCGGCGACTTCGACGGCGACGGCAAGACGGACCTCGCCCTGTTCTCCTACCTGTCCGGCGCGGGCGACGACCCGTCGAGCGGCGACGCCACCGTGTGGAAGGGCCCGGTCACCCGCGCCGGACAGCCCACCGCCACCCTGCCCCTGCTGGACAAGGCCGACTGGTGGGGCTACGACACCCCCGACGCGTCCTGCGCCACCAACGGCCGCGGCTGCCAAGAGGACGGTGACTCGATCAGCGGCCCCATCCGCTCCACCCGGACCGGCGACGTCAACGGCGACGGCAAAGACGACATCGTCGCCTGGAAGTACGCGGGCGACGGCCGGTGGGGCAACCATCTTCTCCTCGGCGGCGGCAGCACGGGCTTCACCACCGGCTGGACCCCCTCGGACGGCACGGCGACCGGTACGGGCACCGGCATCGGGGACGTGAACAACGACGGGTTTGACGACGTCGTTGTGGGCAACCACGGGAACGGCGGCAAGGTCCAGATCGCGTTCGGGTCGGCCTCCGGCCTGTCCGAGGAGCGCGTACAGACCTTCGACCAGGACCTGCCCGGCTTCCCCGGCGTGGAGGAGGAGGGCGACGGGATCGGCTCCACGGTCTCGGTGGCGGACGTCAACGGTGACGGCTTCGGCGACATCGCGCTCGGCATCCCGGGCGAGGACATCGGCGACATCACCGACGCCGGGTCCCTCGCCCTGGTCCCCGGCAGCGCCTCCGGTGTCACGGGCGCCGGAACGCAGACCTTCCACCAGGACACCGCCTCCGTCCCCGGGGTCGCCGAGAACGACGACCAGTTCGGGGCGAGCAGCGCACTGCTGGACCTCGACGGTGACGGCCACGCCGACCTCGCGGCCGGTTCCCTGGCCGAGAACGCCTGGAACGGCGCGGTCTGGGTGCTGCGCGGCACGGCGACCGGACTCACGGCCACGTCGTCCCTCGCGTTCGGCGCCGGCGACCTTGCGGCGCCCGCCACGGGCGCCCGCTTCGGCGCGCTCCTGCGCTGAGCGAGCCGATCGGGCAACGGGGGTTCGGTGGGGCGGCCTGGTGCCGCCCCACCGTCATGTCCGGCCAGCCGGCGACACGACCCGACCCCAAGCTCGCTATGGGCTTTCCAGCAAAGATCTTGGCTCCGAGCTGAGCTGAAGCGCGATAGGTGGCACAAACGCGGGCTTGTTGTCACCGAGGTCGGCGACTCCTCTCCCTTTACGGAGAGTCTTGACCGCTGAACCCGGAGTCGTGTCCCCCGGTGGGCCGATGTGGTCGGCGTTCCGGAAGCCGCGTGATCGCGGCGCTCACTGCCAGCCCGAGCGTGACACCGACAGCGGCGCCAACGCTCTGCGCCCAGGCATCGTCAAAGGAGCCGGGCAGGACGGCTCTTGTGAGCCGGCTGGCAGCCGACAGGACTGTCAGCGCGGCCAGTGTGGCCGTCCAGCGGTACCGCACCCCGTCGATGATGTCGCCATAAAAGAGGAGCAGCAGTGCCATGCCGAACTCGTCGTCCCAGCCGATCGCGGTGAGCCCGGCCCCGAAGGCAAGCGCGAACAGCCAGAGCCCCACCAGTTGCCGGACGAACGTGGGCGGCTGGCGTCTTGCACCACGCGGGGGCCGGAAGAACCGTGTGATGTGCTGGACAATCGCGTACTTCTGCATGACTCGCGTCCCGATCCCCCGGGGTAGCCGACTTCTGTCGACGCTCAGTAGTAGGACACACAGGAGCAGGACGCGGTTGTAGTGAAGTGTCGTCTCGGGGAGCCGCTGTCACACAGCTCCTCACAGGCTGGACGGCGCGGCAAGTCCTTGACCTGGACCAGTACGCGCTGCTGCAGAACTACAAGGTGCCGCCGGCCGACGACGAGCGCCTCGCCCATACACGCGTGGACGCAGCCTGGGCCGCGAGGTGGATTCTCGCCCGCGTCGCCGACCGCGGATGGCCACCTGACCTCTTCGCCGAGTTCGACTACTCGCGGGCGCATGTCGGGCCCCCGCCAGCCCCACAAGGGCGGACGGATCGGCAAGAAGTACCCAGGATGGCCCTCAACGAATTGCTGGAGGGGCTGGCGAACCACCATCACCCCCATCGGCACTCCGAGGTCGATGCCCCTCACCGCCAACGGAAAACTGGACCCGTCACGGCTCCCCGTACCCCTGCCGCAGGCCCGCCGCGGCACCGCTCGCCCGGCGGGGAGAGCGACCCGGCGGCACCTCGGCCGGTGTCCGGCGGCATCACGGAGGACATTCCGCGTATCTGGAGCCGCCTCCTGAAGACGGAGGTGGGCCCCGACGACAACTTCTTCGAGTGGGGAGGAAACTCTCTCCTGGTGCTTCGCACCCTCTCCGAGATGCAAAGAAGGCGCATACCGAAACCGTCGGTCAGGGAGTTCCACGACAACTCGACCGCGGCGCAGTTCATCCGGCTCGTCAGCGGTCTGGAGGCGAACACCTGAGACATCGCGCCCGCGTAAGCCCGCATACAGTACGAGGCAGCTCTGGGAGCGGGCCGCGATCCGGGCACGATCCGCCCGGTCCAAAACATCCGTTCCGGGGTCCCGCCGCCCAGTGGATCGAACGCCTTGTCACACTCGTACCCACCGTCGGAGTGCACGGCTTCGTCGTCCGGCCCGAACGAGATCACCGCTGGCGGATCCGCACGTTCGCGGCCGAAGTCGCACCCGCAGTCCGCGAAGCCCTCACAGCGGACAGCCGGACTGTTCAGCGGTAACAGCACGCGGCCGTCACGCCCGAAGATCACACCGGATACCTCGGTGCTGCTATCCGCGCATGTGGGGATGGTCTCCAGCTGGACCCGTACCTGGGTGTAGGCATGGTCTGCTCCCCGCGCCTGCACACCAGCCTGTGGTCCCGGCCGACGCGGGTCGTCCTGTGCCTGTACGGCAGCCGGTCCGCCAGATCCCGGCCGAGCTCGGCTGGTTGGAGCCCGCCGGAGTGCCGTTGTTGTCCACGTCGGCTGCCGGCCCGGCTACGGGAGACCAGGCTGGGGATGCCCGATCATGCCGGTCCGGATACAGGACGTAGGAGTCATGGCCGAGGACCTCGACACCGCTGCGCTTGAGAGCCGCCGGCCCGTCCTGCCCAAGACGATCGGCCGCGGCGTACGCGCCGTGTGGGCGGAACACTTCCCGTCGTTGCGGCCGGCGGCAGCCGCGTGCGCCTGCGTGGCCTGCCCGAGCATCACCGGCGGTTGCTCACCGACGCGCTGGCCGCCGGGCGTCCGTACAGGCTGGCACTGATGGGCGGCTACGTCGTCCAGGCCCACGGCCTCGTGCAGCGGCCCAGCCAGGACCTCGACTTCGCCACCGAGCACCCCGCCGGCAGGACGGAGATCATCGAGCAGATCACGGGCTCGCTCACCGACCGGGCCGGCGGATCACCGTCGTCGACGTGGCGCCGCTCAAGCCCCGCTTCCTCACCACCGAACCGCCCACCGAGGCCACCTGCGAGGTGGATCTACAAGGAAGTGCTGTGGCGCCCGCCCGTCGTCACGGACATCGGCCCCGTCCCAAACCCGGACGACCTCATCGGCACCAAGGTACGCGCGCTCGGCGACCGCAGGCTTGCCCGCGACGCCATCGACGTCCACGCCGCCCGCCACCTGTACACCCTTCCCGAGCTGGAAGCCCTCGCCGCCCGGCGCCCCGACGAATTCGACCTCGGAGAACTCCACGACCGACTCGAAGGCATGGAGTGGATCAGCGAGCCGACGACCCGCCCACTGCCGCCCTGCCATGTCATGAGGGCCCTAGCCGCACGCCTGCCGCCTCACAGGAAGTGCGAGCGGCCTCCCGGGCGGATGCCGCTCTCCACGAGCATGGCGCTCCAGGACGCCGACGGGCTGGCGTTGAACACCAGTGCCTCGGCGGACTCGGCCGTGCCGTCCCTGGCGAGCGCGGAGTACAGATTGAGCAGTACGTCGTTGGGGCCGAGGTGGCCGTAACGGCGGAGGTTGTCGGGGCACGCGTCGTCGATGGCGATCCCGAGCGCGTCCGCCTGGAAGCGGAAGGATCCGGCCGACATGTTCTGGGTGATGTGGTAGCGGATGTCGGAGGGCAGCCGGCCGTTGCGTTCGAGGATCTGCCGGTGCAGTACCCGCATGCGGTCGCGGGTCTCCATGGCCAGCTCGAAGGAGTAGCGGGGGATGTCGGTGCACTCCTCGCGCCACTGCTCGTAGGGCCGGTCGCGGAAGTCGACGCGGAACAGATCCCAGTAGGCGCCGCTGGTCTGCGCCACGATGTCGAGAATCCTGACGGGGCCCTCCCGGGCGACCACGAGCGCCTGCCCGCAGTCGCCGTACACGGTGACCGGGTGGCGGTAGCGGTGCGGGGCGGCGGGCTTGCTGCCGTGCGTCACCAGGACGTGCCGGATGTCCGGGTCGGCGTACAGCAGGCCCCGCGCGGCCAGCAGCCCGGGGACGATCGAGGTGCAGCCCAGTCCGCCGACGGAGAACGCCAGCGCCCGTCCCGCACCGAGCAGCGCCTGGGTCCTGGTCGCCTCGGAGACGGCGAACGCCTCGGGAGCCCGGGAGTCGATCACGATCAGGGCGTCCAGCTCATCGGGGCTCAGACCCGCCTCGGCGAGCGCCTGCCGGCCGGAGCGCACTCCCAGCTCGACCGCGTCCAGTTCGTCGTCGGCGCGGATCCGGTCGATGCCGAGGGACAGGCAGGACTCCCGCTGCACGGGGGTGAGCGCGGCCAGTTCGGGCAGATCCTCGACGGCGACGGACCGGGTGGGCAGGTACCAGGACGCGGCACGCAGCGCGAAGGACGGCATCGCTCACTCGGCCAGTTCCGCGAAGGCGCGGGCACCTTCGTCGGCGAGCGCCTCGGCCTCCTGCTCGGTGCATCGACCGTCGTACAGGATGATCAGTTGCAGTTCTCCCTGGGTGACCGTGGTGGTCAGTACCAGGGGGAACGCCTCGGGCATCCGCTTCGGGGCCGGCGCGAAACCGTCGAGGCGGCTGCGCAGTAGCGTCACGCCCGTGTCGAAACCTGATCCGTCGTGGGTGCCGTGGATGACCAGCGCCTCGGGCTCGGGCAGTGCCCGCAGCGGGGCGAGCGCCGGTGCGGCGGGGGTCAGGTGGCGCAGCAGGCCGTAGCCGACACCGTCGTTGGGGACGGACCGGACGCGGTCGGTGACCGCCGGCAGGTTGTCCCGGACGCTCGCCGCGGGGTCGACCGGCAGCATCAGCGGATGCACGCTGGTGAACCAGCCGATCGCCGGGGAGCGGCCGGCGGGCCGGTAGACGTTCGGGGTCGCCGCGCCTTCCGTCATCACGTACGCGCCGGTGGTGCCGGACCAGCGGGCCAGCGCGCAGGCGAAGGCGCACATCGCCGCCGCCTCCGTACCCGGGCCGCCCTTGAGCACAGGGGCCACCTGGTCCACGGTGAGGCGCCGGCGGGCGACGCCGCCGGGGCCGAGGCGGGGCGGCGGCGGGTCGGTGAGGAGGGCGGCGCCGGAGCGCAGCGTACTGGTCCAGTAGGCCAGTTCCCCGGCCAGTTCGTCGCAGTCCGCCATGTCCTGGAGGTGCTGCGACCACTGGCGCCAGGTCCGCGACGGCCCCGGCGGGGGCAGCGGCCGTCCGGCGAGCAGCTCGGTGAGCGCCGCGTCCAGGTCGTCGATGAGGACGACGGTGGCGACGTTGTCGAAGACGAAGTGGTGGATGACCAGGACGAGCCGGCCGCCCCGGCCGTGGCCGCGGTCGTAGTGGCGCACCCGCAGCACCGGGCCGCGTTCAAGGTCGATCTCCGACCGCAACTGCTCCAGGTCCCGTGCCAGGTGAGCCCGCTCCTCGTCCTCGTCGAGGGCGGGCAGCACCTGTACGTCGAAGACGTCGCGGGCGCCCGGCTCGGTGCACTCGATCCGCCAGCCCAGGCTGTTGCGGCGGAAGCGGTAGCGCAGTGTCTCGTGCCGGGCGATGAGGTGTTCGACGGCTGTGCGCATGATGTCGCCGCTGATCCGGGTCGTGGTCTCCAGCGGGTGGACCTCCAGGAAGTCCGGTGCGCCAGGGGGCATCCGTTCGAGGAAGCCGCGCATGATGGGGGTCAGGTGCGGAGGGCCCGCCGGCCGCTCGGCGGGTGCGGGGGCGGCCGGTCCGGCGGCCCGGGGCGGCGGTTCGGGCATGTCCACGGTCGCGGCCGCCGCCAGTTCCCGCAGGCTGTGGTGCTGCAGCATCTGCTGGGGGGTGAAGTGCACCCCCGCCTTGGCTGCGCGGGCGGCGACCCGCACGCCGAGGACGGAGTCGCCGCCCAGCTCGAAGAAGTTGTCGTCGGCCCGGACTCCGTCCACCACCAGCAGTTCGGCGACAATCCGTACGACGACGTCCGTGGCCCAGTCCTGCGGGCCGCCGGTCGTCGACGACGTGGCGACGCCGGGTGCGGCGGGCACCGGCGTGATGGGTGTCGGTGGTGCGGTGGGCGTTCTCGGTGCGGTGGGCGGCATGGTCATCTCCCTCAGACTCCTGCGGTCGAGCTTGCCGGTCGCGGTCCGTGGCAGGCGCTCGTGCGACACGACCGCGGTCGGCACCATGAAGGCGGGCAGCGCCCGTGCGATCCGGTCGAGCAGTTCCTCCCCGGCGGGGGCGGGCTCACCGGAAGCCACGTGGGCGATCAGCCGGGTGGAACCGCTCGGCGCCGTCACGTCCACCACCGCGGCCTCGCGTACCCCCGGGTGGGCGAGCAGTACCCGCTCCGCCTCGGCGGGCTCGACCCGCCGACCGCCGACCTCCACCTGGTCGTCGAGCCGTCCGGTGAACTCCACGGTGCCGTCCGGGCGCAGCCGCCCCAGGTCAGCGGTCCGGTACCGGCGCGCGCCCGGCTCGGTGGAGTGCGGGTCGGCGACGAACCGGGCGGCGGTGAGTCCCGGCAGTCCGCGGTAGCCGCGGCCGACCGCTGCTCCCCCGACGGTGATCTCCCCGATCTCCCCGGCCGGGACGGGTCGCCCCGACGCGTCCAGCAGGCTGACGGAGGTCGCGGTGACCGGTCCGCCGATGGAGGGCGGCCCGCCCTCGCCGACGGCCGGGCCGATCTCGCCGGCGGTGGAGACGACCGTGCACTCGGTGGGCCCGTACATGTTGACCAGCCGGAACGGGCAGCCGGCCGGCGGGAACACGCGCAGTCGGTCGCCGCCTGTGGTCACCACCCGCAGGCGCAGGTCGGGCGGCCACTCCCCCTCGCTCAGCACGATCTCGGCGAGCTGGGTGGGCAGGAAGGCTGCCGTGATCCGGTGGTCGGCGAGCCTGCGCAGGAACGCGCCGGGTTCCTCCGGTGCGCTCGGCGCGAAGTGCAGCGTGGCGCCGATGCACAGCGTCGCCCACACCTCCAGCACCGTGATGTCGAAACCCGGCGCCGCGGTCTGCAGCACCTGGTCGTCGGGGGTCAGTCGCAGCTCGTTTCGGTACCAGCGCACCAGGGCGGTCAGGTTCCGGTGCTCGATCTCGCAGCCGTGCGGTCGGCCGGTGGAGCCCGAGGTGTAGGCGAGGTAGGCGAGGTCGCGCGGGTCGGACCTGCGCGGCAGGTACTCGGCCTCAGCCTCCACCTCACCTTCGTCCCCAGTCTCGCCCTCGTCCCTGTCCCCGTCCCTGTCCCCGTTCCTGTCCCCGTCCTCGTCCTCGTCCTCGTCCTCGTCCTCGTCGCCCGGAGCTGGTTCCGTCGTGTCGATCGGCGTACACGGCCGCCCCTCCAGGTCGCCGAGGACCGTCGGAACACCGCCGGGGCCGGCGGTCTCCAGGTCGGTGAGCACGTCCTCGATCCGCTGCCGCGGCCAGCCGGGGTCCACGAGGACGAACGCGGCCCCCGCCCTGGCCACGGCGAGCCAGCCCACCACCAGGTCGACACCCCGCTCGGCGACGACCGGCACCGTACTCCGCGCCTCCACGCCGGCCGCGACGAGGCGGCGGGCCAGCCGGTCGGCCATCGCGTCGATCTCCCCGTAGGTGTACGCGCGCCCGTGGACGACGACCGCCGGACGGCCGGGACGTTCCGCGGCGCGGGCGGCCACCTCCTCGTGCACGAGCGGGCCGTCGTGGGCGGCGGACGGGGCGCCGGAGAGGACGGAGGGCCGCGGGTCAGGGGCGGTCGAAGGCGCCGACGGCAGGTCGGCCACCCGCCGCCCGGGGTCCTCCAGTGCTGCGCGCAGCAGGGCGGGCAGCCAGGCGGTGAGCCCGCGTACGGTCTCGCGGTCGAACAGCGCGAGCGCGTACTCCACGTAGGCGTGCATCGGGCCGTCGTCCTGGTCGGTGACGCCGAAGGTGAGGTCGAATTTGGCGGTGCCGGGGGCGATGCCCGCGATCTCCCTGTCGAGCAGGCGGGTGATCTCCAGACCGACGGGGACCTGGGCCGGGGCGGGGGCGTTCTGGAACGTGTAGGCGACGTCGTAGAGCGGATGGCGGCCGGGTTCGCGGGTCCGGCACACCTCGGACACGATCTTCTCGAACGGCAGGTCCTCGTGGTCGAGGACCCCGGCGACGGTGTCCGCGCACCGGCGCACCACGTCGGTGAACGTGAGGTCGCCGCCGACCCTCGTACGGAACGGCGGCAGGTTGTTGAAGTAACCGATCAGTTCGTGTGTTGCGGGGTTGACCCGCCCCGACGTGCCGACACCGACGACGATGTCGTCGGTGCCCGTCCAGTGGTGGAGCAGGACGTCCACGAGGGCCAGCATGGTGACGAACGTGGTGACGCCCTGGGCGCGGCTGTACTCCCGTACGGCGGTGGCCAGTTCGGCGTCGACGGTGAATTCCACCAGGTCGCCTCTGAAGTCCTGGGCGGCGGGGCGCGGCCGGTCCAGCGGGAGCGGGACCGTGCGCAGCCCGGCGAGCTGCTCCCGCCAGAAGCCGAGTGAGGCCTCCAGCCGGGGCCCGGTCAGCCAGGAGCGCTGCCAGGCCGCGTAGTCGGCGTACTGCACGGGCAGCGCGGGCAGGTCTGCCGGGCGCCCGGTGCGCCGGGCCCGGTACAGCTCGAAGAGGTCACGGAAGAACACCGCCGGGGACCAGCCGTCGAAGACGATGTGGTGGTACGTGTACAGCAGCACGTGGTCGTCGTCGGCCAGGCGCAGCAGTGTGGTCCGCAGCAGCGGTCCTGCGGCCAGGTCGAAGGGGCGCAGGGCCTCGGTCTCGGCGAGGCTGCGGGCCTCTTCCTCGCGGCGGGCCGGGGGCAGAGTGCCGAGGTCGGTCAGTGGCAGGTCCGGGCCCTGGGGCAGCACGTGGACGTACGGTTCGCCGTCGTCGTCGCGCACGCAGATGCGCAGGATCTCGTGGCGGTCGCCGAGGTCGCGCAACGCGCCGCGCAGTGCGGCGACGTCCAGGGGGCCGCGCAGCCGCAGGTCGGCCGGGATGTTGTAGAGCGGGCTCGCGGGGTGGAGCCGGTCCAGGTACCAGAGTTGTTCCTGGCCGAAGGAGAGCGGGAGCCGGCCGCCGCGCGGGACGGGGGTGATGGACCTGTCGGTGCGCGGGGCGTCGCCGCGGGAGCGCAGTTCCTCGACGCGTCGGGCGAGTTTGGCGGCCGTGCGGTGCGCGTAGAGGTCAGCGAAGGTCAGCCCCACGCCGAGGTCGCGTTCCAGCCGCCGCAGCACGCTGATCCCGGCGATCGATGTGCCGCCCAGGGCGAAGTAGTCGGAGTCGGGGCGCACATCGGCGGCCCCCAGCACCTCCTCCCACACGGCGACGACGACCGGCTCGGCGGGGGCGCCCGCGAGAGGCGGCCCGGTGGGCGGCGCCGCGTCCGCGGGGGTGCCCGGGAGGGGCTGCGGCGCCGGGGGGCGCCGCACCCAGCAGCGCACCGGTTCGAAGGGGTAGGTGGGTGCTTCGACGCGTGCGACGGGCCGGGCGTGCGGGTCGGTGCCCGTAGCGGTGTAGTGGTGCTCCCAGTCGAGCGTGGCGCCGGCGGTGTAGAGGTGGCCGAGGCGGTCGAGAAGTCCGCGGCGGCCCCGGCCGTCGAGGAGGGTGACCATCGGCAGGTCGGGCGCGACGCGGCGGATCTCACGGGTGAGCACACCGTCGGCGGCCATCTCGACGAGGACGGCGCCGTCGCGCCGGAAGCCCTGTACCACCTGGCGCAGCCGGGCCGGGTCGACGAGGTCGGGCGGTGGGGCCGCGGCTGCCGCGAGAGCGGCGTCGCGGGCGGACAGCTCGCCCTGGGCGGCGCGCACGGCGAGCGTGCCGGCGCCGGAGCCGACGAAGTGGGGGTCGCTCACGCCCCAGGATGCGAGCAGCCGGTGCAGGGCGAGTTGGCGCAGGAGCAGCAGGCCCCGCGGGCCGGTCTTCTCGGCGTCCGGGCCGTCCTGCGCCCTGTGCAGCGCGGGCTCCTCGGCGGCGAGCCGTGCCCAGGCTCCCTCGTCGATGACGGCGTCGGCGGAGAACAGCAGGACCACCCGGCGTTCCGGTACCGCTTGCATGTCGTCCGGCAGGGTGGCGGACCGCAGGGCGTGGGCGAGTTCCCCCATGTCCGTCGCGGTCCACGCCAGCCGGAAGGGGTGGTCGTCCCGGCCCCTGTTCAGAGTGTGCGCCACGGCGCGCAGGGAGTGTCCGGTGGTCTCGGCGAAGTCCGCCAGGTGCCGGAGCTGACGGGCGAGGGCGGATGCCGACTTCGCCGAGACGGTGACCAGCTCGGCGTCGGCCGCCGGGGGGTCGTCAGGGGCCGGTTCCACGGGCTGTTCGGGCGGCTGCTCCAGCACGGCGTGGACGTTGGTGCCGGTCAGTCCGAAGGAGCTGACCCCGGCCCGTCGAGGAGTCGGACCGGCGGGCCATGCCCCGCCGGCCGGGTCGACGCGCACCGGCCCCCGGAAGTCGATCAGCGGATTGGCCTCGTCGAAGTGTGCGGAGGGGTAGCGCACGCCGTGCCGGACGCTGCCCAGCGCCTTGAGGAGGCCGACGATGCCCGCCGCGTTGCCCAGATGTCCGATGTCGCCCTTCACCGAGCCGATCACGCACGCCGGGGTGTGCACCCCCGCGTCGCCGAACGCCTGCCGCAGCGCCTCGACCTCCACGACGTCACCGAGCGGCGTGGCCGACCCGTGGCACTCCACGTAGCCCACGGATTGTGCCTCGACACCCGCGTCACGCCACGCCGCCGTGATCACCTCGGCCTGTGCGGCCTGGCTGGGCGCGCCCATGCTGGCCGCCCGGTAGCCGTTGTGGTTGACCGCGATGCCCTTCAGCACCCCCAGGATCGTGTCGTGGTCGGCGAGCGCCCTGGACAGCGGCTTCAGCAGCACGATGCCGCCGCCCTCGCCGCCCACGGTGCCGTCGGCACGCGCGTCGAACGGTCGGCAGGTCCCGGTCGGGGACTCCACACCGCGCAGCGTCTCGCGGTCCTGCGCAGGCGTGAGCGCCGTCTGGACGCTGAGGCCCCCGGCGAGCGCGAGGTCGGCGTCCCCGCAGCGCAGCATGCGTACGGCCTGCGCAACCGCGGCGAGCGCGCTGCTGCACGCGGTGTCCACGACCAGTGAAGGCCCGGCGAGGTCGAGCAGATACGACACCCGGGCGGAAAGGGCCGCGGGCAGCGTGCCGAGGATGTGCTGGGGATCGTCCTTGGGCACCAGGCTCTCGTACGTCGGATCGACCTCGGCCAGGACCACGGCGGTGCGGGATCCCCGCAGCCGACCCGGGGCGTAGCCGGCGTGTTCCACGGCCCGGTGCGCCAGCTGCAGGGCGAGCCGCTGGTGCGGGTCCATCAGCTCGGCCTCACGCCGGGAGATGCCGAAGAACGCGTGGTCGAAGAGGTCGACCCGGTCCAGGTAGCCCATGGTCAGGTACGCCGCGCCGGAGACACCGCCGGTATGGCGCACCCGGTCCGCGCCGGGCCGTCCGATGCCGTCGTAGCCGGTCCGCAGGCGTTCGTGAAAGTCCGTCAGGTCCGCGGCGCCGGGAAACATGCCGGCGGCTCCGATGACCGCCACCTCGTGGTCCTGCACACCCAACCCCCGGTCATTCGCGCGGACAGTCGTCTCACAGGTCGTGGCGGGTCCCGGTGGGCGTCCGGGGTCCCCGCCGTTCGTCCACCAGGCGCGCCATCGCCTCGATGGTCGGGTGCTCGAAGAGCAGGGCCACCGGCAGTTCCCGCCCGCACAGGTCCTCCATCCGTGACCTGAGGTCCAGCAGGGCGAGGGAGGATCCCCCGGCGTCGAAGAACTTCTCCCGTACGTCGAAGGCGCGCCGTCCGAGGAGGCCCGCCCAGTGCCGTTCGACCGCGCGTTCCGTCTCCGTACGCGGCGCCCGGCGCGCGACCGGCTCCGGTGCCGGGTCCGGGCGCGCGGCCAGGGCGCGGCGGTCGGTCTTGCCCGTGGCGGTGCGGGGCAGTGCCCGCAGGACGGTGATCGGGGCGGGCACCGCGGCCGCCGGGAGGTGCCGGAGCAGCCAGTCGCGCAGCTCGCCGGGGTCCGTCCCGGAGGGTGCCGCCGTCACATGGGCCCGCAGCCCGGGGCGGCCGGCCGCGTCGTCGCAGGCGGTCACGACCGCCTCCGCGACGCTCTCGTGCCGGGCCAGCAGCTGCTCGACGCCGTCGAGTTCCACCCGTACGCCCGCCACCTTGATCTGGCGGTCGGTGCGGCCGCGGAACTCCAGAAGTCCTTCGGCCGTGCGCCGGGCCAGGTCGCCGGTGCGGTACATCCGCGCACCGGGTGTGGGCGCGAAGGGGTCGGCGACGAACCGGTCCGCGGTCGTCGCGGGCGCGCCGAGGTAGCCCTGTGCGACGCCGTGCCCGCCGAGGTACAGCTCACCGGTGACACCGTGCGGGACCATGCGCAGACAGCGGTCCAGGACGTACGCCCGCACGCCCGGCAGCGGCCGGCCGATCGGCGGCGGCGTCCACCCCTCACGCTCCTCGGCCGGCCAGTCGGTGGCGTCGTAGCAGGTGGCGAAGACGGTCGTCTCGCTCGGTCCGTACCCGTTGAGCACCCTGTACGGCACCGGGCCGGCGGGCAGCCGGGTGAGCCGCTCGCCGCCGAGCAGGACGTGGCGCAGCCGGTCCGCGCCGTCCAGCGCCCGCTCGGCGAACAGGCGCTCCCCGACAGCGGTCGGGAAGAAGCAGGCGGTCAGTTCCTCGGCGGCGACCCACCGGCCCAGCGCCCGAGGGTCGCGCCGCAGGTGCGGCTCGGCGACGCAGAGGCAGGCACCCCGGCAGAGCGCCGACCAGACCTCCCACACGGACGCGTCGAAGGAGAGGTCGGCGACCTGGCCACACCGGTCGCCCGCGCCGAGGCGGATACCGGTGTCGGTGCCTGCGCCTGCGCCTGCGCCTGCGCCGGTCCAGGACAGCAGGTTCACCATCGCCCCGTGGGTGATGACCACGCCCTTGGGATGTCCGGTGGAACCGGAGGTGTACACGCATGCCAGCGGATCCTCGGGGCCCGGTCGCGGCCGGGACGCCGCCGGCCCTGCGGGCAGGACGGTGTCGCGGGTCAGCACCACCGTGGCTCCGCAGCCGTCCACGATCGCCCGCAGCCTGTGCGGTGGCACGTCGGGCTCCACGGCGACGTACGCGGCGCCCGTCCTCGCCAGCGCGACGAAGACGGTGACGGCCCGCACGCCCGGCGGCAGGACGACGCAGACCCGGTCGCCCCGGCGGACGCCGAGGGCCGCCAGCCGGGCCGCGAGCCGCTCCGCCCTGCGGTTCAGCTCCTGGTACGTCACCACCTGTCCGCCTCCCCGGACGGCGGGTGCCCGTGGGTGGCGGCGGACCATGGTGTCGAACAGTTCGGCGACCGAGGCACCGGCGGGCCGGGCCGGGGCGCCGGTGCTGACCGCGTCGGTCTCGCGGCGCTCCTGCGCGTCGAGCACGGAGAACCGGCACAGCGGCGTGTCTGGGGCGTTCGCGGCCGCTTCGAGCAGCGCGAGCAGATGGCGGGCGAGCCGGTCGGCGGTGGCCGCGGCGAACAGGTCGGCGTTGTAGCAGAGGTCGCCCACGAGCGCGCCGGACAGCTCCCGGAAGTCGAAGGTGAGGTCGAACGGGGCGGCCGGGGTGTCCGTCTCCACTTCGGACACCCGCAGACCGGCCAGCGCGGGCGCCACCCGCGGGGTGTTCTGCAGGACGGCCATCACCTGGACCAGCGGGGTGCGGCCGGTGTCCCGTTCCACGCCGAGCGCCTCGACGACCTGCTCGAAGGGGGTCTCGGCGTGCTCGAACGCCGCCATTACCATCGCGCGCGTCTCGCCGAGGAGTCCGGCGAAGGAACGCGTCTCGTCCACCCGGCCACGGAGCACGACCGTGTTCACGAAGAAGCCGACGAGGCGCTCGAACTCCGGCCGGTCGCGCCCGGCGACGGCCGTGCCGATGGCGATGTCGTCCTGGGCGCAGTGCCGGGCGAGCACCACCTGGAGGGCGGCGACCAGCACGGTGAACAGGGTCGTGTCGTGCCGGGCGCCGAGTGCGCGCAGCCGCCCGGTGAGTGCGGCCGGGATCTCGAAGCGCCGGTGTCGGCCGGTCGCGGTCCGCACGGCCGGGCGCGGCCGGTCGGTGGGCAGGTCCAGCGTCTGTACACCGGCCAGCGTACGGCGCCAGTACGCGAGGCGAGCGTCGGCCGCGGGGGTGGAGCGGCGGCGGCGCTGCCAGTCGGCGAAGTCGGCGTACTGCGCGGGCAGCGGCGGCAGCCGGAGATCGCTCCCCCGCACGGCCGCGGAGTAGCAGGCGCCCAGCTCCTCGGTGAGCACACCCATCGACCAGCCGTCGCTGACGATGTGGTGCATCCCCAGGTGCAGGACATGGTCGTCGTGCGCCAGGCGCAGCAATGCGGCCCGCAGCACGGGACCGCGGCGGAGATCGAACGGGCGGACGGTCTCTGCGCGCAGGACACGGTCGAGTTCCGCGCCCCGTTCCGCTTCCGGGAAGGCGGAGAGGTCCGTCAGCCGGGGCGCCGACGGCCGGTGCGCGAGCACGGCCCCGGTGCCGGAGTCGGTGAAGACGGTCCGCAGGATCTCGTGCCGCTGGGTGATCGTCGTCAGCGCCGCGGCCAGCGCCCCCGAGTCGAGCGGACCGCGCAGGCGCAGCGACAGCGCGGAGTTGTAGTCGGCGCCGTGCGGTGCGAGGCAGTGCAGGAACCACAGCCGCCGCTGGCCGAAGGACAACGGCGTCCCGGTTGCCCGCTCCCCTGCCCCGGGCGCTCGCGGCGCGGGGGTGGCCGTGCCGTCCCCGGCGGTCCGGCGGTGACCGGCCGGCCCGGCTCCGGACACGCCCGGTGCGAGGGCCACCGCATCACCCCGCACCGGCCGCCGGCCGTCGGGGGCGGGCAGCCCCTGCGCGAGCCGGGCGACGGTCGGGTGGTCGAACAGGGTGCGGGGCGAAACCTCGACGCCGAGAGCTGCCCGGATGCGTGAGGTGATCTGCACGCAGAGGATCGAGTCGCCGCCCAGCACGAAGAAGTCGTCGTGGACACCGACCCGTTCCAGCCGCAGCACCTGCGCCCAGATCCGGACGAGGCCGTGCTCGGTGCGGGTGCGCGGTGCGGCGTACGGGACCGGCCCCGGGCGGCGTACGGGAACGGCGGGGCCGGCCGGCGAATGTCCCCTGGTGCCGTCCGGACGCGGCAGCGACCCCAGTGGACGCCACGGGTCGGCCCCGACGTCGGCCAGCAGCGCGACGAGGTGACGGGCCATCCCACGGGGCGTGGCCTCGTCGAAGAGCGCCGGGTCGTACGTCAGCCGTAGAGACAGCTCGTCGTCGGCGAAGACCACGGCGTTGAGCGGGTAGTTGGTCACCTCGACCGCGTCCAGCCCGGCCGCCGTGACACCGTGCGCGGCGAGGGCGGGAGCGATCGGGTAGTTCTCGAACACCACGATGCTGTCGAAGAGGTTCACGTCGGCGGGCACCTCGCCGAACGATCGCAACCCGGTCAGGGGCACGTGGTCGTGGGGCTGCGCCTCGATCCGGCCGTCCTGCAGCGCCCGTAACCACGGCACCAGTTCGGCCGCCGGGTCGAACGCCACCCGGACCGGCACGGTGTTGATGAACATCCCGACCATGGACTCGATCCCGGGGACGTCCGGCGGGCGCCCGGACACCGTCACTCCGAAGCACACGTCGTCGCCGCCCCCGTACTGGGAGAGCAGCACCGCCCACATCCCCTGGACGACCGTGCCCGTCGTCAGCCGCTGCCGCCGGGCGAAGGCGTGGAGCGCGGTGGAGCCGGCGGCCGACAGGCGGACGTCCACGGCCGCGGTCGCCCGGCCCGAGTGCGCACGGGCCGGCGGCCGGTCGAAGGGCAGTGCGGTGGGCGAGCGCAGACCGCCCAGGACCGCACGCCAGTGGGCGGCCGCGCGGCCGAAGTCCTGCCCGGCCAGCCATCGCACATGGTCGCGGAACGGCGGCCGGGGCGGCAGCTCGGTGCCGGGCGACGCGTGGCGTGTGAGGACATCGGCCAGGACCTGGGAGACGCTCCATCCGTCCAGCAGCAGATGGTGGAAGGTCCAGACGAGCCGTACCCGGTCCTGCGGGAGCCGGACCAGGATGAGCCGCGCCGCCGGCGGCGCGGCCAGGTCGAGGGCCGTCGTGCGGTCGGCCGCCAGCAGCTCGCGCAGCCGGTCGCTCTCCTCGGCCGGCGGCAGTGCCCTCCAGTCGTGGTGGGTGACCGGGAGGTCGGCCTGCCGGTGGACCGCCTGGAGAGGCGTCCCCTCGTCCGTCCAGACGACGGCGGTCCGCAGTTCCGGCGTCCGGTCGACGGTCCGCTGCCAGGCTCGGGCCAGGGCGACCGGGTCGGCGACCGCGTCGAGGACGAGATGCACCTGTTCGAGGTAGACGCCCGGCTCGGACAGACTGTGGAACAGCATTCCGCTCTGCATGGAGGTCAGCGGATACACGTCCAGGACCGAGGTGCCGTCGCCCACCAGCCGGTCCACCTCCGCCTGGTCGAGACCGGCGAGCGGGAAGTCGGACGGGGTCGCGCCGCCGGAACCCGGTCGCGCGCAGTGCGCGACGATCTCCTCCAGGGCGGTCAGCACACCGTCCGCCAGGGCGCGGACCGTAGCCTCCCGATGCAGGTCGGCGCAGTAGTGCCAGGTGAACTCCAGTACGCCGTCGGTGACCGCGGCGGTGACGTCGAGCAGCCGCTCGCGGTCGCCTTCCGAAGCGTCCCGGTAGAGGTCGATGGGGCCGGGCGGGCGGTGGAAGAGCCCACCCGGTGCGGTCTCGGTGTCGAACCGGCCGAGGTAGTTGAAACTCAGCGGCGGCTCGGCCCCGGCCAGGGCGCGACGGGTGTCCGCGGGGCCGAGCCGGCGCAGCGCGCCGTACCCGACGCCCCTGTTCGGCACGGCGCGCAGCTGCTCCTTCACCGACTTGATCACCTCGCCCCAGCCGGCCGCGCCCGGCACGCACAGGACGACGGGGAACAGGGAGGTGAACCAGCCGACCGTGCCGGACAGGTCGGTGTCCGCCCCGGGGAGCACTTCTTCCCGGCCGTGCCCCTCCAGGGTGAGAGCCACCTCGGGCCGCCCGGTCCACCGGGCCGTCACGACGGCCAGTGCGCTCAGCAGGACGTCGTTGACCTGGGTGCGGTAGGTGCCGGGGACGGTGCGCAGCAGCGCCTCGGTGTGCGCGCGGTCCAGCGTCACGGTCATCGTCCGCTCGGCGGCCAGGGTGTTGCGGCCGGCCAGGTCCGTGGGCAGCTCCGCCCGGACGGACCGGGTCACGTCGGTCCAGTGAGGGGTCTCCTCGTCGAAGCCGCCGGCTGCCGTGTGGTCGCTCAGCCGGCGCGCCCATTCCTGGAACGACGTGGTGCGGGGGCCGAGATCGACGGGTGCGCCGGCCGCGGCCTGCCGGTACGCGCCGTCCAGTTCGGTCAGCAGGACGCGCCACGACACTCCGTCCACCACGAGGTGGTGAGCGGTGAGGAGGAGCCGGGACGCGCGCCCCGGCCCCAGGGTGAACAGCACGACGTGGGCCGGCGGGCCGGTGTCCGTGCACACCGCGTTCTGCGTCTGCGCCACGGCCGTCGCGATGGCGGTCTCCTGGGCGGGCGTGTCCAGGTCGGACAGGTCGATGTGCCGGAACGCGAGGCCTTCGCCGTCCGTCGCCGTGTGCTGGCGCCAGCCGTCGGCCGCCTTCTCGAAACGCAGCCGCCAGGCATCGTGCCGTTGCGACACCGCCGTGACGGCGGCACGCAGTGCTTCCGCCCGGACCCCGGGAACCAGTTCGGCCATCAGCCACTGGTTGAAGTGTCCGGGGGTCTCCGCGGCTCCGTCGAGGAACCATCGCTGGACCGGGGTCAGCGGTACGGGCCCCGCCGGCGCCGCCGTGCCGGGCGCAGGGCTTGTTCCAGCGGTCGCGGCGGTGGCGAGCCGGGCCACGGTCTGCCGCAGGAAGATGTCCTTCGACGTCAGCCGCAGGCCCGCCGCGCGCGCCCTGGCCACCACCTGGATGGAGAGGATGGAGTCCCCGCCGAGGTCGAAGAAGTTGTCCTCGACTCCGATCCGGGCGACCCCGAGCACGTCGGCCCACACCTGGCTCAGCGTCCGCTCGGCCGGGGTGCGCGGTGCGACGTGACCCCGTTCGGGGGGCCGGGGAGGCGGCAGCGCCCGGCGGTCGACCTTCCCGTGCGCGGTCAGCGGCATGCGGTCCAGCACCACATAGCCGGTGGGCACCAGGTATCCGGGCAGCACCCCTTCCAGGTGGGTGCGCAGCGCTGCCGGTGTCGGCGCCGGTGTGTGCCGCGCCGTCACGTAGGCCACCAGACGTCGGTGGCCTACGTCGGTGCGTGCCACGACAGTGGCCTCGCCCACGTCCGGATGGCGGGTCAGGGCCTCTTCCACCTCGGCGACCTCGACCCGGAACCCCCTGATCTTCACCTGGTCGTCCGACCGGCCCAGGAACTCCAGCTCGCCGGTGGACCGCCACCGCACCAGGTCCCCGGTGCGGTACAGCCGCTCGCCGCCACGGCCGGAGAACGGGTCGGCGACGAATCGTGCGGCGGTCAGCCCCGGCCGGCCGAGGTATCCACGGCTCAGGCCCTCGCCCCCGATGAGCAGTTCGCCGGGCACGCCGACCGGGACAGGGCGCAGTGCGCCGTCCACGACATGGCATCGCGTTCCGTCGATCGGCCGCCCGATGGGTGCGGAGGTGACCGGCTGCCGGGCGTCGAAGCGGTGACAGGTGGTGAAGGTGGTGCCCTCGGTCGGTCCGTAGCCGTTCACCAGTTCCAGGCCCGGCACCGCCCGCAGCGCCCGGTCGCAGTGGGCGGAAGAAAGCACGTCGCCCCCGGCGATCAGCCGCCGCAGTCCGCCGAGGACGCCCGGGTCGGTGTCGACCACCTCCTCGAACAGGCCAGCGGTCAGCCAGAGCGACGTCACTCCCTCGGCGGCGAGGAACCGGCCCAGCTCGTGCACGGACAGCACGCCCGGCGGGGCGATCGCCAGCCGGGCCCCGTTGGTGAGCGCGCCCCAGATCTCGTACGTGGCGGCGTCGAAGGACACCGAGGAGGTCAGCGC
This sequence comes from Streptomyces sp. NPDC017991, assembly GCF_044328075.1. Classification (NCBI taxonomy): domain Bacteria; kingdom Bacillati; phylum Actinomycetota; class Actinomycetes; order Kitasatosporales; family Streptomycetaceae; genus Streptomyces; species Streptomyces sp. NPDC017991. Next base: position 10,988 of record NZ_JBIRGP010000027.1, on the reverse strand, counting down.
CAGAACGTCCCGCGGGCCGGGGCGTATCTCCCGCGCCCGGCACAGCCGTACCACCGAACGGTGCTCGACCAGCACGCCCTTGGGCCCTCCGGTGGACCCGGAGGTGTACATGACGTACACGAGGTCGCGCGGTCCCGCGGCGGTCGACCCCCGCGGATCCGTGCGGGCGGTGCGGTCCGTGCCGTTCACGGGGGCCTGCCCCGGCACGTCGTCCACGTACGCCAGGTGTGCGGCTCCCGCGGGCAGTGCGTCCCGCAGCCGCTCCTCGGTGAGCACCAGGTCGACCGCCGAGTCGGTGAGCATGAACGCCAGCCGCCCGGCCGGGTACCGCGGGTCCAGCGGCAGATACGCCGCGCCCGCCCGCAGGATGCCCAGCAGCGCCACGACCAGGGTGACGCCGCGCTCCAGGCAGACCCCGACCACGGCGCCCGGTCCGATGCCGCGTGCGGTCAGCCGGGCCGCCACCTCGTCGGCACGGCTCAGCAGCCTGGCGTAGGTCAGCGTCTCCTCCCCGGCCGTCACGGCTGTCGCCCCGGGCCGCCGCCGCGCCTGTTCGGCGACGAGGTCGCAGACGGTGCGTCCGGCCGGGCCGGTCTCCCCGGCCCAGCTCCACTGTGACAGCCGGGACAGCTCTGCCGCGGTCAGCATCGGCAGCCGGGACAGCCGGCATCGCGGTTGCGCGGCGATCCCCTCCAGCAGGACGAGCAGGTGACCGGCCAGCCGGGCGGCCGTGTCCGGTGCGAAGAGGTCGGTGTTGTACTCGATCGTCCCGGCCAGCGCCCCGTCCCTGGGCTCCAGTTCCAGGGTGACGTCGAACAGTGCGGACGTGCTGGGCAGCGGAGTCTCCTCGGCGTGCAGGCCCGCCATCCGCAGCGGCTGCCGAGGGGCGTTCTGCAGCACCAGGGCGAGCTGGAACAGCGGGGAACGGCTGGCGTCCCGCTCGGGGCGTACCGCGTCCACCAGCCGGTCGTACGGGAGCGCGTCGTGGGCGAACGCCTCCAGGACCGTCGCCCGCACCCGGCCGAGGAACTCCGTGAAGGCCAGCGCGCCGTCGACCTGCGAGCGGAGCACGACGGTGTTGACGAAGAACCCGGCCAGCCCTTCCAGTTCGGCCAGGTCACGGCCGGAGGTGGCCGTGCCCAGCGCCACGTCGCGCTGTCCGCCGTAGCGGGCGAGCAGCACCTGCACGGCGGCGGCGAGGACCATGAACGGCGTCGCCCCGCACGCACGCCCCACCTCGGTCAGCCGCGCGGTCAGCGAAGCCGGGACGGTGAAGCGGTGCAGCGCGCCCGAAAAGGTGCGTACGGCGGTCCGCGGGCGGTCGGTCGGCAGCTCTGCCGGGCTCATCCCGGCGAGCTGCCGCCGCCAGTACGCGAGAGCGCCGTCCAGGGCGGGGCCGGCCAGCCGTTCGTGCTGCCACGCCGCGAAGTCCGCGTACTGCACGGGCAGCGGGGCCAGGCGCGGCGGCTCGCCGCGCGCCGCGGCCGAGTACAGCTCGCCCAGGTCCCCGGTGAGCACACCGGTCGACCATCCGTCGGTCACGATGTGGTGCTGGTGGAGGACGAGCAGGTGGTCGTCGTCGGCGGAGCGCACCAGCAGCACCCGCAGCAGCGGGCCGCGCCGGAGGTCGAAGGGGCGGCCCAGCTCCGCGTGCAGTACCCGGTCGGCCTCGGCGGACCGCTCCGGCTCCGGCCGCCCGGTCAGGTCCACCGGTTCGACGGGTACGGCGAAGGGCGGGCCGACGATCTGGACGCCGCGGCCGTCCACCGTGTCGAACGTGGTGCGCAACGGCTCGTGCCGCGCCACCAGCGCGTCCAGCGCCGTGCGCAGCGCCTCGGTGTCCAGCTCGCCGCGCAGCCGGAAACCCGTCGCCGTACCGTATTCGGTGCCGCCCGGCTGGAACTGGTCGAGGAACCAGAGGCGTTGCTGCGCGGCGGAGAGGGGGAGCGGGCGGTCGCGGGGAAGCGCCTCGATGGGGTGCGCCCGGTCCGCCGTGCCTGCCGCGGCGGCCACGGCGGCGACGGTGCCGTGCTCGAACAGCGCCGCAGTGGTGAGGTTGTCGGCCTGCAGCACGGACCCGGTGTGCCGCCGCAGCTCCGAGACGATCCGCATGGCCAGGACCGAGTCTCCGCCCAGCGCCAGGAAGTCGTCGTGCACACCGACGCGCGCGACGCCGAGCGCCCGCTGCCAGACCTCCGCCACCAGTTCCTCGGCGGGGGTACGCGGTGACTCGTGGGCGACGCCCGCGTCCGGTTCGGCGGGTGGCAGCGCGCGCCTGTCCACCTTTCCGTTCGGCAGCAGCGGGATGCGGTCCAGGACGATCAGGACGGCCGGTACCAGCGGGCGAGGCAGGACGCCGTCGAAGAAGGCGCGCAGTTCGGCGGGGCCGGTCCGCGCCCCCGCCGGTGTCCGCGCCGTCACCGCGTAGCCCGCGAGGAACGCGTGTCCGGCCGCGCCGTCCCGGCGCACGCCCGGTACCACCACGGCGTCGGCCACCTCCGGGTGGCTCATCAGCGCCGCCTCGCTCTCGCGCGGCTCGACCCGTACTCCCCTGATCTGCACCTGGTCGTCGACCCGCCCGAGGAACTCCGTCTCGCCGTCCGCGCGCGTGCGGACCAGGTCACCGGTCCGGTACAGCCGGGACCCGGCGGGTCCGTGCGGGTCGGCGACGAAACCGGCCGCGGTTCGGCCGGGGTGGCCGTGGTAGCCGCGGGCCAGCCCCGGCCCCGCGAGGTACAGCTCACCGGGCGTTCCGGCGGGGACGGGCCGAAGGGCGCCGTCCAGCACCCGGGCGCGAAGACCGGCCACGGGCCGTCCGATCAGCGGCCGTTCACCGGGGCGTACCGGCCGGACGAGCGCGTCGACGGTGGCCTCCGTGGGGCCGTAGCTGTTGTAGCACCGGGTGCCGGGCGCGGCGGCGAGCGCCTCACTCAGCGCGCTGTCGAGCGCCTCGCCTCCCACGGTGATGACCGAGGGCCGGTGCCGGCCCTCGTCCAGCAGGCCGGACGCCACCAGGGGGCGCAGATGGGAGGGTGTCTCGTCCAGGACGTCGATCCGGTGGTGTTCGACGTACGCGAGCATGGCCGCGGCGTCCTCGTGGGTGTCGTGATCGACGATGTGCAGTTCGTGCCCGGCCAGCAGCCACAGCAGTGGCGCCCAGGAGGCGTCGAACGACAGGGGCGCGGTGTGCGCCACGCGCAACCGCCGGCCCCCGGCGTCCCGCACCGCCGGGTCGACGACCCGGGCACGGTGGTCGTGGAAGAGGTTGGTCAGACCCACGTGCGTGACGGTGACCCCTTTGGGGGTGCCCGAGGAGCCGGAGGTGTACGTCAGACAGGCTGCGTTCAGTGGAAGGGGGCCGGGCACGGTCGGGCCGCCGGTGGCAGGGGGGTCCGTGACCAGGGCGTCGGCGGCGGGTGGGCCGGCATGGAGCAGCGGTGTTGCGGCGTCCTCAGGTACGAAACCGGCGTCGTTCGGCGCCTCGGCGTCCAGGAACACCGGGTCGGCCCCGCTCGCGGTCAGCCGGTGCGCAAGGTCCCGGCGGGTGAGCACCAGAGGGGCGGAGCAGTCGTCGAGCAGGAGGCGCAGCCGCTCGTCCGGGTGGCGCGGGTCCAGCGGGACCAGTACCCCGCCGGCCCGCACGATCGCGAACAGGCCGGCCACCATGTCCACACCGCGCTCGACGCACAGACCGACCGGCGTCTCCGGGCGGACGCCGCGCCCGGCGAGGCGCGTGGTGAGCCGGTGGACGCGGTCCGCCAGTTCACCGAAGGTGACGTGCGCCGCTTCGTGCCGCACGGCGGTCGCGTGCAAGCTACGCGTCGCCTGCGCGTCGAAGAGGTCACCCAGCACGAGTTCCCCCGCACCTCGTCCGCGCATTCAACGCCTTCCGGTCCGACTGAGAAAGGACCGCCGAGCTGCGGTCCGACGCCGTTCACCCACCGTCATCGAAATAGGTGACGAATATGCGTCCTGCCTCTGGCGCGCCGTGCACTCGATTGAATTCGCCGACCGATCACTAGCCCGGCGATGCTAACAGTGCCCACGAAAAGCGACAACGCATCGGCCCGCAATGCCCCGAGGAGGCCGGAAACCGATCCCCTCACTGTCGACCATCCGCCGAAAAGCACCCCTTGACGTGCCGCGCACCGGTCTGCTCGTGGCCTTTCACCTGCTCCTGCGGGCACAACGCGGGTTCAGGAGACGCTCTTGGCCACCGGTATGCCGCGATGATATGAACGACCAGGATGCGCGACGTGACCGATCTTTCCTGAGGAGACCGAGTGGACGATCGACATCCGGATACCGTCGGAGATCCTTTCAGAGATCCGATCGCGGATCCGGTCCCGCCTCCGACGGACAGTGTGCTCGACAATCTTCGATCATTCCTGGCCTCGGCCCTGCCCGGTGTCGACCTGGATATTCACGACGACTACTTCGAGCAGGGAAACGCGAATTCCCTGTTCGCCCTGGAACTGGTCACCTTCGTGGAACGGGAATTCTCGGTCGTCGTCGAGGTGGAGGACCTCGATCTGGACAATTTCCGCACTCTCGCCCGTACCGTCGAATTCGTCCGCGCCAAACGTGCCGCCCCTTCACCCGGCCCGGCGCGGGCGGGCAGTTTCCCGGACGTGAGCGGTGCCCCGGACAGGGGCGAGGCCGCGGATGGCTGAGCGGACCGACGACAAGAGCGGGTCCTGGCATGGATGAGACGGCCGGGGCGCTGTTCGCCGACTCCGTCCGGCCGCACGCCACCTCCTGGGACCTCGCCGGGGAGATTCCCGCCGGGATCGTCCGGGACCTGGCCCGCGCCGGTCTGCTCGCGTGCGACCTGCCCGCCCGGTACGGCGGAGACGCCTCGTCACCGCTGGCGCTGGGGAGGCTCTGCGCCGAACTGGGCGGCGTCTGCACGTCGCTGCGCAGCCTGGTGACCGTGCAGGGCATGGTCGCCGCGAGTGTGCTGCGCTGGGGCACCGAGGAGCAGCGGTCCCGCTGGCTGCCCGCGCTGGCCGGCGGCGACCTGCTGGCCGGATTCGCCGCCACGGAGGACGGCGCGGGCACGGAACTGTCCTCCGTGGTCTCGACCGTCCGGCGCGAGGGCACCGCTCTCGTACTGGACGGCCGGAAGCGATGGGTGACCTTCGGCGGGCTCGCCGATGTCCTCCTGGTGCTCGCCCGGCTCGACGGACACCTGGCCACCGTGCTGGTCGAGACGGACCGGCCGGGGGTCGCCACGGAGCCGGTTCGCGGCCTGCTCGGACTACGCGCGGCGCATGTGTCCCACGTCCGCTTCGACTCCGTACGCGTCCCGCAGGAGAACCAGTTGGCGCCTGCGGGCTTCGGGCTCTCCCATGTCACCGCGACCGCGCTCGACCACGGCCGCTACACGGTCGCGTGGGGCTGCGCGGCCATGGCCGCGGCCTGTGTGGACCACGTCTCGGCGCACACCGCCGCCCGTCGGCAGGGGACGGTCCTCCTCCGCGACCACCAGGTGGTCCGGGCCCGGCTCGGACGTGCCGTGGTCGCCGCCTCCTCAGCTCGCGAACTGTGCCTACGGGCCGCCGCATCGCGGCAGCACGGCGGTCCCGAGGCACTGATGGACACCGTGATCGCCAAGTACGCGGCGGCCGGGGCCGCCGCGACAGTGAGCCAGGACGCCCTCCAGTTGATGGGCGCCGCGGGCTGCACCGCCGACAGTCCGGTGGAGCGCTTCTTCCGGGACGCGAGGATCACCCAGCTGATCGAGGGGGCGGAACAGGTGGCAGAAGTGCGCATCGGGGACCACGCGCTGCGCGAACGGGCCGGACGGACGGCCGGTGACCGGGTGACGGCGGACGGCCCGGTCCGATGAGCACGGTGAAGTGCCTGGTCTGGGATCTCGACGACACCCTCTGGGACGGGGTGGTGCTGGAGGGCGACCGGCCCCGGCCGTTCGCCGTCGCCGTCGAGACGCTGCGGACCCTCGACCGACGGGGCATCCTGCACGCGGTGGCGAGCCGCGGACATCCGCAGACCTCCGCGGCTCACCTGGCCCACCACGACCTCGCCGAGCTGTTCAGCGCGGTGGAGATCGGCTGGGGCAGCAAGTCCGACGCCGTGGACCGGATCGCCCGCGCGCTCGGGCTCGCGCTGGACGCCGTCGCGTTCGTGGACAACGACCCCGTCGAACGGGCGGAGGTGGCCGCGGTGCACCCCGGCATCCGCTGCTACCGTGCCGACCAGCTCGACGAACTGCCCGACCGCCCCGAGTTCAATCCCGAGTTCGTCACGGACGAGGCGCGGCAGCGCCGTCGGCTGTACCGCGTGGAGCGCCACCGCACCTGGGCCGAGCAGGAGTTCGAGGGGTCGAGGGGCGAGTTCCTCGCCTCCCTCGATCTGACCATGACGGTCCGGCGCGCGAGCGAGGGGGACTTGGCGCGCGCCCACGAACTGACCGTACGCACCCACCAGCTCAACACCACCGGACGCACCTTCGACATGACCGAACTGCGGCACCTGAGCGCGTCGCCCGGCCACGAGGTCCTGGTCGCCGGGTTGCGGGACCGGTTCGGCTCCTACGGCACGATCGGACTCGCCGTCTCGGAACTGGCCGGAGCCGACAGCGTGTTGCTGCTGTTGCTGACCTCGTGCCGGGTGCTGTCACGCGGTGTCGGCGCCGTACTGCTGGACCACGTCGTGCACCGGGCGGTAGGGGCGGGTCTGCGTCCGGTGGCGCGGTTCGTGTCCACTCCGGTGAACCAGGCCATGCTGGTGACCCTGCGGTTCGCCGGGTTCGAGGTCGTCGAGCGGCACGGCGACCGGATGGTGCTGGCCGTGGACCCCGACCGGCCGCGCCCGCGCGGTCCCCGCCACGTCCGCGTCGTCACCGCCGCCGCAGGCGCCGGCGTCGGCGTCGGCGTCGGCACCCCGGGCGGAGCGAGCCCAGGCGATATCGCCCGACAGACCGCTGGAACCCACGGGAGCGACGGAACTCACGGAAGCTATGGAACCCAAGGAACCGACGGGACCGGCGAATTCGGCGGGAGCGGCAGAACGGAGAGGGCCGACCGGGTTGAGGACGCCGACGAGAGGACAAGTCAGTGACGGACGCGGCAAGGCACACGGGCGGCGACTGTGCCGACGAGGTCGGCGCAGCCAGGGTTGCGCCGCCGGTCGGCGTGGTCGGCGCGGGCGTGATGGGAGTCGGGGTCACCCAATGCCTGGTCGCGGCCGGGTACACCGTGGTGACCGTCGACACCGATCCGGCCGCCCTGGCAACCGCGCCCCGGCGGTTGCTCGACGGACTACGTCTGCACCGGCTGCTGCATCCCGGTACCGGTGACGCCTCGCCGTCGGACTCGCCCTCCTCCCGCGTGTGCTGGAGCGACCAGCTCCGCGACCTCGCCGACGCCTCGTTCGTCGTCGAGTGCACCCGGGAGAACACCTCCGCGAAGGAGAGGGTGTTCCGCGAGCTGGACGCGCTCTGCACTCCGCGGACCGTCCTCGCCTCCTGCACCTCCGCCATTCCGATCGGCCGGCTGGCCGCCGTCACCGACCGCGCCGACCGGGTGCTGGGCCTGCACTTCATGAACCCCGCCCCGCTCAAGGAGACGGTCGAGGTCATCATCGCGCCTACGACCTCCGAGGACACGCTGGACCGCGCCCTGTCCCTCCTCGGCAGCCTCGGCAAGCGGGGCATCGTGGTGTCCGACGCCCCCGGCTTCGTGTCCAACCGAATCCTGATGCTGACCATCAACGAGGCGGCCACCGTGGTCGAGGCGGGCACCGCGGACGCCGCGCGGGTCGACGACATCTTCCAGAGCTGCTTCGGGCACCGTATGGGGCCGCTGGCCACGGCCGACCTGATCGGACTCGACACGGTGCTCGACTCACTGGACGTCCTGCGTCAGCACACCGGCGACGAGAGGTTCCAGCCGTGTCCACTGCTGGCACGGCTGGTCGGCAAGGGCAGGACGGGGCGCAAGAGCGGAGCGGGCTTCCATGAGTACCGGGCACCCACAACCCGGCGCTCGCCCGCCTGACACGCCTCCGACGACGGAGGTACGGCCCGCCGCAAGACCCTGCCGGGTCCCCTTGACGTGCGCCTCGGACTGAAGCCCGAGGATTCTGGCCTCCCGTTCCGTTGCCGTGCCGCTACGCGGCGTGGAGCTCGGTCGGGAGCTGCGCCGGGACCACTCCCGGTCTGACCGGCGCTCCGCAGGCCGACATCGCCGGTCCGGCGGCCGTCTTCACGTTGATCGCAGCGTTGACGCCCCGGTCATGGGCACCGCAGGCGGTGCAGGTCCGTTCCCGGACGTTCAGGGGTTTGCGTCCGTCCCCGACGCCGCAGGTGGAGCAAGTCAGGGAGGTCGGCTCGAAGATCGACCGTCTCCGGACGAGGCCGAGCGGGTGATCGACCACCTGCGTGACCACGGTCTCGGGGTCGATCCTGTCCTGCTGGCTGATACACCGGAATGACACAGCGGTGCACCGGTACCACGAGATCGTCTGGATGGAACAGTCAGACTGCCACGCACCGGGCCGAATCGTCCCGGTGATCCCGACCAGCCCCAACGCACCTGTCCGATACACAGACATGACCACCGTCGAGAAGGCCGACGAGTTCCTGCTCGTGCACACGCTGCGTACCTACGCGGGCCGACGGACCGGCCCACCGGCTGCCTGGGCGCACTGAACGAGGGCGGCACCGGCGCCGCCCTGCCTGCCGCGCACGCGGACGTGGCCCACTCCTGGAGCCGCAAGGAACTCGCCGAGATCAGCCTCATCAGGTCCCGTTCCACGTTCGCTCATGCCTTCAAGAGCCACGTCGGAGTCCCGCCGTTGGAGTACCTGATCCAATGGCGCATGAGCCTCGCGCGCGACGCCCTCGCCCGCGGCACCCTGCCGATCTCCGAGCGCACACGGGCCACGTTCTACCAGTCCGAGAGCGCGCTCAGCACCGCGTTCCGCCGCGTGGTCGGCTCATCGGCCGCACAGTTGCGGAACAAGGCACGGCGGCCATCGCGCTCGGTGGCGAACGAAAGCTGAACGAGGCGTCCTGTGCTGAACCGCGCCGCTCACGCTGGCGACGAAGTCACCGGCACACCGTCCGCTAACACCCCTACCAGCGACGCGGACACACGTTTTGCCGGAGCGGCAACAGAAGTGGCGCAGTCGGGACGCGATGGGTGACGGTGAGGCCGTGACTGACAACATCGCAGGATCGTCCGCGTCCGACATCCCCCTGACTGCCGACGGATACGTCGGCGACCCCGCGGTGCGGGCGGAGTGGGACAACCGGTATGCCGACCGGCAACAGTTGTGGAGCGGCCGGCCCAACGGTGCACTCGTGGCCGAGGTCGCCGGGCTCGAGCCCGGGCGGGTGCTCGATGTCGGCTGCGGCGAGGGCGCGGATGCCATCTGGCTCGCGCGCGCCAGCTGGGACGTGACCGCGCTCGAGGTCTCGGGCGTGGCGCTGGAGCGGGCAGCGGGGCACGCGCGAGACGCCGGCACCACGGTGCGGTGGGTCCACGCCGGGCTGGCGGAAGCGGCGCTTCCGCCTGCTTCCTTCGACCTGGTCTCCGCCCAGTACCCGGCCCTGCTGCGCACCCCTGACGCCGCGGCCGAGCGGGCGCTGCTCGACGCCGTCGCCCCTGGTGGCGTGCTGCTGCTCGTGCACCACGCGGGGATGCACACCCAGCAGCCGGACAACGGCGGATTCGATCCGGCCGACTACATCTGGCCCTCGATGGTCGCCGCTCTGCTCGACGACGACTGGACGGTGGAGGTGGACGAGCAGCGGCCGCGGGTGGCACCTGACGGCGGCGCCGGGGCGCACCACACCGACGACGTAGTACTGCGGGCGCGTCGGCTGCGCTGACGGCACCTCCACCCGCAACAGGCCCGGCACCTGGGCGGACGGTGGGCCGGGGTTGATGTATGCGCCGTCCGCGAGACCCGCGGCTTCCTGACGGTGTGCAGGCAGACCCGGCCAACGAGGCGATCTTCGAGCCCGGCCACGCTCCCACTCAAACCGTCCTGGTCGCGAACGGCGTGGCGCGCCGGTCTGGTGCGCCGGTCTGGTGCGCCGCCAGCGCAGTTGCGTGACCGCCGCGTGGAGCTCGTCGAGGGCGGCGCGGGTGAGAGGTGCCAGCTCGCCGGGGTTCTCGTCCAGCGCGGGGTCGGTCCATCGGCTGAATCCGGTCCTGAACGCGAGGACGCCGAGTTCCGCGGCCACCTGCGCCACGGTCTCCGGTACGCCCCGATCCCTCAGCGCGTCGGCCATGGCCGCGGCCATACCGGTGCTCTTCGACGCGTCACGCCGCTTCAGCTCGTCGTTCGCCTCGACCGCCGCGTGCATCAGCGGCCCGAGCTCACGGTTGAAGGACGTCATCTGGTTCGAGGCGCGCTCCAGGCCGGCCGCGACGGCCGCCATCGGCGTCGCGTCGGCGGGGAAGGCTGCGATCCCTTCGGCCAGCAGGCGGCTGAGGGTCTCCTGTCCCGCCGCGAGCATCTCCCGCTTGTCGGCGAAGTGGCGGTGGAAGGTGCTCCGCGTGAGCCCGGCGCGCTCGGCGATCTGGGCGACCGTCGTGTCGTCGTAGCCCTTCTCGGCGAACAACTCAAGCGCCGCCACGATCAGGCGCTGGCGCGCGTCCGGCTTCCATCTGGGCATGCGGCCATCCTAGTCGATGCGACACCTGTCGCATCACATTGAGGAGCCAGCCATGCATGTCTTCATCACGGGCGGAACCGGACTGGTCGGCTCGGCCGTCGTCGCCGAACTCCTCGGCGCGGGCCACACGATCACGGCGCTCGCCCGCTCCGACGCTTCCGCTGCACACGCCGAGGCCGCCGGCGCCGAGGTACTGCGGGGCGGACTCGCCGACCTCGGAACGCTGCGGAGCGGCGCCGAGAAGGCGGACGGCGTCATCCACCTCGCCTTCGGCAACGACTTCACCTCACCCGAGGCCCTCGCGCGGTGCGTCCGCGAGGAGCAGGAGGCCCTCGCC
>NZ_JBIRGP010000026.1:0-54190 GCF_044328075.1 Streptomyces sp. NPDC017991 | reverse complement strand
ACACCCGACGTCGGCGGTGTGTGGAGCCGTTCTCGTCGTTATCCCGGCGTCACCACGCAGAGCCCCAAGACCCAGTACGAGTTCTCCGACTTTCCTATGCCGAAGGACTACCCGGAGTGGCCCACAGGTGCGCAGGTACAGCAGTATGTGCAGTCCTACGCCGATGAGTTCGGGCTCGTTCCGCACCTTCGGCTGGGAACCTCCGTCGTGTCGGTGGCGCCGTCGGGACCCGGATGGACGGTAACCACCTGTCCGGCCGGTGAAGAGGCCGAAGACGTGCCCGGCACGACGGCCCACTACGACCGGGTGGTGGTGGCGAACGGGGTGTTCTGTGAACCGTCGATCCCCGCCTTCCCGGGGCGCGAGGACTTCGAAGCCGCCGGCGGACAGGTGATCGCGGGCTCGGACTTCCACGACGAGGAAGCCGCTCGCGACCGGCACGCTCTGGTCGTGGGCTACGGGAAGTCGGCGTGTGACGTCACCGTGCCCATCAGCCGCGTGGCCCGTTCCACCGATGTCATCGCCCGCCAACTGCTCTGGAAGATACCCCGCCGGATCGCCGGCCTTCTCAACTTCAAGATGCTGCTGCTGACCCGGATGGGAGAAGCACTGTTCCGCTATCGCCGGCTGCGAGGCGTCGAGAAGTTCCTGCACGGCCCGGGCGACAGACTGCGACGGGGACTGCTGAACGCCCTGGGGAGGGTTGCGGTGCGCCAGCACCGTCTCTCCCGGCACGGCCTGGTTCCCCAGGGAAGTATGGAGGAGATCGTCAAGGGAGCGATCGGCCTGGTCACAGAGGGCTTCTTCGAAGCGGTCGCCGACGGTGCGATCCGAGTGCGGCGGGACACGACCATCGCCTGGCTGGGGGCAGCTGACGGACGACCGGTAGCCGGTCTGAGTGACGGCACCGTCCTACCGGCCGACCTGATCGTCTGCGCGACAGGTTTCACCCAGGGCGTCCCCTTCCTCGACGAGGCGGTGCAGGAGCGGATCTTCGACGAGCGCGGCACCTTCATGCTGTACCGGCAGATCCAGCCGATCGACGTGCCCGGCCTCTACTTCAACGGCTACAACTCGTCGCTCTTCAGCCCTCTCAACGCCGAACTGGCAGCAGTGTGGATCGCCGCCGATCTCGCGGGCGCTCTGGACCTCCCCATGACTTCGGCCAGACGCGCCGACGTCATCGCGCAGATCGCCTTCATGGACGAGGCGACCGACATGCACCACTGCCGGGGGACCAAGATCATTCCTTTCTCGATGCATCACGCCGATGAGGTACTGGCCGACCTGGGCCTTCAGATCGGTCGGTTCACCCGGGCCGTGCACTGGCTGAATCCGGTGAACCCCGCCGCATACCGAGGAGTCACGCCGGAACTGCTGAAGCGTCTCTCCGCACACACAGCCCCGTTGCGGGCCGAAGGACCGCCCACGACGGACAGTCACGAAGACGGGACGCCGGCTCACATTCAGGCACCCCGTTGAGAACGCGAAGAGGAGTCTCCATGGACACGAACACACCGTTCGAGCGGAAACACCACGCCGTCCGCTCCGGTGAAGGAACCGACGTCGGCGCGATCGGGCTGGGCATCTTCACCCGGTTGACCGGAGCTGACACCCAGGGGGCCTATTCGCTGTTCGAATACGTGGTTCCTCCCCTTCTCGGAGGACCGCCGACGCACATCCACAGTCGTGAGGACGAACTGTTCATCTGTGCCCAGGGACGGGTCGCGATCGAGCTGGACGGCGAGGAGTACGTTCTCGACCAGGGCGACTCGCTGCTCATGCCGCGGGGCGTGCCGCACATGTTCCACAATCCCTTCGCGGAGGAGGCCCGCATCGTCGCCGTGGTCTCGCCGCCGGGTCTGGAGAAGTACTACCAGGAGCTCAGCGAGCTGCCTCCCGGCCCCAGGGACATGCGCCTGGTCGCCCAGGTGATGGAACGCCACGGCCTGTCACTGAGGAAGTGAGCGGCCGATGACCACCGAGATCCACGACGCGGCCTCGGACCGGGTGCGCATGGTGCACGCCATGTGCGCCGCCGTCGACGCGGGCGAGGCGGAGTCGTTCGGCTCCTGGTTCGCCGAGGACGCGACCTACACGTTCGCCAACAACGAGACGCTGGTCGGCCGGGACGCCGTCGTGGCGGCGACCGCCGAGGTCGCGGACGCCCTTCCATGGGTACGGCACGTCGTCGACCAAGTGGCGGAGGGGGAAAACCAGTTGTTCTGTCGATTCACGATCTGGACCGCCGCCCCCGACGGCACGGCCCTCGTCCTGCCGTGTGTGACCGTGATCTGGATGGAAGGGGACCTGGTCCGCGACTACCGGGTCCACATGGACGTCACACCCGCCTTTCCCTGAGCGCGACGGCCCGCTGGGCCAGGGCCCGGCGAGGGCCGCGTGGAAGCGGACGTCCAGGCCACGGTCCGTACTCGACCACTTCTCAGGTTCCGCATCCGCTGACCCACCGCCCACAATGGAGGAAGGCATCAACATGAGCGCCTGGCCCGCCGATGGGTGGAGGCGCTTTTTGGAAGGCTCGTCACGGAGATACCGTGACGAGCCTTCCTGTGTTCCCGAGAATCACCTGATGCCGTACACCCACCGCATGAGGGAAGGTCGACGCCCACGGTGCAATTCCCGGTGACATCGGCGCTGACCACGACCAGGTAGCCGCTGACCGGCCCCACGTGGGTAAGCGTCTTGTCAGCTCCGCTGTATGTCGCAGTGGCAACCGTTCGCGCAATGGCGGCTGTTCCGGCGCCCGAATGACCGCGTTCAGCTCGGCGAAAAGAAAGACCTGGACCCGGTCCTACGAGGCCGGGGCGGTCTCCGTGTCACACGTTGCCGGCTCTACCGGCTGTGGCTATACCAGCGAGGTCCAGACGCTCTTGATCTCGCTGTACAGGTCGATGGCGCCGCTGCCCATCTCACGCCCCCAGCCACTTGCGCCGTAGCCGCCCCAGGGAGCGGAGGCGTCCACCGGGTTGGGCATGTTGATGAAGACCGTTCCGGCCCGGAGGGCACCGGCGACCCGGTGGGCGGCGGCTACGTCGCGGGTCCAGACGGCGGCGGCGAGACCGTACGCGGTGTCGTTGGCACGGGCGACGGCCTCGGCCTCGTCCTCGTAGGACAGGACGGACAGCACAGGGCCGAAGATCTCCTCACGGGCGATACGCATGTCGTCCCGCACCCCGGTGAAGACGGTGGGCCGGAAGAAGTAACCGGGCAGATCCTTGTCACGGGTGCCGCCCGTGACGAGCGTGGCGCCTTCCTCGACGCCGCTGCGGACGAGGGCTTCGACATGTGCGAGGTGGTCGGAGGTCACCAGCGGTCCGAGCTCCGTCTCCGGAGCGCCGCCCGGCCCGAGCCGCATCTGGTGGGCGGCCCTGGCGCAGCGTTCGGCGAACTCGTCGGCGATCGAGTGGTGCACGAGGAAGCGGGTGTACGCGGCGCACACCTGGCCACTGTTGAGCAGCGAGCCCTGCAGACAGCCCGCAACGGCCGCGTCGAGGTCGGCGTCGGGCAGCACAATGCTCGGCGCCTTGCCACCCAGTTCCAGCGAGACCCGCTTGAGGTTCCCCGCCGCGGCGCGCACGATCCCCCTGCCTGTCTCCGTGGAACCGGTGAAGGAGACCTTGTCGACGTCCGGGTGCTCGACCAGTGCGCGACCCGCCTCCGGACCTCCGGTCAGCAGGTTCACGACACCGGCCGGGACGCCGGCCTCTTGGCACAACTGCACGAGCCGGATCGTCGTCATCGGAGTCTGTTCGGCCGGCTTGACGATGACCGTGTTGCCGCAGGCCAGCGCGGGTGCGAGCTTCCAACTGGCGATCAGCAGGGGGAAGTTCCAGGGGGTGATGAGCGCGCATACTCCGACCGGCTCCCGCCGCGTGTACTGGAGCACGTTCGGGAAGGACACAGGCGCTGTCTCGCCGTAGAGCTTGGTGACCCAGCCCGCGTAGTAGCGGAAGTGCTCAGCCGCGCCCCTGACGCTCACCGTCCGCGAAACACCGATCGGTTGGCCCTGATCGAGGGTCTCCAACTGGGCCAGTTCCTCGGCGTGTTCGTCGATCAGATCACCCACGCGCCACAGGATGCGGGCCCGCTCGGCGGGCGCGAGCCCGGCCCAGGCGGGGTCGGTGAGAGCCGAACGGGCGGCAGCGACCGCGTCGTCGGCGTCCGCCCGTCCGGCGTCGGCACAGCGGGCGTGGGGCTCGCCGGTCGCCGGGTCGATGGTGGCGAAATCGGCGCCCGACGCGGCCGGTTTCCAGGTGCCGCCGATGAAAAGGGTCTGGCCCATCACTGTGCTCCTCAGGTCGGGACGTCCGGGACGGAGTCGGCGCAGCGCTTTCCGTCGCCAGGTGGCTGTCCTCGGCACTTGCGTGTCCTGGAGGGAGCCTCGCCCAGGCTGGCCGGCGCGGCTTGTCCCGTCATGCACGACGTCTTGCGTAGGCGAGCACGACTGGCGCCGCGCGGGTGGCCCGGCAGGTGGCCGGCGGAGCCGTCGTCCGAGGTGTCGTCCGAGGTGACGGCGCCACCAGATGTGTGCACACTGCGACAAGCGCCGGTGCCTCGGCAGACAACCACCGCACACCCTTCGCGCAGCACAATGTCCGCACCCAGCCGATTCACCCGCTTTGAGGAAGGCAGTGACGATGGCCATCGATTTCACCCTCAGTCCTGAGCAACGGGAGCTACAGCGTCATGCGCGGAAGGTCGCCGGGGAGGTGCTCGGCGGGGTCCGGGAGACGATGGCGGGGCTCCACACGCCCGAGGAACGGTTCGCCGCGACCCGGCCGGTCTACCGCGAACTCGTCCGCGCCGGACTGCTGCGCAAGCAGATTCCGCCGGCCTTCGGCGGCACGATGACCACGCTGCTGGACCTGGCACTGGTGGCTGAGGAACTGTGGGCGGTCGATGCGGACGTGCCGCTGTCGCTGTTCTCCACCGGCCTCGGGCTGATGCCGCTGCTCATGTTCGGTAGCCCCGAGCAGCAGCAGCGGCTGCTGCCGCCGTTCGTCACCGACGACGGTGAGCCGCTGGCCGCACTCGCCTTCAGCGAACCGGGCGGCTCCGCGAACTTCCAGTCCGCCCACCCCGGCACCGGGATCGGCACGGTGGCACGCCGGGACGGCGACACGTGGGTGATCAGCGGCGAGAAGCAATTCATTCCGCACGCCTCCGGCTGGGACGGCCAGGGCGCCGACCTGTTCACAGTCGCAGCCCGCACCGACCTGGACGCACCGCCACAGGAATCCCTCGCCGTCTTCCTGGTACGCCGCCCGGAGCGGGGCCTGACCGTCCTGAACTCGATGGAGACCATCGGCCACCGTGGCGCACTGGTGTCGCGCGTCCGCTTCGACGAGGTACGCGTCCCCGCCGCAGACCTCCTCGGCAGGCCCGGCGACGGCATCGGCATCCTGGAGGCCGCGTTCAGCGCGACCGCCGGTCTGGTGGGCGCCTTCTCGGTCGGCATCATGCGCTCGGCCTTCGAGTCGGTCCTCGACTTCGCCCGCACCGAGCGGCGCGGCGGCACCGTTCCCGTCATCGAGCACCAGAACGTGGGCACCCTCCTGGCCGACATGAAGGCCCGCCTGGAGGCGTGCCGCTACCTGACCTGGAAGGCCTGCGACTACTTCGACACCACGAGCGGCCGAGGCACCGAGCTCTCCCTCGCCACCAAGGTATTCGCCTCCGAGACCGCCGTCCAAGTGGTGTACGACGGGATGCGCGCGGTCGGCGCCGAGGCATACACCACGGCCCGTCCGCTGGCCGGGCTCCTCCAGGACGTCCTCGCCTACCCGCTGTTCGACGGCGGCAACGTCGGTGTGCGCCGACCGCAGCTGCAACGGCTGTTCGCGCAGGACGGCTACGACCCGCTGGCAGCCGCCGAGGAGCGCGCGCCCGGGGAATGACCCGCGAGGTGCGGGTGCGCGGGCCTCGGTGCGTCCGGGCCCGGCGGCGGGGGACTATGCGTCCGGCGTACCGCCCCGGGCCTCACGGGGACTGACTCCGTACCTGGCCTTGAAGGCGTGAGAGAAGTGCGCGGGGTCGGGCATGCCCCAGCGGCCGCCGATGGTGGCGACGGGCAGGTGGGCCAGTGCGGGGTCGGCGAGGTCACGGCGGCACTGCGCCAGGCGTCGCTCGCGGATCCAGCCGGAGACGGTGTGCCCCTGATCGCCGAGCACCTTGTACAGGTAGCGGCGCGAGATGTGGTGGGCCGCGGCGATCCGGTCCGGCCCCAGCGCGGGATCGGCGAGCCGCTGCTCCATGTAGAGGAAGATGCGCTGCCGCAGCGCGTCACGCCCGTCGTCGTCCGGGCCGTAGGTGTGGCCGTGCTGGGTGAGCAGCACACCGATCAGGTCGACCGCGCTGTCGGCGAGCCGCTGCGCGCCCGGCCGCTCCAGCTCCTGTACCTGTTCGGCGAGACCGCGCAGGAAGGGCTGGACCACCGGTCCGAGTCCTTCGTGGCAGGCGAGGGACGTGGCGTTCACCCGCGCCAGGTCGTGCTCCGTCATCCGTAGCAGGGCACGCGGGAACATCAGTACGAGCATGCGGTAGGCCGCGTCGAAGTCGAGCGTGTAGGGGTGGCGCGTGTCGTAGAGGGCCAGGTCACCCGGGCCCAGGACGGTCCGGCGGTCCGCCTGGGCCAGTCGGCAGTGACCCGTCAGTTGCAGGCTGACCTTGACGAAGTCGGGCTGATCGCCCGCGATGTGCCGCAGGGTGTGGGCGACGCTGTGCGGACCGGCGGCCACCACGGACACCTGGAGCGCACCGACGTGCGAGGTGTGCAGGCTCGCGTGGAAGTCGGAGGCCCTGCCGGGCAGGGCCTCCAGCGGCACGAAGCCGTGGCGGACGGTCTCCCGCCAGAACTCGAAGCGGCCGGCCTCGGTCTCGTCCCGCGGTGTCGTCACCGACAGCATGGCGCTCTCCCCTGTGGTTCCGGTCCCGGTCGGCTCAGCCGAGGCCGTCCGCGCCGATCCGCACGGCCGATTCGTCCAGCACGCTTTCGGAGACGGGCTGCGGCCGTCCGTCGAGGCCGCCGACCGGCGTGGCCTCCTTGTACCAGGATTCGATCACGGCGTTGCCCCAGAAGTCACGGCGCCGGTCGTCCCTGACGTTCCAGCGGTACGTCTCGTGGTCGGGGTCTCCGGTGTAGTAATCGGAGGTGTAGATCTCCACGCGGTGTCCGTCGGGGTCGCGCAGGTACAGGTAGAAGGCGTTGGAAACGCCGTGCCGGCCGGGTCCGCGCTCGATGTGGTGCTCCTTGTGCAGCGAGCCGAAGATGTCGGCTGCGCGCAGGACCTGGTGCGACTCGTGGGTGGCCACACCCAGGTGGTGCAGGCGTGGCCCGGCGCCACCGGTGAAGGCCACGTCGTGGACGGTCTGCTTGCGGAACATCCAGGCCGCGTACAGCTCGTGCTCGTCGCCCTCGATGGTCTCCGAGCAGCCGAAGCCGAGGGAACGGTAGTGGGCGTAGGCGGCCGGGATGTCGGGGGTGCAGATGTTGAAGTGGTCCAGGCGGGCGATCTCGGCGCCGTGGCGGAGGTCGTAGCGCTGGATGAGCCGCTCGGCGCGCTCGATCTCGTGGAAGAACTCCACCGGGAAGCCGAGCGGGTCGACGACGCGTACGGCGTCGCCGACGCCGTACGTGCCCTGCCCCTTCTTCAGTCGCTTGACCGGGCGTCCGAGACCGCGGAAGTACTTCTCCGCCTTGTCGACGTCGTCGGGGGTGCGGACGCGGTAGGCGAGGTGGTCAAGGGCCGCGCGCTCGCCCCTGCGCAGGACAAGGGAGTGGTGGGTCAGCTCATCGGTGCCGCGCAGGTGGAGGACGTCGGAGTCTTCGTGCTGGACGTGGAAACCGAGCATGTCGACCCAGAACCAGCGGGCGGCGCCGAGGTCGGTGACGGCGAGCTGTGCGTAGGCGGAACGAATGACGTCGGGGGCGTCGGGATGAGGGTGCGTGGTCATCGGGCGGCTCCGAAGCGGGGCGTGTGGACATCACTGAGGGCGACGTGAACGATCTTTGATTCGGTGTAGAAGTCGATGCTGTGCGCTCCGCCCTCGCGGCCGATGCCGGAGGCCTTGACGCCGCCGAAGGGGGTGCGCAGATCACGGACGTTGTGGGAGTTGATCCAGACCATGCCGGACTCGACGGCATGCGCGACGCGGTGGCCGCGCTGGATGCTGGAGGTCCAGATGTAGGCGGCGAGGCCGAACTGGGTGGCGTTGGCCAGCTCGATCGCCTCGGCCTCGTCGTCGAAGGGCGCGACGGCGACGACCGGCCCGAAGATCTCCTCCTGGAAGATGCGGGCGTCCCGCTCGACGTCGGCGAAGACGGTCGGCTGGAGGTAGTTGCCGTCGGGCAGGTGCGCCGGCCGCTCGCCGCCGGCCATCAGCCGGGCTTCCTTCCTGCCGGTCTCGATGTAGTTGAGCACGCGCCGGTAGTGCTCGGTATGAACCAGCGCGCCCACCTCGGTCGCCGCTTCGGACGGCGGGCCGACCCGGACGTCGGCGGCCCGCTGGGCGAGGCGGCGGGTGAACTCCTCGTACAGCGGCCGCTCGACGAGCACGCGAGAACCGGCGGTGCAGCGCTCGCCGTTGAGCGAGAACACCCCGAACACGACCGAATCCAGCGCGGCTTCGATATCGGCGTCGGCGAAGACGACGACCGGCGACTTGCCACCCAGCTCCATCGACGTGGTCTTGAGGTGCTGCGCGCTGGAACGGACGATGTGACGGCCCGTATCGGTGGAGCCGGTGAAGGAGATCAGCGGTACGTCCGGGTGGTCGACGAGCGCCTGTCCGGCCTCGGCGCCGATGCCGTGCACGATGTTCACGGCACCGGCCGGGACCCCGGCCTCGGCGAAGATCTCCGGCCACAGCGACGCGGACAGGGGAGTCCACTCCGCGGGTTTGAGGACCAGCGTGCAGCCGGAGGCCAGCGCCGGCGCCAGCTTCCAGCTCTCCAGCATGAACGGTGTGTTCCACGGAGTGATCAGTCCGGCCACGCCGACCGGCTGCCGCACGACGTAGGAGAACTGCTCTGCGCCCTGCCGGAACGCCTCCTCGCCGAGCGCGACGGCGACGTCCGCGAAATAGCGGAAGTTCTCCGCCGCGCGCCGGGCCTGGCCCCTGGCCTGGGTGATCGGCAGCCCGGTGTCGTACGTCTCGAAGGCGGCGAGATCCTCGTGCCGCGCCTCGACGGCGTCGGCGACGCGGTTGAGGATGGTCGCGCGGGCCCGGCCGGACAGGCCCGCCCACTCGTGGGCCGCGCCGCGCGCCGCGGCCACCGCCCGGTCGACGTCGGTCGCGGAACCGCGCGCGGCCACGGCGTAGGCGGTGTTGGAGACCGGGTCGAACACGTCGAAGGTGCGGCCGTCGTCTGCCTCGACGAGTTCGCCGCCGATCCAGTGCCGGATGAGAGAGGGAAGGCGTTCGGGGGTCACTTGTCGCTTCCGATCTGTGCGGTGAGGTCGCCGCCCTCGGCGAGCAGTGCCCGGATGCGCGCCACACCGGCGTCGGTCGGCGGCACCAGCGGCGGTCGTACGAACTCCGAGACGATACGGCCCTGTCGGGCGAGCACCCACTTCACCGGTGCCGGGTTGGTCTCGACGAACAGCGCGTCGACCAGTGGGTGCAGGCGGTAGTGCAGGTCACGGGCGGCCTCGAAGTCGCCCGCCTCCCACAGCTCGTACATCCGCGCCACCGCGTGCGGCGCGAGGTTGGCGACGGCCGACACGAATCCGGTGCCGCCGAGCGCCAGCAGCGGCAGGCAGAGCAGCTCGATGCCGGACCACACCAGCAGTGAGCGGCCGCAGGCGTGCAGGACGCGTGAGAAGTGCTCGAAGTCTTTCGTCGTCTCCTTGACCCCGACGAAGTTGTCGAGGTCGGTGAACAGCCGCTTCACCGTCTCCGGCGCGAGGTCGACGGCCGTGCGTGAGGGCACGTTGTAGGCGACGATCGGCAGGTCCGGAACCTCTCGGGCCACCGTCGCGTACCACTGGTACAGCGCCTCCTGGGTGGGGCGCGCGTAGTACGGGGTGATGACGAGTGCCGCGTCCGCACCCAACTCGCGGGCGGCGGTGGTCATTTCGATGGTCTCGTCGAGCTTGTGGGAGCCGGTGCCGGGCAGGAACGGCACCCGGTCGGCGATCTCCTCGGTGGCCGTGCGCATGGCCGCGATCCGCTCGGTGGTGCTCTGCGCGCTGGGTTCGCCGGTCGAGCCGCCGAGCGAGATTCCGTGCGAGCCGGAGTCGATCTGGAAGCGGATCAGGCCGCGCAGGCTGTCGTGATCGACGGCGCCGGCCGCGGTGAACGGTGTGATGAGCGGGGCGATGGACCCGTGGACGGACGACGGGTCGCTGCGAAACTTCACTGTGTCTCTCCCTTGCACCAGGTGCCGTAGGCGGTCCTCCAGGCGGGGCCCAGCGGATACAGACCATCGACGCTCTCGCCCGACGCCACCCGCTCGGTGATGAAGCGCTCCTGCCGCTCCTGCTCCCGGCAGTCGGCGATCAGGTCGTCGGCGAGATCGGGCGGAACGACGACCACGCCGTCCGCGTCTCCGACGATCAGGTCACCGGGCTGGACGAGGGCTCCGCCGCAGGCGATCGGCACACCCGTGTCCCAGGGGACATGGCGCCGGCCGAGGACGGAGGGGTGGGCGCCGGCCGCGTAGACGGGCAGAGAGAGGCCGGCCAGGGTGGAGCTGTCACGGACTGCGCCGTCGGTGACGACCCCGGCGGCGCCCCGGCGGTGCGCGCGCAGCGCCAGGATGTCGCCGAGGGTGCCCGCGGTCGGGTCCCGACGCGCGTCCATGACCAGGACGTGTCCGGGACGCACCTGCTCGACCGCTCGCTTCTGGGCGTTCAGGCCGGTGCCGTACTTCTCGAACAGGTCCTCGCGCAGCGGCAGATAGCGCAGGGTGTGGGCGACACCCACCATCGTCACGCCGGCCTGGCCCACCGGCCGTACGCCGTCGACCGACATGTGCGGCAGGCCGCGTGAGCGCAGCTGGGCGCTCAGCGTCGCCACGGCGACCGAGCGCAGTCCGTCCGCCAGCCGCGGAGCGAGCAACGGCTCCGGCTCGTGGGCGGCCCCGTAGGCGGCCTCCCGGTCCGCCGGATCGGCCCTGGGCATCGCCCCGTACGGCGCGAGAGGGCCGCCCTCGGAGATGGGGTTGCGCAGCCGTCCGGTGGACAGCTCACCCGCGGTGACCTCCACCTCGACGAGATCCCCGGGCCGGACGACCGAGGCACCGGCCGGCGTGCCGGTGAGGATGACGTCCCCCGGTTCCAGGGTGACCAGCCGCGACAGGTCGGCGACCAGCTGCCCGAAGGGGAACAGCAGGGTGTCGGTGGTGTCGTCCTGGACCAGGCCGCCGTTCACCCAGGTCCGCAGCCGCAGCCCGGCCGGGTCGACCTGGCGCGCGTCCAGCAGGCGCGGACCGATCGGCGTGAATCCGTCGGCGCCCTTGGAGCGCAGGTTGGACCCCCGGTCGGCATGGCGCAGGTCGTACACGCCGGCGTCGTTGGCCGCGGTGATCCAGCGGACGTACGACCAGGCGTCCTCCGGTGCCACGTGCCGCGCCCGCGAGCCGATGACGAGCGCGATCTCGCCCTCGAAGCCCAGGAGTTCGCAGCCTGCCGGCCGCACGATCGCCTCCTTCGTGCCGGCCAGCGAGGACGGCGGCTTGAGGAAGTACGACGGCTGGGCGGGTACTTGGCCGCGTTCCCGGGCCCGGCTGGGGTAGTTGAGGTGCACAGCGATGATCTTCGACGGCGGGTTCCCGAGCGGATGCGTCATCAGGAACGCTCCAGGAACGCCCGCACCTTGGCCTTGTGGGGCTCGCGGTCGTAGGACTTCACGTACGCGCCGGCCATGCGCACCGGATCACCGAAGAAGTAGTACTCGTACAGCGCCTGGCGGCTGGCGAACGCCGAGATGCAGGTGTCCCACACCAGCCGGAACAGCTTCACGCGCTCGGGGCCGGTCAGGGTCGCGGACTGGAGATACGCCTCGATGTCCGCGGCCGCCGGGCCGGTGACGTCCAGCTCGGTCGGGGTGGCCATGAGACCGGAGGCGCCGAGCTTGCGCAGGATCTGCGGGAAGCGCTGGTAGAGCTTGGGGTAGAGGTTGCGGGCGGCGTTGAGCGGGGCGAAGGCCGGGGTGAGGACGCCGTACTCGTTGAGCGTGGCGTCGGCCTCGGCGGCGCGCAGGAAGGCACGGAGCATCTCCAGGGTGCTGATGATCTCCGCGATGTCCTCCTGCACGTGCGTGAACTGCTCGATGCCGATCGCCTCGGTCAGCAGGGACACCAGACCGAGGATGTACTCGGTCTTCGCGGTGGTGCGGGTGACGACCTGGTGGGTCATGTGCACCACGGACGACGTCCGTGTGTAGAAGCCGTTGCACAGGTCGGGGTCGCCGAGGGCGAAGCACCGCTCGTAGGGCACGTGGACGTTGTCGAAGACGACCACGCAGTCGGACTCCTCGAAGCGGGAGGCGAGCGGGTGGTCGTGGCGGGCGCGGTCGTGGTCGAGGGACTCACGGGCGATGTAGCGCAGGCCGGGAGTGTCGTTGGGGACGGCGAAAGCGTACGAGTACGGCCTGTCCTCGGGCGTGGCGCGCAGCACGGTGGAGGGCAGGACGAGCATCTCGTCGGCGAACGGCGCGATGGTGGCGAGCATGCGCGCGCCGTGGACGACGATGCCGTTGTCGTCCTCCTTCACGATCCGCGCCGCCAGCTTGCCCCCGGCCTGCTGGGTGCCGTCCACGGACCGGTTGACCTGCGGAGGGATCAGTGTGTGCGTGCACAGGAGGTCCTCTTCGCGGACCTTCTCGTAGTAGCGGCGGATGTTCTCGCCGAAGGCCGGGTTCGCCTGGGCGAACCAGTCGGCGGCCGAGGCGAGTGCCATCAGGGAGCTGTTCATGTAGTCGCCGGTACGGCCGAGCATGCCGTTGCTGTGGTCGGCCCACACCTTGTACGCCTGGCGTCGCTTGGTCAGGTCGTCCGGGGTCGTGGGGGTGAGGAAGGAGGTGGCGACCGGTTCGCCGGAGGTGGGGGAGGTGTAGGTCAGGACGTCCTTGTGTTCCGCGGAGTGCTGGAGGTCGTACAGCTCGGCGTAGGTGCGTACGACGTTGCGGAAGGCCGGATGGTCCTGGATCGCGCCGTTGACGGTCTCGCCCTCGATATGGACGGTGGGACGGGAGGCGGCGAGTCGTTCGAGGTATTCCTTGCCGGTGCGTGCGGCCATGGAGGTGCTCCTGAATCAGGGGAAGGGGCCTCAGATGAGGTGTTCAATGCCGTCGACGGCCTCGGCCGCCGTGCCGAAGCGGCTCCAGGCGTAGGTGAGGGCGTCGCCGTCGCGATGGGCGAGGTCGGTCACCCGGCCCAGGAGGAGGGTGTGGTCGCCGCCGTCGTAGGACTGCCAGGGGGCGCACTGCATCCAGGCGAGGGGGTGTGCCAGGCGTGGGACTTCGGTGCGGGTCGCCCACCGGGGCTCGGCGGCGTCGGACACGCCGGCGAAACGCATGGCCAGTGCTTCCTGTTCGGCTCCGAGGACGTTCACACAGAACGGTCGGCCGAGCAGCTGGTCGTGACAGCGGGCACGCCGGGCGACGCTGATCAGCACCAGCGGGGGCTGGGTCGACACCGAGGTGAAGGAGTTCATCGTGACTCCTCGGGTGCCGTCGTCGCTGTCGTACGTCACGACAGTGACGCCGGTGGTGAAACGGGACATACAGGCCCGCAGGGCGCCGGGGCTGGGCGGGGCCAGGGCTTCGGACATGGGTTCTCCCTTGTCGGGCGTCGAGGCTGGATGTCCGTGTCGGAACCCAGCGGGACGCCAAAGGGTCTTATCGCACTGTTTGTGGATCAATACTTATAATCAAAGCTTTGATTAATTGGGACCGTACTCCACGCGACAACCGTTGGGAACCCCCTGGCTCGGACTTTCCGGTGCCCCCCCGACCTTCCACGCGTCCGGCGCGCAGCCGACTCGCCTGCCGGCAGATCTAGACTCACCGCATGCCCCAGGAATCCGCCGATGCCGAGCAGTTGCACTTCTGGTCGTTCATCGACCATGCCGTCGACCGGGTCACCCGCGAGGTGCCCGATGTCGACCCGCTCGCCATGCGATTGGTCCTCACTCTCCACCGGGCGGCGAACATGCTCGTGTACGACCTGGAGTCGTCCGTGCACCGGCCACGTGGCTGGTCATGGCCGGGCTTCCGCGTCCTGTTCGCCATCTGGCTCTCAGGTCCGGTCGAGGCGAAGAAGGTCGCCGAACTGTCCGGGATGAGCCGCGCGGCTGTATCGGCTCTCGTCTCCACGCTGGAACGTGACGGCCTGGTCAGCAAGAAGCGCGCCCTCTACGACGGGCGTGCCGTCGAACTCACCCTCACCCAGGCCGGGTTGGAAGCGATCACAGCTGCCTTCCAGGCCCACAACAAGCGCGAACAGGAATGGAGCGGCTCGCTCAGCGAACAGGAACAGCACACGCTCATCGACCTGCTGAGCAAACTCACGGCCCGGTCCACCCAGTTCCAGCCCCGTCACCGGACATGACCGGCAGCACTGTCCCCTGCTGGCACGCGACCTCGAAGAGGATCGGCCGGCTTCGCCACGAGGCAGTCGGTGAGGAGTGCCTGGACTTCGCTGAGCCAGTGACGCTGGAGGGCCGCGCCAAGGAACAGGTCGACGCCTTCGTGACCACGCTCGCGGGCAGGCTCGGACTGATCGAGGCTGCGTCGCACAGGGCAGAGACGGCCCGCGTCAGACAAGCACGGTGAACGCCTTACGGTGACGCAATGGGCAAGGTGGCGGGGTGGCGCCGCGCGTCGTCGACGCGCAAGGTGGAGTGCGGATCGAGCTGCATCAGGAAGTCGAAGTTCTCCCCTCGGTAGCCGGCCCCTCGGTGGGAGACCGGCTGGGCCGAGGTGCCTGATCAGGCGCCGAAGGGTTCCTGGGGCGGGACTGTCGGAAGCGGGTGGACCGGCGCCGAGGGATAGGCGGAGGGGGCTCCGCCGAGCATGCGGGACTCGGGCAGCCACATGCCCAGGATGAGGCTGGTCCGGTCGAACACCTGGACCGCGCCCAGCGCATCCGGCAGCAACTGGCCCGGGGACGGTATACGCGCCAGAGCGTCGAGGGAGTGAGCAGCCGCCTCCCCGGGGGTCTCCGCTGAGGCACGTGCGGCCACGGTCAGTACACCGATCTGCTTCTCGAAGGGCTGGTGCAGCAGCCAAACGCTCGCTACTCCCGCGACCCTGGCGTCATTGCGCAGCGCGGGCCAGGCCTCCTCCAGCAGCCGGGCGGCATCCGCGGCGTCGCCGTCGTACGTCCAGCGCTCGAAGCGGTTGACGTGATGCGTGGTGGCCAGCGGGGTGAAGTCGTGGGCGCCGGTGACGCGCCAGATGTGCCGGTCCACACCCAGGAAGAATGGGCGGTCCCAGAACTTCACGCCCTTTTCGAACTCCAGCTCCTTGCTGGTGAAGTCGTCGTAGTCGAGGACGTTTTCCCAGGTGTCGAAGAGGTAGCGGCCGCCGATCTGCGGTGTGCCCGCAGCGGAGTCGAAGCGCAGCGGCGTGTACTTGTGCCGCATACCGGGCCGGATGTCCATGCTGCGTCGCTCGATTTCGAGCATGTCGACCAGCTTCTGGACGGGCAGGTCGCCCGGAATCTCGAAGTCGGAGGTGAAGGCGGCCTCCGCCGCGATCGGGCCGGTCTCGTAACCGCGGATGTCCATGGGATTTCTTCCTTTCGGGCCGGGGCGCGCCGACCGCAGGTGCGGGGCCGCCACCCGGAGGGGTGCGCCGTCGAACGTAAACGAACGCCGTTTAGTAAGCAAACGGTGTTCAGTTTTCGATCATGTGTATCCTGAGCTGTATGGATGTTCCGCCCCCGCTGACCCGGCGCGAGAGGCTCCGCGCCTCGACGCTCCAGGAGATCAAGACCATTGCCTCCCGGTTCCTCGCCGAGGACGGGGCCGGCATGCTGTCGCTGCGTGCCATCGCCCGCGAGATGGGCATGACGCCGGCGGCGCTGTACACCTACTACGACACGCGGGATGATCTGCTCGGCGCGCTCGCTGCCGATGCCTACACCGCCCTGGCCGAAGCGCTGGAGCGGGCACGCGACGCCCTTCCCGTGGAGGACGCAGCCGGCCGCCTGGTCGCCCACGGGCTGGCGTACCGGGAGTGGGCCCTCGCCCATCCGCACGAGTTCCGGCTGCTGTACGGCGAGACGCCCGCCGGGCACCCCGCATCCCCCTCCTTCCAGTCCGCGGCCGAGGCCGAGCACCGCCTGTGCCTGGGGCTCCTCGGACTCGTCGCCGCGGCGTGGCCGCTCAGCGACGCACCCCAGGACGCCGAGGACTACGCCTGGGAGGACTTCGACGCCGGGTTCGTCCCCTGGGCCCGGGCGGCGTACCCCGAGCTGCCGCCCGCCGCCCTCGCCGTCACCCTGCGTGTCTGGGGCCGACTGCACGGCCTGGTCGCGCTGGAAGCGGCTGGTGTCCTCGGCCCCCGGGCGCGCGACACGGCCCGGCTGTGCGCCGATGACCTGCGCGATCTCGCCCGATCTCTGGGACTCTCCCCTGCCCGTGCCCTGCCCTCCGCCCGCGCCTGATCGACTCCGGCGGCTCGACCTCTTGTTCGGGTTGATCTCCCACAGGTTGGGTGGTCAGCCCGTCCGCGCGGGAGCGTTGGCGGACGCGACGGCCAGGTCGGATTCGATGCGGGCGGCGCAGACGCGCAGCGCGGGGAGCACGGTGTCCCGGGTGTGCTCGGGCGGTTCCGGACCGGCGTGCAGGGCGACGTTCACGGCTCCGACGGCCCGCCCGCTCCGGTCTCGGACCGGTACGGCAAGCGAGCGCAGCCCTGCCTCCAACTCCTGCTCGACCAGGGCGTATCCCTCACCGGCGGCCTGGTCCAGGGCGGCGGCGAGCGCGTCGGGCGAGGTGAGCGTGCGCGGAGTCAGTGCCTGGGGTCGCAGGGCACCGATGCGATCCAACCGTTGCGCCTTGGGCAGGTCCGCGAGCAGGACCCGGCCCATGGAGGTGGCGTACGCGGGCAGCCGGGTGCCGAGGGCGATCCGGGCGCTGGTGATCTGCTCGGTCGCCACGCGAGCTACGTAGCGGACCTCGGTACCGTCGAGGACCGCAAGCGAGGCCGATTCCCTTACCTGCCCGGTCAGTTCGGCGAGATGGGGCTGGGCGATGTCGGCGAGGGTGAGGGTGGACAGGCGCGCGTATCCGAGTTCCAGGACGCGCGGGGCCGGCAGGAAACGACGGCCGCGCTGTTCCACGTATCCGAGCTGGCGCAGAGTCAGCAGATTGCGGCGGGTGCTGGGGTACGAGAGCCCGGCGGCCTCAGCGGCCTCTGCGAGGGTGAGTCCGCCACGCTGTCGACCGAGCGGGGTGAGGACGGCGAGGCCCCTGGCCAGCGCCTGGAGGAAGGACGGGCCCAGTTGCGGCTTGGCGTCGGTGTAGGCGGGTGCGGCGGGTGGCGCGATGGTTGCGGCTGAGGTGCCGTACAACTCGTCCGCGATGTTCCGGGCCGCCTCCGTCAGCGCGGTCAGCGCGTGCTCGCGCAGTTCGTCGCCGCTGTGGCGGCTGGTGTGCGCGAGCACGCTGATCGCGCACACGGGTCGGCCGTCAGGGTCGCGTACGGGGACCGCCACCGCGACCAGGCCCGGGGCGACCAACTGGTCGTCCAGTGCCCAGCCCTTCGCTTCGGCCGCCGCGGTCCAGGCGGCGAAGTCGGCCTCCGTCCGCTCGGCATGAGGAGCGTCCGGGCGCGTCGGGACGGCCGGGAACGTTTCGTCGAGAGGGTCGGCGGCACGGCGTGCCCGCCACACGTCGTACAGGCCGGGCTGCCATCCGGTCGCGAGTACGGCACCGGCCGCGCAACGCTCGGCGGGCAGCAGGTCGCCGACGCGGAAGCCGAGGGGAATCATCCTGCCGGGCGGGACGGCTTTGCCGACGATGCGTGCGTCGCAGCCGTCGAGGACGATCGCCGAGACCGACTCGTCAAGGGTGCGGGTCAGCCGCTCCAGACTCGGCCGTAGCGCGCTGGACAGGCCGCTCGCGTCCAGGTAGGCGTTGCCGAACTCCATCAGGCGTGGCGCGAGCACGAGTTCGCGTCCCTCGGCTCGCAGGTAGTCGAGGTGGGTCAGGGTCGCGGTGATCCGGTCGACGGCGGAACGCGCCAGGCCGGTCGCTCGGGCGAGGTCGCCGGGGCGGGTCGAGTGGGGGTCCGCGGCCATGATCCGCAATACGGCCAGGCCACGCTCCAGCGGGCTGGTGGCTTCCGCCTCGGAGCCTGTCGGCGAAGGGTTCACCGATGCCGATGCCTTCGCTGCCGCCACTGAAACGCCCGACGCCATGGCCTCTCTCCTCCCGTACGTCTGCTCCCCGGCTCATGAGGCCGTATCGCCACAACCGTCGTGCCCCCGTTCGGAGAGAACGCTACCGGCCATTGACAGTCGCCACGACGGTCGCGCAGACTCACACCGCTCGCTAAATGAATTTAAGTTCACTCAGCGAAAAAATCTCAAGTCCGGTGTGCTGCGGGACGCACCACACCGGGCCTCCTCTCCCCAGCCCCTGCCTTGAGGACTCTCATGAGTACTTCCGCCCAGAGCCGTGCGGATCTCGTCCGGCACAGCGTCTACGAATTCGTTCTGGCCACGGTGCTTCTCTTCGCCGTGGTGAGCCTGGTCCGCTGGCTGGCCGTGTCCGGTTCGCCGCTGGCCATCGGCAATCCGGACGCCTTGTTCGCCGTAGCGGGGACCGCGGTCGCCGCGTTGATCGCCGGCCTGATGTACTCGCCGCTCGGCCGCAGGTCCGGCGGCCACCTCCACCCCGGTGTCACCGTCTTCCTGTGGTCGAGCGGTCTGTTCCCGGGCCGCGCGGTTCTCCCGTACGTCGCCGCGCAGCTCGCCGGATCCGTGGCCGGTACCGCGCTGGCCGCTCTGGTGTGGGGCGAGGCCGTGCGCCGGATCGGATACGCGGCCGTGCACCCCGCTCCCGGGACCGGCGCGGTCGAACTCTTCCTCATCGAGGGTGCCGCGCTCGCCGCGGTGTTCGTCGCGGTAACGCTGGTGATGACCAAACCCGCCCTGGAGGCCTTCATCCCGGCGGTCATCGGCATCGGCGTGGGAGTGATCATCGCGACCCTGGGCACCGTGACCGGCGCGAGCGTCAACCCGGCGCGAGTCTTCGGCCCGGCGCTGCTCTCCGGTACGTACGAGCACTTCTGGAACTACATGATCACGCCGGTGGTCGCCCCGGCCCTCGTTGGCCTCGCCCACCGTGCCTGGCGCCGCCGTAGGGATACCGCCCTCTCGCCCGCGTCCGCCGAGGCCTGAGCCCTCACTTCCCCACCAACCCCCAGGAGCACCTGTGTCCACCTCCCGAGGACTGATCATCAACGGCCACGAGGCTCCCGCCTCCTCCGGCCGCACCGCATCCGACATCAACCCCTGGACCGGCGCCGTCTGCGCGGAGGTCGCCGCGGGCACCCCCGACGACGTACGCCGTGCCGTGGACGCCGCGGACGACGCGTTCGAGGCGTGGGCGGCGACCAAACCGGCCGAACGCCGCCGCATCTTCCTGCGTGCCGCGCAGTTGATGGCCGAGCGCACCGAGGAGGTCGTACGGCTGATGGCCGCGGAGGTCGGCGGCGTCGCGTCCTGGGCCGGCTTCAACGCCCACCTGGCCGCCGACATCCTGCTGGAGGCCGCAGCCGAGGTCACCCGCCCGACCGGGCAGACGCTCGCCACCAACGCCGACGGCGTCTACTCCGCGCAGGTGCGGGTGCCCAAGGGCGTGATCGCCGCGATCTCGCCGTGGAACGCGCCGCTCATCCTCGGTGTCCGCGCTGTGGCCATGCCGATCGCGATGGGCAACACCGTGGTGATGAAGCCCAGCGAGGACGCGCCGATCGCCTGCGGTCTGCTGATCTCGGACATCCTGCACGAGGCCGGACTGCCCGCCGGCGTCCTCAACGTCGTCACCAACGACCGCGCCGACGCCGCCGAGGTGGTCTCCGCGCTGATCGCCGACCCCCGGGTGCGGATGGTCAACTTCACTGGTTCCACGGAGGTCGGCCGCGCCATCGGCGTCCAGGCCGCCCAGCACCTCAAGCCCGCCGTGCTTGAACTCGGCGGCAAGAACGCCCTGTTGGTGCTGGAGGACGCGGACGTCGACTACGCGGTGGACGCCGCGGTCTTCGGCTCCTTCATGAACGCGGGACAGATCTGCATGTGCGTGGACCGGGTCATCGTCCACCGTGGGATCGTCGGCGAGTTCACGGCCAAGTTCGCCGCCCGCGTGAAGGCACTGCCGTACGGCGATCCGAGCGACCCCGGTACGGCGGTCGGCCCGGTCGTCAACACGGCCGCCGCCCGCCGGGTCTCGGCGCTCGTCGCGGACGCGGTCACCCGGGGCGCCGAACTCGCCGCGGGCAGCGGCGAGATCGAGGAGCCGGGCACGCTGATCCGCCCGGTGGTGCTGACCGGGGTCACCAAGGACATGAAGATCTACTACGACGAGGTCTTCGGCCCGGCGACCGTGGTCCATGTGGTCGACAGTGCCGACGAGGCCGTGGCCCTGGCCAACGACACCCCGTACGGTCTGACCGCCGGCGTCATCACCGAGGACCTGGCGACGGGCCTGAAGGTCGCGGGCCGTCTGCGCACCGGCATCGTCCATGTCAACGACCAGTCCGTCGCGGACGAACCGCAGGCCCCCTTCGGCGGCGTGAAGAATTCCGGCTACGGCCGTTTCGGCGGGCAGGCGGGCGCCGAAGCCTTCACCGACACGCGCTGGGTCACCGCGCAGGCCGTGGGCCACGCGCACTTCCCGATCTGAACGATCGGGGCCCGGCCGGCCCGTCGGCGGGTTCACCGGCCGTACGGGGGAGAACACCGTTCCCCAGTCGCCTGATCAGCAGGAACCCTTCCAGATCCGGCCCCGGTCCGGAAGAACTGTCCGCTCTGCCGATCCGGCGCAGCCGCGAGGGACGGTGCAGCTCAGCAGCTGGCATGTGACCTTGCGCGGGACCCTGTACCGGCGACGGGAGCTGGCGTAGCCGCTGGACGAGAAGCGGCCGGGGGCGCGTTGCCGATCTTGTCTCTGACCGACCGCGAGACATGGTTCACCGAACGCCCTCGCCAAGTGGGGCTCCGCGGACTTCGAACCCGGCGCGGCTCGCTCGGCCTTGTCGGCAGCTCAACCGCCCTGGGCCGGTTCTCCATCTTTCGGCTGCGGGGCCAACCGGGGAGCCGGAGTCGATCCAGCGGGGGAGCCGGGAGACGGACAGCAGCTCGTCGCGGCCGCCGCGCTGCGCACGGGGACACCGATCGTGCCGTGATCCCGAGCTCGGCGGCCACGGCCACGGCCGCGTACGTGCGCTTGCCGCCGCCCGCGCGATACCTCGATGTCGGACGGCGACCTGGAGTCGGCGGCAGTCCACCTCACGCGCCCTGGCCGTGCTGACGCGCGCTACGACCACCTTCCATGGCCGCTGCAGCATATTTATTGACCTGTAAGTCAAGAACAAGTAGTGTTCCCGGTATGGGCAGACCACTGGAATTCGAAGTCGACACGGTGGTGGAGCAGGCGATGCAGGAGTTCTGGACTCAGGGATACGCCAACACTTCTCCGGCACAGCTGGCAAAAGCCGCAGGTGTGGGCAAGGGAAGTCTCTACAATACGTTCGGCAGTAAGCGGCAATTGTTCGACCGCGCCCTGGCCCGTTATGGACAGGTGGGCGTCGAACACGCGGAAGAGGTCCTGTTTCGGCCCGGAACCGCCCGGGAGCGAATCGGTGCGTACCTGCGTCAAACTGTTGATGCCGATGTCGCCCAGCCGGTTCGGCGGGGTTGCATGGCGGTGAACACCGCCGCGGAATTCGGTGGCCGCGACCAACGGATCACGCGAGCGATTCACGCTATCGAAGAACGCATGGTCGCTGTTCTGGCCGACCGCATCGACCAAGGCCGACGTGACGGGGACATCGGCCCCGATGTCGATGCCCGAGCGGCGGCTGAATTCCTGTTCAACACCAGCGTTGGCCTGCGGATCCGGGCCAAGACCAACGACGTTCGTACGCTGTATCGAATCATCGACGTCGCGCTGGGAACCCTCTGACCGGCCGGCCGCGCCGAAGGCTTTCCGCATGCCCACATTTTTGACCTATCGTTCAAGAAGGAGATACGGATGGATCTCGATCTGGCCGGCAAGACCGCGGTCGTTACCGGGGCGAGCCGAGGCATCGGCTTGGCCATCGCGGAAGCCTTGTCTGCCGAAGGTGTACGCGTAGTAGGAGCCGCCCGCACGATCACAAGCGAACTCGAAAAGACTGCTCATGCCACCGTTTCCGTGGATCTGAGCTCTCCTGAAGGCGCAACAGCGCTGGTGAACACGGCACTTGACGAACTCGGCGGCATTGACATTCTGATCAACAACGTAGGCGGCGGGGACATCGACCAGCTGGCGTTGGGCGGGTTCCTCGGCACTACCGACGATCAGTGGCGTCACGCCCTCGACGTCAACCTGTTCAGCGCCGTCTGGACGACCCGCGCGGCCCTGCCAAGCATCCTCGATCGCCGCGGTGCAATAGTGAACATCTCCTCGGTCAATGCACAGCTCCCAGCAACCGGGCCTGTCGGTTACAGCGAATCCAAGGCCGCGCTCAACGCCTTCGGTAAGCGAATCAGCGAAGAATTCGGCGCGCGCGGAGTCCGTGTCAACACGGTGTCACCCGGAGTCGTCGGTACCGGGACATGGCGCGGCGCCAACCTGGTGGGCGCACGGCTCGCAGCCGCGCGGGGCCTGTCACACGAGGAACTGCTGGCCGCCCTCCCCAACCAGTTCGAAATCACCTCGCGTCGGCTCACCGAGCCGGAAGAGGTCGCGGCGCTCGTGACCTTCCTTGTCTCCGGCAAAGCCAGCAACATCGTCGGCGCCAATCTCGTCATCGATGGCGGGACACTCAAAACGAGCTGACAGCTACGCGAAAATGCACAGCCCCTGCCGACCCTGAACCGGACCTGGGTCGCCGATTCAACGCACATGGCCTCCTTGGCCGGCGTCGTCTACGTCGCTTTCGTCGTGGCGACCTTCTCTTCCCTCCCTCCCGGCATCGTCGGCTGCTCGCCTTGCTGTCGAAGGAGACGCAACTTTTACTGCAGCACGCTGTCGGTGATCTTCACGGGGGGAGTCCGACGCTTTGCGGCCGTTGACCAGGACCTAGTACTCCAGTGCGGTTTCGTGATCTATCCAGTGGGTTCGTCGGCGGCTCGTCGTCGGTAGTGGCCGCGTCGGGCTGCTGCCTGGTGGCGCCGACGCCAGTTGGACCAGTGCCTCACCTGATGCCGAGTTATAGTCACAAGGTCGCGAAAAACGATGCTCCGCGGGCCCACCCGCCGGACATCGCTCGTACATCGATGCAGATGGTTCTGATCGGTGAGCGTCTCCTTGCCGAGATCGGACGTCCCGTCCGCTCTTGGCGCTGACCATCGCCGACGCGTGTCGGCGCGACAGAGGAGCGCAGCATGCAGAAGACCATCGCCATTGTCGGAGCGGGACTGGGCGGACTGACGCTCGCCCGGGTGCTCCAGGCTCACGGTGTCGCCGCGACGATTTACGAGGGTGAGGCCTCGGCGGCGACCCGTGCGCAGGGCGGCCTGCTCGACATTCACGTAGAGACCGGACAGGTCGCGCTTCGCGCAGCCGGCCTCTACGACGAGTTCCGCACTCTGGTCCGCCCGGGCGAGGACGCCAAGCGCGTGGTCGACCGCCACGGCACGATCCTGTTCGACATGCCTGCGGACCCCGGTTCGGCCCGTCCAGAGGTGGATCGTGGCGAACTCAGGCGCCTGCTCATCGACTCGCTGGCGCCCGGAACGATCAGGTGGGGTCACAAGCTCGCCTCGGTCCGGCACCGCGTGGAGGGTGGCTACGACCTCACCTTCGCGGAAGGTTCCGCCACGCGCGCGGACATCGTCATCGGCGCGGACGGTGCCTGGTCGAAGGTGCGTCCGCTGCTCACCCCCGCCAAGCCTCTCTACAGCGGAACCTGCTTCATCGAGATCGCCCTCGCCCCGGGTGGCCAGGACTGCCGGGCGAGCGTGGCCGCTATCGGCGGCGGCACGCTGATGGCGGTCGCGCCGGGCAAAGGCATCATCGCCCATCGCTACGCCGACGGGCATGTGCGCGGATACGTGGCGCTGAACAAGCCCGAGGGGTGGATGAGGTCGATCGACTTCGGCGACCCGTCCGCGGGCCTGCGTCGACTTGCCGACGAGTTCGATGGCTGGTCGCCGCTGCTTACCGCCTTCGTGACCCAGAGCGACGCGGAACCGTGGCTCCGACCCATCTATGCCCTGCCCGTGGGCCTCACATGGGACAGGGTGTCCGGCGTGACGCTCGTCGGCGACGCCGCGCACCTGATGTCGCCCTTCGCCGGCGAGGGGGCGAACCTCGCCATGTACGACGGCGCTGACCTGGCGAGCAAGCTGGTCGAGCAACGTGACATCGAGGTCGCACTCACCGCCTACGAAGAGCGGCTGTTCCTGCGTAGCAGCGACGTCGCCGGCCGCTCGGCGAAGAACCTGGAAATCTTCTTCGGCCGGGAGGCACCGCAAAGCGTAGCCACTCTGTTCGACCACTCCTGATACTTCAGTCCGGGTTCGCGATCTTGTCGCGGACCCGGTGAGGAACGGGTACGGCCACCGCGTGACCATTGGGGGTTGTGTAGACTCCTGAAGATCATGCGGTGGCCGCACGGCATGACGTGGATCCTGCCCGTCGGCGGGCGATGTTCGACCAGGTCATGGACCGGATCGCGGGCCAGATCGGGCGAGTTGAACCCCGGGCCACGGCCCGCGCCTACCTCGGCGCAGGCGAGCCCGCCGGACAGCGGGGGCATCGAAAAGGATCGTGGCAGGCCGCCCGCCGGAACGGACGGCCGGAAGCCTCGTCGTACCGCTCAGGGGGTGAGGTAGCAGCCCTTTCGTACGCCTGGCAGTGGGTCCTTGCCACCGAACGCCCCAGCCGTGCAGCCTGTGCCGCCGGTGAACGTTCTGTAGACGAAGGCGCCCCGAGCTCCGTAAGCGACCGTCCGTTGCCCGCTGAAGGCGCATGTCCCGGCTTCGTCCGAGCAGTTGGTGGCGTAGCCCGACGGACCGCCGGTGGCCGTGTAGCAGGCTTTCGACTCACCGGAGATGGGGTCGCCGAACTTTGCGTCAGTACAAGGAGTGTCGCCGGTCGCGGTGATGCTCGCGAACGCGCCGAAGGCGCCGTACAACAGCGGTTGTCCGGCGGCGGCCGTGCACAGGCCGTTTTGGTCCGCGCACTTGGTCCAACCTCCGGCCGGAGCCCCGGCGGACGGCAGGTAGCAGGCCTTGGCGGCGCCGTCGATGGGATCACCGAAGTGGGCGTTGGAACACGCGACGGAACCGTTGGCGACCTGGTGCACGTAGTTGCCACCCGCCCCGTAGGCGACGTCACGGTTGTAACCGGGCACGGCGCAGGTGCCGCCCTCGGCCGCACAGACGGTATATCCCGGCGGGCCGCTGGCGTCGGCGACGTAGCAGGATTTGACGAGATTCGCTGCCGGGTCGCCGCCGAAGGATTCGCCGGTGCAGGCGGTACCGCCGGTCACGGTCTTGTACGTGTACGTCCCGGCGCCGTAGGCCACCGAGCGGGTGCCGCTGAAGGAGCAGGTGGCGCCTTCGCCCGCGCACCGGGTGTAGCCCGCGCGCAGCACATGGTCGGTGGCCGGGTCGGCGGGCGTGACCGGATTGCCCAGGCCGGTGGCGGTCACGGTGTAGGTGCCCGCGGCGACGCCGGTGAGGTAGACGTAAGCGTCGTCCTGGCTCGCGCCGGTGACGCCGGAGGCGGGTGTGAAGGATCCGTTGCGCCACACGACGGTTCCGTTCACGGACACCGAGACGTTGCCGCCGCCGAACTTCGGGACGCCGATACGACCAGTGGTGCTGGACGGGCTGGTCAGGCGCGCCGAGTAGGTACCGGCTGCTGGATCACGGGACCAGGAGGCGTCGATGGCGCCCTGGGGCATGGTGATGCGGCCCTCGGCGCTGGTCAGGTCGCCGGGGTGCGGCACGAAGCGGTAGGTGCCGCCGGCGGATTCCGGTGCGGTGCCGAGCACGTCGAAGGTGAGCGTGGAGGTGGGCGCGGAGGACCAGCCGTGGGCCAGACTCATGAACGAACCGCCGTAGGCCGGGCCACCGTCGGCCTTGATGCCTTCCCAGAACGTGCTCCTCGTGCCGATGTCACTGTCGAGCATGTGGCCCCAGGTGCGGCGGATCTGGTTCAGAGCCGAGTGGTCGTCGTTGGCGGTGAAGCGGGCGTTGAGTTCCATCCCGCCCGCGAAGGGCGAGACATTGCCGCCCCATTCGGGGGTCGTGGCGCCGTAGGCACCCCAATTCTTCCCGAGGCCCGCGATGACGCTTCTCACCTTGGTCGCGGAATCAGCCAACCCGTACCAGACGGCTAGGGAGTTGCCGTCCTGTGGGTACAGGCCGCTGGCGGGGTTGTCTTTGTACATGCCTTTTGAGGAGTCCCACAGGCGGGAGTTGGCCGCGGCCTTGATCGCGTCCGCCTTGTCTGTCCAGCTCGCGGCGAGCGTACTTTCGCCCTGGGCCGTGGCCAGGGCAGTGCCGCCCCTGAGTGCGGCGTACAGCAGCGCGTTGGCGGAGATGTTCTCTCCGCCCTGACCGACCCGGGCCCAGTCCTGGGTGCGGGTCACGTTGAGCAGATCGTTGCCGTCGATCTTGTTGATGATGAAGGCCATGCCACGCTTGTAGTTGGCCCATTCGGAGTTGAGCCATGCCCGGTCGGCGGTGTAGGTGTAGTACGTCGACGTGCCCAGCAACGTCCAGGTGTGGTACGTGTCCGAGCCGGTGAGGTTGAACGGTGGCCCCGACCACGGTATTTCACCTCCCGCCGACTGCGCGTTGTACATCGTAGTGAGCGCGTTGCGGGTCGAGGTGAGATCGCCCGAGTACGCGTACTGCGTAGGTACGGCGATGCCCAGGTCACCGGGCCACACCGTACGGTCGCGTTTGGCGCCGTCGACCAGGACGGATTCCCCTACGCCGACAGTGGCGCCGTTGTCCCAGGCCGAGGCCGGCGGGGGCCAGGCGCGGCCCTGGTTGGAGGCGATCGTGTTGAGCTGCACCGTATATGCCCCGGCGTACCAGATGCGGTTGAGCACTTCGTCGCTGGAGTGGAAGTAGTTGGCGTAGTCGGCAGGGTTCGACTTTCCGGGCGCCGCCGTGAAGCCGAGGCTCACGCCCTTGACATCTACCCAGCCCGAGGTGTCGAGGAAGACCGTCAGATAGCGGAACCCGCCCCGGAGTTGAGCGGTGGGCACCGTGTAGGTGCCGTTGGCGGAGGCCGTGGCGTAGAGAGCCCCGTCCTCGCCGTCGCGGCCACTGCTGCGGTCGCTGTTGGTGCCTGCGTACAGGGACGACTCGCTGAAAGCCAGGCCGATTCGTTGGTTGCTGCCGCTCACGCTTCCGAAAGATAACGTTGTCACGCCGCCGACCTCTTTGCCGAAGTCGAGAGTGACAGCCGATTGTGAGCCGGAGAGCCGTGTCGGCTGCCCGCTCAGCACGTTCTGAGGGTTCGCGACGCCGCCGGACGTCCGGTAGATGCTGACCGGCTTCAGGGTGCGCGAGGTCGGCGAGTAGTTCAGAGGGTCGACTGCCGCGCGGATACTCCCTGAGGTCTCCGTGCCTGATGTCGGCACAGCGCCGGTGGATGCCGTGGGGCCCGCGCCGAACAGGGTGGCCGCGATGACAGCGAGGCCAAGCAGATGATGCTGGCCCGCGGGTCTGCTCATCGAAAGGCGACGATGCATCAGAGACCTCCTGAAAAGGTGTGGGTTCTTACGGATCGCGATGTGTGAAACGATTCAAATCCGTGTCGCTCGAAGTCACGTGCGTAGTGCGAAAAATGCAATGGCGAAGAGGCCGGGCGGAGTTGCACAGATGATGTGCCTCGGGAGGCAGGGTGTCAACCCGCTGCGGCGGTGGGTGCGGACGAGGGTGCTGTCCAGCAGGACCACGACTCCGCCGCTGCGGGCGATCTCCTTCAGTGCCCGGTTCGGACGCGGGGCCCGCCCAGCCAGGAGCTCGATCGGTTCCTTCACGCAGCGACGCACGTGAAAGCGGCGACGGGGTTGCCGCCGGCCGTGTCGGCAAGGCGTTGGTCGTGGCGAATACG
Organism: Streptomyces sp. NPDC017991; assembly: GCF_044328075.1. Taxonomy (NCBI): domain Bacteria; kingdom Bacillati; phylum Actinomycetota; class Actinomycetes; order Kitasatosporales; family Streptomycetaceae; genus Streptomyces; species Streptomyces sp. NPDC017991. The sequence continues at coordinate 25,922 of NZ_JBIRGP010000026.1, read as the reverse complement.
GCGAGCACGACGACCACTTGGCCGCCCGGCCGCCCGGCCGCCCGGCGCGAGCTTGTGCCAGCGGAATCCCAGCTCCTTGCGCCGTCCGCGTATCAGGCCGGCGACGAGATCGATGGTCCGCTTCGACAGCGGGAGGCGAACCTGATGGACAGCTTCCTGAGAGCCGTCGGCGGGGCGTCGGGTCTTCACCCATGCGCCAACTCCTGCGGGGGGATCTCCTGTTACGGCCGGGATCGGCCGGTCCGCCGCCGTCCTGGCCGGTCGGCACGGGAGATGACGGCCCGCGCCGGTCCGAGAGATCCAGCCCCGGTCGGCGAGCTTGCGCAGCTGCCGGCGGACCGGTCCCCCCTTCGCCGGTGTTGTGCCCCAGCCGGCGCGATCGCGACGTCCTTGGCCACCACCGGCCCACCCGCACCGGCCACGATCTCCATGATCCGGCGGTATTCAGGGGGCAGGACCTCCGCCATCATGCCCTCGGCCCGATCCGGCACCAGCCGCATTCCGCCCGCACCCGGCCCGGCCACCACCCGCTCCGGCTCCGGCGGTGTGGCGTACGCCGTCATCGCCGCCCTGCTCAACCTGCTCGACGCCGCCCTCATGACGACTGGACCAGTTCGCTGCCTCGATGTCCGGTAACGGCGACGCCCGAGTGATCGTTTTCGACAGCGCGAACCCGAACTTCCGCGTCGCGCACGGTGACATGCGGATCGCCGACGACCCCGAGTCGTTCGCAGCGCTTGTCCTCGCACCGCAAGCCGCGGGCCGTGCACGAGCCGGGCAACTTCCTGCTGGATGTCGCCCACGGACGTGCCGCGCTGGGCACGGCGCTCGCGGTACTGCTCGGCGGCGGTGGCCCCACCCTTCGCCTTGCTCTGGGCAGGGACTGCCCGGCCGCCCTGGGCTCTGGTAAGGAGGTGCGGCGCCGGGACACTCGGCACGGTGTATGGCTCAGTACTTGTAGAAGCCCTCTCCCGTCATCGTGCCCAGCTTGCCCTCGTCTATGTACTGCTCCTTCAGTGCCGCGGCGAACTCACGAACGCCCGGGTCCTCGGAGTTCGAGGCGATGTTGTAGGTGGTGGTGAGACCGATGATGTCGAGTGCTTCGAACGGCCCCTGCGGTGCGAGTGACCCGATCTTCCAGGCGCGGTCGATGGTCTTCGGATCAGCGACACCGCTGGCCCACAGCTTGCCGGCGGCGAAGAGGAAGGGGACGCCGAGCGAGTTGAGGATGTAGCCGGCCTGTTCCTTCTTGATCTCGATCGGGATCATCCCGGTGGTTTCGGCGAAGGAGACGGCGGCCGCGACGACGGCCGGATCGGTGTCTGCGGTCCCCATGATCTCGACGAGGTTCCTCTTCCAGATGAGGTTGGCGTAGTGGATCGCCAGGAAGCGGTCGGGTCGGCCGGTGAATTCCTTGAGGTCGCTGGGGAGCAGGGTGGACGAGTTGGTCGCGAAGATCGTGTGCCCCGGTGCCGCCTTCGCGAGATCGGTGTAAAGGCGGCGCTTGACGTCGAGCAGCTCCGGCACGGCCTCGATCACGAGATCCGCCTCGGAGGCCGCACCGGCCAGGTCGGTCGTAAAACTCAGCCGGGTGAAGGCGGCATCGGTCCGGCCGTCATCGGCGCCGACGACACCGTCCTGCTTGTACAGCTGGGCCAGCTCGGTCATGTGTGCCTCGGACTTGGCGAGCGCTTCGTCCGAGACGTCGTACACGACTACGGGAAGGCCGCTGTACGCGGTCTGGAAGGCGATCTGGGTGCCGAGCACTCCGGCTCCGAGAACGCTGACCTTGTTGATTTCGAGCATGCCAACTCCTGATCATTGTTGTCGAGCGACTACTCAGTACGTGAAGCTCCGGCACCGCGCGCGTCCCGGTGCCGGGGCACTTCACGACAGGTTCCGCTTGAGGATCTTTCCGGTCGCCGTCATGGGGAGCGCATCGACGATTTCGACGAGGCGGGGGTACTTGTAGGACGCCATCTCGTTCCTGCTCCACGCGACGATCTCCTGGGCCGACGCGGTGGCACCCGGCCTGAGGACGACGACCGCCTTCACCTCCTCGCCGTGACTGGTGTGGGGGACACCGATGACGGCTGCCAGCGAGATGGCCGGATGGGTGAGGAGAACCTCCTCGATCTCGCGCGGGTACACGTTGAAACCGCCTCGGATGATCAGTTCCTTGGCGCGGTCGACGATGTAGTACCAACCGTCGGCATCGCGTCGGCCGAGGTCGCCGGAGCGGAACCAGCCCTCGTCGTCGAGAACGTCCTGCGTGGCGTCCGGCCGATTCAGATATCCCTTGAACACGTTGTGGCCCCTGATGGCTATCTCACCGATCTCCTCGGAAGTCCGCTTGAGCGGTTGCCGCGTCGCCGGGTCCAGGAGGTCCATCTCCACTCCCGGAATCGGGACACCGACCGAACCGGCACGGGGCTGCTCACCGAGCCGGGAGAAGCTGGCGACCGGACTCGTCTCCGACAGGCCGTACCCCTCAAGGATCGTCACGCCGAACCGCTACGCGAACTCCCGGTGTATCTCGACCGGCAGGGCGGAGCCGCCCGCCAGCGCGACGCGGAGGTTCTGGGTGAGCAAATCCGCGTCGAAGCTGTCGTCGAGAGCCTTCAGCAGGCCCCAGTACATGGTGGGCACACCTGCGAAGACCGAGATCGAGTGGCTCAGCAAGAGCCCGAGGGCGGCCCGGGCCTCGAAGCGGCGCATCATGACGATCGTTCCGCCGAAGGCGATGGCACAGTTTTGGATCACCGTCTGGCCGAACGAGTGAAAGAGTGGCAGGACGCTGAGGTAGGTATCCGGCTTGTCCGGTGCCAGGCGGAAGACCTCGCGGCACGCCATGACGTTGTCGCGCATGTTCCGGTGGCGGAGTTCGGCGCCCTTGGCCTGGCCCGTCGTGCCGGAGGTGTACAGAATGACGGCGGTGTCCTCCTCGTCGGTGGGCACTGCGTCGAACGTTGTCGGCCGGCCCGACAGCGCCTGCTCGAAGTGCTCGGTGTCTTTGAGGGTCGGGGAGCCGGTTGTGCCAGCCGTGATGACGAAGAAGTGCTGCGTCGCGGGCGTCGATTCGAAGCCGGCTCGCGCCTCGTCGGCGATCGGCAGTTCTGGGGATCCCTGGAAGGCGAACAGCGCCGTCGCGCCGGAGTCGGCCAGGTGGTAGGCGACCTCGCGTGACTTGAGCAGGACGTTCAGCGGCACCACGGTGGCACCGGCCTTGAGGATGCCGTAATAGATCGCGGTGAACTCCGGCAGGTTCGGGCACATCAGCGCGACGGTGTGCCCTGGTCCGAGGCCCTGGGATGTCAACAGGTTCGCCACCTGACTGGCGGTCGCGTCGACGTCCGCGAAGGTATGCCGGACGTCCCCGGACACGATCGCGATGCGGTCGGGGTGCCGGCGTGTCGTGTCCTCAAGGAGGGCGGCCATGTTGTACGTGGACATGGTCAGCTCCTCGTACTCTTGCTGGTGCGCGCGCCGGACGGCGGTGGCACGGTGGCGATGAAGTCGCGTACCACCTCGGCGAGTGCGTCGGGGCACTCGATCTGGGGTGCGTGTCCCACGCCGGCGAACAGATGGGTCTGCGCGTGGGGGACGAGCCGGCGCACGGTGTCGAGCTGCTTGGCCGGCAGCACGCGGTCCATGCCGCCCCACATCACCAGGGTGGGACGAGGGTGCTGTGCCACGGACTCGAACAGCTCCTCGCGCCACTGCTGGCGGATTCCCCGGATGGTGGCCAGGGCTTGTACGGTCTCGCGTGCTACGTCGCCCGGATCCGGCTGCTCGGAGATCGCGAGAGCGTGCGCGATACGTGTGGGTGTCGCGAAGGCCGCGTTCGCGTACAGGGATCGTTCCGTCATTTTCGCGCTCAGCGCGGTCGTACGCATCGTCAGGAGACGCCCGATCACCGGAGTGGCGATGAGCCGCAGCATCGGTGCGACCTCTGAGCCGAAGCCGGCCGCGTCGGCCAGTGCCAGGCTGGCGACCCGCTCCGGGACCATCGCCTGGAACTGCAGGGCCACCGCTCCTCCGAGAGAGTTGCCGAGCAGATGGACCGGCCTGTGTTCGCCGAGGGCGTCCAAGGTTTCCCTCACACCCAGCGCGAACGATTTCAGCGTGGCGCGCTCCGGCCGGCGGGCGGAGAACCCGAACCCGGGGAGGTCCAGCCCGATCACCCGGAAGTCCGGGGCCAGCCGGACCGTCACGGCCGCCCAGTCCTCCAGGCTGCGGCCGATTCCGTGCAGGAGCACGACGGGTGGCGTCGACGGATCACCGTCGATGCGCAGCCGGGTCGACCTGCCTCGGACGTTGATCATTCGTGTTCCGCTCATGCCTGCACCGACTGAACTTCGATGTCCGCTGCCGAGCCGAGGGGGGAAGAGAAATGGAGCCAGGGGTCCTCGACCTCGCCGTCACGTAGGCGGGCGCGGTCGGCGGCGTACTTTGTGGGCATGGTCCACGGGCCGTGCGACCCCTGCTGGGGGAACAGGTGGGCGGAGCGCCGGAAGTACCCGGACTCCATCGCGGAGAACGAACTGCGGACGACGGCCGGATCGTCGTCCAGAGGGAGCGCGACGGTGTGGCCGCGTCGGTCCATGTGGGCGAGCAGGCGGCACAGGTATTCGGCGACGAGATCGACCTTCAGCGTCCACGACGAGTTTGTGTAGCCGAAGGCGAAAGCGAAGTTCGGGAGACCAGTGACCATCAAGGCCTTGTAGACGAGCTTGCTGTGCAGGTCGACCTTCTCGCCGTCGACGGCCAGTCCGATCTTGCCGTAGGGGACCATACGCAGGCCGGTCGCGGTGACGATGATGTCGGCCTCAAGCTCCCGCCCCGATTCCAACAGGATGCCCTTGGGAGTCAGGCGGACGATGCGGTCGGTCGCGATCGAGGCCGCTCCGCTGGAGAGCGACTCGAACAGATCGCCGTCGGGCACCGTGCACATTCGCTGGTCCCACGGGTTGTACTCGGGCTTGAAGTGGGTATCGACGTCGAATTCCGCCGGCAGGGCTTTGATCGTGGCCCTGCGGAGGATGCCACGCACCGCGTCGGGGTAGCGCTTGCTGGCCCCGTAGATCATGCGGATGCGGTTGACACTGATCGAGCGGACGATTCTGTGGGCCGGGCCAGGCGGCAGAAATCGGTTCAGCACCTTGGCGATCGGGTCCTGCCTGGGAATCTTGACGACGTAGGTGGGGGAACGCTGCAGCATGGTGACGTGCCCGGCGCGCTCGGCCATGGCGGGAATCAGGGTGACGGCGGTCGCGCCGCTGCCGATCACCACGACCTTCTTGCCGGTGTAGTCCAGATCCTCGGGCCATGTCTGCGGGTGGATGATCTGGCCCGAGAAGTCGTCCCTGCCTGCGAACTCCGGCGTGTAGCCGCCCTCGTAGTCGAAGTAGCCGGCGGCGGACACCAGCCAGTGACAGGTGACCTCGACGAGCGCGCCGTCGGCCGCACGCTCCAGCGTGACGGTCCACAGGCCGGACCCGGTCGAGAAGTTCGCGCTGACGGCTTTATGACCCAGATGGATGTGTGAGCCGAGGTCGTACTCGTCCACCGTCTCTTGGATGTACTCCAGGATTTCGTGTCCGTCGGCGATCGAGTTCTTGCTCTTCCACGGCTTGAACGTGTAGCCGAAGGTGTGGAGGTCGGAGTCCGAACGGATCCCTGGGTAGCGGAACAGGTCCCAGGTGCCGCCGATGGCATCTCGGCCGTCCACGATCGCGAATGTCCGTCCGGGCTGCTTGGTCGTCAGGTGGCACGCGATTCCGATACCGGAGAGTCCCGCACCGACGACCATCACGTCGACGTGTGGTGCGAGTGTCGTACGAGTCACCGTTTCCCTCTTGTCCATGGTTCTCCTTACGTTGGAGTGCGGTCCCGAAGGTCAGGGGGCGGCTTGTGGTCCTCTGTCGTCGGTGGCTCTGGAGGAGCGGTCGCCTCGCTCGCCGGGGCACCCTGGCCGCTGATCGAGGTGTGTGCTCGGGTCGCTGATGCCGATGGCTGCGAAGTCCCGCCGATGCCGGGCCGTCTCGGCGATGGCGTGGCTGTCGAGGGCGTCACTTTTCGCCTCGCCCCGGTAGGCGCCGAGTATTGGGTCGACGGGCCGTCCGGGGCCGTAGGCGGCGTGCCGGCCGTGGACGGCCGGCAACGTGGAAGGGCTGCCGGAGTTGTTCGTCGCTCAAGACTCCGTCGGCCGGTTCCATGTGTCCGCGCGGAGCGGCATCGTCCGCCAGGGACCGACCAGGGGACCGCTGCCTCAAGAGCCGGGGCGAGGACCGCACACGCGGCCGGACCGTCACCGTGCTCTGCCACCGGGGAGCCACCGTCCCGTGGGCACCCCTGCGCGACAATCGGGTCTTCACCATTGAGACTCCTTGCGCATGATTCGGTGATCCGGCGCCGCTAGTCGTGGTGACCACGTTCACGTACGGTTAGCTCAGAGAACAGATGCAATTGCCCAGACTTGGTTAGCTTCTTTGTGCTTTTCGAACAAGAACGGGGCTGTCCACACAATGGAGAGCGCGAACGCCGTACGGCGGGCCCTGGTGCGGAATCTGTCGGTGCGAGCGGCGGAGATCGCCTCCGAGATCACTCAGGTGACTCAGGACAAGATCGAGAAAGTTCGCGTGGAGGGCGTTGATCACGAACGGATCGACGTGTCGACCCGCGCCCACCATGAGGCGCTGATGCATCTGCTCGGACACCCGGACGACCTCGACTCCGCCGAGGCTCCTGTCGGAGCGGTCTCGGTGGTCCGGGAACTCGCGAGACGTGGTTTCCCGCTGCACGAGATCATCCGCTCGTATCAGCTGAGCAGCGCACGGTGGTACCAGATCTGCAGTGAGGTGCTCGTGACCCTCACCGACGACATCGAGGTACTCGGTTGCGAGAGCATCGCGGTGTCGAAGATCGCGAGCGGCTATCTCGACCGCATGTGCGAGCGGATGTCCGCCGAGTACGAGGACGAACGGCAGCGCTGGCTCCGCCAGGAGGAATCGGGCCGGCTCGACCGTGTGCTGGCCCTCCTCGCCGGCGGGGTGACTGAGGCTGACGATTGTGAGCGTGCCCTGGGCTACCGATTGCGGCAGCAACACCTTGCCCTGATCGCGTGGGTCGATGCGGATGATTCAGACGGCGAAGAGCTGATGCGAGCGCAGCGGGCGGTCGCGGAGGCGGCCGGTCGCCTCGAAGGCCGTGGACGCCCGTTCGTCGTCGCCCGGGATTCGAGGACGGTCTGGGCGTGGGTTCCTCAGCCGGTCAGGGAGTTGTCGGCCCCGGACGTGCGGCGGACGATCGCGTCTGTCGGCGAGGGGGTTCGACTGGCCCTTGGTGACCCGGCCTCCGGCATCGCGGGGTTCGCCCAGTCACACCGGCAAGCGGCTGCGGCGTACGACGTCGGCCGAGTTTCCACCGTCGCGACGGTCTTCCCCTACAGCGACGTGTCCGCGCTCGCCTTCCTGGTGGCACAACCTCAACGCGCGCAAGTCTGGATGGGTGAGACGCTCGGGCAACTTGCGAGCGGCGCTCGTCGGGAGGATGTGCTGAGAGAAACCCTTCGCGTGTACCTGCGCTCTCACCAGAGTGCGACCACGACATCGCGAGAACTCAACTGCCACAAGAACACTGTCCTTTATCGGATTCGCCTGATCGAGCGGCTTCTCGGCAGGGGTATCGACTCCGATCCGACCAACATCGGGCTGGCCCTGCAGGCGCACAAGTGGCTCGGCAGCGCGTTCGCCGAGTGATGCCTCGGGTATCGACGCCGCCTGCCCGCGGTGGTCGGGCATGCCGTGCCGCGGCGGCCGTACGTGTTCGCTGCCGGTCGACCGGGGCCTGTCCGTCAAGCGGCCCGGTCTGACCCGCTGTGATGACGAAGTGCGTCGGTTTATCGGCACATGCGGGCATGGTGTCCACAAGGGCATGGCCGTCGATGCCCGCCTCCGTGGTGTCGGCCGGCTTCAGCGCAAGGCCGTGGAGCCATGGGCTGGTCGTCAGCGTCAAGATGTTGAGGCTGAAGGTGGTCGTAGAGATGCCACGAGCGCGTCTGACTCGGGTAGTGGGGCCGACCTGGCCGGACACCTCGGCCCCCCCCGGTGGAATACGCGCCGACAGCAGCAGGGCGCGGGTCGACGCGGACAGGACCTGCGCCGACGGGGAGGTCCCTCGACCCTGTTCCAGGCCGGACAGGCCGGACAGGCCGGCAAGCCGGCAAGCCGGGCCAGTTCCTCGTGGCGAGGTCCGGCGGCTCTACGTACCCGGCCAGCGGGCAGTTCGACCGTGCCGGGTTCGATCCGGTCCCGCCGGCCATGCAGAGATTCGTCCAGTTCCCTGGATTCGCTCACCGTCCCAGCAACACGCGCCCGCGCCCGGGCAGCCTGGTACTGACGGTCCACAGGCTGAGGGGGGCACTGCCTGTTCGTCTGCGGTGCGACGACGGTGGAGACGTTACCGACTCACCGATCACCGGAGCGAACACATGACCACCACATTGATCACCGGAGCGAACAAGGGCCTCGGGTTCGAGGCGGCTCGGCGCCTGATCGAGGCCGGGCACACCGTCTATGTCGGGGCACGCGATGCCCACCGCGGCGGGGAAGCTGCCAAGCGGCTCGGCGCCCGCTTCGTTCAACTCGATGTCACCGACGAGGATTCTGTGCAGTCCGCAGCCGAATTCCTCCGCGCGGACGCGGGCCGTCTCGACGTCCTCGTCAACAACGCTGCCATCGGGGGCGCCCGCAAGTTCGGCCGGATCGGCGAGGTCACCGGGGCCGACATGATGACCACGTTCGACACGAACGTCTTCGGCGTCGTGCGTGTCACGCACGCCTTCCTGCCGCTGCTGGCAGCAAGCGACGCCCCGGTCGTCGTCAACGTAAGTAGCAGTCTGGGCTCGGTGGCGGCGTGCACCGACCCGAGCCGAGGGGAGTCTAAGACGACAGCGCTGGACTACAACGCCTCCAAGACCGCGCTGGTCATGGTCACCTCGCAGTACGCCAAGGCGTTCCCCACCATCCGGTTCAACGCCGTCGACCCCGGTTTCACCCCCACCGACCTCAACGGCCACCAGGGCACCCAGACCCTTGAGGAGGGAACGGAGATCATCGTCCGCATGTCCTCGATCGGCGCCGACGGCCCGACCGGCGGCTTCGTCGACAGGAACGGCCCGGTTGTCTGGTGACGATCCGGTCGCTGATGCGTGGGCGGTAGCACCCCAGCGGGATTACGGGGCTGCCGCCCTTGCGCGCGCGTTGCAGCCTGCCGATTGCCTTCGGCCTCTTCGGCCTGTCGGCGGGACATGATCCGATATCCGCCACTGTTAGGGATGTTGCTGAGTTTTCAGAGTGTGGCCGCCAACCTTGCAGGTGATTGGCGGGTTGGCTGGTTGACGCATTGCCGGGGGCTGTTGAGGCGCTTGTCGACGTACACGTGTATCTGGCCAGGACCACCCCGGCAAGTACGCGATGGGGCGGAAATCGCAGTTGCCGTGGTCTCCTCCGCGCGGCCCTTGGTGCGTAACCGGCTGGTGAGCGGTGACGGGACGCCGCTGGGGTGGGGTCCGGCTGACGCGCTGATGGCTGTTGCGGGTATCGCCAGTGCACGTTGTCGGTGTCGCGGTGTCGCGGTGTCGTGGTGGTGCTGCCAGGCGGTCAGGGTGTGGACGGGTACCAGTCGGTCGAACAGTTCTTTGGTCTGTTGCGTTGGGGGAGTGTCCGCACAGGCGTGCCACGACCTCCATGTCCTGGGTGTTGCCCGCGGCGGTGAAGGCGTGTGCGGCGAGGACGAGTGCGGTCAGGCGCAGAGTGGTGGGCGCCGCCGTCGGCAGTATGGGTGGCCAAACCGGCAGACAAACGCTGCTGCTGACCATGAACAAAGCCAGCTACCCGTTTCTTGACCCGAAGAACAACGCCGGACGCGCGGCGAACCGCAAGGCATCTGACGAATACCAGTGTCAGGAAGAGGAAGCATCCGACTTTCGCGACTGGAGCGAGAGCTGGAATGGCGCTGTAGAGAAAGCTCGTCTACGTGAGGTAGGCGAGCACGCCGCCTCCCACAACGGCGGCGAGCGCGAGAACCGCCAACGCCTTGCCGAACGTGCCGCCGAGCTGGTCGACCGCGGCGCTGAGCAGTCTTCCGCCCACGGGTGGCTCCGCTGAGGCTGGTGCCGTTGCCGATGCGCCCAGGACGAAGACCGCAGACGAGATCTTCGAACGCCTTGCCGGATATTTGAACCGAATTCTGACTCAGGGCACTAGGGCGCGAGTCCGACGACGGCCTCCAGGTCTTCGAGGCCAGCCAAGTGCGCGGTGAGTTCGCTGCGTTCGGCTTCGGTGAGGGGGACGGCGCGGGCGCGGGTGAGGGCATCGACCGCGGCAGTGGTGTCGTCGGCGCGGATGGCGAGTTCAGCGCGGTAGGCCAACGCCTCGACCAGTTCGGCGGCCGGTGCGGAATCCTGCTCCCGGGCCAGCGTGGCGTCCAGGATCTTCGCCGCCTGCTCATTGTCGCCCTTGGAGTCGCCGAGCACGACGGCGTTCTCCAGCGCCTTGGCCAGCTTGCCGACCGCGGGCGCACCGGTGCCGCCGGTACCCGGGGACGGGAAGATCCGGATCCAGTTCCCGCCGGGGTCGATGACCGTGAATCCGGACTGGTGGTCGGCGTTCTTGCGTTTCCGCGGGCGGGTCATCCGCGGGATCCCGGAGACCAGGAGCTTGCCGTGGACCGCGCGCATGCCCGCGGCGAATGCCTCGAAGAGCTGTTGGGTGTCGGGCACGATGACCACACAACTGCCGTAGGAGTCCTCGGGCTTGAAGCCTGGCATGCCGAAGAACTGCAGCTGGAGGTCTTCTCGCTGCAGGCCCACGCACGGGTTCGGGCGGAGCTGGTAGTAGGTCCGGGTGAAGCCGAGCATGGTGTAGAACTCGACGATCTCGTCGATGGATTCGCACGGAAGCAGCGGGACGGTTATCTCGTGGGCCATGACATTGCTCCGTCTCGAAGGGAAGGTTTCGCCGATGCTCGCGGCTGCTACTCGGCCGGCTGTGCGGGGCGGCGGGTGGGGGAACCGGGCTCACCGGCCATGCTGAATGCGCCCTCTTCCAGGCGGTGGATCAGCCGCCGGGTCCACTGGGCGCCGGTATCGGCGGTCGCCAGCCACAGCGAGATGACCTCGCCCACCGGACCCCAGGTGTCCAGCTCCGTGTCCGCGGGCAGGTGTGCGGTGATGCTGGTGCGCCAGTCGCACATCGCGTCGGCTCGGGTGTGCAGTACCTGCAGGGCCTGCGCACGGGGCAGGTCCTCGATCAGGCCCACCGCAGCACACAGGACGTCCAGCCTCGGCTCGCGGTCGCCCAAGGCCCGGCGCAGGAGGTTGAGGTACTCCTGCTCGCCCTTGTCGGTCAGCTCGTATTCGATTCTTGGCGGGCCCCCGGCGGCCGAGGGATCCGCATCGGACGTCGCCGCCAGCAGGCCCTGTCCGGCCATGCTCTTGAGCGCGTGATACACCGAACCCGATGTGGCGGTGGACCACTCGTGCGCGCCCCAGGACTCCAGATCCGCGCGGATCTGATAGCCGTGTGCGCGACCGCGCCTGCGCAGCGCTCCCAGGACCAGAAGTCGTAGCGGCTTCATCGGACCCCTTCCGCCTGGGTAGCCAAATTTGGCTACTGCGGGCAACGTACTCCGCCTCGGGTGTATTAGCCAAATTTGGTTACACCGAGTTGTGCACGGCCGTCGGCCGTGCGCAAGCATGTGAGCGCCTCCCGTACCCGGGGATGCTCGGCCTCCTCAATGTGGTCCGCTTCCAGCAACCGTGGCCCACCGTCATCCTCCTGGAGAACCTTCGACGACGTCTCGCCCGGCAACGATGCCCTCCGGTTCAAGGGCGTCAGCAGCATCGGCTACATCCTGTCCCTGACCGGCGTGGAACCGATGTCCGACGACGGTCCCCAGGTCGAGGCGTGCGCCTGGAACGCTGTCGCCGCCGCGATCGGGCAACCCCCCGACCTTGTCGACGCGAAACTCGCCAGGAAGGGCTTCGGCCCAAACAGCCTCGGCACCATCACCGCGATCACCCGCACGGACTTCGAGTACACCCTGCAATTGTCACCCTCGCCCTGGCTACGGCAGCGTCGAGGAAGCACCCGTTCCGGTCGCCGACATCCTCCGAGCGGCCGGCGAGCTCCGCTTCCGTCACGACGACAACCCGGACGCCGTGGTGGTCGACCCGGTGAAAGGGACTATCCAGGACGGCTCCGACGCCGTGATCACCGCAGTCACATCAGGATCGTTCCAATGGAGCCGACCGCGGTGGACGCAGGATCAGGTGCGGAGCTGTAGCTGCCGGTCCAGCCGACTACGCAGACGCGCAGAAGCTCCGCGAAGAGCCCCGAGTTGTCGCACTTCCGCCGCCGCGAGCTCCGTCCGTTCTGCCAGCGCGAGCACGGCGGCATAGGGCCGTTCGCCCCCGGCGAGCTTCGCTGCCACGGCGTCACGGACGGCTCGCAGCACTGAGCGGTCTGCGCTCGGGTGCTGCGCCAGCAGGCGAAGCAGCCTGTTGTCGTTCCAGGCATTGTCTTGGGCGGTGCTCAGTTCCAGCAAAGTGCCAGGCGGCGTGGAGGGATTGGCTGCCAGTGCCTGCCAGACGAAAGGGTACGGACTACGCGCGAGTCGATGCAGAACGGCGCTGTCGTTCTCCGTACGCGCCGGTTCGAGGTAGTCGGCAGGCGTGTGCACGAACGTGGCCCCTCGGGATCGTCGAGGCAATCATCCTGTCATCAGGACATAGTCACCCTCGTGTGGGGCTCTGATCCCAACCGGCTCCATGATCGTTACGGGGCAAGCCTTTAAACGGCCAGCCTCCGGCCCCGATGGCGTCTCGTGGCAGTCAGCAGCTACAGAACCAGGGAGGCGTACCGGGATCAGACCTGTCCGCGGTACGTGGTGCGGATTGCCTCCGTAAAACTCATCGCCTGCGACCCAGGAAGCCGGGACATCGGCGTCCAGCGCGCGGCCGATCATGCGGGTGGCGAGTGCGGGTTTCGTCGTGAAGCCGATGGGCCAGGTATTCCGGCGGCCCGGCAGCGGGCCGGGTCCTCGGTCCAGGAGCGTGGGACATACAGTTCCCGGTCGATCGCCACATGGCACCGCGGGGGCGGAGTAGGCGAGACGGACAGCGACCTGGCTGTTCTCGATGCGTCCGGCGGTGCCGGTGTACTGCCGCTGCACGCCCACCGTGGCGGAGCCCCTCTTGCGGTCACCGCTCTCGTCGACGACCAAGGCTGCCGCGTCGTCGTGCAGTTGCCCGACGACGAAGCCACGGATGTCGTCGCGTACCGCGTCGGTGTCCCACTTGGCCCTCGAAAGCAGATGCCGCAGAACGTACGGGGTCGCGTCCCCGGCATGCTCGGCGAGCGTTCAGCAGTTCTTGCGTGGCAGGTCCGACAGCAAGCTGAGCACGAACGCCCGTGCCCGCCGCCGTGGTTCCACCCGGACGAACCGTCCTACGCTACGGCCCATCAGGACCTCGAACGTCTCCTGCCACCGGGCAGGATCTATGCTGTGACCTGCTGCCACCGTCTGATCTTACGTCTTCGCACACCGATGATCACCGGTGGTGGTACCTGTTCCCGGACCGGCCCTGACGAGCGGGATCACGGTCGGGGCCGAAGCAGCAGCTCTGGAGTTGAGTCGGCCGATGGACATGTCCTCCCGAGAAATTCGCGTACCCCTCAACGAGGTCGTCGCAGTCCTGCAGGACCTGAACGAGTTCGTGGTTTCCCTCAACCAGCTCAGATCTCGCATGGCATTCGGAACCGCCGACGAGCACACCATCGGCAAGTTCATCCTCGACTGGGATGTCACCCGGCGCTTGTCCCGGGCCCGACACGTCATCAGTGTCGCGCTGGACGAGCAACTGAGCGAGGAAGCCAATTCCGAGATCGACGCCCTGTGTGAACAGGGCCGCTTCTACGGCACGGACAGCCCCATCAGCCCCCCCGCTGACCAGCCCAGCTGAGACAGCGAGCGCACCAGACCGGACCAATCGAGATGGGGATCAGTTCAGCCGGAGACCTGGTACCGGGCCAGCAAGATCGTGATCTACCACTGGAGTACGAACAAGGGGGAAGCGCCCACGACTTGGATGAAATTGGAGGAGCCCTGCCACGGATCGGAACAGATTAGAATCCTGCCATGCCGATCAGGGGTGGGAAACTGGCGCGCGCCTACTGGGCGGTCAACCGCGCTCTTGGAGGACAGCAGCCTCCGACCAGACAACAAATGTTCGCAGCAAAACGGCCACTCGTCATCTGGCTCGTGACAGGACTCCTCGTATGGGGACCTATCATCCTCGCTGCCGAGGGCAAAGTCTTGCTGCCGCTGGGCATTGCCGCCGCGTACGGTGCAATGATGGCGATGTTTGCGTTGCTTGAGAGACGCCGTCAGCGCCGGCTGGTGAGAGAGGGAGTCTGGGACGGTGTCCACGCCCGGCCTATCGGCTGGACCCGCGCCATGGACAAACGGCGAATTCACGGCCAGAACCTACGGCCCTTGTGTGAGGTGTTGGCTCACTTTGCCGAGCATGACTTCGTGGGTACCGAATGGGAAGTCGTGGAGGCAGCCCTGCCCAGAACGGACATCGAGAATAATGCGTGGTACAGCCACCGGATCGAGGGGCCGCGACGCACGTTCATCCTGAAGATCGCGGCAATACCCAATTCGGCGGACGCTTTTGTCGAAATCTACGGGGTATTGGGAGGCCGCGGAAAGTTCATGATGACAGGCATCCTGTTCGTGCTCGACAAATACCGCGTGAGCTGATTTGCAGCCCGACCGGACCTCCTGTGCCAACGGCAAGGGAGGGACGTACGGTGAACTTCTTTCCCTCCATGTCATGTGCTCGCGGGGCGTTGGCGGCCAGCCCGCAGTCAGGCGGCGCGAGCTGGTCGACGCGCGGTACGAACAGGCAGTGCTGTTCGGCGACCTTGGCCAGAGACAGTCCTCGCGGCCCGACTGTCGTCCGCCGACAGAACGTCAGTCGCTGTGCCGCGAGAAGTGTCAGAGCCTTGTACGTGGTTCGGTGGGTGCGGCAGCCGCGGCGTGCGCCTGGTCCTGCTCGTTGACGTCGTGCTCGGTGTCGCTGCCGTACGGCCCGAACGGTCCGGCCTTCCCGGCGGTGCGGGTGCCCAGGGCGGGGGCTGCCCCCTTCATGAGGTAGGGGACTGGGATTACCGGCCGCTCCTTTCGAGCTGGGTGGCGGGGACGCGGGAGGTCCGCAGTTCTTTGAGGTCGGGGATGTGGTTGTAGGGCGTCCCGACGGAGACGCCGAGCAGGGCCGCGATGGTCTCGATGCTGTTCTCAGGGTTGGGCAACATGTCGCGGGCGGCGCGCAGCAGCTTGTCGTTGACGACGGAGGGTCGGCCGCCGACGCGGGTCCGCGCGGTGGCCGGGCCCTCGTTGGTGCCCTGCACGATCAGCTCGCGGATGAACTCCGCGAGCGCGGCGTGAAAGATCAGACGCCCCGGGGGTGGTGGTGTCGAGCTTCTCGTGCGGGGTGGTGAAGCCGATCTGTCGTTTGCGCAGGCTGCCGACCATGTTGGCCAGGTCCTGGAGGCTGCGCCCCTAGCGGTCCAGGAGGGACGACGAGGGTGTCGCCGCTCTGGATGAAGGCGTGGCACGCCTTCAGCTCGGGGTGCAGGTCGTTCTTCCCGGACTTCTTCTCGGGGAAGATGCGTCGACACCCGGCGAGGGGGAGGGCGTCGATCTGCCGGTCGAGCTTCTGGCCGCCGGTGCAGACTCGGGCGTAGCCGATACGGATCTCGGTCGGGTGGAGGGGGAAGGTGCCCAGGAGGTCGTCGCCGTCTGCGCTGAGGGTGCTGGTGAGGCTGTCCACGTGCCGGTTGTGCCCTCTCTCTGACGCTGCGGTGGCCGCCTTTGCCCAGCGGCTACCGCAGGAATTACGCGGTGGCCGTGTCCTGGCTGCGGGTGTGGAGCGACGAGGGCGTGGGTGGCGGCGGGATGGGCGAGTGCAGGGCGCTCAGGTCGGTGTGGTCCAGCAGCCGCTCAAGGCGGTCCGGGACGGCAGCAACGACCAGGGTGCCGTCGTCAGCCTTGGCACAGCGGAAGATGCCGACGAGAACGTTGAAGCCGGACGAGTCGCAGAAGGTGACATCCCCGAGGTCCAGGATCAGGTGCCGGCGGCCTTGTTCGATCAGCGCCAGTGCCTGGGTGCGCAGGCGAGGGACGGTTGCTATGTCGAGGTCTCCGGCGTCTGGCCGGCGGGGCGATGGTGTGGTGGGTGGGGATGGCAGTGAGACCGTCTGTGGCGTGGGCGAGGGGGACGGACAGGGACAGCAGGGCGACGTCGTCTCCGGCGCTGTGGGGCGTGGCGTCGGGGAGATCGTACGCCGCACCGAGTTGGCATGCGGTTCGTTCGCTGCGCCCGGAAAACCGTTCGACCTGCTGACGGGGGCGCGTCGTAGGGTTCGGAGCGCGGTGACGCGGTCGGCTAACGAGTTGGTGCGTGATAGTGGGTGGGCATGCTCTGCTGGTGAGGGGTATGGCTGACCGTTCGGTACTGACGCATCCGTTGTTCACGGGGATCTCGACAGCTCATCTGTCGTCTTTGGTGGCCGAGTTGGCCAGACCGTGGGTGGTCGGGCTTGAGGGGCGTTGGTTCCAGGCGAGGGGTGGGGCGAGGAGGCGTGCACCGGGTGCCGGTGCCCGGCATCAGCTGGTCTTCGTTGACCGGCTGGTAGCCACGCTCATCCACCTGCGGCACGACTTGCCGCACGCGGTCCTGGGTGTGCTGTACGGCGTCGATCGCTCCACCGTCACCCGTGCTGTCGGCGAGGTCCGCCGACTACTCGCACAACGGGGCTTCGCTGTTCCCGACCGTCCTGGTCTGCGGCTTCGCACGCTGGAGGATGTGTTCGCCTATGCCCAGGCCGAGGGCGTCGAGCTGCAGCTGGACGCCACCGAGGTCCAGGTCCGCCGACCGGTGGCAGGTCGTGGCGGGCGGCGCGCCTTCGTCTCGGGCAAGAAGAAGCAGAACACGATGAAAGCCACTGTCATCGCCGACCACCGTGGTCGCACGCTGTGGGCTGATGGCCTGCGGCCAGGGAGAATGCACGACGTGACCGCTGCCCGCGCGGCGGGTATCACCGGCTGCCTTCGCCACTTCGACCTGGTCGAGATCCTGCTCGACGACGGCTACTTGGGCCTGAGCCGCGACCACCCTGGCCAGGCCGTCACCCCACCCAGAAAGCCACGGCCCGGAGCGCTGGCCGGCAGAGTCAGGCAGTGGGAACACGACCGGCACGAGCATTCCTCGAACCGGATCACCGTCGAGCACGCGCTGGCCGACCACAAACGCTGGAAACAACTCATGCGCTGGACCCACCGCCGAGACCGCCTGCCCGACACCTACCGGGCCATCGCCGGCCTCGTCTCCGACCGCACAGCCACCGCCTGGATACAGGCCACGACCGGGCAGACCTGACTCACCCGCTATCACGCACCAACTCGTAAGGCGTGTTCGGGGGATCATGCTGGGGTCGGAACGGTGAAGCAGGTCGCCTCACTACGATCGTGGGATGTTTGAGTACCGCGGGTGGATCACGGTCGGGGAGACGGCAGCGGATGAGGACGATGAGCCCCGCCTGCAGCAGATCGTCGATGGGCTTCGTCTTCGCATCGCCCGGATGGACAGCCCGTACTTGCTCGATCTCAGGTGGATGAACGGCGAGCCGTTCATCCACCTCGGCGGCTCTTCCAATCACCGCTCTTCCCCTAACGTTGACGAGCTGTTCGAGCATGTGGCGGTGGTCGCCCCTGGTTCCTACGGGCTCCTCCACGTTCGCGATGATGAGGAACCGGGTCACGAGAACGAGGTGCGCGTGCTGAGGCTCGTCCGAGGGATGGTCACTCAGCACACGGAGGCACTGCTGTCCCCGTGCATCCCAACGGTGGAAGATCCCTTCCCAGGCTGAGGCGTCGGCGACGCATCACGCTCGGAGCCAGAGCCGGATTACGGCTACCGCGATGGTGCCGTGGAAGACGTAAGCCCGTTTGTCGAAGCGGGTCGCGACGGCGCGGAAGCTCTTCAAGCGGTTAATCGACCGCTCGTCCTCGTTGCGGCGCTTGTACTGCTCCTTGTCGAAGCCGACTGGGAGGCCGCCTCTGCCACCACGGCGCCGACGATTGGCTCTCTGGTCTCTCGGCTCGGGAACGGTGTGTTTGATGCCGCGCCTGCGCAGGTAACGGCGGTTGCCGCGGGACGAATACGCCTTGTCCGCGCTGAGCCGGTCCGGCGTGGTGCGCGGCCGTCCCTCCCCGCTGCGGGGCACGCGGATGCGTTCGAGGACGGGGATCATCTGCAGTGCGTCGCCCCACTGGCCGGGAGTGACCAGCAGGGCGAGGGGCTGTAGTCGCCGTCGCTCGCGAGGTAGAACTTGCTTGTCAGCCCGCCCCCGGACCTTCCGAGTCCCTCGTCGGGGCGGTGCTGCCGGGGCGTCGAACTTTTTTCGGTGTACGGGGAGCCTTCCTGCGGGCGCCGGCGGCGTGCTGGTGAGCACGACAGGACGTCGAGTCGACGCCCACCATGCTCCAGTCGATCCGGCCCGTCGCGGAGAACGACCATCCTGTCCACGGATGACCGTGCTGGACCGGAGCGAGCAGGCCGGCAACCGCAGTACCCGTTGCCCGGGCGAAAGCGGCGGTGCGGCCGACGTACTGAAAGCGGCCTTCGGTGTCGTACCTGCCGGGCAGCAGCGTGCGGGGGACTGTCGGTGAGCCGTCGGTGAGCCGTTGATCGCGCCGACGATCGACCGGCCTTGACCTCGGACAACTCGCCGCCGTGCTCCCGGTAATGGACACCATGCGCACCGACGTGATCTACGGCCAGTACCTGGACGTCACCACCACCGGGGAACCGAGTCCCGATATGGACCGCGCCATGGCGATCATTCAGTACAGGACCGCCAAATGCCCCTGTGAACGCCCCCTGCACATCCGTATCCTGCTCGGCGCCGCCGCACCGCCGCTGCTTCGTCCGCGGCGGCGGGCCGCCGTCGGCCTCTTGCCGCGCGGCGCCCGCTACGGCCTGGGCACCGGGGCGGTCGGCCTCGCCACGTTCTGGGTGCAGAGCCGCCTTAAACCGACGGTCAGCTTCCTCATAGGTCTTCGTTGGGGGCATGGGCAAGCCAGCCTCCTGGTGGGAAGCTGAGGACGGTGCCCACGATGGCACCTGGGGGATTCATGATGATCCGGCAGCGAGTGGTGACCAGGTACGGGCTTGCCGTCGCGGCGACCGCGCTGTGCTGGGGCGCTGTCGCGTGCGGAAGCACTGCAGCTCCCCCTGGGGACACCGGCCCTCAACCTGGGGATAGCGGCCCTGGTCCTGGAAGCGGCGGGAACGGCGGGTCTTCTGCCTTCACTGATTCGACAGCAACCGGCGGCAGTTCTGGCGGAGGCGACAGCGTGTCTCCACCTTCTCTTCCGCGAACTGACACCTTCTCAACCGACCAGTATCCGATTATGTCCGAGACCCCAACCCCGCCTTCTCCCTCGTGCAGTGACCTGCCTGATCTGACCGCCTCCATGTCGTGTCCCCCCTCACCGGATGGCTCCGGACCATTGCCTGAACCGGATGGGTCCTGAGGCCGCAGCTGATGGTTTCGACAGGAACACCGGCTCCCGCGGGCGGCCCTCCGGAGCCGTCGTCCGGCAGCCGACGCCGTGCGGTGCGGCAAAGGACGGTGCGACGGGCCACGCGCCTTACAGCACCCCGCAGAGTACGTCGTGGGACCCTCAGACTCTCCCAGCCGAGCCCCCGGGCGCCGGTGGCCGTGTGGGGCGGCAGTCCAGTTGAGCTGGCCAATTCCGCTTTCGGCGCGGGCTCGTTCATCGTGGCGCTGATGCTCTTCGCTGGCTTCGTCCACAGCAGCGTCTACTACGGGTATTTCCACCTGGAGAGCTCCGCCATTGGCTTCGACTCCGTCGAGCTGGCGCTGCGCAGCCTGCGCCTCGTGACGTTCCCCGTGCTCATCACCTTGGCCCTGGCGGTTGTACTGCCCCGCCTTCCCGAGCTGCTTCCGATGCTCGGTGTCCCCGCCGGCCTCATTCATCGCATCCTTCGCGCCGGGCGGGCGGTAGCACGGGCGTATCTCGCCTTCGTTGCCGCCGGCATCGTTCTGATGTTGCTGTGGCGCTACATCCAGCCCTTTGTCTGGGCCGCTCCCCTGCTGGTGGCGTGCGGGTTGGTCCTTGGGCAGACCAGCGCCGCAGCGGCAGCCGACACGACCAGACCCGGGCGTCCGTGGACGCGTGTGCTGCCTGTGGCCGGCGCGGCGCTGTTCCTGATGTGGGTGGTGGCCCTGGCAGCCGGTCAGCTTGGCCGTCAGGACGCGGAGCGAGACGCTGAACGGATCGAGCAGCGCGTCGCCGTCCTCATTCACAGCACCGAGCAGCTGAGTATCACCGGTCCTTTCGGACTAAAGGTGGAAGACCTGGGCGAAGGCCTTCACTACCGGTACCGCTACAGCGGCCTGAGGCTGTTGGTCGAGCGCGATCACCGCTACTACCTGCTCCCGCTGGGCTGGAACCACGACACGGACCCCACCTACGTCATCGACGACGACGAAAGCATCCGGGTCGAACTGCGCCCCGGGACCCAGCCCCGCCAATGACCAAGTCCCGTCACCAGACTCACCCACGCCTCACAAAGGGACCAACGCCACAGCGGGCTGTACGGTCGTCCGCGCCTTGCGGAATTTTTCGCCACGCGACGCCCCCGCACCAGATGCGTTCTGGCGGCAGCGTCAGCGTGTCAGCTGCCCCAGGTGGCGAGTCGCTGGAGGGTACCCCCGGGAATCTCAATTGCGGCGCGGTGTTCGCCATCATGACCGTCGCCCCGCGCACAGCATCCCGGCGCTGGTGGACTGGGCGCTGCGCGAGGCGAAGCTCGGTCAGCGGAAGCTTGCCGGGCCGGGCAAGGACGCCGATCCGCTGCTCGTGCTCACCGAGGCCGCGCTGGAGCGCTACGGTCTCCCGGCCACCCTTACGGATGAGGAGCGGCTCGCCGGGCGCCTGCCGGAGGGCCACAAGGTCATCAAGCAACTGGTCCGTGCCGACTGGAAGCTGACCAAGCGCGGCTTCGGCCCGTGGGCGCGGATCTACCGTCCGGCTAACGGTTCGGAGCGGGCCCGCATGCAGCTGTGCATCCCGTCGTGGAACGCGCTCGACACGCGGCACCGGGGTGAGGCAGGGCAGCTCCCGTCGGCGGAACTCGCCGGCGTCCTGGGGGTATACGCCTCGCGGGTGATGACGCCGCCCAGCTCCACGGCGATGACCGGCCTGGAGTTGATGACCGCGCTGCACCCGCCGACCCGGGCCTCTGAGTCGGTCGCCGACGGCAGGCGGCACTCCGAGCACAACCCCGGCTCGCTGGGCAAGGACCTGCTGGACTGCGTGCCGTGCGAGGCCCCGGACGGGCACCCGCTTCTCAAGGAGCTGCCGCGCTTCCATGTGCGCGGCCCCGGCGAGAAGCTGTTCGAGGAGGCGTACGACTGGGCGCGGCCGACGACGGATGCCGAGTGCACCCTGCGGCACCTGGTCGGCATCGACGTGAACATGGCCTTCGCTGCCGGAGCGAACGGCCTGGTCGTCGGCCTCGGTGCGCCCACGCACGTCAAGACGCCGGTGTTCGACGCGAAGCTGCCCGCCTCGTGGCTGGTCGACCACGTCGACCTGTCCCGCGTGCAGGTCGGCAAGGAGTGGGTGGAGCTGGACGGCAGCCTGCTGCCCTCCCCGTTCACGCCGAAGGGCGAGCGCCCGACCGGTCCGGCCCGGTACGCGACGCCCACCGTGGCGTACGCCCAGGAGCTCGGCTACGAAGTGCGGCCGATCGAGGCGTGGGTGCGGCGTGAGAACGGCCGGTACCGGGACAGCTGGTACAACCGGCTGCGCGACGCCTACCTCGCCACCCTGGCCGACCTCGGCGTCGACGCAGACCTGTCGCCCGCCGACTTCCTGGCGGCGATGGACGGCTACAAGGGCCGTGACCCGGAGCTGGCGATCGTCCTCTCGGCGGCCAAGGCGACGGTGAAGGGCGGCTTGGGCAAGCTGCGCGAGCGGCCCCGGGGCGAGGGCTGGCGGCCGGGCGAGCCGTGGCGCGCCCTGTCCCGCCCCACCTGGAGGCCGGACATCCGCGTGGCGGTCATCTCCCGCACCCGGATCAATCTGCACCGCCAGATCGTGAAGCACGCGGCGTTCACTGGGCAGTACCCGATCGCGGTCCTGTCCGACTGCGTCGTCTACGCCGCGAACGGACCGAGCCCGCTGGACGTCCTGCCCTACCGGTAGGGCAAGCCGCTGCCCGGCGGGTTCAAGCTCGGCATCAACCCCGGCCTGGTCAAGCACGAGGGCACCCAGGACGTCCTGTGGGGCGAAGAGGTCCGGGAGCGGTTCAACGCGGCGGAGCTCAATCTCGCCCGGTAGGCGGTGCAGAAGGCGTTCACCCCCCCGGCGCCGAAGAACGCGGGCCCGCAGATGCGTTATCTGGTCAAGCAGTTGGGCGGCACCAAAGCAGTCGCGCAGATGCTGAGGGTCTCCCAGCGCACCGTCGAGCGGTACGTGAGGGCCAGAATAAAAAGCCCCGCGCCGACCTCGCCGCGCGTATGGAGCGCGAGGTGAAGAAGCGGTGGCAGCCGCAGATCCGGGCCAAGGCGGGGGCGAAGGCTGCGTCCACGGGCGGCGTCGTCATCGACGCCCGAGCCCGCATGGGGTACACCGCTCGGATCGGCTCCACGTTCCAGGACCGCATCCGGTACCTGACCGTCGCCCTGCCCCCGATCTACGCCGTCCGCTTCTTCGACGCCCAGGAGAGGGGTGCCAGCGACGCCCGCCTCCAGGAGATCGCGGCCGAATCGCTCAAGGAGGTGTATTTCCAGGACGGCGGCCGCCACGCCGGCTCCCTGGAGGAGGTCCGGTTCACGGACATCGAGCACCTCGACGAGCTCGACCTGTAGAGGCCGCTGCCCGACGCACGCAGAGCCCCGGATCTGACTGAGCACTTCAATTGGAGAGGGAGCGTGCGAGACGGAGGCACACCCCCGTTTCACGGGAATCTTGCCAGGGTCATGTTCACTTGTACGCCGACAGTCGGTTCGGTCCGGCCGCAGCAGGCGCTGGAGAAGGTGACGGATGCGGCGCCGGACGGCGGGATGGCCGTGGCGTCGGTTGCGGGCTGGGGGCTACAGCGGCGTGGGACGCGACTCGTTGACAGTGAGGACGTCCACCATGCGGTTCAGCTTGTTGCGGGCGCGCATGGCGTCAGCCCGTGGCACCTGGATCATGGCGGTGGCCTGTGTGTCGTCCGACACCGTGTATGACAGCGCTGTTACCCGCGTGCTGCTAAGCACGGCAGCGATACGGCCTAGGGCTCCGCGACTGTCTCTGAGCGTTACATTCAGGGTGCAGGTTGTGTCCGCTGGGGCAGGCGCTGGCTCTCCTCGTGAAGGGTTGGCGGCTCCCTGCCCGTCGGTCTCGCGCGAAGATCGCAGCAAACCGTAGGTGAGCGCGTCCTGCAGCGCTTCGGCGGATGCGGTGAGGACGTTGTGCGCGACACCGACCGTCTGCCACACGCCCTGCCCGTCACTGACGCTGACCAGCACTCGGATCCTCGCCTCTGTGCCCCGGCACCCTTCGACAACGCGGACCTGGTAGTCGATCAGTTCGAACTGCGACAGCTGTGGATACGTTGGCTGCAGTGCACGGCGCAACGCCAGGTCGAGGGCGTTGACCGGCCCGTTGCCTTCCGCGGTGGCGATGTTCCTGCTGCCCTGCGCACGGAGTTTCACTGTCGCTTCGGCTCCCCGCGGTGTGCTGGCTCCGCCTTCGGTAATCACTCGCCAGGAGTCGAGTTCGAAATAGGTGTCCTTCCGACCCTCGATCTCCTCGCGCAGCAACAGCTCGAAGGAGGCGTCAGCCGCTTCGTAGGTGCAGCCCTGGAGCTCACGCTCCTTGATCCGCTCCACGAGCCGCCACAGCAACTCGTGGTCGGTGGACACGTCGTAACCCAGTTTCTTGGCCTTCAGCTCCACCGATGCCCGGCCCGCCATGTCGGAAACGAGCACTCGCATGGTGTTGCCGACCGAATCGGGCACGATGTGCTGGTACAGGTCCGGGTCGACCTTGATGGCGGAGGCGTGCAGGCCCGCCTTGTGGGCGAAGGCGGAGACGCCGACGTATGGCTGGTGTGTGGAGGGTGGAAGGTTCACGATTTCGGCGACGGCGTGCGAGACGCGGGTCATCTGACGCAGGCTGCCCTCGGGCAGTACCTTCATGCCGTACTTGAGCTCCAGTGCCGCGACGACCGGGAAGAGGTTGGCGTTGCCGACTCGCTCGCCGTAGCCGTTGGCCGTGCACTGGACATGGGTGGCGCCGGCGTCCACCGCGGCGAGGGTGTTGGCGATGGCGCAGCCGGTGTCGTCCTGGGCGTGGATGCCGAGGCGGGCGCCCGTTTCGGCGAGCACGGTGGAGACGACGGCCTGCACCTGGGCCGGGAGGTGGCCGCCGTTGGTGTCGCACAGGACGACGACTTCGGCGCCGGCGTCCGATGCGGCCCGGACCACCGAGTTTGCGTACTTCGGGTCGGCCTTGTAGCCGTCGAAGAAGTGCTCGCAGTCGACGAAGACCCGGCGCCCCTGCTCGCGCAGGAAGGAGACGGTGTCGCGGACCATCTCCAGGTTCTCCTCCAGGGTCGTGCGCAGGGCGAGCTCGACGTGTCGGTCGTGCGACTTGGCGACCAGCGTGATGACAGGGGCGCCGGAGTCGAGGAGCGCCTTGACCTGCGGATCATCGGCTGCTTGCCCGCCTGGACGGCGGGTCGCGCCGAAGGCGACGAGCTGTGCGTTTTTGAAGGTGAGCTCCTGGCGCGCGCGGGAGAAGAACTCCGTGTCACGCGGGTTGGCTCCGGGCCAGCCGCCCTCGATGAATCCCACGCCGAAATCGTCGAGGTGCCGGGCGATGGCCAGTTTGTCCGCGACCGTGAGGTTGATGTCCTCGCACTGTGCTCCGTCGCGCAGGGTGGTGTCGAAGACATGAAAGGCGTCATGGGCCATGGCGGGTTTTTCCTGTCCTGGGCTGCTGGGCCTGGTGAGGCCGCTGTGTCAGGTCGCTGATGGCAAACAAAAAGACCCCTCGCGAAATGCGAGAGGTCTGCGTGCGGGCGATGGCCGCCTGGGAGGGGTCGCCCCAGGTCAACTCGGTGCCGGCACGCTGCCGCTAATAATGAGCTGGCGCTGCATGGCAGGGATTCTCACACGGCCCAGCCACCGTGGAAAGGCCGTCTCACGATACGGAACGCGGTGAATTGTTCCAGCGGTTCGGCGGAGTAGGGCAGCCGCTTGTGCAGGGCAGTGAGGTCGGCGCACCTGGGTGAGTTCCTGCTGCGCTGCGATGAGGTCGCCGCGGTAGTCATACGTTGTTGCCACGGCCCCAACAGTAGTTCGACCCGACGGCTGCACTGCTCGTACAACGCGGCTTCACTGCGCGTCCGGCAGCCGAGCCGAAGCACACTGGTTGAAACTGGTGGCGCCGCAGGTCGTCGTCGATGCGACCCCGCAGGGTCATCGCCCGGCCGGAACACCTGCCTACCGGCGTCAGCTCGGTCCGTAGCGACATGCCGGACGGGCCTACTCCTTGAGGTCGAGGCCATGCGGTGCCGGCCCGAACAGCATTTCGCCCATCAGGCCGGTCGTGTCGATGATGACCTTGCCGTCGGCGTCCGGGTACGCGATGCGCTGGGTCCGGTGATCCGGGGCGACGAAGTACACGTCGGGGCTGACACCCTGGTCGCCCTGCGCGGTCCGGAACCAGTGCCCGGCCGCCATCGCCATGGTCTCGACGGCAGT
>NZ_JBIRGP010000025.1:0-57225 GCF_044328075.1 Streptomyces sp. NPDC017991 | reverse complement strand
CGACCCCGTCCTCACCCCCCTCACCCAACACACCACCACCCCCGACAACACACCCCCCACCGCCATCCCCCTCCTCCACCACAACCACCCCGAGAGCCGGACCCTGGCCACCGCACTCGCCACGGCCCACGTCCGCGGCGTCCACGTCGACTGGCGCGGCTTCTTCCCCGACGCCCGTACGGTGCCGCTGCCCACGTACCCCTACCAGCGCGAGCGCCACTGGCTGAGCGAACCGGCCGGCGCCGTCGCGGCGCGGACCGACCGCGGTCACCCGCTGCTCGACGACGGCATCGACCTGGCCGGGGGCGCGGGCACCCTGTTCACCGGGCGGGTCGACCCGCGCACCTCGCCGTGGCTCGCCGAGCATGTGATCGCCGGGTCCGCCCGGCTGCCCGGGGCGGCCGTCGCCGACCTCGCGCTGCACGCGGCCCTGCGCACCGGCGGCGGCCGGGTGGCCGAACTGACCCTGGAGCAGCCGCTGCCGCTCACCGAGGCCTGCGCGCTGCAGCTCATGGTCGGCCCACCGGCCGAGGACGGCGGGCGCGAACTCGCGCTGTACGCCCGGCCCGCGGACACGCCGGCCGCCGAGTGGACCCGGTACACCACCGGCGTACTGGCGTCCGGGGCCGACACCGCCGCGGAACCGGCCGGCCTGACCGCCTGGCCGCCCCCGGACGCCACCGCCGTCCCCCTCGACGGCCTCTACGACCGCCTCGCCGACCGCGGCTACGCCTACGGCCCCGCCTTCCAGGGGCTGACGGCGCTGTGGCGCCAGGACGCCGATCTGTACGCGGAGGTCGTGCCGCCCACCGACGGCGACGGCTTCGCGCTGCACCCGGCCGCCCTGGACGCGGCGCTGCACACCCTGCTCGGCGCCACCGGCGAGGAGGACCGACTGCTGGTGCCGTTCGTCTGGAGCGGGCTGACCCGGTACCGGCCGGCGGGCAGCGGTCCGCTGCGGGTGTGTCTGCGCCGCGGCGCGGGCGACACCTACGGGCTCCTCGTCGCCGATGCCGACGGCGTGCCCGTCCTCGCCGTGGACACGCTCGTCCTGCGCGAGCTGACCGGTGCGACGGTCACACCCTCCGACAGCGCCGCGCTGTTCGTCCTCGACTGGGCGGAGCGGGAACTCGACGCGCCTGTACCGGACGACCTGTGGGCCGTGATCGGCCCCGAAGCCGACGCGCTGCGCGAGCCCCTGCGCGCCGCCGGCGCCCGGGTCACCGGCCACAGCGGGCTGGACGACCTGCTGCGTTCGCTGGAGGACGGCGCACGGCCCCCCGCGCTCGTTGTCGCCCAGGTACCCGGCGCGATCGCGCCGCCCGGCGAATCCGGCAGCCCCCGGGGGACGGCCGAGTCCGACACCACCGCTCTGCACGCCGCTCTCGACCTGGTCCAACGCTGGCTCGCCGACGAACGGCTCGGCGCCTCCCGGCTGGCCCTGGTCACCCGCGAAGCAGTGCCCGCCGCCGACGGCGACCGGCCCGACCCGGCCCGCGCCGCGGTCTGGGGACTGATCCGGTCCGCGCAGTCCGAACACCCCGGACGGCTCGCCCTCGTCGACACCGACGGCCACCCGTCCTCCCATCGGGCCCTCGCCACGACCCTGGCCTCGGCCGAGGCGCAGTGCGCGCTGCGCCGGGGAAGGATCCGGGTGCCGCTGCTGCGGGCGCACAGCGGCCCGGCAGCGGCCCCCGGCCCGGACCGGGCCGGTGCCGCGCCCTTCGACGAGGACAGTCATGTCCTGATCACCGGCGGCCTGGGCACCCTGGGACGGCTGCTCGCCACGCATCTCGTGGAGCGCTACGGAGTACGGCGGTTGCTGCTCACCGGTCGGCGGGGTCCGGCCACGCCGGGCGCCGCGGAGTTCGTGTCCGGTCTCCGGGCCCGCGGAGCCTCGGTACGGGTGGCCGCCTGCGACGCGGCCGACCGCCCGGCACTGGCCGCCGTCCTGGCCGGCGTGCCCGACGACCGACCGCTGACCGGGGTGCTGCACGCTGCCGGCGTCCTCGAAGACACCGTCGTCGCGGGCCTCACACCCGGACATCTCGACCGGGTCCTGGCGCCGAAGGCGGCGGCGGCCCGCCACCTCCATGAACTGACGGGCAATCAGAACCTTCGTGCGTTCGTACTGTTCTCCTCCCTCGCGGGCATGCTCGGCACCGCCGGACAGGGCGCCTACGCGGCGGCGAACACCTACCTCGACGCCCTGGCACTGGAGCGGCACACCGCGGGGCTGCCCGCCGTGTCGCTGGCCTGGGGCCTGTGGGCGGGCGAGGGGGAGATGACCGGCGGGCTCGGGGAGACCGATCTGCTCCGGCTCGCACGGGCCGGTATCGGCACCGTCACCGCCGAGGAAGGGCTCGACCTGTTCGACGCCGCGGTCGCCGACGGCGCGCCGGTCCTGGCACCGGCCCGTTTCGACCTGCGTGCTCTCGACCCCGGCACGGCTCCGCCCGTGCTGCGGGCGCTCGCCCCGGCCGCCGCCACGCGCGCGCACCCCTCGCGGCAGGCCGCCGACCCGGCAGCCGAGCTGCGTGACCGGCTGTCCCAGGCACCCCCCTTGGAGCGGCGGCACATCATCCTCGAAGCCGTGCGCGCCGAGGTCGCCGGCGTCCTCGGACACGTCACCCAGGACCGG
Source organism: Streptomyces sp. NPDC017991 (assembly GCF_044328075.1). Taxonomy (NCBI): domain Bacteria; kingdom Bacillati; phylum Actinomycetota; class Actinomycetes; order Kitasatosporales; family Streptomycetaceae; genus Streptomyces; species Streptomyces sp. NPDC017991. The sequence continues at coordinate 54,584 of NZ_JBIRGP010000025.1, read as the reverse complement.
GTGCCGGCCGGCCGCCGCTTCCAGGACATGGGGTTCGACTCCCTGACCGCCCTCGAACTGCGCAACCGGCTCAGTTCGGTGACCGGCGTCAGGCTGCCCCCCACCCTCGTCTTCGACCACCCGAGCCCCGACGAGCTGGCGGACCGGCTGGTCACCGGCCTCTCCCCGGACATCGCCCCGCCGGACGGCCAAGCTCCCCCGGCCGGCGCGGACGGCGACGGCACGAGCGCCGTGGACTCGATGAGTACGGACGAACTGGTCCGCCTGGCCATGGGCGAGGCCCGCCCCGATCAGCTCTAGCAGTTAGTTACGGAGAGACACGATGACGGCTACATCCCACGAGCAAGTCGTCGACGCGCTGCGGGCCGCGTTGAAGGAGAACGAACGTCTGAGGACCGCCGCCCGTGACACCGGAGGTGCCCGCGGGCCCATCGCCATCGTCGGCATGGCCTGCCGGTACCCCGGGGGCGTCGACAGCCCGCAGGACCTGTGGCGGCTGGTCGCCGACGAGGTCGACGCCATCGGTTCCTTTCCCGACGACCGCGGCTGGGACCTGGCCGCCCTCTACGACCCGGACCCCGACTCCCCCGGCACCTCGTACGTCAAGGAGGGCGGGTTCCTCGGGGGCGCCGCACGGTTCGACGCCGAGTTCTTCGGCGTCTCGCCCCGCGAGGCCCATGCCATGGATCCGCAGCACCGGCTGCTGCTGGAGACCAGCTGGGAGGCCCTGGAGCACGGCGGTCTCGACCCGGCGTCCCTGCGCGGCAGCCGCACCGGGGTCTTCGTCGGAACGATGTACGGCGACTACGGCTCGCGTCTGACGCCCGCCCCCGCCGACTACGAGGGCTACCTCGGCCTCGGCAGCGCCGGCAGCCTCGCCTCGGGGCGCGTCGCCTACACGCTCGGCCTCCAGGGCCCGGCCATGACCGTGGACACCGCCTGCTCCTCCTCCCTGGTGGCGTTGCACCTCGCCTGCGCCGCGCTGCGCAGGGGCGAGTGCTCGCTGGCCCTGGCCGGCGGGGCGACCGTCATGGCCACGCCCATGCCGTTCGTGGAGTTCAGCCGGCAGCGCGGGCTGGCGGCCGACGGCCGCTGCAAGTCGTTCGCCGCGTCGGCGGACGGCACCGGCTGGTCGGAGGGTGCCGGCGTGCTGCTGCTGGAGCGGCTGGAGGACGCCCGCCGCCTGGGCCATCAGGTGCTCGCCGTCGTCCGCGGCACCGCCGTCAACCACAACAGCGAGAGCAACGGGCTGACCGCGCCCAGCCGCCGGGCCCAGGAACGCGTCATCGCCGACGCGCTGGCGGACGCCGGCGTGCCCGCCGGCGAGGTCGACGCCGTCGAGGCCCACGGCACCGGAACCTCCCTGGGCGACCCCATGGAGGCACAGGCCCTGGAGGCCGCCTACGGTGTCGGCCGTCCCGCGGACCGTCCGCTCCACCTGGGGTCGTTGAAGTCCAACATCGGTCACACACAGGCCGCCGCCGGTGTGGCCGGCATCATCAAGATGGTCTACGCGATGCGTCACGGTGTGCTGCCGCGGACCCTGCACGCGGACGAGCCCAACCCGCACGTCGACTGGGCCGACGGCACGCTGAACCTGTTGACCGAGGCCACGGCGTGGCCCGACCGCGGGCACGCCCGGCGGGCGGCGGTGTCCTCCTTCGGCATCAGCGGCACCAACGCGCACGTGATCCTGGAACAGGAGTCCGCGGCCGGGGCGGCGCCCTCCGGCACGGCGCACGCGGCGCCGCTGCCCGTCGTGCCCGTCGTCCTGTCCGCGAGCGGCGGGCCGGCACTGCGTGACCAGGCCGCCCGGCTCCTCGACCGGGTGACCGCCGAACCGTCCCGGCCGGTCGACCTCGGCCTCTCGCTGTCCACCACCCGCAGCCACCTCGGCCACCGTGCCGCCGTACTCGCGCAGGACGAGACCGAGCTGCGCGCCGGGCTGCGCGCGCTCGCCGACGGCGCCGGCCATTCCGCCGTCGTCCGGGGCACCGCGGCCGACGGCCGGACCGCGTTCCTCTTCGCCGGGCAGGGCGCCCAGCGACTCGGCATGGGCCGCGAGCTGTACGGGACGTTCCCCGAGTACGCGGCGGCCTTCGACGCCGTGTGCGCCGAGATCGACGCCCGGCTGGACCGTCCTCTGCGCGAGGTGCTGTACGCGGCCGAGGGCTCGCCCGAGGCCGAGCTGCTGGGCCGCACCGAGTACACCCAGCCCGCGCTGCTCGCCTGCGAGGTCGCTCTGTTCCGTCTGTTCGAGACGTGGGGCGTCCGGCCGGACGCGGTCCTCGGGCACTCCGTGGGCGCGCTCGCCGCCGTCCACGCCGCGGGTGTCCTCTCCCTGGCCGACGCCGCCGAACTGGCCGTGGCCCGCGGCCGGGTCATGCAGCGCCTGCCGGAGGGCGGCGCCATGGTGGCGCTGCGGGCGGACGAGAAACACGCGGCCGAACTCGTGGCCGGGCGCACCGACCGCATCTCCGTCGCCGCCGTCAACGGTCCGGCCGCCACCGTGCTCTCCGGAGACCACCGCGATCTGACGGACGTGGTGGCGAAGTTCGAGCGGTCCGGCGGCAAGGCCACCTGGCTGCCGGTCAGGCACGCCTTCCACTCGCCGCTGATGGAGCCTGCCCTGGACGACCTGCGGGCCGTCGTGGCGAAACTGACGTTCGAGGCGCCGCACCTCACCGTCGTCTCCGACCTGACCGGCAGGCCGACCCGGCCCGGTCAGCTCGCCGACCCCGAGTACTGGGTCCGCCACGCCCGCGAGACGGTCCGCTTCCAGGACGGCGTACACACCCTGGCGGAAATCGGCTGCACCCGGTTCCTCGACCTGGGGCCCGCCGGGGACCTCACGGCGACGACCGCCGACTGCCTCGCCGACACGGCCACGCACGAACTGGTCCCGGCCCAGCACCGCTCCCGGCCCGAGGCGACGACCGCGCTCACCGCGCTCGCCCGGCTGCACGTCTGCGGTACGCCGGTCGACTGGGAGGCGGTGTTCGCCGACCGAGGCGCCCGCCGCGTCCCGCTGCCGACGTATGCCTTCCAGCACCGCGCCTACTGGATCGACCGCGCCGACGCCCCCGGCGACCTGCGGTCGGCCGGTCTCGGGCACCTCGACCACCCCGTGCTGACCGCCGTCGCCGACGTGCCGGAACCGGGCGGGACCCTCTACTCCGGACGGCTGTCGGGCGCCACGCACACCTGGCTGGCGGACCATCGGGTCGCCGGACAGGTGCTGCTCCCCGGCACCGCCCTGCTCGACATGGTGGCGAGTGCCGCCCGCGCCGAGTACTACGACACGGTCGAGGACCTTGTCCTGGAGGCGCCCCTGCCCGTGCCCCGTGGCGCCGAGATCCAGCTGCGGGTGCTGATCGCCGCGCCCGGCGCCGACGGCGGGCGTACGGTCACCGTCCATGCCCGCCGGGCCGACGGCACCGAGCCGACGCCGTGGACGCGCCATGCCCAGGGCACACTCGCCCAGTCCCCGCCCGCCGGTGACGGCAACGACGCCGGCCGCTGGCCGCCCGAGGGCGCCGAGCCCGTCCCGGTGCCACCGGGCGACCTCTATGCGGACCTGGCCGCGCGCGGGCTGGAGTACGGGCCCGCCTTCCGCGGTGTGCGCGCGATGTGGAGGCGCGGCGAGGAGGTATTCGCCGAGGTGGCGCCCTCGGCGGAGCACGGGACGGGCGCTGGCTACACCCTGCACCCCGCCCTCCTCGACGCCTGCCTGCACCCCCTTGCGGCCGCCGGCGCGGCAGCGGACGGCCGGAGCCTCGTCCCGTACGCCTGGTCCGGTGTACGGATCCATCGCGCCGCGGCCGACCAGGTGCGGGTCAGGCTGGCCCCCACCGGCCCCGACGCGGTCACCGTCGAGGTGACCGACACCGACGGCAGGCCCGTCGCCACGATCGGCTCGCTCTCCCTGCGTCCGGTCCCGGCGGCCCCCGGCGCGGCCGACGACCTCCTCCTGCCGCGCTGGACGGCCCTGCCTTGCCTTCCCGCGGCGCCCGCGACCGACCGCTGGACGCGTGTCGGCCCCGGTGAGCCCTTCGCCGACGTGGCATCGCTGACCACCGCGATGGCAGCGGGGGCGCCCGTCCCCGAGGTCGTGCTGCTGAGCTGCGGCGAGGCCGACGACGACCCGGCGGCGATACGGGGGGTGCTGCACGAGGTACTGGTCGCGGCCCGGCTGCTGCTGGACGACCGACGGCTCACCGGCACCCGGCTGGTGGTCCGCACCCGCGAGGCCGTCGCCGTGTCCGGCGAACAGTCGCCCGCCCGGCTCGCCCACCGTGCGGTGTGGGGCCTGGTGCGGTCCGCCCAGATCGAGCACCCGGGGCGTTTCGTCCTCGTCGACGAGGACGGGTCCGCCGCCTCGGAGGCCGCCGTGCCGTGCGCCGTTGCCACCGCGGAGCCGCAGCTCGCGCTGCGCGACGGCACGGCCCACCGGCCCGTTCTCGCCCCGGCGCCCGGCCACGACGGACTGCGGCCGCCGGCCGGGGCGGGGAACTGGCGGCTGGACTACGTCGCCAAGCAGTCCTTCGCGAACCTGTCGCTGGAACCCTGGCCGGAGGCGGACCTGCCCCTGGCAGCCGGTCAGATCCGGGTGAGCATGCGGGCCGCGGGCCTCAATTTCCGCGACGTACTGCTCTCCCTCGGCGTCATACCGCCGTCCGTGGACCCCGACGCCGCCGACCGGGGCCAGGGCGGCGAGGGCGCCGGCGTGGTCCTGGAGGTCGGCGAGGATGTCACCGATCTGCGCGCGGGGGACCGGGTCCTCGGTCTGTTCTCCGGCATCGGGCCGACCTCCGTGACCGACCGGCGGCTGGTGTGCCCCGTCCCCGCCGGATGGACCTTCCAGCAGGCCGCCGCCGTCCCGGTGGCCTATCTGACCGCCTACTACGGGCTGGTGGACCTGGCCGGACTGCGCGCGGGCGAGTCGGTCCTGGTGCACGCGGGCACCGGCGGCGTCGGCACGGCCGCGCTGCAACTCGCCCGGCACCTGGGCGCCGTGCCCCACGCCACCGCCTCCCCCGGCAAGTGGGACACGCTGCGGGACGCCGGGCTGCCCGACGAGCGCATCGCCTCCTCACGCGACCTCGACTTCGAGCAGCGGTTCCTCGACACGACCGGCGGTGCGGGCGTCGACGTCGTCCTCAATTCCCTGGCCGGCCCCTACGTCGACGCGTCGCTGCGGCTGCTGCCGCGGGGCGGGCGCTTCCTGGAGATGGGCAAGACCGACCTGCGGGACCCGGCCGGGGTGGCGGACCGGCACCCCGGCGTCACCTACCGCGCGTACGACGTGCGCGAGCCGGGACCCGACCGGATCCAGGAGATGCTGCGCGCCCTGCTCGCCCTGTTCGAGTCCGGGGAGCTGCGGCCACCGCCGGTGACCTCCTGGCGGATCGAACGCGCGGCGGACGCGTTCCGTCAGCTGGCCGAGGCCCGGCACGTGGGCAAGGTGGTCCTGGAACTGCCCGGCCCCGTGTGGGACACCGAGCGGGCCGTGCTGATCACCGGCGGCCTGGGCTGGCTGGGCCGGCTGACCGCCCGTCACCTGGTCACCGGGCACGGGGTACGCCGGCTGGTCCTGATGGGGCGCGGGGCCCCGGGCGAGAACGCGGCCCGCGACCTCGACGAACTGCGCGGCCTGGGCGCCGAGGTGCGCACCCTGGCGTGCGACGCGGCGGACCGCGACGCGCTGGCCGCGGCGCTCGACGGGCTCGACCGCGCGGGAGTCCTGCTCGGCGGTGTCGTGCACGCCGCGGGCGTCGTCGACGACGGGCTGCTGTCCGCCCTCACGCCCGAACAGCTCGACCGGACGCTGCGGCCGAAGATCGACGCGGCGATCCATCTGCACGAGCTCACGGCCGGGCGCGACCTGTCCGCGTTCGTCGTCTACTCCTCGCTCGCCGGCACCCTCGGCGCCGCGGGACAGGCGGGCTACGCCGCGGGCAACGCGTTCCTGGACGGCCTGGCGGAGCGACGCCGTACGGCCGGCCTGCCCGGCGTGTCCGTCGTCTGGGGCCTGTGGGACGTGGCCGACGGCATGGGCAGCGCGCTGACCGACGCCGACCTCGCCCGGATGGCCCGGCTGGGGGTACGGCCGCTGCCCGCGGACCGGGGACTCGGGCTGCTGGACGCCGCGCTGGACGCCCGCTCGCCGGTCGCCGTGGCCGCCCACTGGGACCGGTTCCGGCTGGCCGAACAGCGCCGCGACGGCACCCTGCCGGCTCTGCTGACGGAGATGGCACCCGCCGCGGCGCCCCCGGCCACCGGCCCGACGGACCGCACGACGGACCGCGCGACCGGTGCGGGCGCCGCCGACCCGGCGCGGCACGGCATCGACGGCGACGGCGACGGCGACAGCCTCATGGACCTGGTCCTGCGCGAGGTGGCCACGGTTCTCGGCCACACCTCGGAGACGGTGCTCACCCCGGACAGCGTCTTCGACCGGATCGGCTTCGACTCGCTGACCGCCGTCGAACTGCGCAACCGCGTCACGACCGCCACCGGGATCCGGCTGCCGGCGACCTTCATCTTCGACTGGCCGACACCGCGCGATCTCGTCGGCCGCCTGCAGACCGAACTGGCCCCCCAGGCCTCGCCGTCCGCCGCCCCGCAGGACGACGCGAACGGCTCCCCGGCCGGCACGGACGGCACGGACTACGCACTCGGCGTGCTGGACGGCGTCGAGGCGGCCGTCGTCGGCCGCGTCCTGGACGACGCCGACCGCACCCGGCTGCGTGAGCGTCTGCACCATCTGCTGGACCAGCTGTCCACCACGACCGAGGACAGGACACCGAGGACATGACCCACCGCACCGCCGCGCCCGCGGCCCCCGACCATCCCGGTACCACCGCGCCCGCCCCACCACGGGACGGGGATTCCCGCTGGCTGCGGGCCTTCCCCGCGAGCGGGGAGCCGGCCGCCCGTCTGGTGTGCTTCCCGCACGCGGGCGGCACCGCCACCGCGTTCACCGCGCTGGCCGCCGCGCTGCCCGAGGACATCGGACTGCTCGCGGTGCAGTACCCCGGGCGGCAGGAGCGCCGCGCCGAGGCCTGCGCGGACGACATCGTGACGATCGCCCGGCGGACGGCGGCGGCCCTCGCGCCGTACACCGACCGCCCGCTGTTCCTCCTCGGGCACAGCATGGGCGCGCTGGCCGCGTTCGAGACGGCCCGGCTGCTGGAGGAACACGGCGGCGTGGCACGGCTGTTCGTCTCGGCCGCCCGGCCGCCCGCCCACGACTGGGAGGAACCCGACCTCGCCACCCTGCACGACGACGACCTGGTGGCCGGACTGCGGCGGCTCGGCGGAGTGCCGGACGTGCTGCTGGTGGACCCGGAGCTTCGCGCGGAGGTGCTGCGCCTGCTGCGCGCCGACCACCGGCTGCTCCAGCGCTACCGGTGCGCGCCGGACACCGTTCTCACCGTGCCGGTCACGGTGCTGCTCGCGGCCGACGACCCGAAGAACACCCTGGAGCAGGTCCGGGACTGGTCCCGGCACACCACCGCGGGACACACCGTGGAGGTCCACCCCGGCGGCCACTTCGCGCTGACCGAACACGCCGCCGACACCGCCGAACTGCTCGGGCACCAGCTGCACAAGGACCTGGCCGCCCGGACCACCGGGCCGGGCACCGCACCGGGAACCTCACCGGGCACCGAACTGGTAAGTGAGATCTACCTCGCCGGACCCGACGGCAGCACCACGCTCCTGTCCACCGATCTCACCACCCTCCAGGAGGCGGCCCGCGAGGTGCTGCCCCCGTCCGCGTACGGGTACGTCGCGGGCGACGCCGGGACGGGGGGCACGGCACGTGCCAACCGCGCGGCGTTCGACCGGTGGCGGATCCTGCCGCGCATGCTGCGCGGCGTCACCCGGCGCGATCTGTCGGTCCGTCTGTTCGGCCGTGACCTGACCGCTCCGGTGCTGCTGGCGCCGATCGCCGCGCAGACCGTCGTCCATCCGGAGGGCGAGCTGGCGGCCGTCCGCGGCGCCGCCGACGCGGGCGTGCCGTTCGTCCTGTCCTGCTTCGCCTCCCACTCCATGGAAGAGGTCGCGGCGGCGGCCGGTCCGCAGCCGCGGTGGTTCCAGCTGTACTGGCCGTCCGACCAGGAGATCGCCGCATCCCTGGTGCGCCGGGCCGAGGCGGGGGGATACTCCGCCCTGGTCCTTACCGTCGACAGCCCGGCCTTCGCCTACCGTCCGGTGGATCTCGACCACGGCTACCTGCCGTTCCTCCACGGCGCCGGGCTGGCCAACTTCACCACCGACCCCGTCTTCCGGTCGACACTGCCCCCGGGCGCCGACGACCGGACGGTGGCCGGACACTGGGCGGCCGTCTCCGCCAACCCGGCCCTGACCTGGGACCGCCTCCCCTGGCTGCGCGAGCTGACCGATCTGCCGATCCTGGTCAAGGGCCTGCTTCACCCGGAGGATGCCCGGCTGGCGCTCGCAGCCGGCGCCGACGGCGTGATCGTCTCGAATCACGGCGGGCGCCAGCTCGACGGCGCCGCCGCCGCGCTGGACTGTCTGCCGGCGGTACGTGCGGCCGTGGGTGACAGCGTGCCCGTGCTGCTGGACTCGGGTGTGCGCACCGGCAGCGACATGTTCAAGGCCCTGGCGCTCGGCGCGGACGCCGTGCTGCTGGGCCGGCCCTACCAGTACGGCCTTGCCCTGGGTGGACGCGGCGGCGTACGGCACGTCCTGCGCTGTCTGCTCGCGGAGTTCGACCTGGTCCTGGCGCAGAGCGGCTGCGGTAACGTCCGGGACATCACCAGGGACCTGCTCGTCCCCGCGGGTCCTCTCGGCCACGACGGAGCACTCATATGAACGAGACAAGGACGGGCCCCTGCGCGCCGGGGCGTGCCGCGGCCGACGGCGGCTGGCTCCGCCGCTTCCACGAGACCCCGGACACCGCGACCCGGCTGATCTGCCTGCCGCACGCCGGGGGTTCGGCCTCCTTCTTCTTTCCGCTCTCCGCCGGTCTGGCGCCGGACGTCGAGGTCCTGGCGGTCCAGTACCCGGGCCGTCAGGACCGGCGTCACGAGCCGTGCCTGGACAGCGTGTCGGCACTCGCCGACGCCCTGACCGATGAGCTGCGGGACTGGCTCGACCGCCCGTTCGCCCTCCTCGGGCACAGCATGGGCGCCTCCGTGGCCTTCGAGGTGGCCCGGCGGCTGGAGGCGGCGGGCAGCGGCCCGCAGGCGCTGTACGTCTCGGGCCGGCGTGCCCCGACGCTGCCGCACGACGAGGGTATCCACCTCGCCGACGACGCCACCCTGGTCGCGCACATCGGCGCGCTCAGCGGTACCGACGCACGTATTCTCGACGACCCGGAGGTGCTGGAACTGGTCCTGCCCGCGATCCGGGCGGACTACCGGGCCGCCGAAACCTACCGGTACGTCCCCGGTCCGCCGCTGGACTGCCCGCTGTTCGCCCTCACCGGGGACCAGGACTCACAGGTCACCCCGGCACAGGCGAGCGGCTGGGCCTCCCACACCGCGGGCGCGCACGAGTTGACGGTCCTCCCCGGCGGGCATTTCTACCTCAGTTCCCACTGGAGCCGGGTGACGGAACTGGTACGAGGGCGACTGATGCGGTAACGGGACGTCCTGGGGGCCTCGCCGATGTCCTGTCGGCGGGACGGCGGCGGGTTCCGCGCGCGGGCTGTCCGACGGTTCACCGGCCATCGACCGGTGGGTATGTTGGAGGCCGACGGGAGAACCGCCGGATCACCGGCGCCGGGCGAGTACGTGGCAACTCACCTACACCCGGAGCGAGTTCCCCTCATCGGCCGCCGCCCCGAAGTCGCCGCAACCGGCACGGCATTACCCACGCATCGCGTGCGAGGGGCGGGCCGAGCCGCGCGGCGGGGCCGGGCGCCCGATCCCGGACGGCTGACGCCGACAACCTAGAGGGGAGACCCGTATGAGGCAGCGCACGGCCGGCCAACTGGGGCCGCTTCCGGAGTTCCTGCAGGCCGGCAGTGATGACGTCGTACCCGTCGTCACGCCCGCCGGCGACAAGATGTGGCTGGTGCGCGACTACGCCCTGGGCCGCTCGGTACTGACGGACAAGAGGTTCAGCCGGGCGAGCGCCGTCCTGCCGGCGGCACCCAAGTTCAACGACGCCCAGCCGACGCCGAATTCGATGATGAGCATGGACGGCAGCCGGCACACCCAGCTGCGGCGCATCGTCAGCGGCGCCTTCTCCACCGGCCGGATCGCCGCGATGCGGCCCCTCGTGGAGGAGCTGGCCGACCGGCATCTCGACGCGATGGTCGCGCACGGTCCCGGCGCCGACTTCGTCGAGCACCTCGCCGCCCCGCTCCCGCTCGCCGTGCTGTGCACCCTGCTCGGCATCCCGGCCGAGGACGGCTCCCGCTTCCGCGGCTGGGTCGAGGTGCTGTTCGACATCTCCGCGAGCAGTCCCCGGGAGAAGGCCCGCCACCGCGTCGAACTCGCCGACTACATCACGGACTTGGTGAACCGCAAACGGCAGCGGCCCGAGGACGACCTGCTCACCACCCTGATCGGACTGCACGACCAGGGCGAACTCACGATGAGCGAACTGCTCACCCTCGGGCTCACGCTGCTGATGGCGGGCTACGAGACCACCGCGGGACAGCTCAGCCTCTCCCTGCTGTCGCTGCTCTCCGACCCGGACGCGCACCAGGAGCTCGTGGCGCGGCCCGAGCGGACGGCGGCCGTCGTCGAGGAGCTGCTGCGCATCAACCCCGCCACACCCCTCGCCTTTCCCCGGGTCGCGGTGCAGCCGGTGGAACTGGGCAGCGTCACCGTCCAGGCCGGTGAGGCCGTCCTGGTCGCGCTGGTGCACGGCAATCGCGACGGCAAGGTGTTCGCCGAACCGGAGTCCCTTGCCCTGACCGGCCAGGATGCCGTACATCTCACGTTCGGGCACGGTGTGCACCGGTGCCTGGGCGCACCGCTGGCCCGCCTCCAGGTCTGCCTGGTCCTCGAACGTCTGCTGCGCCGTTTCCCCGCGCTGCGGCTCGCCGCCGTCGACACCCCGGTGGTCTGGAAGGACGGCCTGGCGACCCGCGGGCTGTCCCGGCTCCACGTCGACTGGTGACCCCACCGCCCCCATCACCCCCTGCGAGTCCGAAGGACGGCGTACCGCGATGACCAGCACTCCGCGCAGGCCCACCCCGCCGAACATCCCGGGCGGGCCGGTCAGAAGCCGGCGGGACACCGGCCAGGACGGCTGGATACGTCAGTACCACCCGCCGCGCGGCGGTGGCCCGGTGCTGGTCTGCTGTCCGCACGCCGGCGGCTCCGCGGTGGCGTACCACTCGCTGTCGGCGGCGCTGTCCGCGACCACCGAGGTGCTGGTCGCGCAGTATCCGGGCCGGCAGGACCGGCTGATGGAGCCGCCGGTGGAGAACATCGCGGAGATGGCGGACGGTGTCGTGGCGGCCCTGGCCCCCTGGCGGCACCGGCCGATCGCGCTGTTCGGCCACAGCATGGGGTCGGTACTGGCCTATGAGATCGCGCTGCGGCTGGAGCGGCTGTGGCCCGGCAATCCGCCGATCGGCGTGATCGGATCGGGGCGTTCGGCGCCGTCCGTGCGCCATGACCGGGGGCTTCACCTGCTGGGCGACGAGGGCATCGTCGCGACCATGGTCGACCTGGCCGGCACGCCGCCGGCGCTGCTGGACGACAAGGATCTGCTGGCTGTCGTCATCCCGGCGATGCGCTCCGACTTCAAGGCCGCGGAGACCTACCAGGACACCGAGGGGACCCGGCTCAACTGCCCCATCAGCGCCTACTGCGGCGAGTCCGACGTCAATGTGCCGGCCGAGGGTGTCCTCGCCTGGGGCGAACACACGACGGCGGAGTTCACGTCCCGGTATTTCCCGGGCGGGCACTTCTACATCCAGTCCGGCGAGCGGGAGGTGGCCCGCGCCATCTCCCGCGACGTGGCGGCGTTCACCGCCACCCGGGCCGCCACTCGGGCCGCCGCCCGCAACCACTGAACCCCGCCCACCCGTGCTTCCTGGTGACGCACCGCGCGCCACCAGGAAACGGTCGGGAAGCGGTCAGGCGGCGGCCGGTTCGGGGGTGATGCGGACCCGCATGCCCGTATGGCCGTTGGCGAAGTTGGAGAACAGCCGCGCGGGGGTGCCGAGCACCTCGATCTCCGCGACCTGGGTACGCAGCGCCTCCAGCATGGCGTGCATGTGGACCCGCCCCAGATAGGCGCCGAGGCAGAAGTGTGGCCCGTGCCCGAAGCTGAGGTGCTTGTTGGGCGTACGCCCCAGGTCGAACGTGTACGGGGCGTCGAAGACGTCCTCGTCGAAGTTGGCCGAGCTGTTCCACAGGGTGATGATCTCGCCGGCCTTCACGGTGTGCTCACGAAGCGGCACATCGACCAGGGCGTGCCGGCCGAAGTGCATGGCCGGCGTGGTCCAGCGCACCACCTCCTCGGCCGAACTCTCCAGCGTCACCTCGCCGTTCTTCAGCCGCCGCCACTGGTCGGGGTGGTCGTGGAAGGCGCGCACGGCGCCGGCGGCCGTCGCCCGGCTGGACTCGTCGCCACCGAGGATCAGGCTGTAGGACTGGAGCACGATCTCGTCGTCGGACAGCGGCTTGCCGTCGACGGTGGCGGCGGCCAGCGTGGAGAGCACGTCCTCGCCCGGGTTGCGGCGTCGTTCGGCGACCAGGTCGGAGATGTAGAGCACCAGCTCGTTGCGGGCCATCACCGATTCCTGCTCGCTGTCCTGCGAGCTGTACCGGGACAACGTCTGCGCGTTCCAGTCCACCACCTGTTCCCGGTCCGCCGCCGGAATGCCCATCAGATCGCCGATGGTGTGGATGGGGATGCGGTCCGCGACCTCGGTGACGAAGTCCAGCTCGCCGCGCTCGACCGCGCGGGCGACCAGTGTGTCGGTGCGCTGCTGGACGTTGGCCACCACCGGTGCCAGGACGCGCGGCGAGAAGGACTTCATCATCAGGTTGCGGACCGCGCGGTGCCGCGGCCCGTCGGTGACGGCGAGCATCCTGCGGGCGGCGGAGTCCTCCCCCAGCCGCAGCGTGGCCAGCACGTTGCCCTGCTCGGAGGTGTAGCGCCTGTTGTCGCGGTAGGCGTCCAGGACGTCCTGGTACCGGGTCAGCACCCAGAAGCCGGGCAACTCGTCGCGGCCGGGATGCCAGAACACCGGATACTGATCGCGGTAGGGCTGCCACATCCGGTGCGGGTCGTTGTCCAGGAACGTCTGCGGGTCGGTCAGATCCAGGGTGTCCGGATCCGCCGCCGGCTGCGTCTGCGTGGTCATGCGGGGATGTCCTCCAAATCGCGGGCCGGTGCCATCAGTTGCCGTTGCTCACGGCCACGGAGGCGAGTTCGGCGATCGTCTGCCGCCGGAATACGTCCTTCGCGGAGATCGACAGTCCGGCCTTCTTGGCGCGGGCGACCACCCGGACGCCGAGGATCGAGTCGCCGCCCAGCTCGTAGAAGTTGTCGGTGATGCCGACGCTCGGGACGCCGAGCACCTCCGCCCAGATGACGGCGAGCACCCGCTCGGTGCCGTTGCGCGGAGCGGAGCCGTCGCCGCCGGTGGCCCGCTCGGGGGCGGGCAGGGCCGCGCGGTCGATCTTGCCGTTCGGCAGCAGCGGGAACTCGGCGAGCGCGACGAGCGCGGACGGCACCATGAACTCCGGGAGCCGGGCGGCGACGAACGCGCGCAGTTCGGCGTGTTCGGTCTGACGGCCCGCCGCCGGGCGTACGTAGCCGACGAGCCGCTTGTGCTCACCCTCCGCCTCGGCCCGGGCGATCACCAGGGCGGCCTCGATGTCCGGATGCTGCTGGAGCACCCGCTCGATCTCGCTCGGCTCGATCCGGTAGCCACGGATCTTCACCTGGTGGTCGGCCCGCCCGACATACTCCAGGGCGCCGGCGGCGGACCAGCGCACCAGGTCACCGGTGCGGTAGAGCCGCTCGTCGGGCGGCCCGGCGAACGGGTTGACCAGGAAGCGCTCGGCGGTCATCTCCGGACGGTCTATGTAGCCGCGGGCAACCCCGGGGCCTGCGATGAACAGTTCGCCGACCACGCCGACGGGCACCGGTTCCAGCAGCTCGTCCAGTACATAGACGGTGGTGTTGGCGACGGGCCTACCGATCGGGACGGCGGTGTGCTCGTCGGCCTCCCGCACCAGATGCCATGTCGCGAAGGTGGTGGTCTCGGAGGGGCCGTACAGATGCACCAGGCGGCCGGGCGGGCCGGCGGCCAGCACCTGGGCCACCCGGGCGGAGTTGACGGCCTCGCCGCCGAACAGGAGGTGCCGGAGGTTGCGGAAGGCGCCGGGGTCGGCGGCGACGACCTGGTTGAACAGCGCGGTGGTCAGGAACAGCGTGGTGAGCCGGTGCCGTTCGAGGGTGGCGGCCAGGGCGGCCGGGTCCAGCAGGGTGTCCTTGTCGATCACCACCAGCCGCGCCCCGGCGACCAGCGGCGCCCAGATCTCGAACGCCGCCGCGTCGAAGGTGACGTCGGCACCCTGGCCGGAGACGTCGTCCGGGTACAAGGTGAGGTAGTCGGCGTCCCGCAGCAGCCGGACGAACGCCCGGTGGGTGACCACGGTGCCCTTGGGCATGCCGGTGGAGCCCGAGGTGTAGATGACGTAGGCGCCCTCGGCCGAGGTGACCGGGACCCCCGGCGGGCCGGCCGGCAGCGCGGCGATGTCCTGCTCGCGTTCCTCCAGGCAGATCATGCGCGCTTCGGGTGCCGACAGTTTCGCGGTCAGCTCGCGCCGGGTGAGGCAGGCCGCCGCCCCGGTGTCGGTGAGCATGAAGCTCAGCCGGTCGGACGGGTAGTCGATGTCCAGCAGCAGATAGGCGCAGCCCGCCCGGAGCACCGCGAGCAGCGCGGCGAACAGCTCGGGACCGCGCGGCAGGCAGACACCGACGAAGGACCCGGGCCCCACCCCCTCGGCCAGGAGCAGCCGGGCCAGGCGGTTGGCCCGCTCGTCCAGTTCGCGGTACGTCATGGTCGTGGTGCCGTGCACGACGGCGACCGCGTCGGGACGGGCCAGGGCGTGCTCGCCGACCAGTTCGTGCATACAGCGGTCGGCGGGATACGGCCCGCGGTTGACGCCCCACTCGTGGAGCAGCGTGTCCAGCTCCTCCGGGTCCATCAACGGCAGTTCACCGACCGGCTGCCCGGGGTTGCCCGGCGCGGCGGTCAGCAGCACCAGCAGGTTCCGGGTCAGCCGCCGCGCGGTGGCCGCCTCGAAGAGCGCGCCGTCGTACACCAGGGCGGCGGTCAGCCCGCCGTCGTCGGCCGCGGTGAACTCGAAGCTCAGCTCGCACTCCGGCAGGGCGCCGCCGTCCGACGCGGCACCGAGGGCGTCACCGTCGGCGGCACCGGCCAGCAGTATCCGGGCCCGCACCAGCGGGTCCCGGCCGGCCTCGGCGCGGACTCCCAGCCCCTCAACGACCTGCCGGTAGGGCACGCCACGGTGGGCGAGGGCGTCCCGCACCACCCCGGCGTTGTCGGCCAGCAGTTGCCCGAACGGGGTCTGCGGCAGCACCGTGCCCCGCAGCACCAGAGGGTTGGCCCGGTCGTCGGCGGTGCCCAGGGCCAGGTCCTGCTGGCGGCTGTAGCGCGCCAGCAGGACCTGGAGGGCGGTGAACAGGCCGGTGAACAGGGTGCCGTCGTGCTTGCCGGCCAGGGCGGTCAGTCCGCTCACCACGGCGGCGGGGACCTGGAACGTCTCCCGCGCGGTGGCCGGGACGTGCCCGCCGAGTCGGGGCCGGTCGGCGGGCAGCCGCAGTTCCGGCAGATCGGCGAGGCGTTCCCGCCAGTGGTCCAGTTCGGCGGCCGACTGCGCGCCGGTGGTCACATCGCTCATGTCGTTCTCTCTCCTAGCGTGTGCCCGGCCCTGCCAGTGCTGTCAGTGCAGCCGGTGCAGTCAGTGCTGTCCTCGGTGGCCGCCGCACCGTGTCCCCGGCGCCCGCGGATCACTGCGCGTCCATGAGTTCGAGCAGTTCGAAGGTGACGAACTCGTCGATGGGACAGACCCCCGACATCGTCGAGAAGTACCGGTCGACGAGTTCGGGGCGGGTGGCGACCGCGCGCAGCAGTGCCAACTGATGCTCCGGCGGATCGAGCCGGGCCGTCTTCAGGGTGGCCTGGTAGTCGGTCATCAGAACCTCGGTGCGCTCGGCGGCGAAGCGTTCCAGCGCGGCGGCCAGCCGGTCGGGGTCCCGCAGGTCGTCACCGACGCAGTCGGCCAGCAACTGCACCTGGAAGAAGGCATCGGTGATGCCGCGCGCGGTGATGGAGTCCTTGTGATGGCCGGCGTCGCCGATCAGCGCCCAGCCGGGACCGGCCGCCTGCCGGAAGAAGTTCCGCTGGTCGCCGGTGCCGCGCAGCCGCTCCAGCTGTCTGCCCGCCGCCATCTGTTCGCGTACCTCGGGGGCCATCCGCTCCACCAGGGCCAGCAGCGAGTTCAGCGCGTCGCCGCGCACGTCGGCGAACCGGTGCTGCGGGAAGTAGCCGGCCACCAGGGTCGCGCCGTCGTTGGTCGGCACCGTGCCCATCCAGTGACCGGGGATCTCGTAGAGCCGGAACTGCGCCGGCAGGTCCGACCAGTAGGAGTAGTAGGCGCAGGTGAGTGTCGGGTCCTCGATCTCCGTCTTGGCGTCGACCTTGGCCGCCACCGTGGAGCGCATGCCGTCGGCGCCGACGACCAGCCGGGCGCGTTCCACGGTCTCCGCTCCCCCGCCGGTGCTGAGCCGGACGCCCGCCACCCGGTCCCCGTCGTACACGAGATCGCGCACGGTGCAGCCGTCCCGGAACTCCGCCCCGGCGTCCACCGCGGCCTGCGCCAGGATGGGGTCCAGGAGATGACGGCGGGCGGCGTAGGCGGCCGGCTGGCCCTCGGCCGGCCAGGAGGCGCCCTCCAGCCGCAGGCCGGCCACCGAGTAGCTGACCTTGTCGATGGCCGGGCAGCCGGTGCCCACCACCGCGGGCAGCACACCCCAGCGGTGCAGCAGGGCCACACCGGGCTGGTGGATGTAGAGGGTGGACAGGGTGTCCCGGGGGAACGTACTGCGTTCGACCAGCAGTACGCGGTACCCGGCGCGCGCGAACAGCATGGCGGCCGGCGCCCCGGCGCAGCGCGCGCCCACCACGATCACGTCGTACACGAGACGCTCCTTGTCTTGCGTTGTGTGGTGCCGCCCCGGGCCGGGTGAGCCGGCTCCGGCCCGCGGCGGCCGGAGCCGGGCAGGCGGGACTTCGCGGACACGGCTAGGACGTCGTCCGCAGCGGCAGGGTCCAGACGCCGGTGAAGTCCGGGGGCGTCAGGAAGGTCGGCCGGTCGGCCGGGTCGGTGCGCAGCCGGGGGAAGCGGTCCAGCAGGATGTTCAGCGCCACCCGCCCCTCCAGCCGGGCCAGCGGCGCGCCCAGGCAGAAGTGGATGCCGCGGCCGAAGCCCAGGTGCGGGTTGGGGTCGCGGGCCGGGTCGAAGACCTGCGGTGCGGCGAAGACCCGCTCGTCGCGGTTGGCCGCGGAGAACCACACCTCCAGCACCTGGCCCTCGGGGATCTTCTGCCCGGCTATCTCCACGTCCTTGGTGGTGATCCGGTAGCCGGCCGCCAGCGGGCTGAGATAGCGCAGCGACTCCTCGATCACGGTCGGCACCAGGTCCCGGTCCTTGCGTACCCGGGCGTCCGCCTCCGGGAAGGCGTCCAGGCACAGCACGGTGTTGCCGAGCAGCATGGTGGTGGTGATGTGCCCGGCGAAGATCAGCAGGTTGGTGAAGTTCACGATCTGCCGGTCGGTCAGCCGCTCGCCGTCGACCTCCGACTCGATGAGCTTGGTGAGCAGGTCCTCGCGCGGCTTGGCGCGGCGTTCGGCGACCTGTTCCAGGAAGTAGAAGCCCATCTCCATGGCGGACTCGGCCTGGTCCTCCAGGGACTGCTGCTGCGTGCTGTCCCCTTCGTGCGTGGTGAGCTGGGCGCGGGCCGCCAGCGACTCGTCCGCCCAGCCCTTGAGCAGGTCGCGGTCGCTGTTGGGGATGCCCAGCATGTCGCAGATGACGATCACCGGCAGCGGGTAGCCCAGCACGTCCGCCAGGTCGAAGGAGTCCCCGGTGACCTGGTCGAGCAGTTCATGGGTGAGCTCGGCGATCCGGGTCTCCAGGCCGGCCACCATTTTCAGGGTGAAGGTGCGGCTGACCAGCTTGCGGAGCTTCTTGTGGTCCGGCGGGTCGACCTGGGTCAGGTTGCCGTCGAAGGCGGCTTTCGCCTGTTCCGGCGGCACGAACCGGGTGGCGACCGCGGAGGAGTAGGTGCCGGGGTCGGCGAGGATCTCCAGCGACTCCGGGTGGCCGTAGACGTTCCACATCCCCACCTCCTCGTCGTACTCGATCGGTCGGGGGGGCTGCTTCCCGCGCAGCCAGAAGTGTTTCGGGTGGATGTCCCACTGGTCTACGGGACCTGTCATGGGGTGTTCCCTTTCGCGGACAGGGCGACGGGCGCGCGGCGACCGCTCATGAGGTGAGGAGCGGAAGTTCCGAGGCGCTGATGACGTGGGGCAGCGGGAGGAAGGTCGGCAGCCGGTCCGGGTCGGTGCGCAGCCGGGGGAAGCGGGCCAGGATGGCGTTCAGCGCGACCCGGCCCTCCATCCGGGCCAGCGGGGCTCCCGGGCAGAAGTGGATGCCGCGGCTGAAGCCGAGGTGCGGGTTGGGGTCCCGCGCCACGTCGAAGGCGTGCGGCCGGTCGAACTGTCGCTCGTCCCGGTTGGCCGCGCCGATCGAGACGGCGACCATCTGGCCGGGCACCACCGGCACCCCGCCGATCTCGGTCTTGGCCAGCACCGCCTTGTAGGCCACCGCGATCGGGGGCATGAGCCGCAGCGTCTCCTCGACCACCGCCGGCGTCAGCGCGGGGTCGGCGCGTACCCGCGCCGCGAGTTCCGGGTCGGTGTCCAGGTACAGCAGGGCGTTGCCGAGCAGCGCACTGGTGGTGGCGTGCCCGACGACCAGCAGTTCGTTGGCGAAGTTGACCACCGCGCCGTCGCTGAGGCGTTCTCCGTCCACCTCCGCCTCGACGAGTTTGGTGATCAGGTCCTCTCGCGGTCTGACGCGGCGCTCGGCGGTGTGCGCCCGCAGATAGTCGAACAGTTCGGGAACCACCCGCATCGCGGCCTGCGGGTCCGCGTCGCTGTCGGGGTTGCGTTCGCCCGAGGTCAGCTCGATCGCGCTGGAGGACATCCGCTCCACCCAGCGCTTGAAGAGGTGGCGGTCACTGGTCGGTACGCCCAGCAGTTCGGAGATGACCATGACCGGCATCGGATAGGCCAGGTCGTTCACCAGTTCCAGGGTGCCCTTGCCGTCGACCGCGTCGAGGAGTTCGTTGGTGATCGCCACGATGCGCGGCTCCAGCTCGGCCACCACCTTCGGGGTGAACGCCTTGCCGATGAGCTTGCGCAGCTTGGTGTGTTCGGGCGGGTCGGTCATGGTCAGCGCGCCCTCGCTGAACGACTCGTCGATCTCGGTGGCGGCCAGCAGGCTGGCGATGTTGTTCGAGAACGACCGCGGGTCGCGCAGGACTTCGAGTATCTCCCGGTAGCCGTACACGTTGCAGACACCGAAGCCGTCGACTTCGACGGGCCGCTCGGGGCTGCGTCCGCGCATCCAGAAGAAGGCGGGGTTGAGTCCCAGGCGGTCGGCGAACGCGGCGGCCTTCGCGCCGTCCGCCTGATGGGTGGCCGATGCTGTGGTCATGGGTCAGTTCTCCGCAAGGTGGCGAGTGAGGATGCGGCAGATCTCGGCCGCGGGTCCTGGCTTGGCCAGGTCCATGTGCGTGGCTGCGATGTCGTACTGGTGCACGGTGCCGCCGATCAGCGGTTCCCAGTCGGCCGCGTAGGAGTCGTCCGGGTTGAGCGTCGCGTAGAAGAACAGCGCGTCGCCGTCGAACTCGGGTGAGTCGAACTCCGGCAGCTTCTCGGAATGGGCCTTGAATACGGCGCTGGCGTTGGTCACCAGTTCCTTCCGGCTGCTGTCCTCCCCCACCGAGGCGAGGAAGAACTCGTCGAAGAACGCCCGCACCTCGGCGATGTTCACCGGCTCGGTGACGCGCCGGAACCAGCTGCTGGGCGGGCTGTCCAGCAGTGCGAGCAACGGCACCTCGTGCTTCAGTGCCCGCAGCCGGGCGGCGATCGCCTGGGCGTAGGTACCGCCCGAGGAGTGCCCGACGAGATGGAAGGGTCCTTCCGGCTGCACCGCGAGGATCTGTTCCAGATAGTCGTCGATGACGGCCTCGGTGGACTCGACCTGGAGCGATCCGTCGAATCCGCGTGACTGGATCCCGTAGACCGGACGGTCGCCGAGCCGGTCCGCGAAGCCCAGGTAGGACCAGCACAGTCCCACCCCGGGGTGGATGAACCACACCGGCGACTCGCTGCCGCCCGCGTGCATCGGCAGCACCACCGCGAAGGGATCGGTGAAGGCGGGTGCCTCTGTGCCGGTCTGCTCCTCGATGTACTCGGCCAGCTGCAGCACGGTCGAGGAGCCGAACATCACCCGGATCGGGACCTTGATGTCGAGCAGCGCGTGGATGCGGCTGAGCAGCCGGGTGAGCCGCAGTGAGTGTCCGCCCAGATCGAAGAAGTTGTCGTCGATGCCCACCCGGTCCAGCTCCAGCACCTCGGCGAAGAGTTCCGCCAGGGTCCTCTCCAGCGAGGTCCGGGGTGCGCGGTAGGCGACGCTGTTGAAGTCCGGGTCGGGCAGCGCGTCCCGGTCCAGCTTGCCGTTGGGGGTCAGCGGCAACTGTTCCAGGGTGACGAAGGCCGCCGGGACCATGTACTCGGGCATGCGCTCCGAGACCTGCCGGCGCAGTTCCTCCACGGCCACCGCCCCGCCCGCCGGGACGATGTACCCGATCAGCTGCTTGTCCCCCTCCTCGTTCTCCCGGGCCACCACCACCGCCTGGTCCACCCCGCCGTGCGCGGTCAGCGCGGCCTCGATCTCGCCGAGTTCGATCCGGAAGCCGCGGATCTTCACCTGGTTGTCGGTGCGGCCGTAGAAGTCCAGTTCGCCGTCCGCGGTCCAGGCGACCAGGTCTCCGGTGCGGTACATCCGCTCACCCGGCTCACCGAACGGGCAGGCCACGAAGCGGCTCGCGGTCAGCCCCGTCCGGTGCTGGTAGCCGCGGGTCAGCCCGGCACCGGCGATGTACAGCTCGCCGGGCACGCCCGGGAGCACCGGCCGCAGCGCGGAATCCAGCACATAGATGCGGGTGTTCGGGATGGGCCGGCCGATCGGTACCCGGCCGTCCCCGGTCAGCTCGCTCACGGTCACACCCACGGTGGCTTCCGTCGGCCCGTAACCGTTGAACATCCGCCGCCCGGCCGACCAGGTTGCCGCCAGTTCCGGCGAGGTCGCCTCACCGGCCACCATCAGGGACTCCACGGAGGGCAGTGAGTCCGCAGGCAGCGCCGCCAGGACGGCCGGCGGCAGGATCGCGTGGGTCACCCGGTACTCGCCGACGGTCTCCACCAGCGGGTCGCCGGCGGTCAGCCTGTCCTTGCCGGCCATCACCAGGGTGGCCCCGGCGAGCAGCGACATGCACATCTCGCCCACCGAGACGTCGAAGCTCGGGGAGGCGAACTGGAGCACGCGGCTGCCGGAGGAGACCTTCATCCGGTCGACGATCACCGCCACCACGTTGGCGAAGCCGGTGTGGGTGACCGCC
The DNA here is from genome assembly GCF_044328075.1 of Streptomyces sp. NPDC017991. NCBI lineage: Bacteria > Bacillati > Actinomycetota > Actinomycetes > Kitasatosporales > Streptomycetaceae > Streptomyces > Streptomyces sp. NPDC017991. The sequence goes on along the minus strand of NZ_JBIRGP010000025.1, from coordinate 32,855 downwards.
ACCCCCTTGGGGCGTCCGGTGGAGCCCGAGGTGTAGATGACGTACGCCGCGTTGGCCACCGACAGCGGGCACGAACGGTCCGCGTCGGTCAGCGGGTCGGGGCTCGCCCCGGCCAGCTCCGCGACGAACTCCGGTTCGTTCAGGCGCAGTCGGGTGGCGGACAGCTCCGGGAGCCGGCCGTCGGTCTCCTCGTCCACCAGGATCAGGTCCGTCGCGGAGTCCTGGACCATGAAGGTGAGCCGCTCGGCCGGGTACGCCGGGTCGAGCGGCAGATAGGCGCCGCCCGCCTTCATCACCGCGAGCACCGCCACACACCAGTCGGGCGAGCGGCGCAGCGCCACGCCGACGACCGTCTCGGGTCCGACGCCGCGCCCGGCCAGCACCCGGGCCAGCCGGTTGGCGCGGGCGTCCAGTTCCCGGTAGCTCAGCGACTCGTTCTCGAACAGCACAGCGGCCACGTCCGGCGCGGCGGACACCTGCCGCTCGAACAGCTCCGGGACGGTCCGCGCGGGGCCGGCCGCCGCGGTGTCGTTGAACCGGTCGAGCAGTTGATGCCGCTCGGCCGGGGCGAGCACGTCCGCCGCGCCGACCGGCACGTCCGGATCGGCCACCAGCTGCCGAAGCAGCCGCAGCAGCCGGGTGGCGATCAGCTGCACCGTCTCCTCGCGGATGCCGTTCCGCTGGTACTGGAGGATCATCCGCAGGTCGGGTTCGGCGTCCGCCGCCAGACCGACCAGGTACGGGGCGCCGGTGGCCGGACGCATACCGGTGATGGACAGCCCGGCCGCCGCGTCGGCCTCGCCCATGCCGTCCCGGTCCACCGGGAAGGACTGGAAGAGCACGATGGTGTTGAACAGGTTCGTCAGCCCGGTCTCCCGCTGGATGCGGTACAGCCCGTAGTGGTGGTGGTCCAGCAGCGCCGTCTGCCGGTCCTGGAGGCCACGCAGCACCTCCGTGAACGTGTGGTGCTGCGCGTACTCCACACGGATGGGCAGGGAGTTGACGAACAGGCCGACCATGGAGTCGATGCCGGGCACCTCCGGCGGCCGGCCGGAGACGGTGGTACCGAGCAGCACGTCCTGCCGTCCGGTCAGCTGCCCGATCATCAGCGCCCAGATGCCCTGCACCAGCGTGCTCATGGACACCCCGAGCTCGGCGGCGCGCCGCTTCAGCGCTCGGGCCGCCTCCAGCGGCAGCGGGACGTCGACCGTCCCGGCCCGCTGGTCCTCGCTGGTGCCGCCCTCGAAGTCGGGTGTCAGCAGCGTGGGTTCGGTCACGCCGTCCAGTTCCTTCGCCCAGGCCCTGGCGTCCGCCTCGACGTCCCGCCGGGCGAGCCAGCGCAGGAAGTCCTTGTACTCGGGCGCCTTGGGCAGCAGTGTGCCGTCGCCCTCGGCCGCGTACAGCTGGAGCAGGTCGCGCACCAGCATCGGGAACGACCAGCCGTCGAACAGCACATGGTGGACGGTCAGCACCAGCTCGGACCTGACCGGGCTCAGCCGGACCAGGGTGACGCGCAGCATGGGCGGTTTCTGCGGGTCGAAGTGCACATGGTGGTCCTCGGCGAGCAGCCGCTCGTACGCCTCTTCGCGTTCCCGTTCGTCGAGGCCGCTGAGGTCGACCTCCCGCCAGGGCACCTCGGCCTCGTCGACCACCAGCTGCACCAGGTCGCCCTGGACATCGGTGATGAACGCGACGCGCAGGTTGGCGTGCCGCTCCAGCAGAGCCTGTGCCGCGGCCCGCATGCGGGCCGCGTCGATCCGGCCCTGGGCGTGGAAGGAGACCTGCACCAGATGCGGGTCGAACGCGCCTTCCTCCAGCCGCATCGATTCGAAGAGCACACCGAACTGGAGCGGGGCCAGCGGCCATGCGTCGGTCAGACCGGGGTACTGCCGTTCCCAGCGCTCGATCTCGCTCTGGGCCACGGACAGCAGCGGCAGATCGGAGGGGGTGAGCCCGCCGGCACCGGGGCTGGCGACGTGCCGGGTCAGCCCCTCCAGGGCGTCGCGCCACAGGTCCGCCAGTTCCTGGGCGTCGGCCCGGGACAGCAGTCCGGTGGGGAAGGCGACCCGGGCGCTCAGCCGCGGACCCCGCTCCGTGTCGGTGACGTAGGCGCTGATGTCCAGTGTCGCCATCGCCGGCATGTTCGCGTCGAGGTTCGCGGTCAGCCCGAGAGCGTCGGCAGCCGGTGTCCAGCCCAGGCCGCGCAGTTGCTCGGGCATGTCGTCGACCGAGACCCGGCCCAGGTAGTTGAACGAGATCTGCGGCGTCGGCTGCCAGTCCAGCTCGGCCGCGGTCGCCGGGTTGAGATGGCGCAGGAGACCGAAGCCGATGCCCTTGTCGGGGACGGCCAGCAGTTGCTCCTTGACGTTCTTGATCACCCGGCCGGCGGCCGGTCCGCCGGTCAGGGCGTCGTCGAGGTCGACCCCCGCCGTGTCCACCCTGACGGGGAACATGCTGGTGAACCAGCCCACGGTGCGCGACAGATCGGCGCCGGGCACGACCTGTTCCTCGCGGCCGTGTCCTTCGAGGCGGATCAGCGCCGAGGTCTCCTCGATGCCCCGGGCGGCGCGCCACTTGGCGGTGGCGATGGCCAGCGCGGACAGCAGTCCGTCGTTGACTCCGCCGTGGAACGCCGTGGGCACGGTGGTCAGCAGCGACTCGGTCAGCCGCTCCGGCAGCTCCACCGAGACGGACTCCACGGTGGACATCAGGTCCACGGCCGGGTTCAGCGCGCGTGAGCCGAGCAGCGGGTCGGGGCCCTCGACCGTGTCGAGCCAGTGCTGCAGTTCGGCGAGGCGGTCCTCCTCGTACGCCTCGTCCTGCATGGCGTGTGCCCAGCGGCGCACCGAGGTGCCGACCTCGGGCAGGCTGGGGGTCCTGCCCTCACGGACCTGCTCCCAGGCAGCGGCGAAGTCCGGCACCAGGATGCGCCAGGACACGCCGTCGACCACGAAGTGGTGGAGGACCACCAGCAGCCGGCCGGGAACGCCGGCCTGCTCGGGGGCGAACCACACGAACTGCGCCATCACTCCGCCGACCGGGTCCAACCGGCCGGTGGCTGCGTCGAGTTCGGCCTTGGCCGTCCGCAGCCAGTCCTCGTCCCAGGTGCCGTCGCAGGCCACGGTGCGGACCAGGTTCGCGACGTCGACAGTGGCGGCGGGGGCCACCACCAGGGCGCAGTCGCCCTCCGGGTCCAGCCGGGAGCGCAGTACGTCGTGGCGGTCCAGGACCGCGCCGAGGGTGGCCAGCAGCCCGTCCTCGTCGATACCGGCCGGCAGTTCCAGGGCCACCGACATGGCGAACCGGTTGTAGCCGCCGCCGAGTTCGAGCAGGTAGCGGCCTATCGGAGGCAGGGGCAGCTCGCCGACGCCGCCGCCGGCCAGTTCCGTGAGCACCGGGCCTGCGGCGAGTTCGCTGCCTGCCGCCTCGGCCAGTTCGGCGACGGTCCGCAGTTCGAAGATCTGCCGCGCGTTGACCTCGACGCCCTGTGCGCGGGCCCGGGAGACGATCTGGATGGAGCGGATGCTGTCGCCGCCGATGGCGAAGAAGTCGTCGTCGACGCCGACCCGGTCCACGCCGAGCACCTCGGCGTAGACGGCGGCCAGGACGTGCTCGGCCGCGGTACGGGGCGCGCGGTACGACTCGCCCCCGAAGTCGGGCTCGGGCAGCGCGGCGCGGTCCAGTTTGCCGTTGGGGGCGAGCGGCAGCCGGTCCAGCATGACGAAGACGGCCGGGACCATGAACTCCGGCAGCCGGCCGGACACGAACCGGCGCAGCTCGCGATCGGAGACACCGGCGGTCATCGGGGCCGCGAACACGCCCTGCTCGTCCACCGTGCCGCCGGAGTCGGTACTCACCGGGACGACGTAGCCGACCAGCTGCCCGCTGCCGCTCCGGTCGTGGCCGGGGTGGCTGATCACGACCGCCTGGGCGACGCCGGGATGGCTGGTGAGGGCGGCTTCGATCTCGCCGGGTTCGATACGCAGACCACGGATCTTGACCTGGGCGTCACCACGCCCGACGTACTCCAACTGCCCCTCGGACGTCCAGCGGGCCAGATCCCCCGTCCGGTACATCCGCGACCCGCCCGGACCGTACGGGTCGGCCACGAAACGATCCGCGGTCAGCCCCGCCCGCCCGTGATACCCACGCGCGATGTTCCCCGCGACATACAACTCACCCACCACACCCACCGGCACCGGCCCCAGACCGGAGCCGAGGACATAGGCGCGCATGTTGCCCAGCGGCGCCCCGATCGGCGCGCTCCCGCCACCCGCCCACGCCTCACCGGCGGGGACCGGGAACACCGTCGCGTAGAAACTCTCCGTCTGCCCGTAGGCGTTGACGACCCGGACACCGGGGATGGCCTCGCGGACCCGGGTCACCAGACCGGCCGGAAGCGCCTCACCCGCGAAGACCACGGTGTCGGCGCTGATCTTCCCTCCCACCTGGTCCAGGAGTTCGGAAAAGACGGACGGCACGGTGGACACGACCCCGCCCTGCCAGCCGCCGCGCTCGGCGATCACCAGCACGTCCCGGGCGATCTCGACGGTGCCGCCCGCGGCGAGGGTCGTGAAGACCTCGAACACGGACACGTCGAAGTTGACCGAGGTCGCGGCCAGCATCCGGGTGTGCGCGCCGATGTCCATCGCGGCGGCCAGGCGCAGCACGCCGTTGACCACACCGCCGTGGGTGACCGCGACGCCCTTCGGGGTGCCCGTCGAACCCGACGTGTACATCACGTACGCCACGTCGTCCGGCCGCAGGACGACCTGGACCGGCTCCCGCGGCTCACCCTGCTCGGTGAGGTCCAGGTCGTCGAGATGGACGCGGGAAATGTCACCGTCGGGCAGGACGTGCTCGGTGTCCCGGTCCGTCAACAACAGCACCGGGGCCGCGTCACCGACGATGAAGTCCAGCCGCGCGCTCGGATACCGCGGATCGATCGGCACGTACGCGCCACCCGCCTTCAGCACCCCCAGCAGCGCGACCGGCAGCAACTCCGTACGCGGCAGCGCGACACCCACCACCGCACCCGGACCCACCCCACGCCCGACCAGCACCTCGGCCAGTCGGTCGGACCGCGCGTCCAGGTCGAGGTAGCTCAGCGACTCCTCGCCGAAGACCACCGCCACCGCGTGCGGCGTCAGGGCCGCCTGCCGTTCCACCAGGCCGGGCACGGTCACCGCGGGAGTGGGCTGCGCGGTGTCGTTGAGGCCGTACAGCACCAGCTCCCGCTCGGCCGGCTCCAGCAGTTCCGCGAGGTCCACCGGCCGCGACGGCTCGACCACCAGTTCGCGGACCAGGCGCAGATAGCGGTCCACGACCGCCTGGGCGGTGTCGTGGTCGAAGAGGTCGGAGGCGTACTCCAGGAGACCCACCACGCCCCGGCCCGGGAGGTCGGCCATGTTGAAGAACAGATCGAACTTCGCGGTCTCGGTGCGGACCCGCTCGAACTCCACCCGCAGACCCGGCAGGGCGAAGTCCCTCCGCGCGAAGTTCTGCCAGGCGAACATCACCTGGAACAACGGCGAGTACGCCGTCGACCGCTCCGGGTTCAGCACCTCCACCAGGCGCTCGAACGGCACATCCTGGTTGTCGTACGCCGCCAGGGACTTGCCCCGTACCTGCGCCAGCACGTCCGTGAACGACGGATTGCCCGACAGGTCGGCCCGCAGCACCCAGGTGTTGACGAAGAACCCGACCAGATCGGCCAGCGCCTCGTCGGTCCGGTTCGCGATCGGTGAACCGATCGTCACGTCGTCCCCACCGCCGAGCGCGTGGAGCAGCACCGCCAGCGCCGACTCCAGCACCATCGACGCCGTCGCACCACGCTCCCGCGCCAGTACCTCCACCGCCGCGGTCGTCTCCGCGTCCAGCGCGAACTCCACCGCCGCGCCCCGGTGCGACGCCACCGGCGGCCGGGGCCGGTCCGACGGCAACCGCAACGGCTGCGGTACGTCGGCCAGTTCCTCACGCCAGTAGGCGACCTGGCCGGCCAGCACGCTGTCGGGGTCGGACTCCTCCCCCAGCAGTTCGGTCTGCCACAGGGTGTAGTCCACGTACTGCACCGGCAGTTCCGGCCACTCGGGGGCGGCGCCCTCCTTGCGCGCGGCGTAGGCGGTGGTCAGGTCCCGCGCGAGCGGGGCCATGGACGAGCCGTCGCTCGCGATGTGGTGGATCAGCAGCATCAGGACGTGTTCCTGGGCGCCGAGCCGCAGCAGGGTCGCCCGCAGCGGAATCTCGGTGGCGAGGTCGAACAGATGGCCCGCGGCCTCGGCCATGGCGTCGTCGAGACCACCGGGGGCCACCTCCACGACGGGGACCGTCAGGGGTGCTCGGGGCACCGGGAGGACCCGCTGGGACGGAATGCCCTGGTCGTCGACGGTGATGAGGGTCCGCAGGCTCTCGTGCCGTGCGACCACGTCACGCACAGCCAGCTCCAGCGCGGCCGGGTCCAGTTCACCGGAAAGCCGCAGCGGGAACGGCGCGTTGTAGGTCGCCGAGGGGCCCTCGAAGCGGTCGATGAACCACAGCCGCCGCTGCGCGTAGGACAGCGGGACGGTCTCCCCGCGGTGCTCGACGCGCCGCAGGGGCGGCCGTACCGGTGCGCCGGCCGACAGATGCGCGGTCAGTTCCACGACCGTGGGCGACTCGAAGACCACCCGGATGGGCAGTTCGGCGCCGAGCGCGGTGCGGATGCGGCTGACCAGGCGGGTGGCGAGCAGCGAGTGGCCGCCCAGCGCGAAGAAGTCGTCGTCGATGCCCACCCGGTCCAGGCCCAGCACCTCGGCGAACAGCCCGCACAGCAGCTCTTCCTGCGGGGTGCGCGGCGCCCGGCCGCCGGCGGCGTTGGTGTAGTCGGGCGCGGGCAGGGCCCGCCGGTCCAGCTTGCCGTTGACGGTCAGTGGCACCTCGGCGATGGCGATCACCGTCGAGGGCACCAGGTGGTCCGGCAGCCGGTCCTTGAGGTAGCCGCGCAGCGAGGTGACCAGGGTGCCGATCCGGCCGGCTGCGGCCGGATCGTTGGCCAGCGTCCGGTCGGTGCGGCCGGACGGCGCGAAGCCACCGGTGGTCACCCGGTCGGCGACGGGACCGCCGGGGAGGAGCACCGCGTCGAAGCACTCCGGGGCGTCCGCCGACCACGTCACCAGCGCGCCCCAGCCGTGCTCCGCGGCCCAGTCGCACAACTCCTGCGGATCCAGCGCGGGGCCGCCGCCGGCGGCGGGTTCGGGGATCAGCGAGACCGCCGCGGCGGCCTCGACCTCGGCGGCCAGCCGGGCGTTGGGGATACGGGTGACGCGCACCGGGCCGTCGCCGAGGGTGCGGCACACGTGTTCCAGACCGGTCAGGTCGTCCACCGGCCGGCCCCACCGCACGACGGGGGCGTCGCCCAGCCGCACCGCGTCGGCGGGCGCCTTGTGCAGTACGACCTCGTACCGGTGCCGGGTCAGTTCGTTGTGGAACCGGCCGGGCTTGAGGCGGATGTCGACGCCCGCGCCCTGCCGCTCGCCCCAGCGGGCGAACCACTCGGGGTCGAGGACGAGTTCCTTCTCCATCAGCATGGCGCGGGCGACCGCGGCGCGGGTCACCGACGCGGCGGCCTCCGGGTGGTGGGCGCGCTGCACGCCGGTCCGGAACAGCCGCAGCGAGCCGGCGTTGCGCACGTCACCGACGAGGATCCGGCCGCCGGGTGCCAGCAGTTCCAGTGCCCGCGTCAGCACCTGGTCCAGGTAGTCGGCGTCGGGGAAGTACTGCACCACCGAGTTGAGCACCACGATGTCGAAGTGCTCGCGCGGCAGGCCCGACATGTCGTCGGCGTGCCGGTGCCGCAGGTGCACCCGGTCGGCGAAACCGGCCTGGGCGACCTGCTCGCCGAGCCGCTCGATGACCGCCGACGACATGTCGGTTCCCCAGAACTCCTCGGTGCGGTCCAGGAGCTGGGACATCAGGAGGCCGGTGCCGACGCCGAGCTCCAGCACCCGGCGCGGGGACCAGCGGGTGATCTGCTCCACCGCCGCGTCCCGCCACAGCGCCATCTCGTGCAGCGCGATCGGCTGCCCGGAGTAGCTGGAGTTCCAGCCGGAGAAGTCCTCACCCCAACGCGCGTCGGAGACGGCGTACATGTCGTCGTAGATCTGTTCCCACTCGTCGACCTGCTCCTCGGCACCTGCCGTGTCGGAGCCGTCCGCGGCGGGCACCACATAGCCCACCAGGCGCCGGTCGCCCGTTCGGTCCTCGTCCCAGGTGACCACGGACTGGGCCACGCCGGGATGGGACATCAGGGCGGCCTCGACCTCCCCGGGCTCGATACGGAAGCCGCGGATCTTCATCTGGGTGTCGCCGCGGCCACGGAAGGCCAGGGTGTCGTCCTCGGTCCAGGCGACGATGTCGCCGGTGCGGTACATCCGTGTCCCGGGCTCGCCGAACGGGCAGGCCACGAAGCGGTCCGAGGTCTGCGCGGCACGGTTCACGTAGCCGCGGGCCAGGCCGGCGCCCGCGATGTACAGCTCGCCGGGCACGCCGGGCAGTGCCGGGCGCAGTGCGGCGTCCAGCACGTAGACCCGCATGTTGTCCATCGGCCGGCCGATCGGCACCGTCTCGCCGACGTCCTCGGCGGTCGGCATCGGGTGGCAGGTGGCGAACGTGGTGGTCTCGGTGGGTCCGTAGCCGTCCACGATGGTGACGCCGGGGCAGGCCCGCAGCACGCGCCGCGCCGCGGCCGGGGAGACGACGTCACCGCCGGTCCAGATCTCGTGCACACCGGCGAAGCACTCCGGGTCCTCGTCGGAGATCGACTTGAACAGACCGGCGGTCAGCCACAGCGCGGTGACCTGGTGCCGGACCAGCAGGGCGCCCAGCTCGGCCGGGCTGAGCCGGCCGGGCGGGGACACGACGACCCTGCCACCGCCCAGCAGCGGGGCCCACAGCTCGTACGTCGCGGCGTCGAAGGACTGTGGCGAGTGCAGCAGCACCCCCTCGTGGGCGGCGCCACGGTAGCGGCGGTCCAGGGCCAGGCCGGCCACGGCCCGGTGGGTGACCGCGACGCCCTTGGGGACGCCGGTGGAGCCGGAGGTGTACATCACGTAGGCGAGCCGGTCACCGGACCCCGGCCCGGCCGGCAGGTCGGAGTCGGCCTGCGCGCGGTCCACCGCCTCCCGTGTCGCGGGATCGTCGAGGACCAGCTGCGGGCAGTCGCCCGCCGGCAGCTTCGCTGCGGTCTCCCCGTCCGTCAGGAGGACCGTGGGCCGGGCGTCGGCGAGCATGAACTCGATGCGCCCGGACGGGTAGTCGGGGTCGATCGGAAGATAGGCCCCGCCGGCCTTGAGAACGGCCAGCAGGGCGACGATCAGCTCCGTGGAACGCGGCAGGGCCAGCCCGACGACCGACTCGGACCGCACCCCGCGGTCGGCCAGCACCCGCGCCAGCCGGCCGGCCCGGGAGTCCAGCTCGCGGTAGGTCAGTTCCTCGTCGCCGAAGACCACCGCCGTCGCGTCGGGCGTGGCGGCGGCCTGTTCGGCGAACAGTTCGTGCACGGTCCGCTCGGGGACCGGCGCACCGGTGTCGTTGAGGCCGTGCAGAAGCCGGTCCCGTTCGGCCGGCTCCAGGATGCTCAGTGCGCCGAGGGAGGTGTCGGGGTCGGTCACCAGCTGCCGCAGGACACCGGCGAACCGGGCGGCGATGCCTTCGGCCCGCGCGCGGTCGAACAGGTGGTGCTGGTACTGGAGACCGACCCGCAGGTGCGGTTCGGCGAAGGCCATCACGACCAGCGGGTAGTGCGCGCCGCTGAGCGGGCTGATGCCGGTCACCTCGATGCCGGCCGCGCGGTTGGCCTCCGTCAGACCCACGCTGTCGATCGGGTAGGACTCGAAGCCGACCAGGGTGTCGAACAGCACGTTCAGCCCGGTGGCCTTGTGGATCTCCAGCAACCCGTGGTGGTGATGGTCCAGCAGCGCGCTCTGCCGCTCCTGGAGGTCGGCGAGCATGCCGCGCAGGGTGCCGGCGGGGGCGCAGCGCACCCGCACGGGCAGGGTGTTGATGAACAGGCCGACCATCGAGTCCACGCCCGGCACGGCCGGCGGGCGGCCGGACACGGTGGCGCCGAAGACGACCTCCTCACGGCCGGTCAGCCCGGCGAGCAGGATGGCCCAGGTCCCCTGCACCAGCGTGTTCAGCGTCAGCCCCAGCTCGGCGGCGCGGCGCGACAGTTCACGGGCGGCGTCAGCGGTGAGCGGCACGTCGACCTGTCCGATGCCGGCCGGGTCGGCCCCGGACAGCGCGTCGGGGGCGAGCAGGGTGGGCTCCTCCACGCCTGACAGCTCGGCGGACCAGGCGCGGGCCGCCGCCGCACGGTCCTGTCCGTTCAGCCATTCCAGGAATTCGCGGAAGCCGTGCGCCCGGGGCAGTGCGGAGGCGTCGCCGCCGGATGCGTACAGCCGCAGCAGGTCCTTCATCAGCAGCGGCACCGACCAGCCGTCGAACAGGACGTGGTGCGCGGTGAAGACGAGTTCCCAGCGTTCCCGGGCGGTCTTCAGCAGGCTCATCCGCACCAGCGGCGCGGTGGCGAGGTCGAAGTGGTCGTTGTGGTCGTCGGCCAGGTACTGCTTGAGGGTCTCCTCACGCGTGTCCTCGCCGAGGGTGGTCAGGTCGGCCTCGTGCCAGGGCAGTTCGACCCGTTCCGGCACCAGCTGCACCCGGTCCCCGGCGGCGTCCTGGACGAACGCGGCCCGCAGGTTCGGGTAGCGGTCCAGCAGCGCCTGCCCGGCCGCCCGCATCCGGTCCGCGTCCACGTCACCGGAGAGGTGGAACACCAGCTGCATCTGGTAGGCGTCGAAGGTCGAGCCCGCGAGCTGCGCGTGGAACAGCAGCCCGGACTGCATGGTGGTCAGCGGCCACACGTCGGCCAGGTCCGGGAGGCGCCGCTCCCAGGTCTCCAGTTCGCCCTGGGTCACGGGCACCAGCGGCACGTCGGAGGGGGTGAGCCCGCCGGCGCCGGGGGCGGCGGCGTGTCGGGCGAGGGCTTCCAGTGCCTCGCACCACAGGTCGGCCAGCTCGCGCACGTCGTCCTCGTCGAGGATGCCCGAGGCGAAGCCGAGACGGGCGGCGAGCCGCGGCCCCTGCGGGGTGTCGGTCACCAGCGCGTTGACGTCGAGGACGGACAGCGCGGGCATGGCGGGGTCGGGTTCCGCGACCAGTTCCGCGGTGCCCTCGGCCTGTGTCCAGCCGAGGCCGCGCAAATTCTCCGGCATGTCCGAAGCCGCGTACCGGCCCAGGTAGTTGAAGCCGATCTGGCCGGTCGGGTAGCGGCGCAGGACGTCGGCGGTCTCGGGGTTGAGGTAGCGGAGCAGGCCGTAGCCGACGCCCCTGTCGGGGACGGCGAGGAGCTGTTCCTTGACGGCCTTGACGGCGGCTCCCGCGGCGGCGCCGCCGGCGAAGGCCTCGTCCAGGTCCGCCCCGGCGATGTCCAGGCGGACGGGGAACATGCTGGTGAACCAGCCCACGGTGCGGGAAAGATCGGCGCCGGGGGCGACCGTCTCCTCGCGGCCGTGTCCTTCGAGGCGGATCAGCGCCGAGGACTCCTCGGTGCCCCGGGCGCGCCGCCAGCGCGCCACCGCGAGGGCGAGGGCGGTGAGCAGCCCGTCGTTGACGCCGGTGCGGAACGTCGCGGGCACGGTGGTCAGCATCGCCTCCGTCACGGCTGCGGGCAGCCGGACCCAGACATGCCTCACGGTGGAGACGACGTCGGCCACCGGGTCGAGCCGCCGATCGCCGAGCAGCGGATCGGGGCCGTCCACGGTCGCGCGCCATGCGTCCAGCTCGGCGACCCGCTGCGGGTCGGCCGCCTCGTCGGTGAGGGCGTGGGCCCAGCGGCGTGCGGAGGTGGCGACCGGAGCCAGTACGGGCGTGGCGCCCTGTTCGACCTGCTTCCAGGCGTCGGCGAGGTCCGGGAGCAGGATGCGCCAGGACACGCCGTCCACCACGAAGTGGTGCAGCACGATCACGAGCCGGCCCGGGATGCCCGCCTGCTCGGGGTCGAACCAGATGAACTGCGCCATCACACCCGCGGCCGGGTCCAGGCGGGCGGTGGCGGCGTCCAGCTCGTCCTGGGCGGACCGCTGCCAGTCCTCTCCCCAGGTGCCGTCGCAGGCGACCTGGTGGATGAGGCCCGAAGCGTCGACAGTGCCGGCCGGGGTCACCTCCAGGGCGCCGCCGTTGCGGCGGTCGAGGCGGGAGCGCAACAGGTCGTGGCGGTCCAGGAGCGCGGTCAGTGTCGCGCACAGCGCCTGGCGGTCGATGCCGTCCGGCAGGTCGACCGTCATCGACATGGCGAACCGGTCGATGCCGCCGCCCAGTTCGAGCAGGTACTTGCCGACCGGCAGCAGGGGCATGCGGCCCACGCCGCCGCCGTCGAGCTCCGCGAGGACGGACTCGGCGCCCTGCCCGTCGCCGGAGCCCGCCGTGTGCGCCAGCTCGGCGACAGTACGGCACTCGAATATCTGGCGGGGGGTGACCTCGATGCCCTGGGCGCGGGCCCGGGAGACGACCTGGATGGAGCGGATGCTGTCGCCGCCGATGGCGAAGAAGTCGTCGTCGACGCCGACCCGGTCGGCGCCGAGCACCTCGGCGTAGACGGCGGCCAGGATCTCTTCCGCGGCCGTGCGCGGGGCCCGGTAGGCCTGGCCGGTGAACTCGGGTGCGGGCAGGGCGCCGCGGTCGAGCTTGCCGTTGGGGGCAAGCGGCAGCCGGTCCAGTACGACGAAGGCGGCCGGGACCATGAACTCCGGCAGCCGGCCCGCGACGAAGCGGCGGAGCTCGCGGACGGACAGTCCGGTGGTCAGGTCCACGTCCAGCTCGCTCAGGCTCTCCACGGTGCCGAAGCCGCTGGCGTCCGCGTCCACCGGGACGACGTAGCCGACCAGTTGCCTGCTGCCGTCGGGACCGTCGTGGATGGTGACGGCGGCGTGGGTGATGCCGGGATGGCTGGTGAGGGCGGCTTCGATCTCGCCGGGTTCGATACGCAGGCCACGGATCTTGACCTGGGCGTCACCACGCCCGACGTACTCCAACTGCCCCTCGGACGTCCAGCGGGCCAGATCCCCCGTCCGGTACATCCGCGACCCGCCCGGACCGTACGGGTCGGCCACGAAACGGTCCGCGGTCAGCCCCGCCCGCCCGTGATAGCCACGCGCGATGTTCCCCGCGACATACAACTCACCCACCACACCCACCGGCACCGGCCCCAGACCGGAGCCGAGGACATAGGCGCGCATGTTGCCCAGCGGCGCCCCGATCGGCGCACCGGCGGCACCGGCCCACTCCTGGTCGGAGGGGATCGGGAAGGTGGTGGCGTAGAAGCTCTCGGTCTGCCCGTAGGCGTTGACGACGCGGACGCCGGGGATGGCCTCGCGGACCCGGGTCACCAGACCTGCGGGCAGCGCCTCACCGGCGAAGACGACGGTGTCGGCGGTGATCTTCCCCGCCACCTGGTCGAGGAGTTCGGAGAACACGGACGGGACGGTGGAGATGACCCCGCCCTGCCAGTCCCCGCGCTCGGCGATCACCAGCACATCGCGGGCGATCTCGACGGTGCCGCCCGCGGCGAGGGTGGTGAAGACCTCGAACACGGACACGTCGAAGTTGACCGAGGTCGCGGCCAGCATCCGGGTGTGCGCGCCGATGTCCATGGTGGTGGCCAGGCGCAGCACGCCGTTGACCACACCGCCGTGGGTGACCGCGACGCCCTTCGGGGTGCCCGTCGAACCCGACGTGTACATCACATACGCCACGTCGTCCGGGTGCAGGGTGACCTGGACCGGCTCACGCGGCTCGGTGAGGTCGAGGTCGTCGAGGTGGAGCCGGGGGATGTCACCGGCGGGCAGGACGTGTTCGGTGTCCCTGTCGGTCAGCAGTAGCACCGGAGCGGCATCGCCGACGATGAAGTCCAGCCGCTGACTGGGATACCGCGGATCGATCGGCAGATAGGCGCCGCCGGCCTTGAGGACGGCCAGCAGCGCGACCGGCAGCATCGCGGTGCGCGGCAGTGCGAGACCGACGAGCGCGCCCGGACGCACCCCCTGCCCCGCCAGTACCGACGCGAGTACGTCGGACCGCTCCCCCAGCTCCCGGTACGTCAGCGTCGTCCCGCCGCACTCCACCGCGACCGCGTCCGGAGACGCCTCGACCCGGCGCGCCACCAACTCCGGTACGGACACGCGCGGTGTCGGCTCGTCGGTGTCGTTGAAGCGGCGCAGCACCAGTTCCCGCTGCGCGTCGTCCAGGGCCTGGACAGCGGCCACCGGGGCGGCGGGGTCCTCGACCAGCGCGCGGATCACCCGCACATACCCGTCCGCGATCCGCTGCGCGGTCGCCGCGTCGAACAGATCGGTCGCGTACTCCAGGTAGCACAGCAGACCCGGCTTCGCCGGATCCGAGAAGTAGTTGAACTCCAGGTCGAACTTCGCCGTCGGCGTCGAAAGCACCTCGAACCGCGCCGCCAGCCCCGGCATGTCCACATCGATCCAGGCATCGTTCTCCCAGGTGAACATCACCTGGAACAACGGGTGGTACGCCGTCGACCGCTCCGGGTTCAGCATCTCCACCAGACGCTCGAACGGCGCGTCCTGGTTGTCGTACGCCGCCAGCGCCTTCTCCTGCACGCGCCCCAGAACGTCCACGAACGACGGTCGCCCCGACAGATCCGCGCGCAGCACCCACGTGTTGACGAAGAACCCCACCAGGTCGACCAGTTCATCGTCCGTACGCCCGGCGATGGTCGACCCGATCGGTATGTCCTCGCCCGCCCCGAACTGCTGCAACGCCACCGCCAACGCGGCCTGCATCACCATCGGGACCGTCACGTCCCGGTCGCGCGCCAACGACTCCACGCGCCCCAGCAGACCCCCGTCCACCGCGAACTCCACCATGCTGCCCCGATGCGACGCCACCGGCGGCCGCGGCCGGTCCGACGGCAGCCGCACCGGCTGCGGGACACCGGCCAACTCGTCGCGCCAGTGGGCCACCTGACCCGACAGCACGCTCTCCGGGTCGGACTCGTCCCCCAGCACCTCGCGCTGCCACATCGTGTAGTCCACGTACTGCACGGGGAGATCGGTCCATCCCGGAGCCGCACCCCGCACGCGCGCCGAGTACGCCACACCCAGGTCGCGTGCCAGCGGCCCCATCGACTCGCCGTCAGCAGCTATGTGGTGAACCAGCAGCAGCAGTACGTGCTCGTCCGCGCCCACTCGCAACAGCCGCGCACGCACCGGGATCTCCGCCGAGAGATCGAAGAGATGCGATGCGGCGATCTCCGCAAGAGTGTCGTCGAGCGCGTCCGGGGCGACCTCGGTCACCGGCAGGTCGACCGTCGCCCCGGCGACCGGCACGACCTGCTGGAAGGCCACGCCCTGGGAGTCCTCGACGATCAGGGTGCGCAGGCTCTCGTGCCGCGTCACCACGTCACGTACGGCCGTTTCGAGTGCCACCACGTCGAGCGCACCGGAGAGCCGCAGGGCGAACGGCACGTTGTAGGTCGCCGAGGGACCCTCGAAGCGGTCGATGAACCAAAGACGACGCTGCGCGAAGGACAACGGGATCATTACTGTCCACTCCTGTTCATCTTGCGCAGACGGGGCCGGCTCGACCTCGTCGCGTTCTTTACGGTGCGCGACAGTTCGGCGATGGTGCGGAACTGGAAGATGTCTCTGATCGGCACGTTCACGCCGAGTGTTTTCCTGATGCGGCTGGTGAGTCGTGTGGCGGTGATCGAGTTGCCGCCGAGTTCGAAGAAGTCGTCGCCGATGCCGACCCGCTCCAGCTCCAGGACCTCTGCCATCAGGGAGCAGAGCGCCTCTTCCTCCGGTGTCCTGGGGGGCCGGTACTCACGGCCGCCGGATTCCGGGGCGGGCAGCGCCGCCCGGTCCAGGCGGCCGTCGGGTCTGCGCGGCACGCGGTCCAGCTCCACCAGGGCGGCGGGCACAAGAGGGTGCGGCAGCCGTCCGGCGAGCAGGCCGGCGAGTTCGTCGGTGCTCACGGCCTCGTCCGGCGCGCCTACGTCTTCGGGCACCACGTAGGCCACCAGCTGCGGGGTTCCGTGGGCGCGCCGGTCCTCGCCGGACACCACCACCGCCTCCGCCACGCCGGGCTGTGCCGCCAACAGGTCCTGGATCGCGCCCGGTGCGACGCGTACGCCGTGGACCGTGGCCTGGGAGTCGTCCCGGCCGAGGTGTTCGAGCCGCCCGTCGGCGTTCCGCCGGGCCAGATCGCCGGTGCGGTACATCCGGGAGCCGGGGGGACCGTAGGGGTCGGCGACGAACCGTTCAGCGGTCGGACCGGTCCGGCTCCGGTAGCCGCGCGCCACCGTGGGACCGGCGACGTACACCTCCCCGGCCGCGCCCGGCGGTACCGGGGTGAGTCCCGAGCTCAGCACGTAGAGGCGGGCGCGGGCCAGCGGTGTGCCGAAGGCGGCGGCCGACCGGCCGGGCCAGGTGTCCTCGCCGGATGCGGCGTGGGCGGCGACGTAGCCGGTCTCGCTCAGGCCGTACGCGCTGACCAGCCGGGCGCCGGGGACCGTCTCACGGACGCGCTGCGCCAGTGCGGCCGTCGGCGCTTCACCGGTGAACACCACCGTGTCGACGGCGATGTCGCCGGTCGTGCGGTCCAGCAGCGCGGCGAACGCCGAGGGGACGGTGCTGATGATGTCGCCGCTCCAGCCCTTCTCCTCGCTCGGCGTGCCGGGGGCCGCGGCGAGTTCGACGGTGCCGCCGGCGCACAGCATCGCGAAGACCTCGAACACGGTGGCCTCGAAGGCGGCGGGGGCGCCGGCCAGCAGGCGGGCCCCGGCCGGGGCGTCGAGGCGCGCGGCCAGTCCGGCCACCCCGGCGCCGAGGTTGCCGTGGGTGAGCTCCACACCACGGGTGTCGCCGGGATGTCCGGAGGTGACTGTCACCAACGCCAGGTGGTCCGGGTGCAGCGGCGCGACGCGGTCCGCGTCGCCCGGGTCGGCCGGGTCGCCCTCGTCGTCGTCCGGTCCGACGGGGGTGATCTCGTCGAGGCCCAGGTGCGGCGGCCCGGCGCCGGGCGGGACGTCTTCGGAGGCGGTCGCGGTCGCGGTGAGGAGCAGGTCCGGGGCGGCGTCGGCGACGAGGTGGCGCCGGTACTCCCCCGGGTCGTCCGGGTTCACCGCGAGGTAGCCGCCGCCGGCCTTCAGCACGGCCAGCAGCGCGGTCACCATGGCGGCCGAGCGGGGCAGGGCCGCCGCCACCACGGTGTCCGGTCCGATGCCGCGCCCGATCAGCGTGCGCGCCAGCCGGTTCGCCCGGGAGTTCAGCTCGCGGTAGGTCAGGGACTCCTCGCCGGACACCACGGCCGTGGTGTCCGGCGTGGCAGCGGCGCGGCGCTCGAAGAGCGTGACGACGTTCCCGGCCCCGGTGTCCTGGGCGGCCCCGTCGGCGGCGGTCGGCTCGCCGAGCAGTTGCCCGCGTTCGGCGGACGTCAGTACGTCGACGGTGCCCACCTTGCGCTCGGGGTCGGCGACGAGCTGGCTCAGGATCCGTCCGTAGCGGCCGGCGATCGTGGTCGCCGCCGCCCGGTCGAGTGCCTGCTGCTGGTACTGCACGGTCAGCCGCAGCCGGTCGGAGTCCAGGAAGACGAGCACCGTCACCGGGTAGTGGCTCGCGGTGAAGGAGCGGATGCCGGTGATCGATATCCCGGCCGCCCTGTTGGCCTCGACGATTCCGGCACGGTCCATCGGAAACGACTCGAAGCCGATGATGGTGTCGAACAGCCGGTCGAGGCCGACGGCCTGGTGGATGTCACTGAGTCCGTAGTGATGGTGGTCGAGCAGAGCGGCCTGCCGGTCCTGGAGGCCGGTCAGCAGCTCGGCGAAGGTGCTGGCGGGAGCGCACCTCACCCGTACCGGGACGGTGTTGAGGAAGGTGCCGACGACCGAGTCGACGCCCGGCACCGCGGGCGGCCGACCGGCGACGGTGGAGGCGAACAGCACGTCCTGGCGGCCGGTGAGCCGGCCGAGCAGGAGGCCCCAGGCCGCCTGCACCGCGGTGTTGAGGGTGACACCCAGTTCGGCGGCCCGGCGCACCAGGCTCCGGGCGTCGTCCGCCGAGAGCGGTACGTCGACCTTGCCGGTGCCGGCGCCCGCGGCTGCCTCCGCGCCCGGGACCAGCAGGGTGGGCTCGTCGATCCCTGCCAGTTCGGCGGTCCACACCCGGGCCGACTCCGCCGGGTCCCGCTGGGCGCGCCAGGCCAGGAAGTCCCGGTAACTGCGCGCCGGCGGCAGCACCGAGGGGTCGCCGTCGGAGCCGTACAGCCGAAGCAGGTCCTGTACCAGCAGGGGCACCGACCAGCCGTCGAACAGCACATGGTGGGCGGTCAGGACGAGTTCGGCCCGCTCGGTGCCGGTGCTGACCAAGGTCATCCGCAGCAGCGGCGGGGCGGCGGGATCGAAGTGGGCCCTGAGGTCGTCCGCCAGCACCCGTTCGAAGGCTTCGGTGCGCGCGTCCTCGTCCAGCCGCGTCAGGTCGACGGTCTCCCACGGCAGTTCGACACTCTCCAGGACCAGCTGCACGAGGTCACCGCCGGCGTCCGTCCGGTAGGCGGTGCGCAGGCTCGGATGACGGCTCAGCAGCGTCTGTCCGGCCGCCCGCAGCCGGTCGGCGTCGACCCGCCCGGACAGATGCAGCGCGTACTGGACCTGGTAGGCGTCGAACTCGGAGTCGTTGAGCATGGAATGGAACAGCAGCCCCGCCTGGAGGGGTGTCAGCGGCCAGGCGTCGGTCAGCCCCGGGTACTGCTGACGCCAGGCGTCGAGGTCGCTCTGCCGGGCGCGGACCAACGGCACGTCCGAGGGGGTCAGGCCCCCGGCGCCGGGGGTGGCGATGTGACGGGCGAGGCCCTTGAGCGCGGCGCACCACAGCTGTGCCAGCTCCGCCACCTCGGCCGGGTCGAGCACGCCCTCCGGGGCGGTGAACCGGGCGGCCAGCCGGGGCCCTTCGGGGGTGTCGGTGACCGTGGCGTTGATGTCGAGCTCGGCGGGCGCGGGCATCCGCGGGTCCTGGGCGGCATCGAGGTCGGCGAGTTCGGCCACGTCGGTGACCTGGGTGAAGCCGAGCCCGCGGAACTCCTCTGGCATGTCGGCGGCGGAGAAGCGGCCCAGATAGTTGAAGCCGATCTGGCCGACGGGGTGGGCGCGCAGGGCTTCGGCGGTGTCCGGGTTGAGGAAGCGCAGCAGACCGTAGCCGATGCCCTTGTCGGGGACGGCCCGGACCTGCTCCTTGACTCTCTTGATGACGGTCCCGGCGGCCGGTCCGCCGGCGAAGGCGTCGGCCAGGTCCACGCCCGCCAGGTCCAGACGTACCGGGAAGACGCTGGTGAACCAGCCCACGGTGCGGGTCAGATCGGCGCCGGGCGCGACGCCCTCCTCGCGGCCGTGGCCCTCCATCCGGATCAGCGCGGACGGTTCGTCGATGCCGCGGCCCAGGCGCCAGCGGGCGAGTGCCAGGGCGAGTGCGGCGAGCAGGCCGTCGTTGACCCCGCCGTGGTAGGCGGCCGGCACCGCGCTGAGCAGTGCCTCGGTGACCGGCACGGGCAGCTCGACGCGGGTCTCCCGGACGGTGGAGATCACATCGACGGCGGGATCGAGACGCCGGGTGCCGAGCACCGGGTCGGGACCGGCGACGATCGACTGCCAGAGTTCCAGCTCCGCCGTGCGGTGCGGCCGGGCGGCCTCCTCCGCCAGGGCGTGCGTCCAGCGCCTGACCGAGGTCGCGACCGGTCGCAGTTCCGGGGTGGCGCCGTCGCGGACGGCCTGCCAGGCCGCGGCGAGGTCGGGCATCAGGATCCGCCAGGACACACCGTCGACCACCAGGTGGTGCAGCACGACGAGCAGTCGGCCCGGTCCCTGCGCGGCGTCGAACCAGACGAACTGCGCGACCGTACCGGCGGCGGGGGCCAGCCGTTCCGCGGCGGCGTCCAGTTCGCCGAGGAGCGTTTCGCGCCAGGGTTCCTGCTCCCACCGCCCGTCACAGGCCACCCTGCGGAGCAGCCCGTCCGGGTCGACCGTACCGGGCGGGGCCACCAGCAGGCCGGTGCCGCCGGTCCCGGTACCGCCGCTCTCCTCGCCCGGCCGCGGTGCCAGGCGGCAGCGCAGCAGGTCGTGGCGGTCCAGTACGGCGCCGAGGGTGGCAGTCAGCCGGGACCGGTCCATGCCGGCCGGGAGTTCCAAGACCATGGCCTGCAGGAACCGGTCGAACCCGGGCCCCCAGTCGCGGATCCAGCTCGCCACCGGCAGCAGCGGCATCCAGCCGGTGCCGTCACCGTCCGGCTCGGCGGGCACCGGGCCGGCGTCGGACGGCCCGCGTGCCTCGGAGATCTCGGCCAGCGCTGCGGCGGTGCGGTACTCGAAGACGTCCCGCGTGCCGACGTCCACACCCTGGGCGCGGCCCCGGGAGACCACCTGGATCGACTGGATGCTGTCGCCGCCCAGCGCGAAGAAGTCGTCGTCGACACCGACCCGCTCCACACCGAGGACCTCGGCGAACAGGCCGGCGAGGATCTGCTCCCGCGCCGTGCTCGGCGCGCGATATACGCCGCCCTTGAACTCCGGGGCCGGCAACGCGGCCTTGTCCAGCTTGCCGTTGGGGTTGAGCGGCAGCGCGTCGAGCACCACGAAGGCCGCCGGAACCATGACGTCCGGCAGTCGTTGCGCGACGAAACCGCGCAGCTCACCGGCGGTGAAGCCGGAGTCGAACGAGACGGCGCCGTACGCGGTGCCGCCGGTCGCCGCGTGTTCGCCGGAGCGGGCCGGGACCACATAGCCCACCAGCTGCCTGGTGCCGGCCGTCCGCCCGTCGACGCTGATCACCGCGGCCTGGGCGACGCCGGGATGGGCGGCCAGGACCGCCTCGACCTCGCGCGGTTCGACGCGGATGCCGCGGATCTTCACCTGGCTGTCGGCGCGGCCGTGGAACACCAGGTCGCCGCCCGAAGTGCGCTCCACCAGGTCGCCGGTGCGGTACATCCGCTCGCCGGCCCCGCCGAACGGGCAGGCCACGAAGCGCACGGCGGACAGGTCCGGCCGGCCGAGATAGCCGCGGGCCAACGAGGCGCCCGACACGTACAGTTCGCCGACCACACCGGTGTCGACGGGCCGCAGGTCGTCGTCCAGCACATGGACGCGGCTGCCGGTGACGGACCCGCCGATCGACGGCATCGTGCCGTCACCGGGCAGTGGCTCGCTCATGGTGGCGCAGACGGTCGTCTCGGTCGGGCCGTAGGCGTTGATCATGCGACGGCCCGGTGCCCAGGTCTCGGCGAGTTCCGGCGAAGTGGCGTCGCCGGCGACGATCAGGGTCCGTACGGTGCGCAGCGAGCCGGCGGGGAGTGCGGCGAGCACCGGCGGGGGCAGGGTCACGTGCGTGACACGGTGGCGTTCGATCGTGTCGGCCACCGGGCTGCCCGGGGCCAGTTCCTCGCTGTCCGCGACCACCAGGGTGGCACCGGACAGCAGGCCCATGCACATCTCCCAGACCGAGGCGTCGAAGCTCGGCGAGGCGAACTGGAGCACCCGGCTGCCGGCGGTCGCCTTCAACCGGTCCTGGTGCACCGCGAGCAGGCTCGCCAGCCCGTTGTGGGTGACCACCACACCCTTGGGGCGTCCGGTGGAGCCGGAGGTGTAGATGACGTACGCGGCACGGGCCGCCCCGGGCAGGGCCGGCGCGGTGGCGTCGGCCGGCGGGTGCGTCTCGTCGATCAGGTCGGCGACGCGGAGCACGGGGGCGGGCAGTTCCGGCAGCCGTTCGGCGGTGTCCGCGTCGACGAGGATCAGACCGGCCCCGGAGTCCTCGACCATGAACGTCAGCCGCTCGGCGGGGTGCGCCAGGTCCAGCGGCAGATAGGCGCCGCCCGCCTTGAGCACCGCCAGGACCGTCACCCACAGCTCGGGGGACCGCCGCAGCGACACGCCCACCACCGCCTCCGGGCCCACGCCCCGGGCGGTCAGTGCCCGGGCCAGCCGGCCCGACCGCTCGTCCAGCTCGCGGTACGTCAGCGACTGTTCACCGGACACCAGGGCGGGCGCGTCCGGCGCCGCCGCGACGCAGCGCCCGAACAGTTCGGGAATCGTCGCGACCGGTACCACCGGGCTCCGGGGGTTACCCACTTGCCCACCCTTCTCAACAGAGCACAAAGCGACCATCCCCCAGGGGTCCTGACGTCGGACGTAATGTCGTCCGGACCGTTCACGGTCCGTTTTTCCGGCACACCGGATGCCGGTCTTTTCTTCCTGTGCACATCAGAACTTGAATTCGCGGGTGATTACGCCACGCCTCGGCCATGCCCGGCAATCAGCTCACCGCTGATGAATTTCACGAGTTCGGCATTCGCGCCGCCGTCGCCGTCGAACAGATAGAAGTGGCCGCCGGGATAGATCCGCTGCTCGAACTTCCCGGTCGTCTGATCCTGCCATTGTCCGAGCGTTTCCAGCGGTGCCCGCTCGTCCGATTCCCCGGCCAGCACCGTGAGCGGGCAGTCGAGCCGGGTGCCGGGTGCGGTCCTGTGCCGTTCCCAGAGCCGGAAGTCCGCCATCACCGGCGGCAGCAGGACCTCCAGGGCGTCCTCGTCCTCGACGACCTCTTCGTCGAATCCGCCCAGGCTCAGCACCTTCGAGCGGAATTCCCCGTCCGACAGCTCGTGCAGTTTCGGCCGGCCCAGAGCCGCCGCCGGTGAGGACTCCCCGGACAGAAACAGATGGGCCGGTCCCGGCTCACCCTTGGCACGCAGCGACCGTGCCACCTCGTGGGCCAGCAGGGCGCCGCAGGAGTGCCCGAAGAAGGAGAACGGGCGGTCCAGTAGGGGTCGCAGGGCGAGCGTCACCTCGCGGACCAAGGTATCCACATCGACCGCCGGGTCCTCCAGCAAACGGTTCTGCCGGCCCGGCAACTGTACGGCGGTCACCTCGATCTCGTCGGGAAACTCCCTCGCCCAGCCGGCGAACGCGCCGGCGCCGCCACCCGCGTACGGAAAGCAGATCAGTCGATGGCGGCAGTCGGGCCGCCGCGCACGCCAGAGAAAAGCGCTCTCGGCCACCAGGCCGGAACTCTCTTTCTGCGGACGGGTGCGTTCGTGTGCAGTCATGACGCCTCTACTCTCCCCTCCGGGGAAATGTTCAATGAGTCAGGAATTTCACGACAACCTTGCATCACTCCACACCGGAGCTCGAATGCCGCTCGTCGTTCGCTGCTGATCGTAGGAGCACCGATGCGGCACGACAAGGGAAAACAGAAGCGCCGACGAGCACCTCAAGGAACCAATGACATGTCCCGTCGCCGGGACACCGCAAATATGGTAGGAGTTCCTTCACCAGGTCTTCCCGGACGTATAGAAGGGCTGCAGCACAACGGCACCGCTTGTTCTCCGGAATGAAGATGCATCATGGGAGAACAACTTCTACGGGCACTTGTCCGGACGCTTTCGGCCGGCCGGTCGACGCCCGGTTCACTGTCCTGTCCGACGGGACACCGATCGGCTCGAAGCCGTGGGTGACCCCGTGGGGAAGCACATCACAACTGGCTTGAATCGGAGGCGACCGTGAGCAGCAACCCGTTCGACGACGCAGACGGCAGGTTCTACGTCCTGGTGAATGAGGAGGAACAGCACTCCCTGTGGCCGTCCTTCGTCGAGGTACCCGCCGGCTGGCGGATCGTCTTCGGAGAGGCGGGGCACCAGGAGTGCCTCGACTTCGTGGAGGCCAACTGGACGGATCTGCGGCCCAAGAGCCTGCGTGAGGCGATGGCCGCGGACAGCGTCTGACCCCTCCCCCTCAGACCGCCGTGTCCCCCGCGCGGCGAGAAGGCGGGCCGCCTCGCGCCTCCCGCGCGGCGGCCCGCCTTCTGTTGTCCGGGCGCGGTCGAGAAGGCGGCTCCCCGAACACGCGGAGTACACGGCACACGCAAGGAGCCATGTTGCGCCACGCTAGGCACCACTTTCAGCCACAGGGGTAACTTGGTGGCGCCACAAGCGCAGCCAACCTAGACTCAGCGATCGCAACGCACAGTAACCTCGGGGGAGTTATTGCGCCATGAGCACGCGCCAAACCCGATCTTCGGACACCGTATTCAGCGAGTCGACCAGGGAGTTGGAGACATCCCTCACCTGTTTCACTGAGACGATCTTCAGCAGTCTCAGACGCGCCGATCAACGCCGGTGGGCGCACACCTACGTCGAGGCACTGCTCGCCACGCCCGGCAAGAAGTCCGTCCGCCGCCTGGCCCAGACCGTCTCCACCTCCGCCACGGCCATCCAATCGCTGCGGCAACTGGTCAGCCTCAGCCCATGGGACTGGGATCCGGTGCTGAGCGCGCTCACACACTGGGCCCTTCGGTACGACCCCGACCCCGTCTGTGCGATCGGCCGGGCGGTCCTCCCCAAACGCGGCGAGAACTCGGTCGGGGTGCACCGCTACTTCGATCCCCCCTCGGGACGCACCCTCAACGGACAGCTGGGTCTGGGGGCGCTCATGTGCTTCGGTGCCGTGCAGGTTCCCGTCGACTGGCGCTTGCACCTGCCGGCCCCGTGGGCCGAGGACGAACAGCTGCGCCGACGCACACGCATCCCGGACAGCGTTCCGTACCGCCCCATATGGATGCAGGCGCTCCATCTGGTCGACACACTCGGCGCCCGCACGGTCGGCATGTCGCACACAGTCGTCGCCGACCTGAGCAGCGTCCCCGACACACCCTTGCTCATCCATGAACTCGGGCGCCGGGGCCGCGACTTCGTCATGGCGGTGCCGCAGAACCTGACGGTCCTCCCGGCCGGCGAACCTGAACCGACCACCACCGCCCGGCTGGTCGCCAAGGCGGGACCCGCGCTCGGCTCGCCCGAAGGGGTCGTCGTCACCGCACCCGACGGGAGCAGACGCAGCACCCGGATGCACACGGCTCTCGTCCACCTCGCCGGACCCCAGCGAGGGCAGGTCGGACCCCCGTACCGACTCTTCGCCGAGGTGCCTTCGGGCACCCGTCCGCGCCAGATGTGGGTCACGAATCTCACCCACCACCCGCTTGACAACGTTGCTTCGCTGGCCGACCTGGCCGCGGGAACCGCGTCCTCGATCGAGTATCTGGAACGGGACTTCGGCCTGCTCGACTTCGAGGGCCGTTCCCTTCCCGGCTGGTACCACCACATGGTCCTGACCTCGGCGGCGTGCGTATACGAACGCCTCACCCACCTCGTCCCGTCCGGAGGACGTCAGCGAGGACATCAGCAGGGCATCGGCCCTGAGACGGAGGACAGCCGAGAGCACCTCTGAGGAAGCCGTTCCGGTCCTGTCGGCACACATCGGATTTCCGAATGTGGAATTCCCCCCTTCGCCGGAAGGTATTCCGCAACAGGGCTGTCGGCCCAGATGTTCGGTCTGTGCGCGCCTCGCCGGCACGGAATTCACTGCCGGGCATCGTGGTGCCGAATGAGCGCTGGCAGCGCCGAGCGTGCGCCCGATGCTTTCTTCGGACCGCAATGCCGCGAACCCCACGGCGCATTGGCTGTTCCGGCTATCGTTTTCCGGTGCACCGAGGGAGAGTGGTCGGGCCGGGAGATCTCCGGTGCGCCGATCCCATTCCCGTCGGCCGACGTCCCGCCGACAGGACATGACTCCCGTTCCGGCGTTTCCGCTCACCGGTGTCAAATTCCGCCCGTCGGCGGCGATTCCCGTGGCGCGCGACCCGCGCTTCATGTCCCCGGTGTTGCGTCTCCGTTCCAGACACGATCTGGCGAACCAAAGGGGTAAACGTGTCAGAAAGTTCCATGGAAACACGCCGGTCAGGCGACCGGCAGGCGTCGCCCAGGCGCTATCTCATGTGCCGCCCGACCTACTTCGGCGTCACGTACTCCATCAACCCGTGGATGGAACCGGACAAACCCAGCTCGGCCGATGTGGCCCTCGACCAGTGGAAGCACCTGCACGACACGTTCGCGGCCCTCGGTCACGACGTGCAGGTGATCGAGCCCGTGGCCGACCTGCCGGACATGGTCTTCGCCGCGAACGGCGCCACCGTCGTGGACGGCAAGGTCCTGGTCGCCCGGTTCCGGCACCAGCAGCGGGCCGACGAGTCCGCCGCGTACCTGGACTGGTTCCGCGAACGCGGCTGGCCCGAGGTGAAGATGGCGCAGTACGTCAACGAGGGCGAGGGCGACTTCCTCTTCGCCGGCGACGTGATCCTCGCCGGCACCGGCTTCCGCAGCGACACCCGGTCGCACGGCGAGGCGCAGGAGTTCTTCGGCCGTCCCGTGGTGTCCCTCATGCTGGTCGACCCGCGCTTCTACCACCTGGACACGGCCCTGTCGGTCCTCAGCGACGGACACGTCATGTACTACCCGGGGGCGTTTTCCACGGCCAGCCAGCAGGTCCTCGCCGAGCGCTTCCCGGACGCGATCCGCGCCGAGGTGGCGGACGCCGAGGTCTTCGGCCTCAACGCCGTGTCGGACGGGCGGAATGTCATGCTCCCCCGGCGGGCCACCGGGCTCGCCGCGCGCCTGCGCGAGCAGGGGTACGAGCCGATCGCGACGGAGCTCGGCGAACTGCTCAAGGCGGGTGGCAGTGTGAAGTGCTGCATGCTCGAACTACGCGGCTGACGCGGCGCGTTCCCCTCCCCCTCCTGTCACCGGCGCGGGACGGCCGGACGCCCGGGACGTGACCCGGACCGGGCGTGACCCGGACCGGTCGTGGGCCGGCTCGGGCGTGAGCTGATTTCCGGTTCAGCGTTCCCGGGTCCGGGTGACGGCCGTCCTCACGCGCCGGTGACAGCTCAAGCAGCCCTCACCGGGCTGCTCTCGGCACTGCGCCCTCCCTCGCTCGGGCGTTGTCGCCTGCCGTCGGATCACAAGGGTGCCGGTGGGTCGGCGGGCCGTCGCGGTGGGCGGTCTCCACGCCCGGGCGTCCACCGAGCCACCGAGCCACCGAGCCACCGGCCGGACGGTTCGCCGCCGGCGCTCCCCCGGGGCAGCGCCGGCGGCAGCGGCAGCCACACCGACCGACCGGCCACGGCGGTGCCATGGCTCGCCGGCACAGCGCCCGCGGCCGGGCCGGCCCACCCAGGCTCCGCGGCAGTGCGGAGCGCCCGCTGACGGCGCACGGTCACCCCCGCAACCCAGTAGACGAACTCACGACGCGGCCCCGCCTCCGGCGCCGCGATCAGTCGTCTCCGGGCCCTGAACACCTTCTGCGGCGCTCCGCCGGCGGGTCCCGCCCGCCGCCTCGCTGTCCGCGGGCATTCGGATCACGCCACCGAGACCCGCGTCGCCTGCCACATGGCCGAGAGCGGGGCGTTGCGCAACGCACGACACCGCAGACGTCAGGGAGGCCGCCCCGGACACCAGGATCGACATGGCGCCAAATTGGCGCACTCCGCCCCTCGGAACGGCGCACCCACCACTCGGCCCGCACGCACGCACGAGCCGAATACCCCGGAGTAACCACGGAAACGGAGGTGGACGCCACCACTAACACTCACCCAGAGTGTCCGAATATCCACTCCTCGTGAAATAGCGAGTTCGCTACGCTGACGCCACAAGGCGTCACAGCCAGCCGTACGGCACGGCCCCACTCCACGCGCCCGGCGACGAGACGCAGGACAGGGATTTGCACGGCATCACGCAATCCGGAGCGGCGCGCCGGTTGGTAGCCGAATGCCGGATGTGGTGAGGTTCCGCAAAGTTCCGTTGCACGATCGGACGGGGCGCTCCCGGTGCACCGGTGAAGCCGACGTGCTGCGGCCCCCTGGCGGTCGCAGCACGGTCCGAGATTTGGGGGACGGTTCCTGTTCACGGCCAGCCATCCGCTTGCCCCCGGGCCGTCCTGGGGGATCCTTCAGCGGCCTATGACCGCACAGCGCCGAAGAGGCCCCCGTCCTCGTCCGGCCACGACCGCCGCCGAGCTCCCGGAGGAGCCACGTCATGCTGACATTCGACACCCCCGGGCCGATCCAGGTGGTTCTTGAGCTGGCGTTCGGCCAGGCCAAGATCCTCGCGACCGACCGGAGGAACACCACGGTCGGCATGCGCCCCCGAGACCCAGGCGACCCGGTCGACGTCCGTACGGCGGAGCATGCCCGCGTCGACTACACGGGCGGCAGGTTGCTCGTGAGCGTGCCGGAACCGGGCTGTGCCACCGGCGTGGTGGGAGCGGTGACCCTCGTGATCGAACTGCCCACCGGGTCGAACATCCACGGCGACGCGGTCGCCACGGATTTCCGGTGCAAAGGAACCGTGGGCAGGTGTCGCTTCACGACCGGACTCGGACACATCCGGCTCGACCGCACGGGACCCGTTCGCCTGAACGCCGCCTTCGGCGAGATCAGGGTGGACCACGTGAGCGGGGACGCCGAGGCAACAGCGAACAGCGGCGAAGTGCGCATCGACCGGATCGACGGCAGTGCGACCATCCGGACGACCGGCGAAGGCGACATCGACGTCGGCGATGTCGCCGGAATCGTCCGCGCCCGCACGGACGCGGGCTGCATACGCATCGGCTCCGCACACGCCGGCGTCGAAGCACTGACGGCCCAGGGGGACATCTCGCTGGAGGAGGTCGTGCGGGGGTCTGTCTCCGCCGACACCACGTCGGGGCAGATCGACATCGGCATCGCCGACGGAACGACGGCTCAACTGGATCTGGACTGCGGATCCGGCAAGGTGTACAAGTCCCTTGCACTGCTGGAGAGTCGGCCCTCGTTGGAGGAGCACGTGCACGTGAGCGCCCGCAGCATCACCGGCGACATCGTGGTGTGCCGTTCGCCCGCGAGCCCGGACGGCCCGCCTGACGGAATGAGACTCCACTCCTAGGGTGGAGTCCCGGCGTGAAGTCCCTTGCACCAGGGGAACATGAGCCGGCCGCCTCGGAGGCTAGGGCCGTCCTCACGACGCACGGCGGAGACAGTCCCGTAGACCGCCTCCGCCGTGATCGGTCCGGTCAGTCCGTGAGCGCGGTCCGTGCGGCGACGTCCTTCAGCACACGCTCGGCAGCGTCATCCAGAGTGGACAGCACCCATTGGTCCAGGTCACTACCGAGTTGCGCGGCGGCCCTGTGCCACCACTGCAGCCGACTGTCCGGTACCGCCAGGCGCCGGGTCGCGCCGGTCTCCTCCTTGCGAAGTGAGTCGCCCTCACGCTCGGCGCGGATCGCGTTCCGGAGTTGCTTGGTGGTCCACTTCATCCGCTCCGCCCTGTCGAGCCACAGGTCCTGCTCGTCGACGGGCATGGACGCCAGCTCCGCGTGGTGCTGGAAACTGAGAGCGGCGCGGCGCCGGTGGAACTCGAAGCGTCGGGACACCCAGGCGTAGTTCCGCAGGGTCTGGTATTGCAGACCCGCGGCGCGTATTCCGCGCTGGTAGCGGTCGGCGTAGTGGTCCTTGCCGTATGCCAGCCAGTCACCGAGCCACCACGAGGACGAGTTGAGAATTCCGGAGAGCTGACAACCAGCGCGTTCCCAGTCGTCGAAGGTGAGTCCCGCCGGTATCTGGAGTCCCACCCCCGTCGTGAGCACCTGGGTGCGGTGTACCTCGTGGCTGCCGGCTCTTCGTTGTCGCAGTCCTCCTTCAGAGACCTTGCCGAACAGGACGACCTTTTGACTTTCAAGCTCTTCGGGCCGATTTTTCACCGTACCTCCATAAATGGCTCCCGTAAGCAGGGAATTCGACGGCCACATCGGCAACCGCGGAAACCATTCAGCCCGAAAAGCTTTCCGGATAAACTAATCCGACTCACCCCCGTTCACCCGGCCATGGTTTCTGGCCGATAAAGACCCCGTATCGCCAGGGTGACGCAGTTACGGCGTGCACCCTCTTGGCTCTTCCGAGTAGATCCCCGACCCCGTGACCGGTTCAAGGACCCTGGCGCCATCGAACACTACTTTGCAGAGTCCTGAAAAAATGCAGTCCACTCTATGGAGCCGCACTTTTGGCCCGAAATCGGTCTTTTCCTATTCGAAGGCCCCCTCGGAAAGTGCGTATCCGTCACGCCTTCGCCCGCCACCGCCCCGATCCTTGAGGGCGCCTCGCCCGACCGCTCACCGGTGGACCGGCACGAGTCGAACACCCCACCGTCGAGGACCGCGTGCGGAGATGCCGTTCACCTACGGCTGCCCCGGCGATCGCCTGTGTCCCGTCGACGGGACAGCCTTCAGCGTCCGAGGGCGCCGGCAGCCGTCCTCGGACGGGGCACGGGGCCACGGATCAGTTGGGCGTCGGCTTCGGGAACGCGGGACACGGGTGCCGGTCACCCGGCAACGGCGTGATCGCGGACCCCCGGCGGGTCTCGGCGATCCGGCCGCGCTCAAGGAGAACAGCGGGCGGACCCGGGCGGTGGCTGTCGGCGTCCGGGCCCCGGGCGCCGAAGCGCCCACCGCGTCACGGCAGCCGGCTCATCATCCCGGCGGTCTCGCGCTTGTAGGTACAGGCGCTCTGCCCGAACGACTCCTGTACACGCTCGCGCACCTCTGCCGGTTGCTCCTGGCTCAATTTGAACATGCCCTCCGCCCCGGTCACCGTGAACCTGAAGGCCCCCACGCCGGGCACGATCTTGCGGAAGTAGTCGAGCGACTCGGTCATGTCCCATCCGGTGCCGAACGCCCCCTCGAAGGCGCGCACGGTGGACTGCACCACGTCCAGCGTCTCCTCGACCGAGTCGATCTTCTCCACCCTGCCCCGGACATGCACCGTGGTGAAGTTCCAGGTCGGGGCTGCCGGGGTCACCTCGTACACCGTGGGCGACACATAGGAGTGCGGGCCGGTGAACGTCAGCAGCAGGACGCTGCCCGTCTCCAGGGCCGCCCAGTGCGGATTGCCCCGGTTCATATGGCCGAGCAGCGTGGCCCCCGGCAGCTCTCCGGACCAGTCGCCTGACGTCTCGGGGTCGAAGATGACCGGCAGATGCGTGGCGAACGGACCGTCCTCGGGGCTGCCATTGACCACCGCGAGCGCCAATGGATTACCACGGATCAGGTCCACCATCCACGAACTGTCCGGTTCGCGATAAAAGCTGGGAACGAACATCCGGATTCACCCTTTCGGAAATTAACTCAGAGCACGGGCATGGTTCAGGACGTGACTGATCGCATTACTCGGACAGATAAGCATGAGCCGCGCCACGCGAAGATTTCGAAAAATCCGCACCGACCGTACCGCCGTCCCGTCAACAGGACAACAATTTCAGGTATCGGGCATCCGGAGAATCTCAAGAACAGTCTGCATGTGTTCTTCGAGTTGCCTTTGGCGCAGTTTCTGGAGCACACTGCTGAATCGTCTCTCGGGCTACCGGCCCAGTTTCCCAGACGCAGCGGGAGAGTCTTCTATGGGCACAGCGGGTAGGCGCAATCAAGAGATCTACGACCTGGTCGGCATCGGGTTCGGCCCGTCCAACCTGTCGCTCGCGATCGCCTTGGATGAGCACGGGGCGAGCGCTCAGCAGCCTCCGGTCAAGTCCCATTTCTTCGAGCAGCAGCCCACGTTCGGCTGGCACCGGAACATGCTGCTGCCGTCCACGACCATGCAGATCTCATTCCTCAAGGACCTGGCGACCTTCAGAAATCCGATGTCCCGGTTCAGCTTCATCTCGTTTCTGCACGCCTCGAACCGTCTGGTGCAGTTCGTGAACAATCAGGACTTCTTCCCGACCCGGCACGAATTCCACCAGTACCTGGAGTGGGCTGCCGCCGGCGTCGGCGACCAGGTCACCTACGGCACCGAGGTCACCTCGATCCGGCCCTGCACGAAGGCAGGGGACCCGGCACCCGACCTCCTGGAGGTCGAGGTGCGCGGGAGTGACGGCACCACCAGCGTGGTCACCACACACAACGTCGCCATCTCGACGGGTCTGGTACCGCGGCTGCCGGAGGGCACCGCGACCGACGAACGAGTCTGGCACAGCTCGGAGTTCCTGGGCAGGTTCGGCGCTCACGCCCCGGACGACCTCAAGAACGTGGCGGTGGTCGGCGCCGGCCAGAGCGCGGCCGAGATCACCCGGTTCCTCCACGACTCGCTGCCGCACGCCCAGATCTCCGCGGTCATCCCGTCCTACGGCTACTCGATCGCCGACGACACCCCCTTCGCCAACCAGGTGTTCGACCCCGACGCCGTCGACGACTACTACTTCGGGACCGAGAGGGCACGGGACGCGTTCTGGCGCTATCACCGCAACACCAACTACTCGGTGGTCGACGGCGATGTCATCCGAGCCCTGTACCAGCGTTCGTACGACGAACAGATACGCGGCAGCCGGCGGCTGCACTTCCGCAACCTCACCCGGGTCGCCGAGGTCAATCGCACCGGGAGCGGGACCCGCGTGATGCTGCGCTCGTTGCTCGACGACCGGACGGAGGAACTGGCCGTCGACGCGCTGGTGTTCGCCACCGGCTACGACGGCCTGGACCCGGCCCGCCTCCTCGGCGACTTCGACGAGCACTTCCAGCGCGACGCGGCGGGCAGACACCGGGTGGAGCGCGACTACCGCCTCGTCACCGCTTCGGACCTGTCCTGCGGCGTCTATCTCCAGGGCGGCACCGAGCACAGCCACGGCCTGACGTCGTCCCTGCTGTCGAACATGGCGGTACGAAGCGGCGAGATCGCCGATTCGATCGTGCTGCGGCGCACCGAGCGAGAGCTGGACCGCGCCTCCCCCGTGGAGGAGGCGTCCTCGGCCGCCTGAGGCGGCACACCGTGGGGTGGGGGGGGGGGGGGGGGGGGCCCCCCCCCCCCCCCCCCCCCCCCCCCCGGGCGCGCGGGGGGGCGGGCGGGGGGGGGCGCGGGCCCCCCCCCACCCCCCGCCCCCGCGCGCCGCGCCCCCCCCCC
>NZ_JBIRGP010000024.1:0-58644 GCF_044328075.1 Streptomyces sp. NPDC017991 | reverse complement strand
GGTCTCCCTGCCGAGGCCGACGGACGGTACCGAGAGCACCGCGTCCACCGGGGTCCCGGCACACATGCTGCAGGACCAGGACCAGGACCAGGACCCGGCACCTGGCACCTGGCACCGCTGCCGCGCCCACCCCCGGGCCCTTCGTGATGGAGAACTTCGAGTTCACCAATCTGAAGAGTTCGAACGAGCGGTACCGGGACAAGGCGACCCGGGTCATCGAACTGCTGCGGGACCATCCGACGATCAGTGCGTACGTCGGCGGCCGTCCCGTCCGTATCACCTTGCACGTGCGGACGACCGAGCCTCCCGCGGACGTACGCGACCTGGGCGACGACGGCGTGCAGATCAACCTGGCCAGTTACTACTTCGAGAAGTACGACATCGGTTACGTCATGGGGATGCTGGCCCATGAGATCGGCCTGCACCCTCTTGCGTCCCGGGACACCAACATCCCCGACGAGGAGGAGATGTTCGCGGGGGTGCCCTTGGCCGTACCGGGGCTGTCACACCTGACTCCGCCGCGCACGATGAACACGGTCGGCTCGGGTCAACCCGACCACATCATGGCCGCCTACCCCAGCAGCACCAGGCATGGGATCTACCGCGACATCGTGCTGAAGATGGCGGAGATGATGGCGGAGTTCGCGCAGGCGCAGGTCCCGGGAGCCAGGCCCCAGGACGCCACGGACCTGATGGACTCCTACCTCATGGACCTGGCCTCGATCGCGATCACCAGCGACCACCGCGTGAGAGCTGCGAGGGAACCGGGTAACACGGCCAAGGTCTACAACGAGTACAAGGCGCTGCTCGCCGCGCGCATGGCCGCGGGCAGTCCCGCCCGAGCACTGTTGCCCGCCGACAAGGGGATGTTCGGCGTCGTACGGGACTTCGCGACACTGACCGCCAGTGTGGTCACCAACAATCGCGGTGACAGCATCCAGCCGCCCAGGACCACGCCCACGCCTCCGTCCACGGGTGAGGCCCACCCCCGGTTGCCGCAAGCCGCCGACAGCGCACAAGAGGCCGAGGAGAGCGTCGAGCAAGTTCCGTTCACCACAGCGCAGTCGCGGGGTCCGCGTGACAGCAGGCCGCGGTTCGTGGTGCGGTCGGGCTTCGATGCGCGGCGGTTCACCTATGACGGCGATCCGGTCACCGACCTCACGGTCCGTATCGCGGTGCGCGGAGCGGCGGATCAGACGCCACGGGTGTTCGGTCAACTCAGCTCGGGAGTGAGCGAGTTCCTGAACAGTCCCGGCTACCGGCTCCCCAACGGCGACCTGCTGCACGTGACCGTCGAGCTGGTCGATCCGGAGAAGTCCCCGCATTTGACCGTGGACTTGGCGGGCCGTGATCAGGCGATGGATCAGGTCACGTGGTGGGCGGATGCCGACCCGGTGCAACTGGTGCATGAGCTGACCCATCAGCTCGGTCTGCGGGACGAGTACCGGGATGCCGATTCCCCGCATCGCCCGCACGTCCTGGGCAGCCTGCTCGGTGACCTGAATGCCGACCCTGAGGATTCCTCGCTGGCTGCCGGTGGGCTCCGGGGACGGCATCTGGCGTTGCTGGGTGCGTTGATTGGGGACGTAACTCCGCGGCCCTCGGCAGGAAGCGCGCAGGAGGACTCCGAACAGACCTGGGACGAGGCGCGTGAGGATGCCACGACGGTCCGCCGCGAGGCGGTCTGGGTCGACCCGATCTCCCTGCCCCGACCGTCCACCGGTGACACGGCGGTGACCGAGGTTCCGGCCCACATGCAGCAGGACCCGGACACGAGCATGGCGCCTGCCGTGCCGGTGCCGGTTCTGCGCCCGTTCAAGTTGGGGAATTTCGAGTTCACGAACTTGAATCAGACGGACAGGTACGTCGACAAGGCGGTTCGGATTGTCGAGCTGCTGGATGAGCACAGCACGATCAAGGGTTATGTCGGCGGCCGTCCTGTGCGTATCACTCTGCATGTGCGGACGACGGAGACCCCGGCGGACGTTCGCGATCTGGGTGACGCGGGTGTCGAGATCAATCTCGCGAGTTATTACTTCGAGAAGTACGACATCGGATACATCATGGGCATGCTGGCCCATGAGATCGGTCTCCATCCTCTGGCCTCCAGTAACACGAAGATTCCTGAGGAGGAGGAGCTCTACCAGGGCATGCCCCTGTTGGTGCCGGGGTTGGAGACCTTGAGCACGCCGCGTTTCATGAACACCGAGGGCGCGGGTCAGGCGGACCACATCATGGCCGCGTTCCCGCACACCATCCGGCACGGCATCTATCGCGACATCGTGCTGGAGATGGCGGAGGTGCTGGCCCAGCATGCGCGGGTGGGTGTGGCGGGCGCGAAGCCGAAGGACGTCACCGACCTCCTTGACACCTACCTCATGGACCTGGCTTCCATCGCGGTCACCAACGATCACCGGGCGCGTGCGATGAGGGATCCCGCTTACACAGCGAGGGTCTACAACGCCTACAAGGCGCAGTTGGCCGAGCACATGGCCCAGGACAGTCCTGTCCGTGCTCTGCTGCCGGGGGACAAGGGCAGGTTCGGTGTCCTGGGTGACTTCGCTGCGCTTGCCACCAGCGTGGGAACCAACAACCGCGGGGACAGCATCCAGCGCCCGGCTGTTCCGGAACCGACTGCGGGCAGCAATTCCGGCGAAGCGCGCCCCAGGCTGCCCCAGTCCGACAGCGACACCGGCGCCGACACCGGCGTCGGCGCGGCTCCGGCCCCGACGAGCGCCACCGCCGTCGAGCCGACCCTCACGCCATTCAAGTCGGGGAACTTCGAGTTCACCAACTTGAAGCACACGAACGAGGCGTACCGCGACAAGGCGGTCCGGATCATCGAGTTGCTCCGCAAGCACGACACGATCCGTGACTACGTCGGGGGCCGTCCGGTACGGATCACTCTCCACCTGCGCACAACCGAGACTCCGGCCGACGTGACGGACCGCGGTGACGCCGGCGTCGACATCAATCTCGCGAGCTATTACTTCGAGAAGTACGACATCGGTTATGTCATGGGGATGCTGGCCCACGAGATCGGTCTCCACCCTCTCGCCTCGCGGGATACGAACATTCCTGATGAGGAGGAGATGTTCGCGGGGGTGCCCTTGACCGTTCCGGGGCTGGCGCATCTGACTCCGCCACGGACCATGAACACCGAGGGCGCGGGTCAGGCCGACCACATCATGGCCGCGTTCCCCAGCAGTACCCGTCACCGGATCTACCGGGACATCGTGCTCGGCATGGCCAATGACCTGGCGGAGGAGGCGCGAACAGGCGAGGAGGGTGCGAAGGCCAAGGACGTCACGGACCTGATCGACACCTATCTCATGGACCTGGCCACGATCGCGCTCACCAACGACAAGCGCAAGGACGCGGCCTGGGAGCCGCGTTACACGGCGAAGGTCTACAACGCCTACAAGGAGCAGTTCGCAGCACAGCTCGCGCAGGGCAGCCCCGTACGGAGCCTGCTTCCGGCCGACAAGAGCTGGTACAACGTCACCAGCAACTTCTTCGGTCTGGGCAGCAGCGTCGCGTTCAACAACCAGGGCGACAGCATCCAGACCGCCACTCCGGTGTCGAGCAGCACCGAGACCGGCGAGACACGCCCGCGGCTTTCGCCGGGTCCGGGCGGCACCGAGTCCGGGCCGCAGACCGGGCCGTCCGACACCACGTCGTCGACGGAACCGCGTGCCAGTTGGCCGCGTGCAAGTCGGCCGCGTGACAAGCGGCCCCGTTTCGTGGTGCGTTCCGATTTCGATGCGCGGCGGTTCACCTACGACGGCGATCCGGTCACCGACCTCACGGTCCGTATCGCGATGCGCGGCGGCAAGGACGGTCAGAGCGCCCACTCCTTCGCGCAACTCCGCGAGGGCGTACATGAGTTCCTCAACGACCCCGGCCACCGGCTCCCCAACGGCGACCTGCTGCACGTGACCGTCGAGCTGGTCGATCCGTCGAAGTCCCCGCACCTGACCGTGGACCTGACCGGTCGCGACCGGGCGATGGATCAGGTCACGTGGTGGGCGGATGCCGACCCGGTGCAACTGGTGCATGAGCTGACCCATCAGCTCGGTCTGCGGGACGAGTACCGGGACGCCGATTCCGCGCATCGCCCGCACATCCCGGGCAGCCTGCTCGGTGACCTGAATGCCGACCCCGAGGACTCCTCGCTGGCCGCCGGTGGGCTCCGCGGGCGGCACCTGGCCCTGCTGGGTGCGCTGATCGGGGACGTAACTCCGCGGCCCTCGGAGCGTGGCGCGCGGGAGGAGAGTGAGCAGACCTGGGACGAGGTGCGCGGAGACGCCACGAAGGTCCGCCGTGAGGCGGTCTGGGTCGACCCGGTCTCCCTGCCCCGACCGTCCACCGGTGACACGGCGGCCACCGATGTCCCGGCCCGTATGCCGCAGGACCCGAACGCGGCACCGGCCCCCGCCACCGCAGATGCCGCCGCCGCACCGACCCTCACCCCCTTCAGGTCGGGGAAGTTCGAGTTCACCAACCTGAAGCACACGGAGGAGAAGTACCGCGACAAGGCCGTCCGCATCATCGAACTGCTGCGGGACCATCCGACGATCAGTGCCTACGTCGGTGACCGTCCCGTCCGGATCACGTTGCATGTGCGGACCACGGAGACACCGGCGGACGTACGCGACCTGGGTGACACCGGTGTCCAGATCAACCTCGCGAGCTACTACTTCGAGAAGTACGACATCGGTTACATCATGGGGATGCTGGCCCACGAGATCGGCCTGCACCCGCTTGCCTCCAGGAACGGGGACATCCCCGACGAGGAGGCGATGTTCCGAGGCATCCCCCTGCCTGTGCCAGGGCTGGGCGACCTGCGGACCCCGCGCACGATGAACACCGACAGCGCGGGCCAGGCCGACCACATCATGGCCGCGTTCCCCAGCAGTACACGGCACGGGATCTACCGCGACATCGTGCTGAAGATGGCCGACATGCTGGCCGAGGCCGCGCAGGCCGGTGTGGAGGGCGCCAAGGCCAAGGACGCCACCGACCTGATCGACACCTACCTCATGGACCTCGCCTCCATCGCGATCACCAGCGACTACCGGATGAACGCGGCCAAGGAACCCGGTAACACAGCGAAGGTCTACAACGCCTACAAGGCGCTGTTCGCCGCGCGCATGGCCGTGGACAGTCCCGCCCGTGCCCTGCTCCCCGCCGACAAGGGGATGTTCGGAGTCGTACGGGACTTCGCCACGCTGGCCGCCAACCTCGCGACCAACAACCGCGGTGACAGCATCCAGCAGCCCATCCCGACGGACGAGGCCCGCCCCCGGCTCCCGCAAGCCACCGCCGGCGCTCAGCGGATCGGGGAGAGCATCGAACAAGCTCTGGCCGGTACACCGCGGTTGGTGGGCCCGCGTGACAGCCGGCCGCGGTTCGTGGTGCGGTCGGGCTTCGACGTCCGGCGGCTCTCGTACCAGGGCGAACAGATCACGGACCTCACGGTTCGCGTCCAGATGCGGGGCACGGACTCAGAAGCGGCGCACGCGTACGAGCAACTCTCGGCAGGCGTACATGAGTTCCTGAACGAACCCGGCCGCCGGCTGCCGAACGGCGACCTGCTGCATGTGACCGTCGAGCTGGTCGATTCCTCGGAGTCCCCGCACCTCACGGTGGGCCTGACCGGTCGGGACCGGGCGATGGATCAGAACACGTGGTGGGCGGATGCCGACCCGGTGCAACTGGTGCATGAGCTGACCCATCAACTCGGCTTGCGGGATGAGTACCGGGATGCCGATTCCCCACACCGGCCGCACATCCCGGGCAGTCTGCTGGGTGACCTGAACGCCGAACCCGAGGACGCCTCGCTGGCCGCCGGTGGGCTCCGGGGACGGCACCTGGCCCTGCTGAGCGCGCTGATCGGAGACGTGAGCCCGGACCCCGAGCGGCCTCAGACGGGTGCGCAGGACATCGCGCAGACCTGGGACGAGGCCCGCAAGGGGACCGACGGGATCCTCCGCGAGGCCGTCTGGGTGGACCCGGTCTCCCTGCCCCGCCCGGCCGAAGGCGCGGACGGCA
Organism: Streptomyces sp. NPDC017991; assembly: GCF_044328075.1. NCBI lineage: Bacteria > Bacillati > Actinomycetota > Actinomycetes > Kitasatosporales > Streptomycetaceae > Streptomyces > Streptomyces sp. NPDC017991. Next base: position 52,590 of record NZ_JBIRGP010000024.1, on the reverse strand, counting down.
CCGAAGTCCCCGCCCGCATGCAGCAGGACCCGAACACGGCGCCCGACCGGGCGACAGGGCAGCCGACAACGCTCTACGCCCCCTTCTCCTCAGGAAACTTCGAGTTCACCAACCTGAAGCACACGAACGAGGCGTACCGCGACAAGGCGATCCGCATCATCGATCTGCTCCGGAAGCACGACACCATCAAGGAGTACGTCGGTGACCGTCGCGTCCGTATCACCTTGCACGTGCGGACGACGGAGACCCCGGCCGACGTGACGGACCGCGGTGACGCCGGTGTCGACATCAACCTGGCCAGCTACTACTTCGAGAAGTACGGCATCGGCCACATCATGGGGATGTTGGCTCATGAGATCGGCCTGCACCCTCTCGCCTCCCGGAACCGGGACATCCCCGACGAGGAGGAGATGTTCCGGAATGTCCCGCTGGCGGTACCCGGCCTGGGGGATCTGGCGACGCCGCGCACCATGAACACCGAGGGCGCGGGGCAGGCCGACCACATCATGGCCGCCTACCCCAGCAGCACCCGGCACCGGATCTACCGTGACATCGTCCTGAAGATGGCCGGTGTCCTGGCGGAGGACGCCCGCGTGGGAGAGGACGGCGCCCGGGCCCAGGACGTCACCGATCTGATCGACTGCTATCTGATGGACCTGGCCTCCATCGCGCTCACCAACGACTACCGGATGAACGCGGCGAAGGAGCCCAACTACACGGCGAGGGTCTACAACGCCTACAAGGAGATGCTTCTGGCCCGGCTGGCCGACGAGGCTTCCGTCCGGGCCCTCCTGCCGTCCAACAAGAGCATGTTCGGCGTGATGAACGACTTCCGGCGCATCGGCACGTACATCGCGATCGGCAACAGCGGCGACAGCATCCAGCAGGCCGATACGACCTGAGCGCGTCCCTTGTCGCCGCGGGGTGTCCGTCACTCGACGCGCAGCCACAGCAGCCGAGCTCGCAGTGTTCAGCGTTCAGTGTTCGAGCTCGCAGTGTTCAGCGTGCAAGCGCGCGGCCCCGCGTACCCCACCGTCCCGAGGCTGAGCAGGACGTGCCGCTCGGCGACCTCCTCGGCGGTCAAGGGGCCGTCCGAGCGGTACCAGTTGGCCACGCCCTGGCACATGATGAGGATCGCCCGCACCGCGTCGGCCGGGATCGGTGTGGTGAACGCGCCCTCGCGGATGCCGGCCCGGACGGTGTCCAGCAGCATGTGCTGCAGATAGTCGCGCAGCGCCACGTACCGGGCGCGGTTCTCGGGCTCCAGGCTGCGGATCTCCGTGTCCAGGAAGGCCATGCCCTTGCGGTTGGCCATGTAGAGCACGATCGACTCCACCATGCCGCGGAAGCGGGGCAGCGGATCGTCGCCCGCCTCGGCCGCCGCGGCCCGGCAGCGGTCCAGGACGTCCTTCATGGACGTCTCCAGCAGTGTGGTGAGCAGGGCCTGCTTGTTCTCGTAGTGGTAGTACAGCGCGGGCACGGTGACGCCGACCCGGGTGGCTATGTCCCGCACCGAAGTGCCGTGGTAGCCGTGCTCGTTGAAGGCCTCCATGGCGTGCAGGAGGATGGGGTGCAGATCGAGCGGACCGTACGAGCGCCAGTGCTGCGCGGGGGAGATGGCGGCCCGGCTCGGTTCGCTGCTCAACTGGGCTCCTCGGATGGCTCGGTGGCGAGTGACATCGTATGTCGGCGGGACGCCGTGCGCTCGGATCGGTCACTTATCGATCGATCAGTGGAAGCGGCCGGGCCTGTGTCGAGGGTGGTCACTCCCGAGGCGTTGACCGTTCCTTCCACTACTCCTACTGTCTTAGCGAACGCTCAGTAAGTTGTTGGTCCGTCCTCGGCCCGTTCTTGTCCGTCCTCGGCCTGTTCCGGTCCGGTTGGTACACGCACCACCTCTCGCGAGAGGAACCGATGAGCCTGTGCACCTGTCCACACCCCTGACCTACGCCGGAGACCCGCGCACCGCCGCGGACCGGGCCGCCGCCCTGGAGGCGGCCGGTCTCGACGCGGTCTGGGTCGCCGAGGCCTACGAGGCGGAGGCCGCCGCGATCCAGGAGCACTTCCTGGCCGGCCGTAAGAAGGACGCGGAGGCCGCCGTCCCGGCCGAACTGTGCGAACTGGTCAGCCTGGCCGGCCCCGAGGGCTATGTGCGGGACCGTGTCGAGGCGTTCCGGGAGCCGGGCGTCACCATGCTCGATGTGACGCCCGTGGGACCCGAACCCGCCCGTCTGGTGGAGCGCGTCAAGGAGTGGCTGTGACAACCGAACTCTCAGCACAACCCCCTGCCGAACAGACCCTGCCGCTGCTGCTCGAACGCAACGCGCGTCTGTACGCCGAACTGCCCGCCCTCTCCTGGCAGGGAACGGGCGGCACCGGGCTGGACGACACCGGGCCGGGCGGCACCGAGTCGGACGGCGCCGGACCGGACAGCCCAGGACCGGACAGCCCAGGACCGGACGGCGCCGGACCGGACGAGGACGGCTGGGTGACGCTGACCTGGGCGCAGGTCCGGGAGCACACCACCCGCCTCGCCGCGGGCTACGCGGCACTCGGCGTCGGCCGCGGCGACCACGTGCTGCTCATGATGGCCAACCGGCCCGAACACTGGCTCTCCGACCTGGCACTGGTGCGCCTCGGTGCCGTACCCGTCACCGTCTACGGCACCTCCGCCCCCGAGCAGGTCGCCCACATCGCCCGCAACTGCCGGGCCCGGGTCGCCGTCGTGGAGGGGGCCGCCCAAGTGGCGCTGTGGGAGCCCCTGTTGGCGGACGCGGATGTCCCGCTCGGCCGCATCGTCGTGGTGGAATCCGGCGCGGAGGGCAGCCACTTCCCCTACGGCGCCCTGGGCCGGGAGCCGGTCCCGGAGCGGTTCGAGAAGGCGCTGGACGCCGCACGCCCCGAAGACCCGCTGACGGTCGTCTACACCTCGGGCACCACCGGTGAGCCCAAGGGTGTCGTCCTCAACCACCGCCATGTGCTGGCCAACGCGTCGGCGCTGGACGAGGTGGTCGAACTGCCGCCGCACGTCGAGCACATCTGCTACCTGCCCTTCGCGCACATCGCCGAACGGATGCTCGGCATCTACCTGCCCTGTCACCGCGCCTCGCACGTTCATCTGTGCGCCGACCCGACGGGTGTCGCCGAGATCGTGCGCAAGGTGCGTCCGGCCCAGTTCTTCGGCGTGCCGCGTGTCTGGGAGAAGCTCGCGGCCGCCGTCCGGGCCGTACTGCCGCTGCTGCCGGCGGAACAGCAGGCGGCCATCGAGGAGGCCACCCGGGTGGCCCGGGAGCATGTCGGTTACCGGGAGCGGGGCGAGCGACCGCCGGCCGAACTCGAAGAGGCCTACGCCCGGCAACGGGCCGAGGTCCTGCTGCCGTTGCTGGCCGCGGGCGGTCTGGACCGGATCAGCTGGGCGGCCAGCGCCTCGGCTCCCATGTCGATCGACGTGGTGCGGTTCTGGGCCGGCTTCGGCATCGTGATCATGGACGCGTGGGGGCTCACGGAGACCACCGGAGTGGCGACCACCAACAGCCCGCGCACCGGTTTCCGGCTGGGTTCGGTGGGACGACCCGTCTCGTCCGTGGAGGTCCGCGTCGCCGGGGACGGTGAGATCGAGGTGCGCGGCTCGACCGTGTTCTCCGGCTATCTGCGCGAGGACGGCACGGTGGGGCCGGTGGTGGACGAGGAGGGCTGGCTGCGGACCGGTGACATCGGCCGGCTCGACGACGACGGCTATCTGTGGGTCACCGACCGCAAGAAGGAAATGATCGTCACGTCGACGGGCAAAAACGTCTCCCCGGCGCTCGTGGAGAACGCCCTCAAGGGGCACCCACTGATCGGCCAGGCCCTGGTGCACGGCGACAACCGCTCCTACCTCGTGGCACTGCTGGTGCTCGACGCCGAGACGGCGCCCGCCTGGGCCGAGGCCCACGGCATCGACAAGCACACCGGCCCCGACAAGCACACCGGCCGCGATGCCCTGGCGTTCCTGGCGGCGCATCCGGTCGTACGGGAGGAAGTGGACCGGGCGGTGACGGCGGCCAACGCGCGCCTGAACCGCACCGAGCAGGTCAAACGGTACCGGCTGCTCGCGGAGGAGTGGGGTCCGGCCACGGGGGAGCTGACCCCGTCGCTGAAGATGAAGCGCCGCGTCATCCGGGAGAAGCACGCCGTCGCGCTGGGAGAGCTGTACGAGGACTGACGTCCGGGGCAGGTGTGCGTGACGGCGGGCGCTCCACTCCGGAGAGGGGTGGGGCGCCCGCCGTTCGCCGGGGTCCGCGGACCCGGACTGATCCAGAAGAAGCGCCCTAGAGCCCGTAGGTCTTGCCGATCACGTCCCGCTGGATCTCGCTCGTCCCGCCGTAGACGGTGGAGACGACCGCGGCGCGCAGATGGCGTTCCATGTCGTACTCGGTGGCGTAGCCGTAGCCGCCCATCATCTGCATACCTTCCAGGGCTGCCCGCTTGGCGGTCTCGGTGGCCTTGAGTTTGGCCATGGACGCCTCGCGCGGGAACAGCCGCTCCGGCTCGGCGTCGCAGTCCAGGGCCACCTCGCGCACCAGCAGCCGTGTGCACTCGATCTCCGTGGCGAGATCGGCGATCCGGTGGCGCAGGGCCTGGAACGAGCCGACGGGACGGCCGAACTGCTCACGCTCGCGTACGTGTCCGACGGCGTCGTCGAACGCGCGGCGGGCCAGGCCGAGCATGGTGGCGGCCAGGAAGAGCCGCTCGTGGTTGAGGCCGGCCATCAACTGCCGCCAGCCGTTGTCGACCTCGCCGACGACCGCGTCGGCGGGCAGCCGGACGCCGGTGAGGTGGACGTCGTTCACCTCGCGCCCGCCCATGGTCTCGATGCCCCGGACCTCCACACCGGGCGTATCGGCCGGGACGTGGAACATGGTGAGTCCCGCGTGCTTGTCCCGGGAGGTCCGGGCCACGAGCAGGATGCTGTCGGCGATATGGGCGTTGGAGATCCACGTCTTCTGCCCGTCGATCAGCCAGTCGCCGTCGGGGCCGCGCCGGGCGCGGCACGTGAGCGCCCCCACGTCGGAGCCGGCCGCGGGCTCGGACATCGCGATCGCGAGGACCCTGCCCCGCCCGACACCCGCCAGCACCTCCCGCTTCTGCCGTTCGGTACCGAACCGTTCGTAGGCCTTGGCGGTGATGACGCTGGTGACGAAGCCGCCCGCCGGGACCATTCCGTACGACGTCTCCTCAAGGAACAGACAGGCGTCGGCCAGGCCGCCGCCCGAACCGCCGTACTCCTCGGGCAGGCACACCCCGAGCCAGCCGAGTCCGGCGAGCCTGCCGTAGAGGCCGGGGTGGTGCCGGTCGTGGCCGCCCCCGGTCAGCGCGTCCCGCTGTTCACGCGTGCCGCACTCGCGCTTGGCGAAGTCGCGGACCGCCGCGACGAAGTCGGACTGTTCCGGGGTGAGTCGACTGCCCATGGGGTCCTCCGGGTTCCGGATGGTTACAAAGAAATGGTATTTGTTTCAAAGTCTCATCGGTGGATCTCGGGCGGTATCGTGAGGAGCACCATGACGACTTCTGCGAACGACTCCCTGCTCGCCCGGGCCATCGCCCGGCCCGAGACGGAGGAAAAGGTGGCGCGGCGCATCCTGGACGCCGCACTGGAACAGTTCACGACGTTCGGGCTGCGCCGCTCCTCCATGGACGACGTCGCCAAACGGGCCGGGGTCTCCAGGGTCACGGTCTACCGCCGCTTCCGGACCAAGGACGGACTGGTGGAGGCCTGCCTGCTGCGCGAGGGCAGCAGGTTCTTCCAGCAACTGGACTCCGCGGTGGCGGCCCTGCCGACCATGGAGGAGCGGGTCGTCGAAGGCTTCGTGGTGGCCCTGCGGTACACCAGGGCACACCCCCTCTTCGGCGGCCTGCTGCGCCTCGAACCCGAGGTGGTGCTGCCCTACCTGACCGTCCAGGGAGGCCCCTCGCTGGAGGCCACCTGCGACTACCTGACGGCACATCTGCGGCGTGCCCAGCAGGTGGAGGGGCGCGGCGACTCCGATCCCCGGCCGGTCGCCGAACTCATGGTCCGCGTCGCCGTCTCCTTCCTGCTGAACCCGTCGAGCTGCATCGAGATGGAGGACGAGGACCAGGCCCGCGCCTTCGCCCGCCGCTACCTCGCCCCGCTCCTGAACGCCTGAGGGCCCGTGTCGTGGGGGCCTTCCGGGCCGTCAGCGGTGCCGGTGCAGCCACTTCGCCGCCGCGACCGCGCGTTCCCGGGCGGTCGCGGGAGTGCTGAAGGAGGTCAAGTTCACCGGGGGGGCGAAGCGCTGCACGGTGACCGACTGGGGCGCGGTGAACGCCCGCAGCCCGTCCGCGCCGTGGATCCGTCCGAAGCCGGACTCCCCGGAACCGCCGAACGGCAGGGCCGGGACCCCGGCGAAGCCGAGCACGGAGTTGACGGACACCGCTCCGGCCCGTAGCCGCGCGGCGATCGCGGCACCGGCCCGCCGGTCGCGGCAGAACACCGAGGCGGCCAGCGCGTAGGTCGAGGCATTGGTGCGCCGAACGGCCTCGTCGACATTCGCCACCGCGTTGATCGCCACGACAGGCCCGAACGTCTCCTCGGTCATCGCCGCCGAATCCTCCGGTACGTCGGCCAGGACGACCGGCGTGACGAACGCCCCGGAGGCCGAGGCCGAGGCCGAGACCGAGGCCGCGTCGCCGAGCAGGGCACGCGCACCGCCCGCCAGCGCCTGTTCCACATGCCGCCGGACGACGGCCGTCTGGGCCGGGATCGTCATCGGACCGTAGACGGCGTCCGGTACGGGACCGACCCGCAGCGCACCGGCCCGCTCGACGACCTTGCGGCACAGCGGGGCGTACACCTCCCGTACGACGTAGACGCGTTCGACGCCCGCGCAGGTCTGCCCGGCGTTGCTCAGCGCGCCCCACACGACGGCGTCGGCCGCCGCGTCGAGGTCCGCGTCGACCGTGACGATCGTCGCGTCCTTGCCACCGCACTCGGCGAGGAACGGCGTCAGCGACCGCGCACACACGGCCATGACCTTGCGCGCGGTCCCGGGGGACCCGGTGAACGCCACCTTGTCGACGCCCGAGCGGGCCAACGCCTCACCCGTCGCCGCGGAACCGGTCACGACAGTGAGCAGACCGGCGTGTTCGGGCACGGCCGAGGCCAGGAGTTCGGCCAGCAGTACGCCCGTACCGGGGGTGTGCTCGGACGGCTTGAACACCACGGCGTTGCCGGCGGCCAGCGCGTAACCGATGGAACCCATGGGCGTGTACAGGGGATAGTTCCAGGGGCCGATCACCCCGATCACACCGAGCGGCCGGTGGGCCACGGAGGCCCGCTGGTTCACCGCGAGGAGGCCGCTGCGGACGCGCCGCCGTCGCAGTACGCGGTCGGCGTTGCGGGCCGCCCAGTCCAGGTGCTCCAGGGTGAGGACGACTTCCAGTACCGCGTCGCTGTGCGGCTTGCCCGTCTCCGCCGCGATCGTCCCCGCGACGGCGTCGAGCGAGGACGCGAGTTCGCGCTTCCACCGCAGCAGGTGTGCGCGGCGGTCCGCCGCGGAGAGCGCGGCCCACCCGGACGCGGCGGTCCGGGCCCGTTCCACGGCGCGGGCCACCTCCCCCGGACCGTGGACCGGATGCTCGCCGACGGGATCGCCGGTGGCGGGGGAGTGGACGGTGAAGGTGGCGGAGCGGGTCGCCGCGTCCTGGTCCGTGCCGGTCATCGAAGCTCCTGGTGTGTGGGACCGCCACCGGCCGGTGGGGTGCGGTGTCCGTTCGCGTCGGAGGGGGAAGCCGCCGCTGCCGGTTCCCCGCCGTCGCCGTCCGAGCGCACGGCACTCCGGTCGTCCTCGTCCGGCAGCGGTCGCAGCGGCCTGGAGTGGGACCAGTGCGGACCGAGGTCGTCCAGCGTCCAGCCGAAGGGGTAGGTGCGGGGCTCGGGCCGGTACGGGCGCCCGGTGGGCCGGGGTGGCAGCCGGCGCACCAGGGCGGCCCGGGCCCGCAGGGCGCGGTGGGTCGCGGTCCGTACCCGGCGTGGCTGCGGACGGAAGCCCAGCGCGGTGAGCAGCGAGTCGTCAAGGACGGCGAGCGAGGCGCGCGCCACCAACGGCCGCAGCCAGTTCGGGTACCACTGGGTGACGACCCGCAACGTGGCTGCCGCGACCCGCCGGTTGGCCGGGTCGTACGCGAACATCCGCTGCTCGTAGGAGTCGTGGAGGCGGGCGAAGTCCACGTAGTCGACGGGTAGTTCGGCGATGCCCATCATCTCGCCCATGCGCCGCCCCACGAGCGCGAGGCTCTCGGTCTCCTGCGGGGACAACGGCCGCCAGCCGTACCGGTCGATCCACCGCTTGGGACCGACGACGGTGGTGGCCAGGACGTAGAGGTAGTCCTCGTTGGCTATGCGGTAGCGGCCGTGGATGCGGTTGAGGTGGCGCACGGCGGCCCTGCCCTGCTCGGAGTCCATGCCGTCGCGCACCATCTCATGGGCGATCAGTACGGTGTCGTCGTATCGCTTCTGTCCGGCGCGCTCGAACTCCTGGGTGCGGTCCAGGAGTCGGGATATGCGGGGCACGCCGTAGTCGCGCAGGAAGGCGACCGAGACGCCCTGGAGGTAGTCCCAGGGGAACTCGTACGCGGTGATGAGGCGGAAGATCTCTTCGTAGTCCTGTCGCGGGTCCATCTGCTCGATGCGGTGGAGCCGGCTGTAGCGGCCCATGGGTGGGGTCTCCTATCGGTGCCTGCTGCGGACTTTGCAGATCGGAGAAGTGCGCGCTGTCGGCGGACGCGGGGCGGTCGGCTCGCCGGCGGCGCGGTCGGGTGCTCGCCCGGTCAGTCCTGTCACAGGCGTGTCCGGCGCTCATGGGAAGTCCCTTCCGCGCAGCCGGGCGACAGCGACGACGCGCACTCGGCGCCGGTCTCGGTGGCCATCGATGAGTCGAAGATACAAAAACTATTGACTTGTTTCACGGGGCGCGTCAATACTCCCGACACAACGGAGACCCGGAGGTGCCGTGACCGCTCTGCCGCACACATCCGCCGGGCAACACCAAGACAGTTGGTCCCTCTGCAGGTCGCATACCCGGGCACCCTCGCCTACCGGGTGACCTACCGGCCGGGCACCGATCCCGCCGCTTCAGCCATGGCGGTTCAGATCAGCCCGGCCCGTATCGCGTAGGACACGGCGTGCGCGCGGTTGCGGGTCCGGGTGCGCTTCATGGCCCCGTACAGGATGTATCTCACCGTGCGTTCGGAGTAGGAGAGCTCGACCGCGATCTCGTCGCACTGCTTTCCCTCCGCGATCAGGCGCAGCACGTCCACCTCGCGGGAGTTCAGCTTGGGTACGGTCCGGGCGCGGGTGGTGGCGGCAACTGTGTTGGCGGTGGCGGTGGCGGTGGCGGTGGCGGAGTGCTGGCTCGTGCGCTCGGCAAGAGGTGCCTGACGTGCGAGTGCGAGTGCGAGTGCGAGTGCGGGGGCGGGGGCGGGTGCGGGTGTGTCTGGGGAAGTGGGAGCGCTCCCGCCGCTGCCCGCCACCGCTCGCACGGTCCGGGCGAAGACATCCGGGCTGCAGAAGTCCCACCACACGACGGCGCGTACGCCCCGCTTCCGTGCCGCTGACAGGTCGGCCCGCCACTGCTTGCCCACGACCACGAGGAAGCGTGCGTCGGGTTCGTCGCTCAGGCGGGGGAGCAGGTCCAGCGCGGAGGCGTCCGCCACCTCCAAGGCGACCACGATCGCGTCGGCCTCGCGGATCCTGTCCCGCGGCAACTCGTGCAGACGGGGGTCCAGGGCGACGAAACCGGCCAGCCCGGCACGTACCAAGGGCGCGGGCGCGTGGATCGCCACGCGCACGGTCTCGGTGAGTACCCGCTGGGGCATGGGCCCTCCCGCCTCGCGCCTGTGGTCGCCCATGGGGAATGTGGTCGTCCAGATGGTTCAGGGAGCTGATGCTGCCACCCGCGGAGACCGGACAGCCGTGCCGAGGGCCCTCGGCTCCACAACCGAGGGAAACCTGGCGCGAGCACTCGGCCGCCCTGCTCAAGCCCGCTCTGCGCAAGGCGGCTCAGCGGAGGTCCGCGAGAACTTCCTGTACGGAACGGCAAGGTTCGCGATGACGCCTTCACCGGGGGAGCCGGTCGCACAACGATGGGGTGAGAGCGCGTTCCGACGCACTCCGGTTGCCGGAGCGTGCGTGCGGGATGCCGTGGCGGCCCGTGACCACTCCTGGCCGCTCCGGGCAACGCCCGGCAACGGCCCGCAACTTCTGGCACTTCTAGCAACAAAGGTAGTCCCATGATCGTGTCCCTTGTCCTGTTCGTGGTGCTCGGCCTGGTGCTGCTCGGAGCCGCTGCCGCACTGACCCGGCGGAAGCTCGGTTCCTCCTCCGGACAGGCCCGTACCGCGGGGCCGGGCGCCGACCGGAAGGTACTGGAGGCCGTCGCCCTGGGTCTGCAGGCACTGGCCGAGGGGCGCGCGCAGGACGCGCGCCGACTGCCCGAGGTGCAGACGGTCGTCCACTCGGGACAGCGGCTCACCGTGCAGCTCGCGCACGCCGACGCGGCGGCGCCCTCACCGTGGACGTCGGACGTCTCGGGCAAGGAGTGGTCGCTTGACCCGGCGAGCCTGCGCGGAACCGGCACCTCCGGCGGCGGGCCCACGCATCCCTACTCCCTGACCGTCACCCTCGGCCTGTACAGGGGAGACAGGGTGCTGGTCGACCTCGCGCAGTTGTCGGGGCCGATCGCCCTGACAGGTGACGACCACGAGGTGCTGCGCCTGGCGCAGGCCCTCATCACCGAGGTCGTCGCGGGGCCGGTCGGGCACCTCGCCACGGTCGTCCTGGTGGGTTCGGCGACCACACCTCCGGTGACCGACGGACTGGGCACGCGGTCGGCCCGGCTGTACCCCGCGGCCACCCGGAAGGAGGCCTTGGCCCACAAGGAGGCCCTGGCCCACGAGGACGGTGGGAGGGCCGGAGGGGCGTCGGTCGGCGGAACGCACGCCCGCCGTCTCTTCGTGGTCACCGCCGCCCAGTTCCGGGACGAGAGATGGGCCGACGCCCCGCTGCGCGAGACCGACGCGCTCCTGGTACTCGGCTGGATCACCGACGCGGAATGGCACATCGGGGTGAACACGGACGGCTCCCTGGACACCGGCCGCCTGGGTGTCCTCGTCGACACCCACACCGCCCGCTTCGCCTGACCTGTCAGACCTGTCAGACCTGTTAGACCTGTCGGACCTGTCAGGCTGTTCGACCTGTTCCGTCCGTCGGCTACCGGGCGGTGCCGGGCACACCGTCCGGCACCAGGCCGCGGTCGGCGAGGCTGCCGTCCAGCCAGGCCGCGGCCAGCTCCGCCCGGGAGCGGCACCCGGTGCGCTGGAACAACTGCGTCAGCCGCCGCTCCACGGTCTTCTCGCTCGACGCCAGCCGCGCCGCGATCTGCCGGTTGGTCGCCCCGTCGCTGACCAGCACCGTCAGCCTGACGTCCGCCGCGCTCAACCGGTCCCTGGCCGGCCGCAGTCTCGGCAGTACGAGACTCCGCCGCCGCGCCATGTGCCCCAGTGTCGTACGGGTGGCGCGCCCGATCCCCAGCGACTGCGCGAGGTACGAGGCCTCGGCCAGCCGCCGGTCGGAGTCGTCGCCGATCTCCACCAGGCACAGCCGGCAGAGCAGACTCATGTACACATCACCCCGCTGGTCCACCGACCGCAGGGCGGCCAGCGCGCCGTCCACCTCCCCGCGCACCAGACCCCGGCCCAGCAGCACGGTCTCGTGCGTCATGGCAGAGCCCACTTCCTCGTGCAGCGCCTCCAGTTCGCCCAGGGTCTGACGCATGGCCTGCGGCATGCCTTCCAGCAGGGCGTACGACAGATGCCGCAGCAGCACCTTCTCGATGCCCGACAGCAGACCGTCCCCGCGAGCCCGCCGTACGTCCTCGCGCGCCCCCTCCAGCGCCTTTGCCGCCTGGCCCGACCAGTACCGCAGACTCAGCCTCGCCCAGGCGACGAGCGGGTGGGTCACACCGTCGGGAATCAGCTCCAGCCATGCCCGGGCGTGCCCCAACTCCCCGCGGGCGCAGTGGATCTCGGCCGCCAGCGCGCGGGCGCACTGCGCGGTGGCGGCCTCCGTGCCACGGGTCCGGCTGCGTGCCTCGATGCGGCGGGCGGCCGAGAGAGCCTGGTCCCAGTCGCCCTCCAGATAGGAGCGCACCATGGCGTGGTAGCGCGCGGCGGTGCTGTCCCCCGCCCCCGTGTAGCGATCGCCGAGCACGGCGGCCAGGGCGTCAGCGAGGTCCGCGTGGGTGGCCGCGTGCCGCAGCCGGTCCATGGTGTGCGCGTTGTCCGCTTCCGGCGGCAGGGCGTCCAGTGCCTCCAGCAGCTCGGCGCGCCCGCCCGCGGCGGCGGCCAGCAACCGTAGTTCCGCGGGTGAGGGCAGCGGCCCGGATCCGGGGCGACGGTCGTCGACCGGGTGGCGCACAGGCAAATGCGCCTCGCCCTCCGGACGGCGTGCGACCCGGCCGATTCCGTACGGAGCTGCCAGCGCCGCGTATCCCTCCACGGCGGGCGGGTGTTCCGGGGCGCCGGTGTCCTGGCTGCCGGAGCCACCGGAGTAGGGCAACCGGTGTTCGTGCAACGCGGCCAGAGCCCACACTTCGGTGACATGCACCAGCGGATCCCGATCCCGATCCCGATCCCGGTCTCGATCCCGATCTCCGTATGGGCGTTCGCCTCCGTCCGGGCCTTCGCCACTCTGCAGGCTGCTTTCGCCTCCGTCCCTGGCTCCGCCGCCCTCCCCGGTGGCCCGCTCGGCGGGTGACGCGGCCAGGCGGGCGAGCAGTGGTTCGCCCAGGGCCAGCGCACCGGAGTGGTCGGCGTGGCGCAGGCTCAGTTCGGCGGACTCGTACAGCACCCCGGGCGTCCTGCGGTCGTACGGAGTCAGGCGTTTCAGCGCCGAGGAGTAGGCGCGGACCGACCGCGGCCAGTCGGATCTGGCGTCCGTACGGGCCGCTGCCAACAGCACGTCCACCGCGAGCGTGTCGTCCAACTCGGCGCCTGCGGCGGTCACATGGTCGGCGAGGCGGGGGTGACCGCCTCCCGCGGTCTCCGCGCCGAGCCGGTCGCTCAGGGACCTGGTGATCAGGGCGTGCAGCGACGACACGTCGTGGTGGGTGGGCAGGGCGCGCAGCGCCGCCGCGAGCGCCGGGACGGCGAACGACGCCCGGCCGTCCTCGTCCACGGTCAGGATCCCGTCCCCGACCAGCGGTGTCAGGGCCCGGTCGACTAGGCCGGCCCGCCGGGGGCCTCCCGGCTTCAGCCGGTGCAGATCGTCGAACCGTATCTCGGCGTGTTCCAGGGCGCGGGCCACCGCGGCGGCCGCGTCCAGGTCGGCGGCGTCCGGTGGCTCGCCCGGCCAGCAGAGCCGCCTCAGCCGTGCCACGTCCGTGGTGAGCCGCAGTGCCTGCTCCGGCTCGGTCAGGCAGACACGGCCGCCGAGTTCGAGGAGGCCGCCGCGTCCGTCCACCGAGTCGAGCACCGAGAGTACGGCCTCGGGGGTGCCTGCCATCGGTCCGAGCGCACGGAGCACCGCCGTCACGAGTGCCGGCTCGACCGGGCGGCCGAGCCCGCGCTCCATCAGGGCCTCGACGTCGGTGGGACCCAGTGGGGGCAGTTCGAGCAACCGGTCTGCGGCCGACGTCAGTTGCGAGGCCCCGCCGTCTCCCGGGTGTACCGGTCGGCCGGCCATCACCATCGGTACACCGGCCGGGCGGAAGACACGTATGAGCAGGCCGAGGGCGGAGGCGGTGGCCGACGGCAGGTGCTCGACGTCGTCGATCACCAGCGCGAAAGGGGCGTCGCGGGCGGCTTCCGTGAGGGCCTCGCTCAGGGCGGAGAGCTGACTCAACTCACCGTGTTGTCCTGGGGGTTGGCGAAATGTTCGGCGGGCGCCGCTGACGCGGACCGTGTTCCGGCGGTCGTGGACCTTGCTGAGTGCGCTGTGGACGCCGTCGGCCAGGGCGATGGCGCCGGGTGTGCTCCCGCCGTCGTGACAGCGCAGCCGCAGGATCTTGGCGCCCTCCTCGGCCGCCGCTCGCCGAGCGTGTTCCAGTACGGCGGTCTTGCCCGTCCCGGCCGCGCCGACGACCAGCAGGACGCGCGCCGGGGCACCGGTGGACAGCAGGGTCCGGGTCACGTCCCGGATCTCGCTGTCCCGGCCTATGACAGGTCCGCCGTCGTACACGTCCGCGCCTCCTGATCCGGTACGCGCCGGACGGAAATGACCAGCGGAAACGACCACATGTGAACAGCCCCTGGCACATGACCATAATGGCTGTCGCCGGCCGAAAGCCCGGACGAAGGGCCGGCCGACGGCGCTCTCCCCGTGGGCGCGTCACCGCCCGCCCGGCACATGTCGTCGAGGAGAGCGCGGTGGACCATGACTGCCCCGTCCGAAACCCCCTGGCTGCTCCACGGGGGTACGGCCGTGAGTCTGGACGGCACCGCCGGTCGACCGGTCGGCCGCGAACGGCAGTTGGACGAGGTCCATGGTCGGCTGAGCGATCCGGGCGGGCCGCGCGTGGTGCTCGTCCGCGGTGAACGAGGCGCCGGGCGGACCGAGTTCGTGCACGGAGTCGGTGAACGGTTGCGCGCGCAGGGGACGGTCGTGCTCGCCGTGGGCTGCGTACCCGGCGACGAAGTACGGCCGTTTCTGCTGGCGCTTCGGTTGGTCATGGCGCTGGAACAGCACCGTACGGCCGCGGCACACCAACGGTCGACGCGGCCGGCCACCGAGGCTCTGCGGGCGGCCGAGCAGCGTGACGGGACGGCCATGGCGGGACTGCTGCGTGCCGCTCTCGCGCAGCCCGTGCCCGTGCCCGCGTCCGCATCCGTACCCGCGTCCGTGGTCGTGGTGATGGACGACGTGCAGCATGCCGACGCCGGTTCGCTGGCCGTGCTCCGGGAGACCGACTTCGCGCGAGTGCCGCACACCGTGCGGCTGTTGGCCTCGGAAGTGGGGCGCGGCGAGCCGAGCGCGGGCGGGGCCGGTGAGGGGCGCCGGGCAACCGGGTTGGAGACCGCCGGGGGGACCCACACGGTCGTCCTGTCCCGGCTCGGACCGGAAGAGACCACCACCGTGGTGGCGCGCCGACTGCGGGCCACGCCCGACACGACGCTGGCCCGACGGGTGCGGGAGCTCACCCTCGGGGTTCCCGGTGCGGTCGACGCGCTGCTCACCGGGTGGACGCGGCAGGGCGCGATCAGGGTGGCCGACGGCCACGCCTTCGTCGGTGCGCGGAGACCGACGCCGGTGCTGTCGGACAACGACCGGTTCATGACGGCGCTGGACGCGCTGGGCGAGCCGTGCCGCACGGTGGCCGGGGCACTGAGCATCCTGTGGCCGCTCGGCGGACGGGCCGCGCGGCTGATCGCGACGTCGACCGGCCTGTCCGTGGACACGGTGAGCGACGCGCTCCGCACCCTGACCGACGCGGACATCGCGGAAGACCTCCCGGCACAGGCACAGGCACAGGCAGAGGCACCGGCACAAGCACAGGCACCGGCTCGGGCGGACACTGAGTCTCCCGTCCGCGACGACACGACCCCGCCCGGCTGGCGGTTTCGGTTGCCGCTCGTGGCGTATGCCGTTCGGGAGCGGCTGGGGCCGTTGGAGCGCAGTCGGCTGTCCGCCACCGCGGTGGAGGCGCTGTGGGCGGAGCAGGACGCGGTGAGCCGGGAGGGCGTCACTCCGTACCCGCGAAGACCGGCGGTCGTGGCCCTGCCGGACGAGGCGGACGCGGTGGCCTACCTCGCGGACCGCGTCGCGGAAGCGGGATCACTCGTCGACCTCGACCGCGCCGTCGCCGAACTGACGGCCGCCGCGCAGAGACTGCACCCCGACCCCGAGGGCAGGGGAGTGCTCCGGTGGTGCCGGGCGGCCGGCCACCTCGTCGAGCGGCCGGCCGACCGCGTCGCGGCCCTGCACCGGTACGCCGAGGCCGCCTACAACGCCGGCGACCACCGCATCGCACGGACCATCGCGGAGTCGGTCCTGCGCAACCTGGCGGACGTCCTCGGCCCCCGGGCGCTGCAGGACACCGCCAGTCTGTGCACGGCGGCGACGGCCAACGACCTGGACTGGCGGGCCCTGTCCCGGCTGGCCACGGCGCGTTGGTGGGACGAGCTGCGCCTGCCCGACCTGGCCGCCGTGACCGGCCGGGCCCTGGCCCTCGGCCAGTTGGAGAGGTGGCAGGAGGTACTGGAGCTGCTGGCGCGGACCGAGTCCGTGTGGGACACCGATGCCCAGGCCCGGGCGAAGCCCGCCTACTTCCGGGCCGTGGCGGAACTGGCACTGGGCCGGCCGGAGCGCTTCCGGGAGTCGCTGGCCTTCCCGGAGGCGTCGTACCTCGACACCGGTCACGTCCACGCGCTCGCCACCACCATGTTCGACGAACTCCTCAGCGGCCGGGACCTGCGCGCGGCCGAAGCCCTGCTGGACGCGCGGGGTCTGGCGGCCGACGTGCTGGCTCCGCGCAGCCTGTTCCTGTGGCGCCATCTCCAGGGCCGCTGGGACGAGGCGCTGGAGTCGGCCCGCTGGATGCTGGTGAACAACCAGACGAGCACCCCCGCGGCGGACAGCCATCTGGTCCCGGCGCGGACCGCCGCCATCCTGCTGGCCCGGGGCCGCCCCACCAGCGCCCGCCGCCTCCTCGACAGCGTGCGTGGCGACAGCGCGCGCGGCCACGAGGAGGGTCCGCTGGAGTACTCCCTGGACGCCGTCGAAGCGGAGTTGCTGCGAGCCCTCGGCGACCCGTCCGGCGCCGAGAAGGTACTGCGTCGCGGCCTGGACGCGGCAGCGGCCCGCGGACAGATCGCCGGCACCGACGAACTGTGGGCCGCACTCGCCGAGACACACGCGGAGGAAGGACGTACGGGTGAGGCGGCGGCCTGTCTGCGACACCTGCGACGGATCTCCGACCGCACGGGTGACGCAAGGACACGGCTGAGGTATCTGCTCGCGTCGGCCCACGTTCAGCGACAGAACGGCCGGCCCGGCCACATCGCTCCGATCGGTCAGGTCGGCGTCCGCCATGCCGGTCATGCCGGTCATGCCGGTCAGGCCAGCCAGGCCCGCCAGGTCGGTCCGGACGATTGCGGCACCGTCCACGACAACCTGCGCGAGGCAGTGGAACTGGCCCGCTCCCGCAGTCAGCCGTTCGAGACCGCGGTGACCCTCGTCGCCGCCGCGGACGCGGGCGCCGGCCCGCCCGCCCTGCTGCACGAGGCGTACGAACTGTTCGGCGAGACCGGCGCCGCACTGCCCCGCTTCCACACCAGGACCGCCATGCGCGAGGCCGGAACGACCGTCCCCGGGCGCCGGCAGGCCACCGCCGAGAACGAACAGCTGCTCGCGACCCTGATCGCCGAAGGACTCACCAACCGCCAGATCGCCACGGTGCTGCGGCTCAGCGAGGACGCGGTCGCCAACCGCCTGACCCGGTTGTTCGCCCGTACCGGACTGCGGTCCCGCACCGAAGTGGTCACCGCCGTACTCACCCACTACCGCGTCCACCGTGGCACGGCCGAGCACGGCCGAGTACGGACCGAGCAGGTACCGAACGGCGATTGTTAGCCTTGCGTGTGATCGGATACCCCATACCGGCCCGGACCTCGATGCCGGCGCGAATCTCGATACCCGCCCGGACCCCGAAACCCGCCCGGACCCCGAAACCCGCCCGGACCTCGCCACGCCGGACCCCGCGATGAACGCCGTCGCCTCCTCCCCTCTCGGCGCCGCGACCACGCTGGCCGAACTCACCCGGGACCCCCACGCACGACTGGCACGGCTCCGTGCGCACGAGCCCGTGTCCTGGCTGCCCGAACTGGACGGCTGGCTGGTGACCCGCCGGGACCTCGCGATGAGCGTGATGCGGGACGCCGAGACCTTCACGGTCGACGATCCCCGGTTCTCCACCGCGCAGGTCGTCGGGCCGAGCATGCTGTCCCTGGACGGTGACCCGCACGCCCGCCACCGTGAGCCCTTCACCGCTCCCTTCCGCCCCCGGGCGGTCCATGACGGCTTCGCCTCGTTCATCGAGGGGGAGAGCGACCGGCTCATCACCGGACTGGCCCCGGCCGGCACCGCCGACCTGCGACGCGCCTTCGCCGGTCCGCTCGCGGTCGCCGTCGTCACCGAGGCACTCGGGCTGGTCGGCACGAGTACCGCCACGGTCCTGTCCTGGTACGACTCCATCGTGGCGGCCGTCTCGGACATCACCGCGGGACAGGCGGCGGGTCCCGCCGGCACCGCGGCCTACGCGCAGCTGCGGGCGGCCGTGGAGGCCACGGTCGCCGACCGGAACGCGGCCTCGCTCCTCGTTTCCGCCGCCGGACGGCTGACCCCGGCCGAAGTGGCGTCCAACGCCGCGGTCCTGATGTTCGGCGGCATCGAGACCACCGAGGGAATGATCACCAACGCGCTGCTGCATCTGCTGAGCCACCCCGACCAGCTCGCCCTCGTCCGGGCCGACCCCGAGCTGCTGGACGGCGCGATCGAGGAGTCGCTGCGCCTCGAACCGGGCGCCGCGGTCGTGGACCGCTACGCCACCCGCGACACCGTCCTCGGCCCGGTCACCGTCCGCCGGGGCGACCTGGTCACCGTCTCCCTGGCCGGAGCCAACCGCGACCCCGAGGTCTTCCCAGACCCCGACAGGTTCGACGTCCGGCGGGAGAACGCGCGCCTCCAGCTGGCCTTCGCCCACGGCCCGCACTACTGCCTCGCCGCACATCTCGCGCGACTGGAGACCCGTATCGCTCTCCGGCACCTGCTCGGACGGCTCCCCGCCCTGCGCCTGGACCCGGTCCGCCCCACCGCCCCGTACGGCCTGGTCTTCCGCAAGCCGCTCAGCCTCCACGTCCTGTGGGACAGCCCGGTCTGACCGCCCGCCACTCCGACCGACCGTCACTCCGGCGCACCCAGGCCGAGTTCGCCAAGGACCCGCACGGGAAGGACCTGCGCTCTTCTACGCGTACTTCCACCGGGTCGGCTCCGAGGACCGGAGCGCCCTGCACGAGGAACCTCTGCGTGAGGAACCCCTCTCCCGACACCACCGGGAACGCGGCCTCACCGGCGGCCCGGGGCCCCCGCGCGCAGCCCGTCCATGACGAAGTCCAGGAGGCGGGCCGCGCGCGACTGCCAGTCCCCGTGCGGGTCGAGCTGCCAGAGGCCGGCGATGGCGAGGAAGAAGTCGTCCGCGCTCACGCCGGGCCGGATGGTGCCCGCCTCCTCGTTGGCGCGGAGCAACAGTTCCGCCGCGGACGCCACCGGAGTGGGTTCCGGCTTCGCCGGGCTGCCCGGGGCGCTGGTGGCCTGCCGGATCGCGTCCGCCAGCCCCGCCTTGGTCATGGCGAACCGGGCGAGGTGGTCCATCCACTCGCGCAGCGCCCGCTCCGGCTCATGGGCGTGGAGCAGCTCGCACGCCGCGTCGGCGACCTGCTGCATCTCGTGGCGGTAGATCTCCAGGACGAGCGCCTCGCGGTTGGGGAAGTTGCGGTAGAACGTGCCCTGCCCGACACCCGCCTTCTTGGCGATGACGCTGAGCGGGGCGTCCGCGCAGAGCGTCAGCTCGGCCACGGCCACTTCGAGGATGCGCTCGCGGTTCCGCTGCGCGTCCGAGCGCAGAGGTGCGTCCTTCTTGTGCCGCACGCGTCCTCCTCGCGGGTTCGTGGCCGAATCCCGTCCTTGCTAAGCGGACAGGTGTCCACTACGTTTTCTTGTGAGCGGACAGTTGTCCGGTTAGGTACACCTTACCGGCGAGCCGTCCTGCCTGGACAGATGGCGGTGGCCGGCCGCGGTCCTGCCTGCTTGCATCATGCACGCTTCCGGCCCGCCACCGTTGCACGGGGCGTCATCCCCCACCAGACACCACTCCCGGTCCCTATTCCGACGACTCTTCGCGTCTCCTACGTCTATAGCGTTTTTCCGTTCTCTCTGCCTGCCGGACCGTCCTCGTCGGACGAACCGGGAATGTGAAAGAAGGCTGATCATGGCCACAGCGCCCCCGTCGACGTACAGCGCCGTCACGTTGAACATCAACGGCGAGAAGCACACCCTGACCGTCGACCACCGCACCACCCTGCTCGACGCCCTGCGTGAACGCCTCGATATGACCGGCACCAAAAAGGGCTGTGACCAGGGGCAATGCGGGGCGTGTACCGTCCTGGTCGACAAACGCCGGGCCGTCGCCTGCCTGCAACTGGCGGTGGCGGCCGAAGGCCGGGAGATCACCACCATCGAGGGCGTCGCCGAGGGCGATCAGCTGCACGCCGTGCAGCAGGCGTTCCTCGACCTCGACGGATACCAGTGCGGCTACTGCACACCTGGACAGATCTGTTCGGCCGTCGCGGTCATCGAGGAGCACGCGGCCGGCTGGCCGAGCGCCGTCACCGACGACGTACGCCCCGAAGCGGGACCGCCGCCCCTGACCCCCGACGAGATACGCGAGCGCATGAGCGGCAACCTGTGCCGCTGCGGCGCGTACGTGTCGATCGTGCAGGCGGTCGCCCGCGCGGCCGAGGCGGATGCCGACGCGCGAGCCGCCCAGGCCGCGCAGGGCACCGAGCGCGAAGGGGCAGCGGCATGAAGGAGTTCGGATATCAGCGCGCGGTCGACGTCTCCGGCGCCCTCGCGCTGCTCGACGCCGACCCGGACGCCCGGTTCCTCGGCGGCGGCACCAACCTCGTCGACCTGATGAAGACCGGCGTCGAGCGGCCCGGCCGGCTCGTCGACGTACGCGAGCTCCCGCTGGACCGCATCGAGTCGACCGAGGACGGCGGACTGCGCATCGGCGCGACCGTCACCAACAGCGACCTCGCCGCGCACCCCGACGTGCGCCGCCGCTACCCGGCCCTGACGCAGGCGGTCCTCGCCGGCGCCTCCGGGCAACTGCGCAACATGGCGACCGTCGGCGGGAACCTGCTGCAGCGCACCCGCTGCGGCTACTTCACCGACGTGACCAAGCCGTGCAACAAGCGCGACCCCGGCAGCGGCTGCCCCGCCATCGAGGGCGAGCACCACAACCACGCCATCCTCGGCGCCTCCGACCACTGTGTGGCCACCCACCCCTCGGACCTCGGCGTGGCGCTGGCCGCCTTCGACGCCGTCGTCACCTACGAGACGGCCGACGGGCCGGGCGAGCTGCCCCTCACCGACTTCTACCTGCCGGTGGGCGACACCCCGCACCTGGAGACCGCCCTGCCGCCGGGGGCACTGATCACCGGCGTCGTCCTGCCGCCCGCCCCGGTCGCCGCCAACTCCCGCTACCGCAAGGTGCGCGAGCGGGCCTCGTACGCCTTCGCGATCGGCTCGATCGCCGCCGCGCTCGACGTGCGGGACGGTGTCGTGCACGAGGTGCGCCTCGCCTTCGGGGCCGTCGCGTCCCGGCCCTGGCGGGCCCGTGCGGCCGAAGCGGCCCTGACCGGCGGACCGGTCGACGCCGCCGCCTTCGCCGCCGCGGCCGACGCGGAACTGGCGGCCGCCCGGCCGCTGCCGCACAACGGATACAAGGTGACACTCATGCGCAACCTCGTCGTCGCCGTGCTGAGCGAACTCGCCGAGGAGGCCGCCCGATGACCACCACCACGACCGGAATCAGGGCGGTACCGGCCGTCGGCACCGCGCACACCCGTGTGGAGGGCCGCGACAAGGTCACCGGAGCGGCCCGCTACGCGGCCGAGATCCCCTTCACCGAACTGGCCCACGGATGGCTGGTGCTCTCCACGGTCACCCGTGGCCGCGTCAGCTCGGTGGACGACGCTCCGGTCCTGGACATGCCGGGCGTCCTCGCCGTTCTGCACCACGGGAACGCCCCGCGCGTCGACACGGACTACGTAGGCATGCTCGGCATGCCGCCGGACCCGACCATCGCCGTCTTCCAGCACGACCGGGTGCCGCACGCGGGCTGGCCGGTGGCGCTGGTCGTCGCCGAGACCTCCGAGCAGGCCAGGGAGGCCGCCGAGGCGCTGGTGGTGCACTACGAGGAGGAGGCGCACGACGTCACCTTCGCCGGGGAGCACCCCGACGCGTACTCGATACCCGGCCCCGGCGGGCCGGCGGTGACGGAGAAGGGCGACCTCGAAACCGAACTGGCCTCGTCCGCCGTCGTCCTGGACGCCGTGTACACCACACCCGAAGAGCACCACAACTCGATGGAGCCCCACGCGGCGACGGCCCTGTGGGACGGCGGCCGGCTTGAGGTCGTGGACTCCAACCAGGGCACGATCTGGGTCGCGGCCGAACTCGCCAGCCTCTTCTCGCTCGACCCGGCCTCGGTGCACGTGCGCTCCGAGCACGTCGGCGGCGGCTTCGGCAGCAAGGGCGTCCGCGCCCACCAAGTCGCCGCGGTGATGGCCGCGACCGTCCTGTCCCGCCCCGTCCGGGTCGTCATGACCCGCCGTCAGATGTTCTCGCTCGCCGGCTACCGCAGCCCCACGACCCAGCGGGTCCGGCTCGGCGCCGACGCCGAGGGACGGCTGCGCGCGCTGGAGCACAGCTGCCTGAGCCTGACCTCGACCGTGTACGAGTTCATCGAGTCGGGTGCCGGCGTGGCCCGCGTGATGTACGACGCCCCCGCCCACCACACCGCCAACCGCGTCGTACGGCTCGACGTGCCGAGCCCGACGTTCATGCGCGCTCCCGGCGAGGCGCCCGGCTCGTTCGCGCTGGAGTCGGCCCTCGACGAACTCGCCGAGAAGCTCGGCATCGACCCGATCGAGCTGCGCACGCGCAACGAGCCCGCGGTGGGCCCGGTCTCCGGACTGCCGTTCAGCACCCGCAACCTCCCCGCCTGCTTCGAGGAGGGCGCCCGCCGGTTCGGCTGGGCCGACCGGGACCCGCGTCCGGGTGTGCGCCGGGAAGGGCGCTGGCTGATCGGCACCGGCACGGCGGCTGCCTCCTTCTTCGTGGGAGCGATGCCGTCCACGGCCGCCGCGACCGCGGAGGCCGACGGCACCTTCACCGTGCGGGTCAACGCCGCGGACATCGGAACGGGAGCCCGGACCGCGCTCACCCTGATCGCCGCCGATGCCCTTGAGGTGCCGACCGACCGGGTACACGTGCGGATCGGCGACAGCGACTTCGGTCCGGCGATGATCGCCGGCGGCTCCATGGGCACCCGGTCCTGGGCCTGGGCGGTCACGGCCGCGGCCGGGGAACTGCGGGAGCGGCTCGCCCTGAGCGACGGCATCCCGCCGGAGGGCATCACGGTACGGTCGGACACCACCGCCGCCGTCGGGGCCCTCGCGCAGAAGGAACGTCACTCGTTCGGGGCGCAGTTCGCCGAGGTCGCCGTGGACGTGAGCACCGGAGAAGTGCGCGTGCGCCGGATGCTCGGCATGTTCGCCGCGGGGCGCATCATCAACCCGCTCACGGCCCGCGGTCAGTTCACCGGCGGGATGATCTGGGGCATCTCCATGGCCCTGCACGAGGAGGCGGTCAGGGACCGGAACACCGGCGCCCTGTACGGTGCCGACCTCGCGGGCTATCACGTCGCCTCGAACGCCGACGTACCGCTCGTCGAGGCGGACTGGGTGGACGACCCGGACCCGGACGACCCGGTCGGGATCAAGGGCATCGGCGAGATCGGCATCGTGGGGGCCGCGGCGGCGATCGCCAACGCCGTCTGGCACGCGACGGGGGTGCGCCACCGCGACCTGCCCATCCGGCCGGACCGCGTCATCACGGCGGGCCCGCATGTTTGACATCGCCGACGAGTTGGCCCGCTGGGTCGAGGAGGGCCGTGAGTTCGCCGTGGCCACCGTGGTGGCCGTCGGCGGCAGCGCACCGCGCGGTCCCGGCGCGGCCCTCGCCGTCGACAGCGGGGGCACGGTCATCGGCTCGGTCTCCGGCGGCTGCGTGGAAGGAGCGGTGTACGACCTGTGCGTACAGGCGCTCCAGGACGGCGAGAGCGTCCTCGAACGGTTCGGCTACAGCGACGAGGACGCCTTCGCGGTCGGTCTGACCTGCGGCGGGGTGCTCGACATCATGATCACCCCGGTCGCGGCACAGGCGCCGGTCCGTGAGGTGTTCCGCTCGGCGCTGTCGGCCGTCGCCTCGGGCGAACCCAGGGCGCTCGCCCGGGTCGTCCGGGGCCCGGCCGAACTCCTCGGCAGTGCCCTGCTGGTGCACCCCGACGGCTCGTACGAGGGGTCGTACGGCCATGGCTCCGCGGAGCTGGACCGGACGGCGGCGGCCGAGGCGCGGGCGATGCTGGACGGCGGACGCACCGGCACCCTCGACCTCTCGGAGGACGGCAGCAACTGCCCCGGCGGGCTCACCCTGCTCGTCGAGTCGAACGTACCGCCGCCGCGCATGATCGTGTTCGGTGCGATCGACTTCGCTGCGGCGCTCGTGCGGGCCGGAAAGTTCCTCGGCTATCACGTGACGGTGTGTGACGCCCGTCCCGTGTTCGCCACCCGGGCCCGCTTCCCCGAGGCCGACGACCTGGTCGTCGACTGGCCGCACCGCTATCTGCGGGGCACCGCCACCGACGGGCGCACGGTGCTGTGCGTGCTCACCCACGACGCCAAGTTCGACATCCCGCTGCTGGAGCAGGCACTGCGGCTGCCGGTCGCGTTCGTCGGGGCGATGGGCTCGCGCCGCACCCACGCGGACCGTGACCGGCGGCTGCGGGAAGTCGGCCTGACCGAGGCGGAGTTGGCGCGACTGCGGTCGCCGATCGGCCTCGACCTCGGCGCCCGTACGCCCGAGGAGACCGCCCTGTCCATCGCGGCCGAGATCGTCGCGGCCCGACGCGGCGGAACGGGGGCGCCCCTCACCGGGACGCGCGCCCCGATCCACCGCGACGGCGGAGCGCGGGACGCGACGGACGCCGCGGAGGCGGCCTGAAGGCCAGGAACCGGGCCCGGCCGTCGATCACGACGGCCGGGCCCGGTTCCGGTTCAGGACACGTCAGACGCGGTCGGCCACGATGAGCAGGTACTGGAAACTGCCGTTCCTGTAAGCGTCCAGGAACGTTTTTTCGATGCCGGTGACCAGATGACCGGCCTGCTGCCGCAGCTCCCAGTAGGGAATGGTGTCGGCGGTCAGGTCCTGGACATGGACGGGTACGAGCCGGTTGCGGGCCATCGCGCGGAAGTACTCCGAGCGCGGGTGGATGTCGCAGATGTAGTGGGCGTTGATGAGCGACACCTCACGGGAGGCCCGCCCGTAGGCGTCGTTGTAGCAACCCGTGATCGTCACATAGCGGCCCCCGCGGCGCAGCAGCCGGGCGTGCTCGGCGAAGAGCAGGTCCAACTCCACGTACATGGTGGACTCGTTGTTCCAGGAGGCCGCGTACGCGCCGGTCTCCAGGCCGGTGTCGAGCATGTTCCGGTGGTGGTAGCGCACCTTGTCGTCGATGCCCCGCTTGCGGGCCTGCTCGTTGGCGAAGTCGGCCTGTTTCCGGGAGATCGTCACCCCGTCGGCGTGGCAGCCGTACCGCAGATGGGCCACCACGCTGCCGCCGCCGCGCCCGCAGCCGGCGTCGAAGACGCGGTCGGTGGGGGAGAGGTCGCCGCCGAGTTGGGAGGCCAGCAGTTCGGCCTGGGCCTGTTCCAGCCGGTGCAGTTCGGCGGTGATCCGGTCGGGGCCCGAGCCGGGGCCCTCGTCGAGCACGGACCGGTCGACGGCCCCGATGCCGTAGTGATGGTGGTACAGGTCGTCGATCTTCCCCAGTTCGAGGTTGACCGGGTTCTCCTCGGCGTTCCAGTAGTCCGCGACGCGGGTCTGGTACGTGGACTGGCTCGGCACCGATGCGGCGGCGGTCTCGGCGTTGGTGATGGTCAAGTGGGCACTCCTCGTGGCGTGGTGGTGATGGGCGGGGACGGCGGGCGTCACCAGTAGTTGGGCAGGTGGTAGCGGTGGGAGTTGGTGGCGTGCCATTCGTGGTTTCCGGACACCCACGCGGCCAGGCCCTCGGCGTAGCGCGCGACGAGGGGGGAGGTGGCGGACAGGACCGCCGACTCCTCCTCGAACGCTTCCATGATCTCGTTGTGGATCTCGACGGCCCGCAGATAGGCGGCCTTCAGCCCGCACCGCTCGTTGGCGGCGACGACCTGGGGCAGGTTCAGATGGGTGGGGTCGGAGGCCAGTTCCTTGGTGAAGGAGTACAGGTCGTTGACGATCGTGGTGGCGTTGCAGGCGAGCGCGGTGATCCGCTGGATCTCGGACCGGGCGTACAGGGCCGCGGGCAGTTCGTAGCCGTCGACGGCGTCGACGATCGACAGACAGGGCCGGAAGTTGTTGAACTGCCGCATCACCAGGTACTCCCAGACCTGCGGCACGTACCGGATCTCGGACCAGGCGGCCTCCGCGAGATAGCCCATGTGCAGCCGGGCCAGGTCGTGCACGATCCGGTCGCTCTGGCTGGGTGTGGCGAGTTCGCGGTAGTCCCGCAGGGCGTGGTGGTACGAGCGCAGCGGCCCGTCGGCCTCCATGCCGCGGCGCCACTCCTCCTCCAGCTCGGGAGTGCCGTGGTACGGGTCGAGCGCCGACTGGGCGATGACCAGCCGCCCGCCCAGCCCGCGGGCCGCTCCGCCCCTGCCCTCGACCTCCTCGCAGTAGCAGTCGTCGACGACGTTCTCGGCGAGCAGCAGCTTCCCGGCCGCCGTGAGGTGGTCGAGGCTGATCGCGCCGGGGTGCTGGAGCACGACGGCGCGGCCGCACTGGAAACCCGAGAAGTCTCCCGTCCAGCTCTGGGGGAACAGGTCCAGCGCACGGGCCCAGGCCTCCAGCCTGCGGTCGATCTCCGCGGCCTTCTCCGGGTCCGCGGGCACGGCGGGCCGGTATCGCAGCCCGGGTACCGTGCCACCGCGACGGCTGGTGGTGGCGCTTGCGAGATTCGGCGGCCCGGGCAGTCGTGGAGCCGCGTGGGGTACGGGCGGGGCGCTCACTCCGCGGTCCGCCCGACCTGGACGTTCTCCAGGATTCCCGCCGCGTCGGGAACGAGGATCGCCATCGAGTAGTAGGCGGTGACCAGATAGTTCATGATCGCGGTGGTGTCGATGTTCATGAACCTGACGTTGAGGCCCGGCTGGTACTCCTCGGGAATGCCGGTCTGGTACAGGCCGACCACGCCCTGGTCGGCCTCTCCGGTGCGCAGGGCGATGACACTGCTCGTGTGCTGCCGGCTGATCGGGATCTTGCCGCAGGGCAGGAATGGGACACCGCGCCACGCCGGCACTTCATGACCTTCGATGGTGGTGGTGCCGGGCACGAGACCGCGTCGGTTGCACTGCCGGAAGAAGGCGGCGATCGCCTTCGGGTGGGCCAGGAACACCCGTGTCTTGCGGCGCATCGACAGCAGTTCGTCGAGGTCGTCGGGGGTCGGCGGGCCGGAGAAGGTGCTGACGCGCTGGGCGTGGTCGATGTTGTGCAGCAGGCCGAACTCGCGGTTGTTGACCAGCTCCCACTCCTGGCGCTCGCGAATCTCCTCGATGGCCAGGCGCAGTTGCTGCTCGGTCTGGTCCATCGGACTGTTGTAGAGGTCCGCGACACGGGTGTGGACGCGCAGGACCGTCTGGGTGAGCGACAGCTCGTACTCGCGCGGGGAGAGGTCGTAGTCGACGAAACCACCGGTGAGGGTCGGCTCGCCCGCGTGTCCCGCCTGCATGGGGACGTCGGCCTCGCCCTTGCGGTTCATGGGCTTGCTCTGCCGCTCGGCGAACGCGGCCAGTTGTGCGGCGAGGGAGGGGGTGCGCTCCACGAACTGTTCGAGGCTGTCCCAGTTGAGTGTCAGCACCACGCCCGCGGTGTCGGCCCGTACCGAGTGGTGCCAGCGCGGATCCTCCTGGCCGATGGCCTCGTCGCCCAGCTGGGCGCCGTCCGTGACGACCCCGGTGACCTCCTCCTCGCCGTACTTGCCGGGGGTGTAGCGGGTGAACCGGCCGTGGACGACGAGATACGCCTCCGTGACGGGCTGCCCGGCGTCGAAGAGGACCTGGCCGGCGCGGACCTCCCGCACGCGGAAACGTGCGGCGATCTCCTGCAGGGCCGCCGTGTCGGAGTAGCCGCGCAGGGCGGGCAGTTCGGTGAGTGTCTCGGGGATGACCTTGATGTCGTCGGCGCCGTTGTGGTCGAACTGCACCCGGCCCCGGCCGACGCGGAGCTGTAGCCGCCGGTTGACCCGGTAGGTGCCGCCCTTGACGTCCACCCACGGCAGCATCTTGAGCAGCCACCGCGAGGTGATGGCCTGCATCTGCGGTGCGGTCTTGGTGGTGGTGGTGAGCTGACGCGCGGCCCGGGTGCCGAGACTGGTGAAGGGTGCTTCGGCGTCGGGCGGGCCGACGGCGCTGTCGGGGGGACTTTCCGGGGCGGTCACATGTCCTCCGGGTACGTGATGCGAACAGGCGGGCGGTGCTGGGCGGACGCGGGGCGGCTGTCGGACGCGGGTGCACGGGGGCGGTGGAGGTCGGGGCGACGGCTGTGGGGCTGTGGGGCTGTGCGGACGACTGGGCAGCGCGGGCTGCGTGTAAAGCCAAACAGCCACGGGGGCGGCCGGGAACCGCGTGAAAGGGGCGTGTTCGCGCCCCGGACGTGGCGCGCGGTATCGCGAGGCACACCGACGACGCCGACGCGCTCCCGCGCCGGTCACGACCCCCGTGCGACCGGCGCGAGGGGCGTACGAGCGGCTCGGACCTCGGGACCGGCACGCCCCTGGACCCGCCTGTTCGCCTGCGGTTCCGGGCCGGGCAGGAGCGGTTTTCGGGCGTGTGATCGAGCCCGGGTCTTGCCCGGGTCGTGGAAAGGCGGCACACTGGTACCGAACGAATGGTCGGTAGGGGAGCTGGTATCGATGACCACGACACACTCCGCCGGGACGTCCCTCCCGGACCCGGAGCCGTTGTTGCAGGAGCACTTCGACGCGACGATCGCGCGGGACCAGCGGATCGAGCCCCGCGACTGGATGCCCGACGGCTATCGCAGGACGCTCGTCCGGCAGATCGCGCAGCACGCGCACTCGGAGATCATCGGAATGCAGCCCGAGGGCGAGTGGATCACCCGCGCCCCGTCGCTGCGCCGCAAGGCCATCCTGTTCGCCAAGGTCCAGGACGAGGCGGGCCACGGGCTGTACCTGTACTCGGCCGCCGAGACGCTCGGCGCCGACCGCGCGGACCTGACCGAGCGGCTGATCGAGGGACGCCAGAAGTACTCGTCGATCTTCAACTACCCGACCCCGACGTTCGCCGACGTCGGCGTCATCGGCTGGTTCGTCGACGGCGCGGCGATCTGCAACCAGGTCCCGCTGTGCAGGAGTTCGTACGGGCCCTACGCGCGCGCGATGGTGCGGATCTGCAAGGAGGAGTCCTTCCACCAGCGGCAGGGCTACGAGCTGCTGCTGACCATGATGCGCGGCACCGAGGCCCAGCGGGACATGGTCCAGGACTCCGTGAACCGCTGGTGGTGGCCCTCGCTCATGATGTTCGGCCCGCCCGACGGCGACTCGCCCAACTCCGCGGCCTCCATGGCCTGGAAGATCAAGCGGCACACCAACGACGAACTGCGTCAGCGCTTCGTCGACATGACCGTCCCGCAGGCCGAGAAGCTCGGCGTGACCCTCCCCGACCCGGAGCTGCGCTGGAACGCGGAGCGCGGCCGTCACGACTTCGGCACCCCGGACTGGTCCGAGCTGAAGCGGGTCATCGGCGGCGACGGCCCCTGCAACGCCGAGCGGGTGCGGCGGCGCAGGTCCGCCCACGAGGACGGCGCCTGGGTACGGGAGGCGGCCACGGCCCACGCGGCCAAGCGGGCACGGCGCGCGCGTGCGCAGGAAGGGGCGACCGCATGAGCGACTCCACCCCGGACGCGACGGCGGAGACCGCCAGGGGCGACTGGCCGCTGTACGAGGTCTTCGTGCGCGGCAAGCGCGGGCTGAACCACGTCCACGTGGGCTCCCTGCACGCGGCCGACGACACGATGGCCCTCACCCACGCGCGCGACCTCTACACCCGCCGCAACGAGGGCGTCTCGATCTGGGTGGTGCGCTCCGAGCACATCGCCGCCTCCACCCGCGACGAGAAGGACCCGTTCTTCGCGCCGAGCGCCGACAAGGTCTACCGCCACCCGACCTTCTACGACATCCCCGACGACGTCCCGCACATCTGAGGAGCAGGGCATGAGCGACGACCATGTCTATCTGTCCCTCGTCGAGGGACACGAGGACGACACCCGCTGGGCGTACGGCACCGGCTTCGAGGACCCGCTGCACGGGGTGGACACCACCGTGCTCGAAGGCGTCGCCGCCGACCTGCTGGCCGCGGACTGCGTGGCCCTCGCCGACGACGCCCTGGTGAGCGCCCAGCGGCTCGCCGAGTGGACCACCCGTGCCCCCGAGCTGGAGGAGGAGGTCGCCCTCGCCAACATCGGCCTCGACCTCCTCGGCCAGGCCCGCCTGCTCTACGCCCGCGCGGGCCAGGTCGACGGCACCGGGCGCGGCGAGGACGCGTACGCCTACTTCCGGGACGCGGACGACTTCAGGAACGTCCGGCTGGCCGAACTGCCGGGCGGCGACTTCGCGTTCTCGGTCGTCCGGCTGCTGGTGCTGTCCAGCTGGCGGCTCGCCCACTTCGAGGAGCTGTCGTCGCATCCCGACCCCGTCCTGTCGGCCGTCGCGGCGAAGGGCGTCAAGGAACTGACGTACCACCGGCAGTACGCGGCCGAGTGGGTCGTGCGCCTCGGCGACGGCACGGACGAGTCGCACCGCCGCACCCGGAAGGCGATGGAGCAGATCGCCCCGTACTTCGGTGAGCTGTTCACGGCGTACGACGTACGGGACGAGGTGGTCGCCGTCCTGCGGCAGGTCACCGAGGCGGCCGGGCTCCCCATGCCGGTGTACCGCCCGCTGCCCGGCGCGGGCAGGGCAGGGGAGCACACCGACCATCTCGCGCCGCTGCTGGCCGAGCTGCAGAGTGTGGCCCGCGCCCACCCGGGGGCGACATGGTGACCGCGGTGCAGAACGCGCAGCGCGCCTGGCACATCGCCGAACAGGTGCCGGACCCCGAACTGCCCATGCTCACGCTGGCCGACCTCGGCGTCCTGCGCGGGGTCGAGGTGGCCGGGGACGGCACCGTGGTCGCGCGGCTGACACCCACCTACTCGGGCTGCCCCGCGATGGCCGAGATGCGCGCGGACGTGGCGGCCCGGCTGCGCGGCGCGGGGTACGCGCGCGTGGAGATCCGTACGGTCCTGGATCCGCCGTGGACCAGCGACTGGATCACCCCCGAGGGCCGCCGCAAGCTCGTCGAGCACGGGATCGCACCGCCGGGAGCGGCCCCCCGGCGCGCCGCCGGTCCGGTGCCGCTCGTGCTGACCCCCGTCCGCCGCGCGGTGGCCTGCCCGCGGTGCGGCACGGCGGACACCGAGGAGACGTCCCGCTTCTCGGCCACGTCCTGCAAGGCGCTCTACCGCTGCCGCGCCTGCCGCGAACCGTTCGAGTACGTCAAGGAGATCTGATGGAAGGCCTGAGGCAAGAGCCGGCGGGAGACACCACGGACGCGGCGGCCCCGGCCCCGGCACCGGTCGCGACGGCTCCCGCCCCCGCGCCGGCGGTGCCTCCCCGTGTCCGCCGCCGCCCCGCCTTCCACTCCCTGCGCGTCGCCGCCGTACAGCCGCTCTGCGAGGACGCGGCGGCCGTGAGCTTCGTGATCCCGGCGGAGCTGGCGGCGGAGTTCGCCTTCGCGCCCGGTCAGTCGCTGACGCTGCGGCGCGTGGTCGACGGGCGGGACGAGCGGCGTTCGTACTCGATCTGTTCGCCGGCCGGTGCGGTGCCGCGCATCGGGGTGCGTGTGGTGCCGGGCGGTCTGTTCTCGGCCTGGCTCGTGCGAGAGGTACGCCCCGGCGACACGGTCGAAGTGATGGCCCCCACCGGCACGTTCACGCCCGACCTCGCCGCGCCGGGCCACCACGTGCTGGTCGCGGCCGGTTCCGGTGTCACGCCGATGCTGTCCATCGCCGAGTCCGTCCTGGCGGCCCACCCGCGCTCGACGGTCACCCTCTTCTACGGCAACCGCCGCACGGACACGGTGATGTTCGCCGACGAGCTGGCGGATCTGAAGGACCTGTATCCGGCGCGGTTCCAGCTCGCGCATGTGCTGTCCCGTGAGCCCCGCGAGGCCGAGGTGCTGTCCGGCCGCCTCGACGCGGAGCGGCTCTCGGCGCTGGTCGGTTCGCTGGTCGATGTGGCGTCGGCGGACCACTGGTGGCTGTGCGGGCCGCACGGCATGGTCGTCGACGCCCAGCGGGTCCTGACCGGCCTCGGTGTGCCCGGCGACCGTGTCCACCGGGAGCTGTTCTACGCCGACGACGAGCCCGTGCGGGAGGTGCGTCACGAGGAGGCGGCCGTGGAGGGGCCTGTCAGCCAGGTCACCGTCACGCTCGACGGCCGCTCCACCACCTCGGCCCTGGTCAGGGACCGGAGCATCCTGGAGGGCGCCCAGCGGACCCGTCCCGACCTGCCCTTCGCCTGCAAGGGTGGCGTCTGCGGCACCTGCCGTGCGCTGATCACCGACGGTAAGGCCGACATGCGCCGCAACTTCGCCCTGGAGGACGCCGAGGTCGACGCGGGCTACGTACTGACCTGCCAGTCGTACCCGGTCTCCGAAACCGTGACCGTGGACTACGACAGCTGAGGTGGCGGCCGTACGGCGGAGGGGCTGTACGACGGAGGACCGTGCGACGGAGGACCGTACGTCGGATGGGGCGCCGGGGGACACCCACTCGACCCACTCATAAATCAGGCTTATGAGGTCATAGATCCAGCCCGGCTACAGACTTAGGATAGCCTTAGTTTAGGCTCCCGGTGAGTACTCCTGATCACCGCTCGAAGGGAACCTGATCATGCCTCGCCCCCTGCGGGTAGCCATAGTCGGAGCCGGCCCCGCCGGGATCTACGCCGCCGACGCGCTGTTGAAGTCCGCAGTGGCCGTCGAGCCCGGTGTCTCCATCGACCTCTTCGAGCGGATGCCGGCCCCCTTCGGCCTGATCCGTTACGGCGTCGCCCCCGACCACCCGCGCATCAAGGGCATCATCACGGCCCTGCACCAGGTGCTCGACAAGCCGCAGATCCGCCTCTTCGGCAACGTCGACTACCCGGGCGACATCAACCTCGACGACCTGCGCGCCTTCTACGACGCGGTGATCTTCTCCACCGGGGCGACGGCCGACCGGCACCTCGACATCCCCGGTATCGGGCTCGACGGCTCGTACGGTGCGGCGGACTTCGTGTCCTGGTACGACGGGCACCCGGACGTGCCGCGGACCTGGCCGCTGGAGGCCGAGAAGGTCGCCGTCCTCGGCGTCGGCAACGTGGCGCTCGACGTGGCCCGCATCCTCGCCAAGACCGCGGAGGAACTGCTGCCCACGGAGATCCCGCCGAACGTCCATGAGGGGCTCAGGGCCAACAAGGCCCTGGAGGTCCACGTCTTCGGCCGCCGCGGTCCGGCGCAGGCGAAGTTCAGCCCGCTGGAGCTGCGGGAGCTGGACCACTCCCCGAACATCGAGGTCATCGTCGACCCCGAGGACATCGACTACGACGACGGCTCGATCGCGACCCGGCGCGGCAACAAGCAGGCCGACATGGTCGCGAAGACCCTGGAGAACTGGGCGATCCGCGATGTCGGCGACCGTCAGCACAAGCTGTTCCTGCACTTCTTCGAGTCGCCGACCGAGATCCTCGGCGAGGACGGCAAGGTCGTCGGCCTGCGCACCGAGCGCACCGCCCTCGACGGCACCGGCAACGTCAAGGGCACCGGCGAGTTCAAGGACTGGGACCTCGGCGCGGTCTACCGCGCCGTCGGCTACCTCTCGGACAAGCTGCCCAAGCTGCCCTGGGACGTCGACTCGGGCACCGTTCCGGACAAGGCCGGCCGGGTGATCGAGGAGACCGGCGAGCACCTGACGTCGACGTACGTCACCGGCTGGATCCGGCGCGGCCCGGTGGGCCTCATCGGTCACACCAAGGGCGACGCCAACGAGACGGTCGCCAGCCTGCTCGACGACCACGGGAACGGCCGTCTGCAGACGCCCGCCTCGCCGGACCCCGAGGCGGTGGACGCGTTCCTCACCGAGCGGAACGTCCGCTTCACCACGTGGGAGGGCTGGTACCGCCTGGACGCCGCCGAGAAGGCGCTGGGCGAGCCGCAGGGCCGCGAGCGGGTGAAGCTCGTGGAGCGGGAGGACATGCTCGGCGCCAGCGGAGCGTAGGCGCGCGGGCGCGCTGACGCACGAGCAACCAGTCGACGGGAGTGGCCCCAGCTGTGACAGCTGGGGCCACTCCCGTTTTCGCGTCCACTCCCCGTGCACACGGCTTGCTCCGCACGGCTTGCATCGCGAAACCGATCGGTTTACCTTTACAGAGAAGGGAAACCGATCGGTTTCCATGTCGGGTGTGCTGAGGTTCGGAGAGAGTCATGACCGCAATCGAGGGTTCCGTCGTCCTGGTCACCGGCGGCGGCAGGGGAATCGGCAAGGCGCTGGTCGAAGGGCTCTTCGAGCGGGGCGCCAAGAAGGTGTACGCCACCGCCCGCGACCCGCGGACCGTCAAGGACACCCGGGCCGTACCGCTGGCCCTGGAGGTCACCGACCCCGCATCCGTCGCGGCGGCCGCGGAACAGGCCGGCGACATCACCGTCCTGATCAACAACGCGGGTGTCTCCATGCGGACGTCGTTCCTGGACTCGCCGGTCGACGACGTGCGCAAGGATTTCGAGACGAACTTCTACGGGCCGCTGCTCACCGCCCGCGCGTTCGTCCCCGTGATCGAGCGCAACGGCGGCGGCCACCTCCTGAACGTCCACTCCGTGCTGTCGTGGATCGGCCTGGCCGGCTCGTACAGCGCGTCCAAGGCGGCGCTCTGGTCCCAGACCAACTCCCTGCGGCTCGACCTCGCCCCGCGCGGGATCAGCGTCACGGGGCTGCACGTCGGCTACGTCGACACCGACATGACCGCGGCGATCGACGCGCCCAAGTCCTCACCCGTGGACGTGGCGGCGCAGGCGCTCGACGGCATCGAGAGCGGGGCCTTCGAGGTGCTCGCCGACGATCTGACCCGCCAGGTCAAGTCCGGCCTGTCGGCCGACCTCTCTGTCCTGTACCCGCAGCTGGTCGCCTGACCGGCACCCGGTAGACCGATCGGTTTCTACCGGCCGGGCGACGGAGGTAGCCTCACCTCATGGCCACCACCACGGACAAGACATCCACGCGGGACCGGCTGCTCGACGCGGCCACGGAGCTCTTCTACCGCGACGGCGTCTCCCTCGGCGTCGAGGCGCTGTGCCGGGCCGCCGGGGTGTCCAAGCGCTCCATGTACCAGCTCTTCGCGAGCAAGGACGAGGTGCTCGCGGCGAGCCTGGAGCGGCGCGCACCGGAGTACGGGCGCATGCTGCACCTCGGTCCCGAGGATCCCCGCTCGCCCCGGGAGAGGATCCTGTACGTCTTCGAGCAGCTGGAACGGGTGTCGGCGCAGGACGACTACCGGGGGTGTCCGTACCTGTCGGCGCTGGTCGAGCTCAAGGACCCCGAGCATCCGGCCAGTGTCGTGGCCCTGCGGGTCAAAGGCGCCTTGGTCGAGGCGTTTCGCGCGGACGCGGAGCGGGGTGGTGCGCGTGATCCTGAGCTGCTGGCTCGGCAGCTCACGCTGGTCTTCGACGGGGCGAGTGCGCGGGCGGGCGCTCGGGCGGAAACCCTGACGGGTCTGACGACGACGACGGCCGT
This sequence comes from Streptomyces sp. NPDC017991, assembly GCF_044328075.1. Classification (NCBI taxonomy): domain Bacteria; kingdom Bacillati; phylum Actinomycetota; class Actinomycetes; order Kitasatosporales; family Streptomycetaceae; genus Streptomyces; species Streptomyces sp. NPDC017991. Next base: position 16,832 of record NZ_JBIRGP010000024.1, on the reverse strand, counting down.
GGCGCTGCTGGACGCGGGGGGTGTGAGCTAGCAGCTCGTGTGCAGCCCCGGTGGGGGCGGGCCGCGCAGTTCCCCGCGCCCCTGAAAACGGGGCTGCGCCCCAGCTTTCCCGCTTCTCCGGGGGCGCGGGGAACTGCGCGCTCAGCCCCCGCCGGCCCGCAGCCGTACGCAGATACCGCCGGTTCTTGTCGGCGAGCAGCACGTCGGCCGGGGCGCCTAGCCCGTACCGCTCCTTCCAGAGCCCGATCGTCTCCCGCGTGCTGATACCGACGTACCGCTCGTGGTCGGCCCAGGTGAGGTCCGTGACGCCCCGCTCGGCGAGCGTCTGCCGGCCCGCCTCGTAGTAGTTCGGCTCGCTGTCCACGAGGGTGCCGTCGAGATCGGTCATGGGTTCCAGGATGCCAATGATCAGCCCCGGGCCGTACGGCCGATCGACTCCACGAGCGGCAGCACCCGCTGCGGCACCCGCTCCCGCAGCGCCACCTCCGTCCGCGTACGAACGACCCCGGGCAGACTGATCAGCGCCTGGATCACATCTTCGAGGTGGCCGTTGTCCCGCGCCACGACGCGCGTCAGCAGATCCCCGCCACCGGTGATCGAGAACGCCTCGATGATCTCCGGCACCGCGGCCAGCGCGTCCCCCACGTCGTCGAGATGCCCCTGTGTGACCTCGATGTGTACGAACGCGAGCACCGGGTGGCCCAGTGCGGCGGGGGAGAGCGAGGGGGCCGTCCCGGTGATCACACCGTCCCGCTCCAGCCGGTCGAGCCGCGCCTGCAGCGTGCCGCGGGCGACCCCGAGGACGCGGGCGTACTCCCGCACGCTGGTGCGCGGCTGCTCCAGGAGCAGTCGGAGGATGCGGGTGTCGAGCTCGTCCACGGCCATGGTCCGTTGGTCTCCCTGCGGTCCGGAGTGATCGTTCCCGACTGTACCAATGGACCAATGGATCAGTAGCCTGTTGAGCCATTGCCTATCGCCTGCTTAACGTGGGCGCATTGATGGCGTCGTGAAGCGCCGGGCGGCAAGGAAGCCGGACCGGACGCACGACGCCATTCCCATGCCTGTGGGCCGTGGTCGCGGGGCCATGAGCGCAAGGTGTCGTCGACGCGGAACGGGGGCGGGCAGCCGACGGTGAAGAAGATGTTCATGGCTCCGGATCCGGGCCTGGTACGGCTGCGGATCTCGCTGCGCGCGGTGCTCGGCATCGGTCTCGCGGTGGCCCTGTCGGAGCTCGCCGGGCTCTCGCTGCCCGCCTCGATCACCGGGGGCCTCACCGCGCTGCTCGCGCTGTTCACGGTCGGCGACGCGACCGTGCGGGGCCAGGCGGTCACCACCGCCCTGCTGCCCGCCGTCGGCTTCCCCGTACTCGCCCTCGCGGCCGTACTGCACGCGGTACCGACCGTCCGCGACGCCGTCTGGCTGGCCGTCGTCCTGGGCGGGGTGTACGCCCGCCGCTGGGGCCCCCGCGGCCACGCGCTCGGCGTCTTCGCGTTCATGACCTTCTTCGTCGCCCAGTTCCTGCACGCGGTCCCGGCCCAGCTTCCCCAGCTGTACGCCGCGATGACCCTGTCGCTGGCCGCGTCCTCGGCGGTGCGGTTCGGCGCGTGGTGCATCGAGCGGCGCGCTCCGGCACCGGTCGCGCCCGCGCCGCCCACCGGCCGCGGTCTCGCCCGGCCGACCACCCGCCAGGCCTTCCAGGCGACGGCCGCCTGCGCGTTCGCGATCGCCGCGGGCCAGGTCCTGTCGCACGAGCGCTGGTACTGGGCCGTCGGCACCGCCTGGTGGATCTTCGTGAACACGTCCTCGCGCGGGGAGACCCTGGTGAGGGGTTTCCGAAGGGTCCTGGGCACCGTCATCGGTATCGCCGTCGGCCTGGTGGTCGCGGTTCCGCTGGACGGAGCGGGCGCTCCGACCGCGGGGCTCGTCGCGGTCTGCGTGTTCGGCATCTTCTACGCGGCCGCCGTGTCCTACACATGGATGATGCTGGCGGTGACGGTGATGGCGGGCCTGCTGTACGGGCTGCTGGGAGTGCTCGATCCGGGGCTGCTCCTGCTGCGGGTGCTGGAGACGGGGGCGGGGGCGCTCGGCGCGGCGCTCGCCGTCCTGCTGGTGCTGCCGGTGACCACGCATGCCACCACCGACGCGTGGATCGAGCGCGCGTTGCACTGCGTCCATGCCTGCACCTCCGAGGCCGCCGCCCGTCTGGCCGGGTCCCCGGCCGCGGACCCGGCCCGGTATGTCGCCGAGCTGGAAGGGCTGTTGGGCCGGGTGCGCCTCTCGCTGGCCCCGCTGGTGCATCCGCTCGCGCCGCTGCGGGCCCGCAGGACGCGGGCCCGCCAGGTCATCGAGCTGCTGGACCGGTGCGCCCAGGAGGTCCGCGGCCTGGCGTCGATCGCCGCGGATCCCGATGCCTCCCACGACGAGAGGCTCGCTGCCGCCTGCTGGCGGGTGGCAGCGGCGGTGGAGGCGCTGACCGGGCCCGCCGCGGCCCGCGGTGGGATCGACGTGCCCGCTCTCGCAGCGCACTCTGCCGGTGGTGAGCAGGCTCTGACGCATCTGCATGGTCTGGAACAGGCGCTGACGGCACTCGCCGTGCCCCTGCGGGGCCGCGTCACCCTCGCCTGACCGCGCCCCGCCCCCGCTCGTGCGGCCCTGGTGGCCCCTGCCCGGGGGCGCAAGGACCCAGGTCAGTGCCCTGCGCGGGCCGGGCCCCGCCCGCTCGTTCCTCGCGTGCGGAGCCGGTGAATTCCGTGGGTAAGTGGTGTCGGTGGGGCCGTCTATGCTGCACCGGAAGATCACGCGGGACCACGGGAGGGCGCGGCATGTTCGGCAAGCTGTTCGGCGGCGGGGCGGAGAGACCGGCGGCGGATCCGCACGCCCTTCCCGTCCCGCGAAGACAGAAGAGCGGCGTGTACACGCTGCGCGCACTCGGCGACGCCCGGGTGCTCGCGCTGGTCGAGGCCGCCGACGCAGGCGACTGGGAGGCGCTCAAGACGGCGCTGGCCCCCTTCGACCTCGGCCGCGACCACCAGGTCCTCGGTGAACTGGCCGATCTGGACGGCGTACAGGACTGGATCGGACGGGCCGTCGAGGAGGACAAGGAGCATCGGGCGACGGCCCTGCTGATATCCGGGACGCGCCATGTCGACTGGGGCTGGGAGGCGCGCACCGCCGACCGGGCCGTGAACGTCACGCAGGAGCAGTGGCGGCTCTTCCACGAGCGGCTCCACATCGCCGAGGAGCAACTGCTGGAAGCCGCCGAGCTGCGGCCCGACTGGGTCACGCCGTGGCGCCGCCTGCTCACCTCCGGCCGAGGCATGTCGCTCGGCACCGCCGTCAACGAGACCCGCCGCGACGCCGCCCTGCGCCGTGACCCGCTGGACCTGGAGACCCACCTGGAGTGGGTGTCGCAGCTGCAGCCCCGCTGGGGCGGCGAGCCCGGCCGGGCACTGGCGTTCGCCCAGGAGGCCGCCGCCCGCGCGCCGCAGGGGCACCGCCTCGGCTGTGTGATCGCCATGGCGTACATCGAGGAGTGGGTGGAGTCGGAGCGCGGGGACTACCTCGAAACCTCCGAGATCCAGGCGCAGTTGAGGGAAGCGGCGGACCACAGCATCCTTCACCCGGCCTACGTGTGGCGCCCGGGCTGGCAGCACGACTACAGCATGTTCGCCATGGCCCTGTCGCTGGCCGGTGAACGCCACACGGTCAAACGTGTCTTCCGGACGCTGGACGGCGCCTACACCAAGTGGCCCTGGACCTACTTCGCGGACCCCGAGAAGCAGTTCGCCCGCCACCACCGCCGCGCCTGAACGCCGGCCGGCCCCGCCTCGCGCTCCGGCACCTCACCCGTCGGCACCTCCATGTCGGCACCCCGCGCTCCGGCACATCCTGCTCCAGCACGTCCCGTTCCAGCACGTCCCGTTCCGGCATCTCCCACCCCGGCATCTTCTGCCCCTCCCCCTCCGGACTGCCCGATGACTCTGCCCGACACCGCATCGAACCCGGCCGGCGCCGACCGCACCTTCCAGGTGGATCTGCGCGGCCTCGTCGATCTCCTCTCCCACCACCTCTACTCCAGTCCCCGCGTCTACCTGCGCGAACTTCTGCAGAACGCGGTGGACGCGCTGACCGCCCGGCACGCTCTCGAAGAGCCCGCGCCCGACGACCCCTTCGGCATCCGCCTGTATGCGAACGGTTCGGTGGTACGCGTCGAGGACGACGGCGTCGGTCTCACCGAGGCCGACGTGCACACCTTCCTCGCCACCATCGGCCGCAGCAGCAAGCGCGCCCTGGAGGCCTCCGCGGACGAACCCGTCCGAGGCTGGGGAAAGATCACCGAGCAACGCGGCGACTTCATAGGCCAGTTCGGCATCGGCCTGCTCTCCTGCTTCCTCGTCGCGGACGAGATCCACGTCCTGAGCCGCTCCGCCCGCACCCCCGACGCACCCGCCGTCGAATGGCGGGGCCGCGGCGACGGCAGCTACACCGTCCGCGTCCTGCCCGCCACAGCCCGCCCCCGGCCCGGCACCACCGTCACGCTCACGCCGCGCGCCGACGCGGGCGAGTGGACCCGCCCGGCCCAGGTGCACGCGCTGGCACGGCAGTTCGGCTCCCTGCTGCGTCACCCGGTGACCTTCGACGACGGCACGGGCGGCGGCACGGGCGACGCCAAGAGCAACGGTGCGGGCGCCGCCGTCAACCCCGAGCCCGCGCCCTGGGTACGTACGTACCCCACACCGGGAGCCCGCTCCCGCGCGCTGGCCGCGTACGGCAAGGAGGTCTTCGGGTTCACGCCGCTGGACACCATCGAACTCGACCTGCCCGCCGTGGGCCTCAAGGGCATCGCGTGCGTACTGCCCGAGACCGTGCCGGCCGGGCGCCGCAACGGCCACCGCGTGCACGTCAAGGGCATGCTGCTGTCCGAGCAGGCCGAGGAGATACTGCCCGAGTGGGCGTTCTTCGTCCGCTGTGTCGTCGACGCCGAGAGCCTGCGCCCGACGGCGTCCCGCGAGTCCCTGTACGAGGACGACACGCTCGCCGCCGTCCGCGACGCCCTCGCCGAGCGGCTGCGCGCGTGGATAGCCCGGGCCGCCGCCAGCGACCCGGACCTGCTCGCCCGCTTCCTCCACGCCCACCACCTGGCCGTGAAGTCCCTCGCGGTGCACGACGACGAGATCCTGCGGATGCTGCTGCCCTGGCTGCCGTTCGAGACCACCGACGGGCACACCACCCTCGACGAGTTCGCGCGCACCCACCGCACCGTGCTCGTGACGTCGAGCGTGGAGGAGTTCCGGCAGGTCGCCGCGATCGCCTCGGCCGCCGGACTCGGCGTCGTCAACGGCGGCTACACCTACGACCGCGAACTGGTCCACCGGCTGCCCGAGATCAGGCCCGGGGCAAGCGTCGCCGACCTCGACCCGGAAACCCTCACCGCCCACCTCGACCCGGTCGACCGGGAGACGGAACTCGCCGCCGCGGCCTACCTCGCCCAGGCCCGTGACGCCCTCGCGGTCTTCGACTGCGACGTCGCGCTGCGCACCTTCCACCCGGCCTCCGCCCCCGCCCTCCTCGTCGACAGCCGCGAGGCCCGGCACGAGCGCACCCGCTCCCAGCTCGCCCGTGAGCAGGAGGGCGGTCTGTGGGGCGACATCCTCGGCGCCCTGCGCCAGGAGGCTCCGCGGGCCCAGCTGATCCTCAACCAGCTCAACCCGCTGGTGCGCACCGCCGTCGCCATCGGCGAACCCGAACTGGCCCGCACCAGCGCCGAAGCCCTCTACGGGCAGGCCGCGATGCTGTCCCGGCGCCCGCTGAGGCCCGCCGAATCGAGCCTCATCAACCGCTCGTTCCTCGACCTGCTCGCCCACGCCCTGCGCAAGGACAGCTGACGATGCCGACCGCACCCCACCCCCAGAACACCGACGAGCTGTACCAGGCGCTCAAGGAGAACGACCGGCGCCCCTACGGCCGCACCCGCACCGTCACGGCCGAGGAACTCGTCGACGCCGCCGAGCGGTTCGACGACCCCGTCCCGCTCGTCCACGCACTCCTCGAACTCCAGGAGGCGTACACCTACGGCTCCGAACCCAGGAAGTCGCCCGTCGTCTTCGCCCGGCTGCTCACCCTCTTCGACGAGCAGCCCGACGTCTTCGACGAGCGCCTGCGGCACCTGCTGTTCTGGCGGTTCAAATGGGTGGCGAACGCGCTGCGCGCGCTGCCCGAGATACCGCTGACCGCCCTGCGCCAGTGGCTGACGGAGATGCGCGACCGCTACGAGAAGGAGGGCCTCGGCCTCCAGCCCTACTACGGACAGGCGTACCAGCTGGCCGCCCACACGGGCGAGGACACCACCTCCGCCTACGAGTTGTGGGCGGCCCGCACCCGCACCCGGCTCAGCGACTGCGAGGCCTGCGAGATCTGCGAGCGCGCCCGCTTCCACCTCGCGGCGGGCGACGACGAACGGGCCCTGCGCGCCTGGGAGCCCGTCCTGGCCGGGCAGGAGTCCTGCCAGGAGGAACCGGCCCGCTCCCTGTCGTACGCGCTGCTGCCCCTGCTGCGCACCGGCAGCACCACGGGTGGCACCGGCAGCACCGACCGGGCACGCGAACTGCATCTCGCCGGCTACCGCGGCTGCCGCCGCAACCCGTCGATGGCCGGGGAGGTCGGCCGGCACCTGGAGTTCTGCGCGCTGACGGGCAACGAGGCACGCGGCCTGGAACTGCTGTCCGAGAACCGGAACCTGTTCGACGAGGTCGAGTCGCCGCTGGACCAGCTCGACTTCCTCACCGGTGTGGAAGTCCTCCTCCAGCGCGTCGGACTCCTCGGCCACGACGCACTGCCCGCCGCCGGGTACGCGGGCCGTACCTGGACGGTGGCCGGTCTGCGCGCCGAGGTGAAGGGCCGTGCCGACGACCTCGCGGCCCGCTTCGACACCCGCAACGGGACCACCGCCCACGCCGACCGCCGCAGGACCCGGCTCGACCGCGCCCCGCTCCTGGAGTCGCTGGAACTGACCCTGCGCCCCCGCGGCCTGGACGACATGGCCCCGGCCGGCCCGGTCACCGTACCCGCCGCCCGTACGGCCGCCGCCGTCCCCGACTCGCTGCCCGAACTCATCGTGCGCGCAAGGACGTTGGACGAGCAGGGGCACCCGGACGCACAGGCCTGCTGGGCGCGGCTGCGTACGCTCGTCACGGCCCGCGGTTACCTCCACCCCGACGACCCGGCCGTGGGACCGCTCGTACGGCTGCGCGCGGACCTGCTGGCCGAGGAGGGGAACCGGGCGGGCGAGAAGGACGAGTTCGCCGACGCCGCCGACCTCCACGAGGAGGCCGCGGGGCTCTACGACGACGCCGGAGAGCCCGGTCACGCGGCGCTCGCCCGTGTCAGCGCCCTGCTCGCCACCGCCGAGATCCCCGCGCCGGACGCCGAGGCGGCGGACGCGACGGCCACCGACGCGGCGGATGCGACAGCCGCCGACGTCACGGGCACCACACCCGCCGATGTCACGGGCACAACAGCCGCCGACGCAGCCGAGGAGAAGGCCGCCGCACTGACCGCCGCCCACGCCGCCATGGTCCGCCTGCACGAGGAGACCCCCGGCCTCGCTCCCTACCAGGAGGCCCGTCTGCTGCGGATGCGGGCGACCGCGCTCGGCCTGCGCCTGCAGACCTCGCGCAGCGAGGAGCATGTCGCGCCGGTCTTCGCCGAGGCCGACCTGCTGCACACGTTCGCGGCCCGGCACGACATCACCGGGCAGGTCTCCAGCGCCCTGCTGCTGCGGGCCAGCACCCACGCCCTCTCCGGCGACCTGCCCGCCGCCGTCGCCGAGATCGACGCCCTGCTCGACCGGCTGAAGGCGCAGGGGCCCGCCTGGCACCTGCCCCGTACGCTCGGTCTGCGCGGCCGGCTCCAGCTCGGCCTGCGGGACGCGCAGACCGCCCACGCGGATCTCACCGAAGGCCTGCGGCTGGCCGCGGACCGGACGGCCGACGCGGTCGGCACCAGCCGCCTCCACAGTGATCTGGCCGAGGCCTGCATGCACCTGGGCCGCCCCGACGAGGCCCTGCGGCACCTGACGCTCTCCGCCGAGGCGAACCTGCGCCGCGGCAGCCGGACGGACGCGTTCTGCGCCTACGTCAACGCGGCCCAGCTCAGTCTCGACCTGGGCCGTGTCGAGGACTGCATCGCACTGCTCGACTCCCTGCTGGCCGAACCGGACGCCGCCGCCGGGGAACTGGACGACCGGATCCTGGCCCAGCTGCGCCTGACCCGCGCCCGCGCGTTGCACGCGGGGGAGGATCTCAAGGCGGCGACGGCGGAGTTCGTCGCCCTCGCGGCCGAGTCGGCCGACTGGGACGACGACCCGGGGAGCCATGCCATGATCGCCGCGGAGACGGCCGTACTCCTCGGTGAGTCGGGCGACTTCGGCCGGGCCCGCGAGGTGGCGGACCAGGCGCTCGCCGCCCACGCCCGGGACCCGCGCTACGAGCAGATCAGCAACTGCCTGCGCGAACTGGCCCGACTCCAGGCCCAGCAGCAGGGTGCCGACGGTCTGGCCGACGCCCTCGCCCTCCTCTCGGCCGCCGGCCGGATCGCCGACGAGGCCCGCACCGCCGGGTACGAGGCGCACGGCCGCTCCCTGGACACCGCCCTGGCGTACGAACACGGGCGGGTCAACGCCTACGCCGGTGCGTACGAGGACGCCCTGGCCGCTCTGAACAAGGCCCTCGCCCTGCTCGGCGAGCCGGGCCCGGAGCGGGACCGCGCCGATGAACGGGCCGATGAACGGGCCGAGGAGTGGGCCGAGAGCGTCCGTCTCGCGGGCGCCGTGGAGGGCATCTACCTGGAACGCCCCGCCCCCGCCCTCACCCGCGTAGACGCGGCGGTCGCCCGCCTGACCGCCGCGGGCCACCCCGACCTGACCGAACCACTGATCTCCCTGGCGGCCCGGCTACGGGACGAGGAGTGACGCGGGGAGCGCCGTCAGAATTCGGTGACGTGAAGACTCTCGCCGGGGGCCGCTCGTACTGTCACCTTCTTGAACCCCCGTTCGTCCTGGACGGATTCGATTCTGGGCGTCCGCAAGGTGGTGATGAGGATCGTGGTGCGAAGCAGCTCACGCAGGTGCGGGAAGGACTCGCCGAGACGGAGGAAATGACGCCTGAGCAAGACATGCAGAGCCTGTACCAGATCTTCGAAGTCCGGCTCGGGAACGGCCGGGGCGACCGGGTCGGGCTGTTTCGGCGGCGATCCCCGGTGCCGGGGGAGATGCTCCACCAGGTACGGGTCCAGTGAGCGTCCGGGTTCCTCCTCAACGAGCTTCTCGCGCCTGACGAGTTCCCCCTCAAGGGCCTTCAGCATGCGCTCAGCGCTGTCGCGGGGTGCCTGTGCACGGAGTGTCCGGGCGTACTCCTCGTGGTGCAGCCGGTAGACCGAGCGGCCGGCGCTGTCGACCGCCTCGGTCACGAAGGGAGCCGCGAACTTGAGTACGTTCCGCACGTCGTCGTCCTTGAGCGACAGGTTGAGCATGCGGGAGACGGTGTCCGGCCACAGGCCGCCCGCCCACGGCAGGCCTGTGCCGTGGGCGAAAGCGAGTCCGGTCAGCAGCGCGTGCACCGCGGGATCCGGGCAACGCGCATCCAGCGCCCGCAGGAAGGCCTGGGGCACCGTCAGACGGTCGTCGGAGTCCGTCGGCGCGGGCGGGGTCGCTGCCGACGCGGTCAGCCGCTGGACTTCCAGGCGCAGCACGAGGTGGTTGCCCCCGGACCGCTGGACGACGCCGGGAGCGGCATCCTGTGCCTGCTCCGGGGACCAGCCGCTGCTGCTGCCCGGCCCGTCCGGTTCGAGCAGCAGACGCGTCGCGAGTTCCTCCAGCGCGCCCTTGTCGTCGTCCGCCGTTCGGTCGAGGTCTACATCGTCGTGAGAGTGCAGGTCACCGAGCACGTCATCGTGGTCCCTGGGATGCCAGGTCGCGATCACCCGCATCTGACCGACCCGTGCCGCCAGTCCGTTGAGAGAGCGTGCGACCCTTTCGGGTTCGGTGGTATCGCCCGGTGCTCCGGCTTCTTCGACACCGTCCACGAGCAGCACGTACGGCGTCACACGTGTGCGCAGCCCGGCCTCAAGCTGGTCAGAGGGAGTGTCGGGAGGGGCGCCCTCGGACACGGCGATCTCACTGATCAGGTCCTCCAGCCAACGGTGCCGGATGTCGAAGAACAGGTGAGTCGCCGGTGCCGCGGTCGGTGCGCCGGTCCGCTGCGCGAGCCGAAGCGACAACGCCTGCAGCAGCGTCGACTTGCCGCTGCCGGGTGAACCGGTGACCGCGAGCCGGCGCCGGGGCGCGGCCCGAGCGGCGCTCCAGGTCACAAGGCGGGCCAGCTCTTCGGCGCGGCCGACGAGAACGTTCGGTTCGAACGGCTGGTGCTGGTGCTGTCGCCGTTCCGCGGCGTCGCGTCGGGACTTCACCCAGGCACCTTGCTCGGCGAGGGACAAGCCGTCGGGCGGTGTCTCGTCGGCGCGGCGGGGGTTGGGGAAGAACGGGTGGCCCTCGGGATCGCTCAGCAGCGTCGCATGCGTGGCGTGCTGGCTCGTACCGGATTCCCTCAGTACCCGGTTGACGTGATCGACGATGTCCTCCAGCAGGAGCCGCTCCGGCCGGGTGCCACCGCACGCCTCACTCGACACCGCCTGAACCAACGCCTGGGAGAACCGGGAGTCCAGCGCGCGTTCGTAGTCCCGGGCGGCCGAGATCACCGAGAACGCCTTCAGCCGCCTGTCCACGTACACCTCGGGGCGCTGGCCGAGGTCCAGGGCCACGCTGTGGGCCGCTTCTCTGACGCTGTCGGCCCCGCCGACCGCCGCGTAGCAGGTGTCGATGATCAGCAGGAGCCTGCGGGCCCCGCGCTCGTGCATCAGCCGAACCAGATCGTCCGTACCCAGCGCGGTGGCCGCGGGTCGGCCCGGGTCGGTGTCGGCACACAGGAGATAGTGCCGGCCGTTGATGCCTTCGCCGTGACCCGTGTAGTAGACGATCACGGTGTCGTCGCCGTCGAAGTAGCTGTCCGGCTCTCCTCCCAGCGTGCCGCGCAACGTGCCGGCGCTTTCGTTCAGCATGGCGGGGGCGCCGCCGTACTTCAGGGGCTGGGTGAAGAGCCGTTGCACACGTTCCACATCACCTGGCACCCCGCTGAGTTCGCACAGGCCGTCGTGCGCGTAGTCGGCCGATCCCGCCGCGAAGAACAGGCCGCTCATGAGGCGAGCCCTTCGCCGATCGCCCGTCCGGTGACACTCGCGGTCAGGTAGCGGCCGAGGTCGTGGGCGCGCCAGCCGTTGTCGACCTTGCGGTCTTTCACGGCAGAGGAGCTGTCGTCGTCGAGGGACACATCTCGCACGTCCTCTTCCCGTGAGCGGAACACGCCGGACAACTTCTCCCGCAGGGCCACCACGTCGTAGGGGTCACAGATGTTGGTCCACCGCTGCACGCCATGCGGCCACGCTCCGACGCCGTCTCGTGGGGCGGGAGTGAGCCGGTCGAACACGAGCGGAATGCCCAGTGGTGAGCCCAGGGTGACGAACGTACGCACCGACGGGCCGGCCCCGGCGCACAGCGCTTCGTATGCGATCACGGAGCCCAGGGAATGCCCCACCACTACGCGCGTGTCGGCACCGATCCCCTCACTGACTCTGCCGAGCACCTGCCTGCGCATGTCGTCGTCGGTGAGGTAGTCCCGTACCTGGCTCAGAAGGCGGAAGAGCACGGGCTCCGTGAGGCGTGTCGCGAACCGGGACATGCTCAGGGAGCGGAGTGCCGCCTTGACCGTCCTCGGCGTCCGTGCCTTGGCGCCGGCGAGGTCACCCGGTGGCTGGACGTTGTGCGGGTCCACGTCGGCCGCCCTGGACCACCACAGGAGCGCGAGCTGCCGCTCGAAGTCGCCGTCCGCCTCGTCGGGATCGCGCGTCTCACCTCCCTTGTCCCTGTCCGGCTGCCGACGGAACAGATCACCGTAGAAGGCCACCCCGATGTCCCGGGTGCCGGGCACCGGGCCGCCCGCGATTTCCACTCCGTCGCGCAGTGCGTCCGCGACGGGGCTCCGCAGCAGCCCCGGCCCCGAGAACTGCTGACCCACCCCGTGAACCACCGTCACCGATGTCACCGCACAGCCCCCTCGGATCGCCCTTGCGCACTGAGCCGACACCGCGAATCGCCCGGAATCGGACCCCCGGGACCTGCCCAAGCGCGGAGACCGGTACGCGTCACACCGACGGAGTTACGTCAGGCGACGGGGCGGGGGCGCTCGCCCGCACGTACGTCGACGCCACGCGTCATCACACCGACCGCACCCGTGAGGCGGTGGCACAGTATCCCGCGTACGCGCGCCGTAGGGAGGCAGGCGGCCCGGCCCGTCCAGCCGTTTGGTCTAGGCCATTCGCTGCTACCGTCGCCTCCAAGAACGTGAGAAGGGCGTGGCAATGACGTGGCACCGAGAGGGGACGCAGTGACGGACGGCGGCGGCGGACGGCAGCGGCGGGCGTACATCGGCTCCTTCACGGCGGCGGGAGGCCTGGGCGTGCTCACCGCCGCCGTGGACGGGGACACCGGCGCGCTGACGCTGCTGAGCGCCGTGAACAGCGTCGCCGACCCCTCGTACCTGGCCCTGTCGCCCGGCGGGGACATGCTCTACGCGGTGAGCGAGACGACACAGGGCGCGGTCGCCGCCTACCGGGTGAAGGGCGACGAGCCGGCCCTGGCCGGTCCGCCGACGCGGGTCGGCGGCAGCGGGCCCACGCATCTGAGCCTCTTCGACGGTCATGTGCTGACCGCCAACTACGGCTCCGGCAGCGTCAGCGCCCTGCCCGTGCGCCACGACGGAAGCCTCGGCACGGTCTCCGGTGTGCTGCGGCACGAGGGCGCGGGCCCGCACACCCAGCGCCAGCAGGGCCCGCACGCCCACCACGTCCAGCCCGATCCGAGCCGCCGGTGGGCGGTGAGCGTCGACCTCGGTACCGACTCGGTCCGGGTGTGCGCGCTGCGCGACGGCACGCTCGCGCTGCACCGGGAGATCGCGCTGCGGCCCGGTTCGGGACCCCGCCACCTGGCGTTCCACCCGGACGGCGAACGCGCGTACGTCCTCAACGAACTCTCGCCGACCCTCACCGCCTGCCGCTGGGACGCCGTCGAAGGCGCGCTCAGGCCGGTGGGGGAGACCTCCGTGCTGGCCGACCTCCCGGACGGCGACGCCTACCCGTCCGGCATCGTCGTGTCGCCCGACGGCCGTTTCGTGTGGACCGCCACGCGCGGCCAGGACGTCGTCTCCGTGCTCGCGACCGGCGCGCCCGACGAGGGCCTGGAACTGGTCGCCACGGTCTCCTGCGGCGGCACCTGGCCCCGCGCACTGGCCCTGGACCCGACGGGCCGCTTCCTGTACGTGGCCAACGAGCGGTCGGGGCATGTCGCGTGGTTCTCGGTGGACCCCGACACGGGCATCCCGCGGCGCGGCGGGTCGGTCAAGGCGCCCGCGGCGTCCTGCGTGGTGCTCGACTGATCAGTTACGCCGAGGGGCTGTGGAGAGGCTCCCCGAGAGGTTCGGCAACCCCGAAGGGCCCGGCTCCGGAGACGGAGCGGGCCCTTCGGGGTTGATGCCTGTGCGGGAGCGCCCGGCCGGCGCGTCAGCGGACCGGCGCGCCCTGCGGCTGCGGCGGCGCGATACCGAGCGCCGACGTGTACTTGGCGAGCGCCAGCTTGCCGATCGCCGGGTACGGGCCCAGCGCCTCGGCGGCGGAACAGCCCGCCTCCTTCGCGGCCTCGTCGAGCAGCCCCGGGTCGAGCTCGGGGCCGATCAGATACGGGGCGAGCGCCAGCTGCTGGGAACCGGAGTTGCGCAGCTGCTCGGCGGTGGCCGCGATCGAGCCCTCCTCGTCCAGCGCCGCCGCCATCACGGGCACGGCGAGTCTCGCGGCGAGCAGCATGCCGGTGATCCCGGCCGCCTGCACGGCCTCGTCACCGCCCACCGACGCCAGGATGATGCCGTCCGCGGCGGTCGCCACGGTGAACAGCCTGGCCCGGTCGGCGCGCGCCAGACCCGCCTCGGACAGACGCACGTGCAGCGCCTCGGCGAGCAGCGGGTGCGGGCCGAGCACATCCGTCAGGTCGGCCGCGACACGGCTGTCCATGACGGCCTGGCGGACGCGGCGCAGCAGCGCGTTGTCCGGACCGGCGAGCAGCGGCACGACCACGGCGACGGGCCCGTCGGGCTCCACCACGTCCACACCGGCCGCGCGGGCCTGCTCGAAGCGCTGCGCGCGCTCCTCGGAGGCGTGCGCGAGCACCGACTGGAGGGTGGGGAACTCGGAGTCGTCCCCGTCGAGGTACCCGATCCTGGCGTCGAGGCCGGGCAGCTCGGAGCGCGCGATGCTCACGACCTCCTCGACGAGGCTGCGGGTGGCGGCGCTGGGCGTGCCCGGCACCGCGAGGACGAGCGCGGGCGCGCCCTCGGGAGCCGCCAGCGGTTCCGGCCGGCGGTGCCGACCGGGCTGGCGGGGTCGCGGCATTCGTACTGGCAGGCCGGACGCGGGCCCAGTGGGGGAGCTCATGGCGCCGAATGTTACTGGTTTCCTGGGCTCCCCTGTTCGGGGAGGGTGCAGGTGAGCGGTATCCGTCCGGTTTTGTCTGATGAGTTACGCGCGGAGCGATCTCCCTGGTTATCTGTGGATCACGGAGAGCGATCTTGCGAACGGTTGTCCGACGCATCCGCGGCATCCGAGATGTCCCGTACGACGAACAGCATGCTGTCGTCGCGCGGCAGCGTGAGCCGGTCGTCGGCCAGCTCGACGGCGATGCCGACGGCCCCGTCGAGCGGGTCGCCCGCGGCCGGTACCTCCCGCACGTACGGCAGCCGCTCCGCCAGCGCGGCCCGCAGCGGTACGAGGAGGGGGTCGCCCATCCTGAACAGCCCGCCCGTGAGCGCGAGGCGCACCTCACCCGCTCCTTCGGTTCCCGCGGAGGGCGCGTCCGCCTCCGTGGGGCACACCGCGGCGGCCGAGTCGGCGATGTGCCGGGCCGCGGCGGCCAGGACGCCGATCGCGGCCGGGTCGCCACCGTCGGCGCAGACGGCCACCTCGGGCGCGAAGGACGCCAGGACGGCGGGCCGGTCCGGGCGCGGATAGAGGCGGCCCGGTACCGCCGGAGCGGAGCCGAACACCGCCTCGACACGGGCCAGGAGCGGCGCCGAGCCGCCGGGCCGCCCGTCGTAGGCGCGCAGGGCCGCGTCGAGGCCGGCCTGGCCGATCCAGGCCCCGCTGCCGCTGTCACCGAGCAGATGGCCCCAGCCGTCCGCCCTGCGCCACTCACGCAGGTCCGTGCCGATCGCGATCATCCCCGTACCGGCGGCGACGACCGTGCCCACCCGCTGCCCCAGCGCGCCCGTGTACGCCGCGACGGCGTCGGCGACCAGCGCCAGCCGCCGTACGCCGAGTTCGCGGGCCAGCGCCGACGGCAGCTCGGCGCGCAGCGAGTCACCCAAAGTGGTGAGGCCGGCGGCCCCGACGGTGACGGCCCGGAGCGTACCGACCCCGGCGTCCGCCATCAGCCGCCGGGCCATCGGCAGCAGCTGGCCGAGCAGATGTCCGGCGTCGATGCCGCGGGGGCCGGTGCGCACCGGCTCACCGGACGTCAGGGGGGCCGTGATCCGGCCCCCGTCGACAGCCAGGACGACCCGCAGCCCCGACCCGCCGGAGTCCACCCCCAGAACCCCGGACCCGCCGCCCGGCCCGCTGCCGGGAACGGTCACGGCAGCCGCCAGTCCACTGGACGCGACAAGCTCCACCTCTTCCCTCGGTGAGGAGGAAGGGTAGCGCGCGGGGACGATTCCCGCGGGTGGCCTTCCCGCCTGTGCCGGGTATGCACCGGGCGTATGTGAGGCCCTGGTGTGAGCCAGTAGAGTGACGCGCCGTGGCTCCACGACCTTTACACGAACTTGTTGAAGCAGGCTGGGCGAAGGCCCTTGAACCTGTGGCCGAACGCATCGCCGCGATGGGCGACTTCCTCCGGGCCGAGATAGCGGCCGGCCGGACCTACCTACCGGCCGGGGCGAATGTGCTGCGGGCCTTCCAGCAGCCCTTCGACGACGTCCGCGTCCTGATTCTCGGTCAGGACCCCTATCCCACGCCGGGGATGGCCATCGGGCTGAGTTTCGCGGTGGCGCCCGAGGTGCGGTCCCTGCCGGGCAGCCTGGAGAACATCTACAGGGAACTGCATACGGACCTGGGGCTGCCCAGGCCGTCCAACGGGGACCTCACCCCTTGGACCCGGCAGGGCGTGCTGCTGCTCAACAGGGCACTCACCACAGCCCCGCGCAAGCCGGCCGCGCACCGGGGCCAGGGATGGGAGGAGGTCACCGAGCAGGCCATCCGGGCGCTGGCGGCCCGCGACAAGCCGCTGGTGTCGATCCTGTGGGGGCGCGACGCCCGCAACGCCCGGCCGCTGCTGGGCGACCTGCCCTCCGTGGAGTCGGCGCATCCGTCACCCATGTCGGCCGACCGCGGCTTCTTCGGCTCCCGGCCGTTCAGCAGGGCCAACGACCTGCTGACGCGGCAAGGTGCCGAGCCGGTGGACTGGCGGCTGCCGTAGGCCGGGGTGCGCACGACGGCCGGAGGCGACCGGGTGGACCCCGGAACCGACGTGGGGGGGGGGGGGGGGGGGGGGGGGGGGGGGCCCCCCGCCCCCCCCCCCCCCCCCCCCCCCCCCGGCCGGCCCGGAGGACGGACCGCCCATGGGCGCGCGGGTCCCTCCGGGTCGGAACCGCCGGGCGCGGGTCCGGGAGGCGGCTCCGGGACGC